>NZ_BJLQ01000037.1 GCF_006538725.1 Cellulomonas gelida
CTGCCACCTGCGACGTCGGTCATCGTCACGCCTCCTCAGCGGTCGGGGTCGCGTCGGCGGTACGCGCGGCCCGGCGGGCGGTGACCTCGCTGACCATCGTCGCGAAGGTCTTCTCGGTCAGCGGGTAGACGAGCATGATCACGACGCCGATGCCGATGAACACCGCAGGGACGAAGCCCGCGATCGCGCGGATGCCGTCGAGCGTGCCCTGGGTCTGCTGCTCCGCGTCGGCGAGGTAGCCGACCATGCCCAGGCCGAAGGCCGCGGCCGCACCGCCGAGCGCCTGCCCGAGCTTGCGGGTGAACGAGAACATCGCGTACGTCGTGCCCTCGGTCCGCACGCCGCTGCGCCACTCGCCGTACTCCACCGTGTCCGCCTCGAGCGCCCACATGAGGGTGTTCACCGCGGCGATGCCGATGCCGTAGAGGCCGAAGAGCACGACCGCGAGCCAGACGAGCGACGGCGGGGTCAACGCGATGCCGATCGCTGCGACGACCGAGGTCACCCCGGCCGCGATGTACGCCGTCTTCTTCCCGATCGCCCCGACGATGCGCGGGATGGCCGGCGCGACGACGAACATCGCGAGCGTGCTGACCACGGTCAGGACGATGAAGAGGTTGGCGTCGCCGAGCACGTCCCGGGCGTAGTACGCCTGCACGGTCTGCAGGGCGAACATGCCCGTGAGGAACGACAGCGCGCTCAGGCAGAGCATGAGCAGCGGGCGGTTGCTCCGCAGCGTGCCCATGCTCTGGCGCAGGCTCACGCGCGCCACGTCGCGCACCACGGACTCCCGCGACGTCCGGAACAGCAGCATGTACAGCCCGAACCCGATCACGACGAAGAGCAGCGTGGTCATCGTCAGCGACTGCTGCAGGTTCTCCGCGTCGCGGATCTGGGGCGCCACGACGAACGACAGCATGATGATCGTCGCCGCCGTGCCGATCATCCGGAAGCTCGCGAGCTTCGCACGCTCCGTGGGCACCTGCGTCATGGCCGACGCGAGGGAGCCGTACGGGATGTTGACCAGGCTGTAGGCGAGGCCGAGCAGCGCGTAGGTGATGTAGGCGTAGATGAGCTTGCCGGTCCCGCCCAGCCCGCCGGGGACCGTGAACGTCGCGACGCTCAGGAGCAGCAGCGGCAGGGAGCCGAACAGGAAGAACGGCCGGAACTTGCCCCAACGGGTCATGGTCTTGTCCACGACGCGGCCCGCGTAGATGTCCGCGAACGCGTCCCAGGCACGCACGACGAGGAACAGGGTGCCGGCCGCCGCGGGCGAGATCCCCACGACGTCCGTGTAGTACAGCAGCAGGAACATCGACGTCATGGAGAACGCCAGGTTGTTGGCGGCGTCCCCCGCGGCGTACCCGAGGAGCTGCGAGCGGCGCAGCCGTCCCGACGAGGTCGGCTCGCCGGGGGTGCTCGAGGTGGTCGGGGCGGGGGTCGAGTCGGGCGGGATGGCGGGTGCGTCAGCGACGGTGCTGGTCATGGCCGGTCCTTGGGTCGGTGCCGCGACGTGCGGCGAGGTCGGGGGTCGAGTCGGCGGGCGCTGGTCAGGCATCGCGGTTCCAGCGGCGACGCAGGGCGTGCGCGGCAGCCTTGGGCCGACGGTCGCGGGTGAAGACGCCCTTCTTGTTGCCGTCGACGCGGAACACGCTCGCCGACGCCGTCGCGAAGTCGGCGAAGTTCCAGACCTGCTCGCCGACCACGGCCGGAACGCTGTCGAAGACGCGGTGGTTCATCTCGAGGTACGCGACCTGGTACTCCTCGGACCAGGGCTGGGGCGTCAGCGAGTGCACCCCGGCGATCGTGTCGGCGCCGTACTCCGTGATGATGATCGGCTTGCCGTCGGTCGCCCACTGCTCGAGCTCGGCACGCCAGGCCGTCTCCGCGGCCTCGAGGTCGCCGGTGTTCACGTACCAGCCGTAGTACCGGTTGAGCATGACGACGTCGCCGAGCTCACTCACCTTGCAGGCGCCGTGCGGCGCGAGCATCACGTTGACGAACCCGACCGGTCGGCTCGGGTCCAGCTCGCGCGTCAGCGTGAACAGCGGCTCGAAGTAGGCGCGCGCGGCGTCGGTGTCCGACTCCGGCTCGTTCGCGATCGACCACAGGACGACGCTCGGGTGGTTCTTGTCGCGCGCGACGAGCTCGCGGATCGCCTGCGCGTGCGCCTCACGGCTGACGTCGTTGATGGTCTCGGGCGAGAAGGTCGTGTAGTTCTGCCCGCCGAAGATGCCACCCGCGAGGCCCATGTTCTGGCCGACCGCGGCCACCTCGTCGATGACGACCAGTCCGAGGCGGTCCGCGTAGTCGTAGACCTCCTCGGCGTACGGGTAGTGCGACGTCCGGAAGGAGTTCGCGCCGATCCAGCGCATGAGCTCCATGTCGTGCACGAGGAACGCGTCGTCGTGCCCCTTGCCGCGGACAGGTGTGTCCTCGTGGCGTCCGAACCCGGTGAAGTGGAACGGCGCGCCGTTGATGAGGAACTCGGTGCCACGCACCTCGACCGTGCGGATGCCGACCGTCTGCGCGTACTGGTCGAGCAGCTCCCCCGCGGTGGAGCGCACCTCGACCTGAGCCACGTGCAGGTAGCCGTCGCCGGGTGCCCACAGGTGAGCGTCCGGCACGACGATCTCGCCCGCGGCTCCCTGGCTGCGGCCGACCTCGACGCCGTCGGCGTCGTGCAGGACGACCTCGACGGTGTGCTCGTCGTCGCCGGCGATCTCGACGGCGTACGCGACGACTCCGTCGTTCCCCCGCACGTCGGTCGTCACCGTGATGTCCTCGACGCGCGTCTGGGGGATCGCGCAAAGCCACACCGAACGGGCGAGCCCCGCGTAGTTGAAGAAGTCGTGGAAGTACTGCTGACGACGACCGTTCGGCGTCTCGTGCACGACCCCCGGCGGGATCGTCTGGAAGGTCAGCTCGTTGTTCACGGCGACCGTCACGCGGACCTCGTCGCCCGGGGTCACCAGCTCGGTGATGTCGGCCTCGAACGGCGTGTACCCGCCGACGTGCCGGACCACCTCGGTGCCGTCGACCCACACCGTGGCCGCGTGCGTCGCGCTGTCGAACCGCAGCACGACGCGCTGCCCGGCCCAGCCGCGGGGCACGCGCGTCGTCGTCTGGTACCAGGCGTCACCGACGTGGTCGCGCCCCTCGGTCCCGACGAGGATGTCGTTGTAGCTCGCGGGGACGGGCATCTCCCGGGCGTGCTCGAGCGGCCCGCCGAACCACTGCTCGTCGGCGCCGACCAGCGCGGGGTCGAGCCGGAAGCTCCAGAGGCCGGCCAGCGACCTGCGCTCACGGGTGGGGGTGTCCTGGGGACGAAGCATCAGTGCTCTCCTCTCGGTGCCGCGGTGGACCGCCGGCTGACACCCATTGGGAGGCCGCGACCGTGGGCATGACAAGCGGTTGCCATGACTTGCCGCGCGAACTAGCGTGCGTCCATGGTCGGCTCGGAGGACGAACGCCGCAGCCCGACGATCTACGACGTCGCGACCGCCGCGGGCGTCGCGCCGTCGACCGTCTCGCGTGCGTTCTCCCGCCCGGGACGCGTCAACGCGGAGACCGCGGCACGCATCCGCGCCGTGGCAGACGAGCTCGGCTATCGCGCCAACCCGCTCGCGCGCGCCCTCCCGACGGGCCGGACGTCGCTGCTCGCGCTCGTCGTCTCCGACGTCACGAACCCGTTCTTCTTCCAGATCATCCGCGGCGCCCAGGAGGCTGCGGACGCCGAGGACCAGACGTTGCTCGTCACCGACGTGCTCGAGTCCGCGACGGCCGAGCGCAAGGCGCTGGAACGGCTCGTGCCCCTGGTCGAGGGCGTCGTGCTGGGCACCTCGCGCATGTCGGACTCGACGATCCGGGTGCTCGCCAAGCAGCGTCCGACCGTCGTCCTCAACCGGGTCCTCGGCGGCATCCCGAGCGTCGTCACGGACAACGCGCGCGGGATGCGGCGCGCGCTCGAGCACCTGGGCGAGCTCGGGCACCGCAAGATCGCCTACGCCGCCGGCCCCGAGGCCTCGTGGGCCGACGGCATGCGATGGCGCGCGATGCGCGAGGCCGGCCACGAGCTCGACCTGCGGGTCCACCGGATCGGGCCGTTCGCCCCGACCCTCGCGGGCGGGCTCGCCGCCGTCGGGCCGCTGGCGGCGAGCGGCGTGACGGCGGTCGTCGCGTACAACGACCTCGTGGCGATCGGCCTCCTGCAGGGACTTGCCGCGGCCGGCGTGAAGGTGCCGCAGCGCGTGAGCGTCGTGGGCTTCGACGACATCTTCGGCGCGGAGCTGTGCAGCCCCGCGCTCACGACGGTGGCCGCTCCGCTGCACGCGCTCGGCCAGCACGCGGTGCGCACGCTGCTGCACGACATCCGCGCCCGGACGCCGCAGCACACCCGGCCCGCCCTGCTCCCCGCGCAGCTCGTCGTCCGCAGCTCGACCGCTCCCCCGCCCCGCGGACGTCGCTGACCCAGCAGCGCCACGCGGCCCGGCGGGGCAACTCGTGGCAACCGATTGCCACGACGACCCGTCGCACGGCTCAATCGTGAGGAGCCCGGCGCACCGCCGCGCCGCGACGAGGAGAAGTGACGATGACCGTTCCGACAGCCTGGCGACGCCGTGACCCGGCGCCCGCCGTCCGGGTCGTGCACCTCGGGCTCGGCGCGTTCCACCGCGCGCACCAGGCCTGGTACACCGACCGCGCGAACGCGGCGGCTCCGTACGACACCTGGGGCATCGCCGCCTTCACCGGCCGGTCCGCCGCGGCGGCGCGCGCGCTCGCCGCGCAGGACGGGCGGTACGTCGTCCTGACGCGAGCGGCCGACGGCGACACCGCCCAGAGCATCGACGCCCTCGTCGAGGCGCATGACGGCGCCGACGTCGACACGTGGCGCGCGCTCGTCGCACGCCCGGAGGTCGCCGTCGTGACCCTCACCGTCACGGAACGGGGCTACTGCCTCACGGCCGACGGGCGGCTCGACCTCGACGACCCCGCGGTGCAGGCGGACATCGCCGCGCTGCGACGTGGCGACGCGACGGCGGCGACCACCGCGCCCGGGCGGCTCGTCGACGGGCTGCGCGCACGCCGCGCTGCCGGCGCGGGCCCGCTCGCGGTCGTCTCGTGCGACAACCTGCCTGACAACGGCAGCGTGACCCGCACGGTCGTGCGCACGCTCGCGTCCCAGGTGGACACCTCGCTCACCGCCTGGATCGACGCGACGGTCTCCTTCGTCTCGACGATGGTGGACCGCATCACCCCCGCGACGACCGATGCCGACCGCGACACCGTGCGGCTCCTGACCGGCCGCATCGACACGTCCCCCGTGGTCACCGAGCCGTTCGCCGAGTGGGTGCTCGAGGACGCCTTCCCGGCCGGGCGGCCCGCGTGGGACCTCGTCGGCGCCCGGCTCGTCGACGACGTGCGTCCCTACGAGCAGCGCAAGCTGTGGCTCCTGAACGCCGGGCACTCGCTGCTCGCGTACACCGGTCTGGCCCGCGGCCACGCGACCGTCGCGGAGGCGTTCGCCGACCCCGCCTGCCGGACCATGCTCGACGAGCTCTGGGACGCCGCACGGCCGGTCGTCCCGCTCCCGGCGGGCGAGGTCGACGACGCGCTGGCCACCCTGCGCGAGCGGTTCGCCAACCCCCGCATCGAGCACCGACTCGCCCAGATCGCCTGCGACGGCTCGGTGAAGCTCGGCGTCCGCGTGCTCGCCGTCGCCCGCGCACGACGCGCGGCGGGGCTTCCCGCCGCACCCGTGCACGCGCTCGTCGTCGGCGCGTGGGCACGGCACCTGTCCGACGAGAGCGGCAGCGACCCGGGCGCCGAGGCGCTCGCGCGAGCCCTCGCCGCCGCCGACACACCACGCGAGCAGGCCGCGCTGCTGCTCGACACGCTCGCCCCCGACCTGCGCGACGAGACCGACCTCGTCGCCACTCTCGAGCAGGCGCTCGCCGGCTCGAGCCAGACCGTCTGAGACCCGAGGAGCCACCGCCATGAAGATCGTCGCTGCCGACGTCGTCGTCACCAGCCCGGACCGCAACTTCGTCACCCTCAAGCTCACGACCGAGGACGGTCTGACCGGCCTCGGCGACGCGACCCTCAACGGGCGTGAGCTCGCGGTCGTGGCCTACCTGCGCGAGCACGTCGTCCCGCTGCTGATCGGCAGCGACGCGAGCCGCATCGAGGACACGTGGCAGTTCCTGTACCGCAGCGCGTACTGGCGTCGCGGTCCCGTGACCATGGCCGCGATCGCGTCGGTCGACATGGCGCTGTGGGACATCAAGGGCAAGGCCGCCGGCATGCCCGTCTACCAGCTGCTCGGCGGCGCGTCCCGCACCGGCCTGCTCGCCTACGGGCACGCGTCGGGCAAGACCAACGACGAGCTCTTCGACTCGATCCGCAGCCACCAGGAGCAGGGCTATCGGGCGATCCGCGTGCAGACGGGCGTCCCGGGGCTGAAGTCGATCTACGGCATCGCGTCGAACGCGACCTACGAGGCCAACTCGGGCGTCCGGTACGACCACGAGCCGGCGCAGCGCGGCGCACGCCCCGCCGAGGAGGACTGGGACACCCGCTCCTACCTGCGGCACGTCCCGACCGTGTTCGAGGCGGTGCGCAACGAGTTCGGCCCCGAGCTCCCACTGCTGCACGACGGCCACCACCGCATGACGCCCATCCAGGCGGCCAGGCTCGCGCGCTCGCTCGAGCCGTACGACCTGTTCTGGCTCGAGGACGTGACGCCCGCCGAGAACCAGGAGGCGCTGCGCCTGGTCCGCCAGCACTCGACGACCCCGCTGGCGATCGGCGAGATCTTCAACACCGTGTGGGACTACCAGATGATCATCCGCGAGCAGCTGATCGACTACGTGCGCTCCGCCGTGACTCACACCGGCGGCATCTCGCACCTCAAGAAGGTGCTCGACTACGCCGCGCAGTACCAGGTGAAGTCCGGCATGCACGGACCCACCGACGTCTCCCCGGTCGGCATGGCCGCCGCGATGCACCTCGGCCTGGCGATCCACAACTTCGGGATCCAGGAGTACATGCAGCACGGCACGCGCACGAACGAGGTGTTCCAGCAGTCGTTCACCTTCACCGACGGCTACCTGCACCCGGGCGACCAGCCCGGTCTGGGCGTCGAGCTCGACGTCGACGAGGCGGGCCGCTACCCGTACGAGCAGGCGTACCTGCCCTACAACCGGCTCGCCGACGGCACGGTGCACGACTGGTGAGCGCGCCCACGCCCGTGATGCGGGTCGTCGTCATGGGCGTCTCCGGCTCCGGCAAGTCGACCGTCGGGTCGCTCCTCGCGCGTCGCCTCGGCGTCGAGTTCATCGACGCCGACGGCCTGCACCCCGCGACGAACGTCGCGAAGATGGCGGCGGGAACGCCTCTCGACGACGCCGACCGCGAGCCGTGGCTGCGGGACGTCGCGCGTGAGCTCGCGGCGGCTCGCGGCGGAGCGGTGGTCGCGTGCTCGGCGCTGCGCCGTCGCTACCGCGACACCCTCCGGCGCGGGGTGCCCGGCCTGGTGCTCGTGCACCTGGTCGGGACCCGCACCCAGCTCGCCGCCCGGCTGGGCGCTCGGCTCGACCACTTCATGCCCGCGTCGCTGCTCGACACCCAGCTCGCCGCGCTCGAGCCGCTGCAGGAGGACGAGGCCGGCATCGTCCTCGACATCCGTCAGCCTCCCGACGCCCTCGCGGACGAGGCGGCACGACGCGTGCGTGTGCCCTCCCCCGAGCCCGCCACCCCGCTGCCCCCGCGGTGCGACCACGCGCAGGTTCGTCCCGCCGCGGCGGGGTGATGCCGGCCTCGGGCCCACGACGCGCGAGACCCCCGCATCCGAGCCGGGTGCGGGGGTCTCGTCACGCGCAGGACGCGTCAGTCCAGGTAGTCGCGCAGGACCTGGGACCGCGACGGGTGACGCAGCTTCGACATCGTCTTGGACTCGATCTGACGGATGCGCTCACGCGTCACGCCGTAGACCTTGCCGATCTCGTCGAGCGTCTTCGGCTGACCGTCGGTCAGGCCGAAGCGCATGGACACCACGCCGGCCTCGCGCTCGCTGAGCGTGTCGAGGACCTGGTGCAGCTGCTCTTGCAGGAGCGTGAAGCTCACGGCATCGGCGGGCACGACGGCCTCGGAGTCCTCGATGAGGTCACCGAACTCGCTGTCGCCGTCCTCGCCGAGCGGCGTGTGCAGCGAGATGGGCTCCCGACCGTACTTCTGGACCTCGACGACCTTCTCCGGGGTCATGTCGAGCTCCTTGGCCAGCTCCTCCGGCGTGGGCTCGCGGCCCAGGTCCTGGAGCATCTGGCGCTGCACACGGGCGAGCTTGTTGATGACCTCGACCATGTGCACCGGGATGCGGATGGTGCGCGCCTGGTCGGCCATCGCACGCGTGATGGCCTGACGGATCCACCACGTCGCGTAGGTCGAGAACTTGTAGCCCTTGGTGTAGTCGAACTTCTCGACCGCACGGATCAGACCGAGGTTGCCCTCCTGGATCAGGTCCAGGAAGAGCATGCCGCGGCCGGTGTACCGCTTGGCGAGCGAGACGACCAGGCGCAGGTTGGCCTCGAGCAGGTGGTTCTTGGCGCGACGGCCGTCCTGCGCGATCCACTCGAGCTCACGGCGCGCCTTGGGCTCGAGCGTGATGCCCGCGTTGAGCCGCTCCTCGGCGAACAGGCCGGCCTCGATCCGCTTGGCGAGCTCGACCTCCTGCTCGGCGTTGAGGAGCGCGACCTTGCCGATCTGCTTGAGGTAGTCCTTGACCGGGTCGGCCGTGGCACCGGCCGTGACGACCTGCTGCGCCGGGGCGTCGTCGTCGTCAGCGTCGGAGTAGACGAACCCCGAGTCCTCGGACTCCTCGCGCGCGGCGGCGGGCTTGGCCTCGCCCTCGTCGTCCGTGGCGGTCTCGGTGTCCGTGTCCGCGTCGGCCTCGACGACCACGTCCTCGAGCGCGGCCACGTCGACGTCCTCGATCTCGACGTCCTCGCCGTCGGTGGGGATGTCGTCGTCCTTCGCCGCCTTGGCGGCGGGCTTGGCAACAGCCTTGGTGGCCGGCTTGGCGGTCCGCGTCCTCGGCTTCGCCGCGGGGGCGTCCTCCTCCGCGCCCGCCGTCGTCTTCGCGGCGGCAGTGGCGGTGGCGGGCTTGGCGGTGGCGGGCTTGGTGGTCGCGGGCTTGGCCGCGGTGGAGACGGCCGCCTTGGCGGTCGGCCGGGACTTGGCGCTCGTGGCCGCGGCGACACGCGCCGGGGCCGCGTCGCTCACCGTCACGCCGGCCGTCGCGAGTCCGCGGACCACGGCCTTGAGGCGCTTGGCGTCCTCGACGCCGGCCTGCTCGCACGCCGAGCGGACCTCAGCGGCACCGACCGAGCCGTGGGTGCGGCCGCGGACCACGAGGTCCTGGAGCGCGGGGTGCTCGAACTCGCGCGGAAGCGCGGGATGCGGGGTCTGGGACGTCACGAACGACCTTTCGGCAGCACGACACCGGAGATGGAGCCGGGTGGTAGATGGATATTGTACCGAGCGGAACGCGTGAACGAGCCGTCCTGCGCACGCGAGTGCTGCAGCGGCGTCGCCCGCGGGTGGCTCGGCGTCGCGCAGTCGGGGCCGCGCGGATCACCGGAGATGGCGTCCTCTCACGCGGCCTGTCGTGTGGCGGCGCCGGGACGTCCGAACCCTCCAACGTCCGAGGGGCCGGGAGGATTCCCGACCTGCGTCACCAGCTTCGCGCGACCGTGCCCGCCGTGACAGCGCGATGGGCCACGGCCCGGGCGTTCGCCCGGCGGTCCGCGTGTGTCAGCGCGTGGTCGGCTTGACCGTGAGCACCGGGCACGGGGCGTCGAAGAGCACACGTTGCGCGTTGGCGCCGAGGATGAGCTTGCCGACGGGGCTGCGCTGACGCAGGCCGATGACCACGAGCTCGGCGGAGACCTCCTCGGCGGTGGCGATGAGGTCGTCGGCGACGTCGCCACCCTCGAGCAGGCGCACCTCGTGCGCGACGCCCTTGGCGGCGAGGTCCTCCCCGACCTTGGCGAGGTCCGCCTCCGTCGCGGCCCGCTGCTCGGCGGGCTCGTCGTCACGCACGCTGACCACGACGACGACATCGCGTCCGCGGATCCCGGCCTCCTGGACTGCGGCGTCCAGCGCGGCACGCCCTTCCGGCGTCGCCAGGTAGCCGACCACGATGCCCATGCTGAGCTCCTCTCGATGGCCCGTGCCAGGACCGTACCGCCGCCTGGCCCCTGACTCCACCTGCGACGACGCGCGTCGTCCCCGACGCGACCGCACCAGCCCCCCGCGCGACCCGCCGATCGGGCTCGACGCGTCACCGCGCGGATCCGTTCCCGAGCCCCTGCCCCTGCTCCGGCGGACCCACCAGCGGGTCGGCCTCACCACCGTGCGGGCCTTGCGGGTCCAGGTCCTCGTCCCATTCGCGGCCGTCGTCGTCGGGCGGGTCGGGGCGGCGCGTCCAGCCCGGTCCCAGGCCGGCGGCGAGCGCCGAGTCGAGCAGGGTGGCGAGCCGGTAGCCCGGGTCGTCCTGCAGCGCACGGTCGAGCAGGATCTGGGCGCGGGCGCCGTCCCCGCGCCACCACGCGAGCAGTGCCAGCAGCGACAGCGCGGGAGCCTGCGCGTCGCGACGCCCGTGCGCGACGAGCGCTTCGAGGGTCTCCTCGTGGAGCCTCACCATGCCTTCCGGAGCGGCGATGCCCGTCGAGGTGCCCATGATCCGCCCGGTGACCTCCCCCATCGCGAGCTCGACGCCCGCGTCCGGGTGCCGCCCGCGCACGCTCCGCTCCGGGAGGTCCCCGGCGCCCGGGACGAACGACGCGAGCACCGCATCGCGGACCCGCCGGTCCTGCAGCCCCGCCTCGAGCCGACCCCACGGCGCAGGAGCACCCAGCTCGGCGCGTCCCGCGACCAGGTCGACGGCCGCGCGCCAGGCCGCCACCGAGCCGAGCCGCCAGCGCTCCAGGGCATCCGGACCAGCGGCGACGGCCGCGAGCCCGCGCTCCTGCCACCGGCGGCGGGTGCGGGCCACGACGCGACGGCGTTGTGCGTCCGCGGACGGGATGCGCACGAGGTCGTCGCGCGACCCGGCGACCGTCGCCCCCTCGAGCACCATCCGCGCGGACACCTGTGTCGACTCCAGCTCGCGCAGCGGGCGACCGCCGGGTGGGCAGCACGAGCGGGCGCAGTCGAACGACAGGTAGCCGTCCGGTGTGACGACCCAGACCGGCACCTGACCGAGCGAGACGTCCGATGCCTCCCGGTAGTGCTCGACCGCGCGCAGCACGCGCAAGCCCACAGGTCCCGGGTCGAGACGTGGGTCGACGTCGGCGTAGACGACGAGCACGGTGCTCTGCGCGCCGTCGCGTCCCATCGTCGCGACCACCGCCCGGGCGACCTGCGCGCCGACCTCCTCGTCGCCGAGCGCGGCCAGGTCGACCCGCATGACCACCCCGACACGACCACGCGGGGCTCGCAGGCTCACGGCCACGGCGCTGTCCCGCGGCCGGAAGCCGAGCCGGTACGGGAGCAGGGAGATGATCTCGCGGGGTTCGCTCACCCGCAGCGTCGAGGTCGCCGTCATGCGTGCACCTCACCGCACCGGCAGTCGGTCGCGAGCGTCCGTACTGCGCACCTGTGGAGCAGCCGCCGCGGCGCGGGGCCTGGGGTCGGGTCGCGCGCGGCTAGGCTGACGCGGTGCGAGACAGCCTGCTCCCGACCGTCGGCACCCGCGTGAGCAGGCGTTCCGCCGGCCTCGGGGCGCTCCTGCTCGCCGCGGTCCTCGTCGTCGCCGGGTGCTCGAGCTCGGAACCGGCCCGCCTCGACACCGCGGGCGCGACGACCGATCAGCCGCTCCTGACCGCCGAGCCGACCGCCGACGCGACGTTCGAGCCCCTCGACGACGAGCAGGCGACCGTCGGCGAGCTCGCCGACGGCTTCCCGAGCGATCTGGTCCCGCTGCCCGGCGACGCCGACATCCTCGTCTCGTCGGCCGTGCCCAGCGCGGACGGCGCCTTCACGGACATCAGCCTCAACCTGCGCACGACCCTGTCGGCCGAGGACCTCATGGCCAGCCTCGGCACCTCGCTGACCGGTGCGGGGTTCACCCAGTCCCCCGTCGCGTCACCGCCGGCCGGGGTGGCCGCGCAGTCGACCTTCGCACGCGGTGCGGGCGAGGTCGTCACGGTCGCCGTGCTGGACCGCGACGGCGTGCGGACCCTCACGCTCGGGGGCCGCATCGCGGTCGCCTAGGCTGCCGGGATGAGCACGCAGCCCTTGGCAGTCGACGGCGCGGACGTCCCCGCCGGCGCCCTCGTGGACCTCGAAGACGTGCGCGCCGGGGTCGACCACGTGCTCGCCGAGCACGTCGTCCGGCTGCGGGTCGAGCTCGCCGCCGTGAGCTCCGACGCCGGCCGTCTCGCCGACGCCGTCGAGGCGATGCTCTCGGGCGGCAAGCGGCTGCGCGCGGCGTTCTGCTGGTGGTCGTGGCGCGCGCACGGCGGGCAGCCCGGGACTCGCGAGGCGGCAGCGGTGCTCCGCGTCGGCGCGGCGCTCGAGCTGTTCCAGGCCGCGGCGCTCTTCCACGACGACGTCATGGACGACTCCGACACGCGCCGCGGCAAGCCGGCCGCGCACCGCGCGTTCGCGGCGCTGCACGACGAGCTCGGGCTCGAGGGTGACGCCGAGCACTTCGGGACGTCGTCCGCGATCCTGCTGGGCGACCTGGCGCTCGTCGCGAGCGAGCAGGTGTTCGCCGCCGCCCTCGCCGAGGCGCCGCTCCCCCGCGCGCTGCGGGCCCGTGGCGTCTTCGACCTCATGCGCACCGAGGTCACGGTCGGCCAGTACCTCGACGTGCTGGCGCAGTCGCAGCCCTGGGGCGTGGACCCCGCCGCCGACGAGGAGCGTGCGCGCGAGGTCATCCGCGCGAAGTCGGCGCGCTACAGCGTCGAGCACCCGCTCACGCTCGGCGCCGCGCTCGCCGATGCCGACGACGCCGAGCTCGACGCCGTGCGTGCGCTCGGGCTGCCGCTCGGCGAGGCCTTCCAGCTGCGCGACGACGTGCTCGGGGTCTTCGGCGACCCGGCGACGACCGGCAAGCCCGCGGGTGACGACCTGCGCGAGGGCAAGCGCACCGTGCTCGCCACCCGCGCGCACCGGCGCGCGCTGGAGCGCGGTGACGCGGCGACCGCCGAGCTGCTGCGGACGAGCCTGGGTGAGCGGTCGCTGACCGATGAGCAGGTCGCGGTCCTGGCGGACGCGATCCGCTCGACCGGTGCCGTCGAGGAGGTCGAGCAGCTCATCGACGAGCTCTTCGGCGTGGCGCTCGACCGGCTGACGGCGCGCTCGTGGCGCCAGCCGGCCTCGGACGTGCTCGTGCGCCTGGCGCACGCAGCGGTCGACCGGCGCGCCTGATTCCTCGCTCGCACGCCCGGCACCCGGTACTCAGGCGTCTGCGTGCTCAGGCGTCGGGGCTAGAGCTCGGCCTGGGCGCGGCGGCGGATCTCGGTCTTCTGGCCGGCGCGCAGCGCGTCGATCGGGGTGCCGGGCAGGGACTCGTCAGGCGTGAAGAGCCAGACGATCGCCTCCTCGTCGGAGAACCCCGCGTCGGCGAGCACCGTCAGCGTGCCCTGGAGCCACGGCAGGGCGGCCCACTCACCCGTCGCGGCGGCGTCCTGGTGGCCGGGCACGAGGAAGCGCTCAGGCACCGACAGCACGCGCGGCTCGCCGCGGCGCACGCCGACGAGCTTGCGCTCCTGCAGCAGGCGGCGCACCTTGCCCACGTCGAGGCCGACGCGCTCGGCGACGTCGGGCAGGGTCAGCCAGGAGTCGACGAGGGTGTCGACGGCTGCTGTCGTGGGTTCAGAGGTCTCGCTCACGGCCCCAGCGTACGCAGGACGTCGCGGTTCTCCCGTCTGGACGGTCGGCGGGCGGACGGTCCACGCCGCCGAGAGTCCGGCCACTCGGGTGAGCGCGGCGGCGTGGGGTTTCCACCTGACGGCGCGTCGGCTAGGTTCACTTCTGTCACATCCGTCACAGCAGTCACACCCATGGACTCGCGTCACATGGCCGAGGGGGACCCTCATGAGCACCACCAGCGCAGCCGCACGTCGCGGCGTCCACGTCCGGCGAGCAGCGGGCGGGACCGGCGCGACCCTGGCGCTCGTCGCGATCTCGGTCTCCGCGTCACCCGCCGCGCACGCCGACGACGCCTACACGGTGCGTCCGGGCGACACGGTCAGCCACATCGCCGCCCGCACGGGCGCCTCGGTCGCGGCGATCGCGCGAGCCAACGCCCTCGCCGACGTCTCCCGCATCCGCGCCGGCCAGGTGCTGTCGATCCCGTCGGCCTCCGCCCGGACGCCGCGCACCCCGGCCGCACCCGTGAGCTCGACGTACACGGTGCGTGCGGGCGAGACCGTGACAGGGATCGCCGCGCGCCACAAGACGACCGTCAAGGCCATCATCTCGGCCAACTCGCTGCGCGCCGACGGCCTCATCCTCGCGGGCCAGAAGCTCACGATCCCGGGCGCCGCCGGGGCACCCGCACCCGCACGCACCCCCGCCGCCACCGCGACGACGTACACGGTGCGCGCGGGCGACACCGTCTCCGCCATCGCCGCGCGCCACGGCACGACCGTCAAGGCGATCGTCGCCGCCAACGGCCTGGGCCCGAGCGCCATGGTCCGCATCGGCCAGAAGCTCACGCTCGCGGGCGCGTCCTCGTCGTCGCCCGCGCCTGCTCTCGTCGGCGACACGTTCGCCGGCCGGACCTACGCCCGGGACGTCGTCGACGCCGCCAACGCCAACAAGCGTGCGCTGCTCGCCGCCGGCGTCCCCTCCAAGGCGCAGATGCAGGCGAAGGTCGCCGCGACGGCGCGCGCCTACGGGCTCGACCCGGCGCTGGCCCAGGCGATCGCGCTGCAGGAGTCCGGGTTCAACCACACGGCCGTCTCCCCCGCCAACGCGATCGGCACGATGCAGGTCATCCCCTCGTCGGGCGACTGGGCGTCGAGCATCGTCGGTCGCCAGCTGAACCTGCTGGACCCGGACGACAACGTCGTGGCCGGCGTGGTCATCCTGCGCGCGCTCGTCCGCATGTCGCCGGACCTGCCGAGCGCCATCGCGGGCTACTACCAGGGCGCGGCGTCCGTCCGGAAGTACGGCATGTTCGCCGACACCCGCCGCTACGCGGCCAACGTCCAGACCCTCATGACGAGGTTCCGCTGAGCGTGCGCGAGCTCGCGGGAGGAACCGCGCAAGTCGCAGCCGTGACGCGGGCCGCAATACCCGGACCTCGCACGTCCCGAACGTAGACTCGCCGCGTGGGAACCACCGTCACCGATCCGCTCGTCGGCCGCCTGGTCGACGGCAGGTACGAGGTCGTCTCCCGCATCGCGCGCGGCGGGATGGCGACCGTCTACCTCGCCGTCGACCGGCGCCTCGACCGCGACGTCGCGCTCAAGGTCATGCACGCCCACCTCGCCGAGGGGACGTCGGGCGCCGACTTCGTCGCACGCTTCCGGCGTGAGGCCCGCGCGTCCGCACGCCTGACCCACCCGGGCCTCGTCGGGGTGTTCGACCAGGGTGTCGACGGCGAGACCAGCTACCTGACGATGGAGTACGTCGACGGCGCCAACCTGCGGCGGCGGCTCGCCGAGCAGGGCGCGCTCAGCGTCGAGGAGTCGCTGCGCGTCGCCGAGTCCGTGCTCGACGCGCTCGCCGCCGCCCACCGCACCGGGCTCGTGCACCGCGACATCAAGCCGGAGAACGTCCTGCTCGCCACCGACGGCAGGATCAAGCTCGCCGACTTCGGCCTGGCACGCGCGGTCACCGAGGTCACGTCGACCACGACGGGCACGGTCCTGGGCACGGTCGCCTACCTCGCCCCGGAGCTCGTCGTGCGCGGTGCGAGCGACGCCCGCACCGACGTGTACGCGTGCGGGACCCTGCTGTACGAGATGCTCACGGGCCGCCAGCCCTTCGTCGGCGAGACCCCGATCCAGGTGGCCTTCCAGCACGTCAACTCCGACCTCCCGGCCCCGTCCGACGAGGTCGACTGGCTCCCCGTCGAGGTCGACGACCTGGTCCGCGCGCTCGCGGCACGCGACCCCGACGACCGTCCGACCGACGCAGCGGCCGCGGTGACGCTGCTGCGCCGGGTGCGCAGCGAGCTCGACGCCGAGCTGCTGACGCGCCGCGCGGACGTCGCACCGTCGATCGTGCTGCCCGCCGCGACCGACCCCGACGAGACTCCCCTGCCCGACGGGCAGGACGCACCGCCGAGCGAGGCGGCCGACGAGCCCGAGGAGGGCGAGACCGGCGCCACCGTGCGACTCGAGGACGTGCCGCGCGGCTCGACCGTGGCGCTCCCGATCGGCCTGGGCGCGCCGGTCGCGGTCCAGCTGCAGGTATCCGACGAGGACGGTGACACCGCTCGGCCGCGGCGTCGTCGTCGGCTGCTCGCGATCGCGCTCGTGGCTCTCGTCCTGCTGGCGACCTCGGGCGCGGGCTGGTGGTACGTCGCCGCCGGCCCCGGCGCCTACACGACCGTCCCCGCGATCGGCGGGAAGAGCGCCGAGGCCGCGGCCGCAGCGCTCGACGCGGTCGGGCTCGACGTCCGGACGACCTCCGACTTCTCGACCACCGTCGAGAAGGGTCTGGTCGTGACGTCGCAGCCCGCGCCTGGCGAGCGGGTCCGCAAGGAGGGCACGGTCGAGATCACGGTCTCCAAGGGGCCCGACTACGTCAAGGTGCCCGACGGAGTCGTGGGCGTGCTCCAGGCGGACGCCGCCGCGGCGCTCGAGGCGGCCGACCTCGAGGTCGAGTACGCCGACGCGGTCTACGACGACAAGGCCGGTCTCGGCGTCGTGCTGACAGCCCTGCTGCCCGACGGCGAACCCGCCAAGGCCGGCGCTCAGGCGGTGCGGCACTCCGTCGTCACGCTCACGGTGTCCAAGGGCCCCGCCCCGGTCACGGTCATCTCCGTGGTCGGCGCGACGCTCAAGGACGCGAAGGCGCAGCTCGGCGACCTGGGTCTGAAGGTCACGTCGTCGGAGGCGTTCAGCGCCGACGTCAAGGCGGGCACGGTCATCAGCCAGACCCCGAAGGGCGGCACTGCCGGGCACCGGGGTGACACCGTCGAGCTCGTCGTGTCCAAAGGTCCCGAGCTGTTCGAGGTCCCGAACGTCATGCGCAACGGCGTCGGCTCGGCGAGCGACACGCTCACGGCCGCGGGCTTCAAGGTCAAGGTCGTGCACGCGGCCACGTACTTCGGTCTCGGCTTCGTCGTCGGTCAGGAGCCCGGCGGCGGGTCGATGCACCCCAAGGGCACGACGATCGTCCTGACGATCACCTGACACCCCCGCCTCACGCACCACCCGCGGGCGACGCCCTGCCTCGGACGCGCCGCGAATGACGACGAAGGGGCCGGTCCCGCCTGAGCGGTCCCGGCCCCTTGCGCGCACGTACGAGAGCTACGAGGCGCGCAGCAGCTCCACGACCTGGAAGGCGAGCTCGAGCGACTGCTGGTGGTTCAGACGAGGGTCGACGAGGGTCTCGTAGCGCTCCGCGAGCCGCTCGTCGTCGATCTGCTCCGAGCCGCCGAGCACCTCGGTCACGTCGTCGCCCGTGAGCTCGATGTGCAGGCCGCCCGGCACGGTGCCGAGCGAGCGGTGCACCTCGAAGAAGCCCGCGACCTCGTCCATGACGTCGCTGAACCGGCGCGTCTTGTAGCCGTTCGCGGACGTGATGCCGTTGCCGTGCATCGGGTCGCACACCCACGTCACGGGACGACCGTCGGCGGTGACCTTCTCGACGAGCTGAGGCAGGTGGTCGCGGATCTTGCCCGCACCCATGCGCGTGACGAACGTCAGGCGCCCCGGCTCCCCCGTCGGGTTGAGCTTGTCGATGAGCGCGATCGCGTCGTCGCCCGTCGACGTCGGGCCGAGCTTGACGCCGATCGGGTTCTGCACCCGCGAGAAGTAGTCGATGTGCGCGCCGCCCAGCTCACGCGTCCGCTCGCCGATCCACACGAAGTGCGCCGAGCAGTCGTACGGCAGTCCCGTACGGCTGTCGATGCGGGTCAGCGGTCGCTCGTAGTCGAGCAGCAGGCCCTCGTGCGACGAGTAGAAGTCAACCGTGCGCAACGCGTCGAAGTCCGCACCGCACGCCGCCATGAAGCGGATCGCGCGGTCGATCTCGGCCGCGATCTCCTCGTAGCGCTTGTAGGCGGGGTTCGTCGTGAAGCCGCGGTTCCACTCGTGCACCCGCAGCAGCGACGCGAAGCCCCCGGTCGTGAAAGCGCGGATGAGGTTCAGCGTCGACGCGGACGTGTGGTACGCCTCGAGGAGCCGCTGCGGGTCCGGGGTACGGGCCTCTTCGGTGAAGTCGAAGCCGTTGATGATGTCCCCGCGGAACGCCGGCAGCGTCACGCCGTCGCGCGTCTCGGTGCCCGACGAACGGGGCTTGGCGTACTGCCCGGCCATGCGGCCCATCTTCACGACGGGCAGGCTCGCGCCGTACGTCAGCACGACCGCCATCTGCAGGATCGTCTTGATCTTGTTGCGGATGTTGTCGGCCGTCGCCTCGGCGAACGTCTCGGCGCAGTCGCCCCCCTGCAGGAGGAAGGCCTCGCCTCGACCCGCCGCGGCGAGCTGGGCGCGCAACGCGTCCGCCTCGCCCGCGAAGACCAGGGGCGGCAGCGCCGCGAGCCGCTCGGTCGCGCGCGTGAGCGCGGCCTGGTCCGGCCAGGCGGGCTGCTGCCCGGCCGGCAGGTCTCGCCACGCGTCGAGACCCGCGACCACCGTCGCGTCGGGCTCGACGCTCACGAGTGGCTCGCCGGGACGAGGGACTGGCCGATGTCGGCCAGCAGCTCGCCGAACCACGGCTGCGACACGTCGAACGCCTTGCCGCCCGCGATGCGCGGGAACTCGATCGCGCGCAGCACGTCGCCGCGCTCCTCGTCGTGCCCGATGACGCCGGCCTCGCCACGCAGCGCGCACTCGACGGCCAGGTCCGTCATCGACTTGATGAGGCGCAGGTCCTCGGCGTTGGCCGCGGCAGCACGCGAGTAGTAGCCGGACTTCTGCACCATCGTCTTCTCGGCGCCCAGCTTCTCGGCGAACTGCTTCGCGAACCACTGGCCGGGGTTGATCGTGTCGAGCTTGACGTGGCCGAACGGGTCGCGCTCGGGCGGCGTGCCGGCCTTCGTGAGCTGCTCGACGATCTCGTGCATCCCCGCGCCCTCGGACAGGAAGATGTTGACGTTGCCCTGCGTGTCCATGATCGCCTTGAGGCGCTCGGCCTCGGCGTCGATGTCGAGCGCGAGCTCGGGGACGAAGACCGCGTGGATGTCCCAGCGCTCACGCGTCAGGCCGATGCCCGGGACCCACTCCTGCTGGTCCAACCACTTGCGGTACTCGATCGCCGCGGCGGCCGTGAGCCAGCCGCAGTGCCGACCCATGACCTCGTGCACGATCAGCATGCGCGGGCCCGAGCGGTGCTCGCCGATGATGTTCGCGGCGAAGCCCGCGGCCTCCTCCGCCGCGGTCCACGCGCCGAGCGACTGACGGATCGGCACCACGTCGTTGTCGATCGTCTTGGGCAGGCCGACCACGGTCAGGCCGTAGCCGTTCTCCGCGAGGTAGGCGGCGAGGTCCGCGGCGGTCGTGTTCGTGTCGTCGCCGCCGATCGTGTGCAGCACGTCGACGCCGTCCGCCTTGAGCTGGTCGGCCGCGACCTGCAGCGGGTCCTCGCCCTCGGCGACCAGGCCGCGCTTGACGCAGTCCTTGGCGTTGGTGAGCTTCACGCGCGAGTTGCCGATCGGCGAGCCGCCGAAGCGGTGCAGGATCCCGGCGTTCTTGCGCGTCTGCGCGTCGATGACGATCTTGTCGCCGCGCAGCAGCCCGTAGTACCCGTGCTCGTAGGCGATGATCTCGACGTCCGGCGCGATCTCGGTGTAGCGCTCGATGAGGCCACCGACGGCGGACGAGAGGCACGGGGCGAAGCCACCCGCGGTGAGGAGGGCGACGCGACGGACCGACATGACAAACACCTTCCGTAGAGCTGCAGGGGGCCCCTGCGGGGACGCTGGCGACCCTAGGTCGCGTTCTTCACGCGCTGCCAGGACTTTCAGCGGGACTGGTCACGGAGCCCTCGGCCCGGCGACGACGACCGCACGTGGCGGCCGACGACGTCATCCTACTGACGGCTCGGCCTCGTCCTGCGGGGGGACCGGAACCTGGACGTCCGGCACCGGACGACCACCCGGCGCGGCCGTGCGCGGCTCGTCGGCCGCCGGCTGGGACTCGGTCACACCGGCCGCGATGCGCGCCTTCTGGGTGGCCGCGTACACGTCGACGTACTCCTGGCCGGACAGGCTCATGATCGCGTACATGATCTCGTCGGTGACCGAGCGCAGGATGAACCGGTCGTTCTCCATGCCCTTGTAGCGCGAGAAGTCGAGCGGTTCCCCCACGACCATGCCGATGCGCATGACCTTCGGGATCCGCTTGCCGACGGGCTGGGCGATGTTTGTCCCGACCATGGCGACGGGGACCACGGGTGCCCCGGACTCGAGCGCGAGCCGCGCGATGCCCGTCTTGCCGCGGTAGAGCCGCCCGTCGGGGCTGCGCGTGCCCTCGGGGTAGATCCCGAACAGGTCGCCCTCCTCGAGCCGGCGCAGACCGGTGCGCAGCGCCGCCTCGCTCGCCTTGCCGCCACCACGGTCGACCGGGATGGTGCCGACGCCGCGCATGAAGCCCGCCGTCAACCGGCCCTTGAGGCCCCGCCCGGTGAAGTACTCCTGCTTGCCGATGAACACGAGCTCGCGGTCGAGCATGAGCGGCAGGAAGAACGAGTCGATGACAGCCAGGTGGTTGCTCGCGAGGATCGCCGGCCCGTCCGCGGGCACGTTGTGCTCGCCACGGATCCACGGCCGGTACACGAGGTGCAGCAACGGACCCACGAAGATCCGCTTCATCAACCAGTAGAACAAGGGGTCACCTTCCTGCACCGTCGACGGTCCGGCCCGCCGGACGACCAGTCGGTCGCCACGGACCGTCGGGACCGCACGTCCGACTCTAGAGTGCTCTCATGGCTCCTCGCTCCGACCGACCCGACGGGCGACCCGACGAACCGGTCGACGACGAACGGTGGGCCCGCATCGTCGCGGAGCTCGGCGACGTGGACTCCGCCGCCGACGCGACCGCCGCCGGAGGGCTCGACTTCCCGGTCGCGCCCGGCGTCGAGTCGCCGTTCGGCGACCGCTCGCGCGTCGTGCGACCGGCGGCGGGCGACCCGTCCGACCCGCTGGCGTCGGCGTCGGGACGGGACTGGGACGGCACCGCGCAGTACGACGAGGCGGAGAGCGGCGTCGACGAGCAGGAGGGCTTCGTGGCGCCCGACCCGGGCCCCGTGCTCGGCGGCGACCCGCTGCTGACCATGGCGTGGTTCGCCGCGGCCGGGATGCCGTTGCTCCTGCTCGTCCTGCTCATCGCGTGGCGCGACGCGCCCGCGGCGCTGATCCAGGCCGCGTGCGTCGTGTTCGTGCTCGGCGTCGCGGTGCTCGTGTGGCGCATGCCGCCGCGCCGCGAGCGTCAGGACGACGACGGCGCGGTCGTCTGAGCTGCCGCCGCCCGGCCGTGCGCCGGGCGGCGTCCCGCGACCCATGGCGAGCGCCCGGTCGCCTACAGCCGCGCCAGGTCGGCCGCGCCGACGATGCCCGCGTCGTTGCCCATCGAGGCGATCACGATCGTCGCCTCAGGACGGTGGCCCCGAGCGGAGAGCTGCTCGGCGAAGCCCTTGCGCGCGGGCTCGAGCAGCAGGTCACCCGCAGCCGCGACACCGCCGCCGATGACGACCATCGCGGGGTCGAGCAGCGCGGCGACCGACGCCGCGCCCTCGCCGATCCACCGGCCGAGCTCGGCCAGGAGGTGCACCGCGAGCTCGTCGCCCTCCTCGGCCGCCTTCGTCACGTGCGGGCCGATGATCGCGTCCGCGCGACCGCCCGCGAGCTCGACGATCCGGCGGGCGCGGTCGGGGTAAGCCACGGCCGCGGCCTGGGCGTCACGCACGAGCGCGCTGCCCGACGCGTACTGCTCCCAGCAGCCCTCGTGCCCGCAGCCGCAGTAGTGCCCGCCCGGCACGACGCGCATGTGGCCGACCTCGGCCGCGACGCCCGCGAACCCGCGCACGAGTGCGCCGTTCGAGACGACCGCGCCGCCGAGCCCGGTCCCGATGGTGAGGGTCAGCATGTCGTCGACGTCGCGCGCGGAGCCGAACCGGAACTCGGCCCAGCCCGCGGCGTTCGCGTCGTTCTCCACGACGATCTCGAGCTGGTTCCCGACGAGCGCCGCGACCTTGTCGCGCAGGGGGTACTCACGCCACGCGATGTTGGGGGCGAACAGGACGCCCGAGCGGTCGGCGGCGACGAACCCCGCGGCGGCGAGCCCGATCGCCTGCACCGGGTACTGGGCGCTGAGCTCGGCGTACGCGTCGGCGATCGCGGCGTCGATGCTCGCCACGTCGTCCGGCTCGGTGTCGCGACGCGTCTGGGCCAGGATGCGGCCCTCGTCGTCCACCACGCCGGCGGCGATCTTCGTCCCGCCGATGTCCACACCGATGGCGTGCATGCGTTCGTGCTCCCGAGATGAGTTGGTGGCTGATCGTGCGACCGACGGCGCAGGCTCACGCTAGCGCCATCGACCCGCACCGCCGCACGTGCGTCCGCGCGTGGCGACCCAGCGAGGCTAGCCCCCACGAGCGTCCCCTGAGTCGGACGCACGTCCCGTATCCTCGTCGGACCCGTCACCTCTGCCACTGGAGTCAGAATGGTCGAGTTCAGCACCCCATTGCTCGTCGAGGTCGCTCCCGACCGCAATCTCAACGACCTGTTCGCCGAGCGACTCGCCGCGGACCCGGACGGCGTCGTCATCGAGCACAAGACGGAGCAGAGCGGTCCGTGGATCCCCATCACCGCGCGCGAGCTCGACGCCGAGATCGCCGCGGTCGCCAAGGGTCTCGCTGCTCGGGGGGTCGAGCCCGGTGACCGCGTGGGCATCATGTCGCGCACGCGCTACGAGTGGTCGCTGCTCGACTGGGCGATCTGGGCGGCGGGGGCCGTCCCCGTCCCGCTGTACGAGACCTCGTCGGCGGAGCAGGTGTCGTGGATCCTCACGGACGCCCACGTGACGCTCCTCGTGGTCGAGAGCGCCACGCACGCGGCGACGGTCGGCGAGGTCCGCGCGGACGTCCCGGACCTGCGCGAGGTGCTCGTCATCGACGACGGTGCGATCGACACGCTGGTCACCGCAGGGGCGGACGTCCCGGACGACGAGCTCGCGCGACGCCGCGGGCTCGCGGACCTGTCGAGCCTGGCGACCGTGATCTACACGTCGGGCACGACCGGACGGCCCAAGGGCGTCGAGCTCACGCACGGCAACTTCTACGAGCTCACGGTCAACGCGGTCGAGGGGCTCAAGGAGGTCGTCTCCGACCCCGGTTCGCGCACGCTGCTGTTCATGCCGCTGGCGCACGTGTTCGCGCGCTTCATCCACGTCCTGTGCATCCCCGCCGGCGCGGTGCTCGGCCACTCCCCCGACACGCGCACGCTGATCGACGACCTCGGTTCGTTCCGGCCCACGTTCGTGCTCGCCGTGCCGCGCGTGTTCGAGAAGGTCTACAACGGTGCCGAGCAGAAGGCCGCCGCCGGCGGCAAGGCGGCGATCTTCCAGCGCGCGGCGAAGACGTCGATCGTCTACTCCCGCGCGCTCGACGACCCGCGCGGCCCGAGCCCGTGGCTGCGGCTGCAGCACAAGGTGGCCGACGTCCTGGTGCTGCACAAGCTCCGGGCGCTGCTCGGCGGCCAGGCACGCTGGGCGATCTCGGGCGGTGCGCCCCTCGGCGAGCGGCTCGGCCACTTCTACCGCGGTGTCGGCCTGCGCGTGCTCGAGGGGTACGGGCTCACCGAGACGACCGCACCCGCGACGGTCAACCGTCCCGAGCGCACCAAGATCGGCTCGGTCGGCCTGCCGCTGCCCGGCTCCGCCGTGCGGATCGCCGACGACGGTGAGATCGAGGTCAAGGGCGTCCAGGTGTTCCGCGGCTACCACGGCAACTCCGAGGCGACCGCCGAGTCGCTCGAGGACGGCTGGTTCCGCACCGGCGACCTCGGCTCGCTGGACGACGAGGGCTTCCTGTTCATCACGGGCCGCAAGAAGGAGATCATCGTGACGGCCGGTGGCAAGAACGTCGCCCCCGCGGTCCTCGAGGACCGGCTCCGCGGCCACCCGGTGATCAGCCAGGTCGTCGTCGTCGGCGACCAGCGGCCGTACATCGGCGCGCTCGTCACGCTCGACGCCGAGGGTCTGCCCGGCTGGCTCGCGGCGCACGGCAAGCCCGAGCTCACGCTCGAGCAGGCCGCGCAGGACCCGGACGTGCTGGCCTCGATCGACAAGGCCGTCGCGCGCGCCAACAAGGCCGTCTCGCGTGCCGAGTCGATCCGCAAGTACCGCATCCTCCAGGGCGACCTGACGATCGCCAACGGCTACCTCACGCCCAAGCTGAGCGTGAAGCGCTCGCTCGTCCTCAAGGACTTCGAGGCCGACGTCGACGCGCTCTACGACCAGGGCGCGGGCGGGCACGACGTCGCCTGAGCCTCGTCGCCTGCCCTGGGCGGCGCGCGGGAGCACGGTCGCAGCGGGCGGCGGGACCTGACGGTCTCGCCGCCCGCTGTCGTCCTCGCGGGTCTCAGCCTCCCTCGGCGAGCCGTAACGGTGGGACGAGGTGCAGGTCGGCGAGCGTGCCGAGCGCGCGACGCTCCGCGTCGTCGAGCTCGAACGGCACCGGCGCGCGGCTGTCCCGCGCCGGTCGCCCTGGCTCACGCGTGCGCTCCCGGTCCGCCCGTGCGGGCACCTCGAGGACGAACGTGACGACGCAGTCGGCGCAGGCGGCCGGACGAGCGGTGCACCCCTGGCAGTCGATGATCATGCGCCGGACGCTAGGGCGGACCACCGACACACGCTCCGGACCGGACACCGACCGTGCTGGGGTCAGGCGTGGTGCAGGCGCGCGACCAGGGTCGCGGACGGCACCACGTGCGCGCCGCGCGCCTCGACGTCGCGCGCGACCTCCTGGTCGCTCGTGACGACCACGACGACCCGCCCGGTCGGCTCGGCCTGGACGAGCCGCCGGATGAGGTCGTCGGCGATCTCGCCCACCGAGAACCGGACCCGGATGCCCCGTGCGAGCGCGGTGGCCGGCAACGGCGTGGGCTGCCCGTCGAAGCAGCACGTGACCTCGGCGCCCGATCGCGCGGCCAGAGCCCCGAGCCCGTCGACCAGGAGACGGCGCTGCTGCTCGAGCGTGAGCTCGGGGTAGGCGGTCTTGGTGACGTTGTAGCCGTCGACGACGAGGTGCGCGCGCGGCTGGCGCAGGAGCTCGTCGAGCAGCTCCGGGTCGTCGACGAACCGCCCGCGCGAGCCGACGCGGCCGACCGCAGGGACCTGGGGCGGTGCCACGAGGTCGGCCGGCAGGTCGGTCGTGGGGGCGAGCGCGAGCTCGGAGCGCAGACCGCTCGCGGCGTCGACGATCGTGTCGAGCAGGAGCCGAACGCGGGCGTCGGCGAGCTTGCGTGCGACGCGGAGCTCGGCGCGCGCGGCGGTGCGTTCGGCATCGGCCGCGCGCCGCTCGTCGGTCGCGACCTCGAGCGCCGTCGCGGCCTCGTCGCGCGCCGTACGCGCCTGCTCGAGCAGCTCCTGCGCCTCGCTCAGCGCACGCCGGCCCTCCGCGCGCGCCCGGTCGGCGTCCGACCGCAGCCGTCGTGCCTGCTTGCGCAGCGTCGCGAGCTCCTCGTGCGCGCCGTCACGCTCCTCGCGCACACGAGCCAGCTCGGCCGTGGCGCGGTCCAGATCGGCCTGCGACGGCCCGGGCCGCGCGGACCCGTGCGGCCCGGGCCCGTGCGGTGCGGACGCGGCGGGCGGCGGCACGAGCGGCTCCCACGGGCGGGCGTACAGCCACGCACCGGCCGCCGCGGCCAACGACGGCTCGAGGTCGCTCGACGCGTCGGCACGCGCGGGACGGTCGTCGACCGCGTCGTCGGGCACGCCGTCAGTCGTGGTGGGAGGCGTGCCGTCGCACGTGCCGGGGGCGCCCTCGTCGACCGTCGTGTCGTCGAGCGGCCCGTCCGCCGTCGTGTCCTGCGCCGTCTCCGCGATCGTGTCGCCGGTCGTCGCTGTCGTGGTGTCCGCTGCCGTGGTGTCCGCCGTCGTGGTGTCCGCTGCCGTGGTGTCCGCTGCCGTGTGCACCGCGACGTCCACGACTCCGAGGCGCGAGGCCAGGTCAGGGTGCTCCCCTGCCCAGGTGCGGCAGACGCGCGCCCTGAACGACTCCTCCTGCAACGCCGACCACAGCGGCACCGCACCGGCGACGGCGCGCTTCGCGGGCGCGAAGGCGGCCACGCGACGCAGCGTGGCGGGGACCGCGGCGGGGTCGTATCCGGCCAGCGTCCTGGCCGCCAGCGCGACGATCTCCGCGCGCAGCGCTGCTGGGATCTGCGCGTCGTCGGCCATGCGGTCACCCTAGGCCGCGGTGCGCGGCGTCGCGCGCACGGCCGCGCCGTCCGACGACGCCCGACGGCCGGGCGCGCTCTGCGCGCCGTTCGCGACACGCGGACCGATGCCGCGCGAGGCGTGTCGGACAGCGCGGGTACCGTCACCGGCATGTCGTCGAGCCTGCACCGCCTGCGCCCCGTCTGGGCGGGAGCGGCGACCGACGGCACGGCAGTGCAGCTCGCCCTGGACGAGATCGGCACGCCGCTCAGCGAGGTCACGTTCGTCGTCGTCGACCTCGAGACGACCGGCGGGACTCCCGCGGAGTGCGCGATCACCGAGATCGGTGCGGTCAAGGTGCGCGGCGGGCAGGTGCTGGGCGAGCTCCAGACGCTCGTGGACCCGGGCGGTCCGGTTCCCCCGTTCATCCAGGTGCTGACCGGGATCACGTCGTCGATGCTCGTCGGGGCGCCGCGGATCGACGAGGTCCTCCCGTCGTTCCTCGAGTTCGCGCGCGACGCGGTGCTCGTCGCCCACAACGCGCCGTTCGACGTCGGCTTCCTGCGGGCCGCGGCCGCGCGGACCGGGCACGCGTGGCCCGGCTACCGCGTGGTCGACACCGTGCGGCTGGCCCGCCGCGTCGTGACGCGCGACGAGGCGCCGAACCACAAGCTCAGCACTCTCGCCGCGCTGTTCGGCGCGGCAGTCACCCCCAACCACCGCGCGCTGGACGACGCCCGGGCGACGGTCGACGTCCTGCACGCGCTCCTGGCCCGGCTCGGCCCGCTCGGGGTCACGCACCTCGAAGACCTGGCGACCGCGACCGACCCTGTCCCGCAGGAGGTGCGCCGCAAGCGGACGCTCGCCGACGGTCTGCCGGACGCGCCGGGCGTCTACCTGTTCCGCGGCCCGCACGACGAGGTGCTCTACGTCGGCACGTCGACGACCTCGCTGCGCACGCGCGTCCGTTCGTACTTCACGTCGTCGGAGAAGCGCAGCCGCATCCAGGAGATGGTGCGGATCGCCGAGCGCGTCGACCCGGTGGTGTGCGCGACCCCGCTCGAGGCTCGCGTGCGCGAGCTGCGCCTGATCGCGGAGCACTCCCCGCGCTACAACCGCCGCTCGCGCTTCCCGGAGCGGATGCCCTGGGTCCGGCTGACGAGCGAGCCCTACCCGCGCCTGTCCGTCGTGCGGGAGGTGCGCGACGAGCCTGGCGCCACCTACGTCGGCCCCTTCGGCTCGCAGGGCGCGGCGACCCTGGCTCTCGAGGCCCTGCAGGAGAGCTTCGCCATCCGGCAGTGCACGCGGCGCCTGCCGCTGGTCGCACCCGCGGCGGCGTCCGCCTGCGCCCTGGCGGACATGGGCCGGTGCGGCGCCCCCTGCATCGGCGAGCAGGACCAGCACGGCTACGGTGAGGTCGTCGAGCGCGTCCGCGCCGCGATGCTCGGCGACCCGGCGCCGGTGGTCGCGGCCCACGCGGAACGCATCGAGGCGCTCGTGGACCAGCAGCGTTTCGAGGAGGCCGCGACCGTGCGCGACCGGCTCGGCGCCTTCCTCCGGGGGGCCGCACGTGCGCAGCGGGTCGGGCCCGTCGCGCGGTGCGCGGAGATCGTGGCGGCACGACGCGCGGACGACGGCGGCTGGGAGATCGTGCTCGTGCGCCACGGCAGGCTCGCGGCGACCGCACGCGTGGACCGGATGACCGACCCGCGTCCGACGATCGCGACGCTGCGCACCACGGCCGAGCACGTCGCGGCACCGGTCGCTCCTGCGCCCGCGGCGCACCCCGAGGAGGCGGACCTGGTCCTGGACTGGCTGGAGCGACCGGGCGTGCGGATCGTCGACGTCGTCGGCACGTGGGCGCTGCCCGTGCGCACCGCGCTCGGCGACGTCGAACCCGCCGCCGCCATCGCGGCGCACGCAGCCGCCGTCCTCGGGCGCCCGGCGCCGAGGCCCGCCGACCGCCCCCACGCCGAGGCACCCGGGTCGGTCGACCTGACGCGCCACGCGGCGATGCCTCGCACGGCGTGAGCGGGTCGCGGCATGATGACCACCATGCTGACCGCCATCGTCCTCATCGAGACCGACGCCGCGCGCATCCCCGAGGTGGCCTCCGCGATCGCCGACATCCGCGGCGTGAGCGAGGTCTACTCCGTGACTGGCGAGGTCGACCTCATCGCCCTCGTCCGTGTGCGTGAGCACGACGACCTCGCCGACGTCATCGCCGACCGCGTGAGCAAGGTCGAGGGTGTGCTCCGCACCCAGACGTACATCGCCTTCCGCACGTACAGCCAGCACGACCTCGACCAGGCGTTCGCTCTGGGGCTCGAGGACTGAGGGCGCGCCGGACCGACCACGGACGACAGACTGCGCCGACGCGCGGTGCGGACTACGCGCTCGCGCGCTGCCAGCGCTCCAGGGCCGCTCGCGCGTCGCCGCTGTCGACCGAGGCGCGAGCGTGCTCGACCCCAGCAGCGAGCCGCTCGAGCAGCATCCCCTCGCCCGTCCCTGCCAGGGTGCCGTCCGCGACGAGCGCGGCCGCCGCGTTGAGCAGCACGGTCTCGCGCACCGCCCCGGGCTGACCATCGAGCAGGGCACGGGCGACACCGGCGTTGTGGGCCGCGTCGGCACCGCGGAGCGCCGCGAGCTCGACCCGCTCGACACCCAGCTCGCCCCAGTCGACGAGGTGCTCGGTGACCGCGCCGCCCCTGACCTCCCAGATGCGCGTCGAGTCGGTGGGCGCGATCTCGTCGAGCCCGTCCTCACCACGGAAGACCAGAGCGCTGGTCCCCCGACGGGCGAGCACGCCCGCGATGAGCGGGCCCATGCGCCCGTCGCCGACGCCGATCGCGGCGGACGCCGGCTGCGCCGGGTTGGTGAGCGGGCCGAGAAAGTTGAACGCGGTGGCGATGCCGAGCCCCGCGCGCGCGACCGCGGTGTGCCGGAACGACGGGTGGAAGACCTGCGCGAAGCAGAACGTGATGCCGGCCTCGGCCGCGATCTGCGCGACGCGCTCGGGCGAGTGGTCCAGCCGGATGCCGAGCTGCTCGAGCACGTCCGCTGAGCCCGACGACGACGAGGCCGCGCGGTTGCCGTGCTTGACGACACGCAGCCCCGTGCCGGCGATCACGAGCGCGGCCATCGTGGAGATGTTGACGGTGTGCGCGCGGTCGCCGCCGGTCCCGACGATGTCGACGCTGCGGCCGGGCACCTCGATGCGCTGGGCGTGCGCGAGCATCGTCTCGGCGAGGCCGGACAGCTCGTCGACCGTCTCCCCCTTGGCGCGCAACCCGACCAGGAAACCGGCGATCTGCACGGGTGACGCCTCACCGCGCATGATCTCGTCCATCGCCCAGGACGCCTGCGCGGACGTCAGGTCCTGCCGCGCGACGAGCCCGGTGAGCAGGTCCGGCCAGGTGAAGGCGCTGCTCATCCCGCGACGGCCCGCGACGCCAGGAGATCGACGACCGCGGTGTGGAGCTCGCGCGGGTCGAGCGGGCGGCTCACGGTCGCGTCGGCGTTGGACCACGAGGCGAGCCAGGCGTCCTGCGGCCGGCCGGTCAGGACGAGCACGGGAGGGCAGCGGTAGACCTCCTCCTTGAGCTGACGGCCCAGACCCATGCCGCCGAGCTTGTCGGCCTCGCCGTCGAGGACGAGCAGGTCCACGCCCCCGGCCTCGGTCGTCGCGACCACCGCTGCGGGCGTCGCGGTCTCGACCCACTCGATCTCAGGCGCGCCGTGCTCGAGCCGCGGGCCGATCGCGAGCCTGACCTGCGCGCGCACGTCGACGTCGTCGCTGTAGAGGACGATCCGCGGTCCGTGGGTCGCGGCGGCTGGGTCGTGCGCGGTGCTCATCTGGGTCCTCACTCGTCTCGGCAGGCGTCGTGAAGCATCTTGGCACGGCGTGATGCAGGACACGACGAGGCGTCCGGCACGAGCGTGCCGACACGTCGCCCGCAGCATGATCACGGGCCTCGCACAGGGCTCTCACACGGTCACGATCCTGACGGTGTGACATTTACCGCCCGGCACGCGTGGGTCCAATGGCCCATGCGGGCGCTCCATCCGCCATAATGGCGACCGTGTCGACCGCAACGGCTGCCCCTCGCACCGCCCCCCACGTGAGCGTCAACCGACCGAACCCAGTGTCGGTCGGGACGATCGTGTGGCTGGCCAGCGAGCTCATGTTCTTCGCCGGCCTCTTCGCCATGTACTTCACGGTGCGTGCCGCCGTCCCTGACGAGTTCGCCGAGCAGACCGCGAAGCTCAACCTCACGTTCGCGGCGATCAACACGACCGTCCTGGTGCTGTCGTCGGTGACGTGCCAGATGGGCGTGTGGGCCGCCGAGCGCTTCCAGCCGGTGCGCAGCGGCTCGCTGCTGCAGGTCAACCGCTGGGGCATGAACGAGTGGATGACGCTGACCTACCTCATGGGCGCGTTCTTCATCGGGGGCCAGATCTTCGAGTACGCCGAGCTCGTCGAGCACGGCCTGACGATCTCCTCGAGCCCGTACGGCTCCGTCTTCTTCCTCACGACCGGCTTCCACGGGCTGCACGTCGTCGGCGGCCTGATCGCCTTCCTGTTCCTGCTGGGCCGGTCGTTCTCGGCCAAGCGGTTCGGTCACCACGAGGCGACCACCGCGATCGTGACGTCGTACTACTGGCACTTCGTCGACGTCGTCTGGATCGCGCTGTTCGCGGTCATCTACCTGCTGCGCTGAGCCGCACGCCCCGCCCCACTGACCCACCGAAGCGAGACGAGGACCGATCCGTGAAGGCACTCGCAGCCCGCAGGCACGACCGGCGCGCACCCGCGATGCTGCTCCTGCTGGCGCTGCTGCTCGTCGGTGCGGTGTACGCGGTGGTCGCCCCTTCGTCGGCCGAGGCCGTCACGAAGACCGCGACCGCTGACGACATCACCGCCGGCGAGAAGCTGTTCCAGGCCAACTGCTCCACCTGCCACGGACCGTCCGCGTCCGGCACCGACAGCGCGCCGTCCCTCATCGGCGTGGGCGCCGCCGCGGTCGACTTCCAGGTCGGCACAGGCCGCATGCCCATGCAGATGAGCGGCCCGCAGGCACAGGCCAAGCCGGTGCAGTTCACCGACGAGCAGATCGGCCAGCTCGCCGCCTACGTCGCGACGCTCGGTGCCGGCCCGGCCATCCCCACCGCGGAGATGGTCGACCCCGCGCTCGGCAACCCCGCGTCCGGCATGGCCCTGTTCCGCACCAACTGCGCGATGTGCCACAACGCCGCTGGCGCCGGTGGCGCGCTCTCGCAGGGCAAGTTCGCGCCGAACCTGTGGGAGACGACGCCCACGCACCTCTACGAGGCGATGCTCACGGGCCCGCAGTCGATGCCGGTCTTCAACGACGCGAACCTCACGCCCGAGGAGAAGCGCGACATCATCGCGTTCATCGACGAGCAGGGCGAGGGTTCACCGGGCGGTCTCGACCTCGGCTCGCTCGGTCCCGTGAGCGAGGGCCTGTGGGCCTGGGTCGTCGGCCTCGGCCTGCTGCTCGGCATCTCTGTCTGGATCGGAGCGAAGTCCTCGTGAGCACCCCCCACGACCACGACCGCGACCTCGCGGTGCACGGCGACGGCCACAGCGAGCTGCCCGCGCGGTTCGACAACCCGGGACTGCACGAGCACCAGCCCCGCCAGGCGGACATCGACCCGAAGACCAACAAGCGCGTCGAGCGCCAGGTCCTCGCGCTGTTCACGCTCTCGATCCTGGGCACGATCGCCGTCATCTGGGCCTACTTCGCCCTCCCCCCGGGCGACACCGTCGGCTCGATGCGCCTGTCCAACCTGGTGCTCGGCCTCGGGCTCGCGGTGTGCCTGCTCGGCATCGGCATCGGCGGGAACTACTACATCAAGGTCCTCATGAGCAATCGTGAGTACGTCGAGGAGCGCCACGAGCTGCGCTCGTCCGACGAGACCCGCGAGATCGCCGTGCAGATGCTCAAGGACGGCGGCGAGGACTCCGGCCTCACGCGGCGCGGTGCGCTCGTCGGAGCCGGCGTGACCGCGCTCGCCCTCTTTCCCCTGTCCATCCTCGTGCCGCTGATCGGCAACGTGGGCGAGGACTGGAACGTGCGCAAGTTCAAGCACACGATGTGGAAGAAGGGCACGCGCCTGCACACCGACCCGACGAACCGTCCGATCAAGGCGTCGGACGTGACGATCGGCGACGTGTGGCACGTCATCCCCGACGGTCTCGACAAGGTCGAGCACGGCATGCTCGACGAGAAGGCCAAGGCGATCGTGCTGCTGGTCCGCATGGACCCGCGCGACATCAAGTCGGACCAGTCCCCCGAGGGCGAGACCTGGGGGCACGAGGGCATCGTCGCGTACTCGAAGGTCTGCACCCATGTCGGATGCCCCGTCGCTCTGTACGAGCAGCAGACGCACCACCTGCTGTGCCCGTGCCACCAGTCGACGTTCGACGTGGCCGACAGCTGCAAGGTCGTGTTCGGCCCGGCGAAGCGCCCGCTGCCGCAGCTGCCGATCACCGTCGACGACGAGGGCTACCTGATCGCGCAGAGTGACTTCGCCGAGCCCATCGGCCCGAGCTTCTGGGAGCGTGCGACCAAGTGAGCGACCTCAAGACTCCCCCGACCCGCACGGCGAAGGCGGCCGGCGCCACGGCCGACTACCTCGACCAGCGCACCGGCATCGGCGGCGCGGTCAAGTTCTTCGCGCGCAAGGTCTTCCCGGACCACTGGTCCTTCTTCCTCGGCGAGATCGCGCTCTACAGCTTCGTCACGCTGCTGATCTCGGGCGTGTTCCTGACGCTGTTCTTCGTCCCGAGCATGGCCGAGACGCATTACGAGGGCCCGTGGCCGTCGATGAACGGCGTCGAGATGTCCGAGGCCATGGCCTCGACGCTGCGCCTGTCGTTCGAGGTGCGCGGCGGCCTGCTCATGCGGCAGATCCACCACTGGGCGGCGCTCATCTTCATGGCGTCGATCGTCGTGCACATGATGCGCGTGTTCTTCACGGGCGCGTTCCGCAAGCCGCGCGAGATCAACTGGGTGGTCGGCTTCGTGCTGATGATCCTGGGGCTCGCCGCCGGATTCTCTGGCTACTCGCTGCCCGACGACGTGCTCTCCGGCAACGGTCTGCGGATCACCGACGGTGTCGTCAAGGCGATCCCGATCCTCGGCTCGTTCCTGTCGTACTTCGTCTTCGGTGGCGAGTTCCCGGGCCACGACCTGATCCCCCGGCTGTTCACGGTGCACATCCTGCTCGTGCCCGGGTTGATCCTCGCGCTCGTCGGGCTCCACCTGTTCCTCATGGTGATGCACAAGCACACGCAGTACCCGGGCTCGGGCCGGACGAACTCGAACGTCGTCGGCTTCCCCGCTCTCCCGGCGTATGCGGGCAAGCTGATGTTCAACCTCTTCGTGGTGTTCGGCGTGATCGCGCTCATGGCGGGCACGATGTCGATCAACCCCGTCTGGAACTACGGCCCGTACGATCCGTCGCCCGTCTCCGCGGGAGCCCAGCCGGACTGGTACATGCTGTTCCTCGAGGGTGCGCTACGCCTCATGCCAGGGCAGACCGAGTTCATGATCGGGCAGTACACGCTCAGCCTGAACGTCCTGATCCCGGCGATGATCGTGCCGGGCATCCTGTTCACGCTGCTCGCCGCGTACCCGTTCATCGAGGCGTTCGCGACGGGCGACAAGAACGAGCACCACGTGCTCGACCGCCCGCGCAACCGCCCGTTCCGGACCGCGTTCGGCGTGTCGCTGCTCGTGGCGTTCGCGATCCTCGTGCTCGCCGGCTCCAACGACCTGATCGCGACGCACTTCCACCTCTCGATCAACGACATCACCTGGGCCTTCCGGGTGCTGCTGTTCGTCGGCCCGTGGCTCTCGTTCGTGATCACCAAGCGCGTGTGCTTGGGGCTGCAGCGCAAGGACCGCGAGCTGGTGCTCCACGGGCACGAGACGGGTCGCATCGTGCGGTACGCCTCCGGTGAGTACATCGAGGTGCACAAGCCGCTCGACGCGCACGAGCGCTGGCTGCGCGTGCAGCACGAGGCCGTCCGGCCGCTCGAGATCGAACCGGCGGAGGACTCGCGCGGCGTGCGCCGCAAGGGCTACCGCACCGACCGGCTGCGCCAGCGGCTCTCGCAGGTGTTCTACGAGGACCGCGTCGAGCCGGTGACGCCCGCCGAGCTCGCGGCCGCACACGCCGCGCACGGTGGCCACGCCGACCACGAGATCGACGCGAGCCACACGCCCGTGCAGGTCGGCGCAGGCAGCACCACCGATCCAGCATCCGAGACCACGCCCGACGGGCGGAATCGCTGATCCTGGACGAGAGTTGACCGAGTCGGGCGGCTCGCCCCTCAGGGCGGGCCGCCC
>NZ_BJLQ01000038.1 GCF_006538725.1 Cellulomonas gelida
CGCGCGGCGAGGCGTGGGCGCGCGGGGTGGGCGCGCGGCGAGGCGTGGGCGCGCGGGGTGGACGCGCGGCGAGGCGTGGGCGCGCGGGGTGGGCGCGCGGCGAGGCGTGGGCGCGCGGGGTGGGCGCCCGGCGAGGCGTGCGCACGCGGCGTGGGCGCGTGGCGTGGGCGCGTGGCGTGGGCGAGGCGGCGAAGCGTGGGCGCCGGGGTGAGCGTGGCGGTCACGTGTGGGCGCGCAGACCGCCGTCGGGAGAGCGCGGTGGCGCTGACGTTGACGGCGTTGTCGGGGGGATGAGGGTGCCTGCCTCGTGCACGCTCGCGGAGCTCCCGGCGGTGATGAAGGCCCCGTCGTCCGGTGGTGGCCCGCCCTTGCTCGGGCGCGCGGTCTGCGGTGCTGAGCTCCGTGGCTCGGACCGGACGGTGCCGTCCGGCCGCGTGAACCTGTAGCGGGCGCGCGCGAGCCCGAATGAGCCGGTGCCCGTGGTGCGTGTGGTGCGTGATCTCCGAGCTCCGGGGTCGATGGCGTGGGGCGGAGGCTCCAGGCGCTCGACGTGCTCCAGGCGCTCGACGTGCAGAGACTCCTGGTGCACCACGTGGTGGTGGAAGGAGCACAGGAGCGCACTGTTCTCGATGCTGGTCACTCCGCCGTCGCGTTCCCACCACTCGATGTGGTGCCCTTCGCACCACCGAGCGACGGCGTCGCACCCGTTCCACGCGCACCCGCCGTCCCGAGCGACGACTGCTCGCCGCACCTCGTTGGTGATCAGGCGGGTCGTGCGTCCGAGGTCCACGGGTGTCCCCTGCGCGTCGACGACGACACGCGTGAGCGCGCTGTCGCACACGAGCTGGGCGACGGCGCTCGGTGGCAGAGGCCGACCGTCCTCGTCGGTGACGGGCGGCAGGCCGCGCAGCCGCTCGGCGAGCGGGACGCGATCCCCGTCGTGCAGTGCGGCGGTGAGGGCGAGCCAGGTGGGCTCACTGACGATCACCGAGACCTGCGGCGGCACCACCGCACCCGCGGCGGTTCGCGGCGAGGAGAGGAGGTCGGCGGCGAGCGCGTCCAGTGCGTCCGCCCTGCGCTGCTCCGAGGTCCTCTCGTCGTCGACCGAGGGCTTGCCCGCCACCGACTCGAGCGCGCGACGCAGGCGTGCGCCGGCCTGCAGGTCGAGGAGGCCCTTGACGTAGGTGCCGTCGGCGGTGTCCGTGAGCCACAGGTGCCGGTTCGCGCGCTGCACGGCCAGGCCGCGCTCGAGCGACACCGGGTCGGCCTGCGCGACCATCCGGTCGACGGCTCGCGCGTACTCGCGTCCGTCGAGCCTGCGCCCGAGCGCGACGAGCGTGCCCTGCGTGTCGGGCGCTGCGAGGAACGCGGCGACGTCAGGAGTGCCGCGCGCTGCGATCTTGGCGATGACGTCGACGTGCGTGGGTGAGATCTCGGAGTCGAGGAGCGCCTGCTCGACGGCGGGCATCTGGGTGAGCGTCGCCGCCTGGCGGAGCTCGGCGCCGGCCGTGGTCGAACCGGCGCGTGAGGTCCGCGCCCGCCACGCGCTCACGGTGCGGTCGCCGCGCCGGGCCCAGTCGCGCGACTCGTCGACCGCCGCCAGCACGCGTGCACGGGCCGCGGTCAGCGCGGCACTCGCCGCGTCGATGGCGGCCAGCCGATCCCGCCGGGACTCCGGGGTCCACGTGGCCGCACGCGCAGCCTCGTCGGCCGCACGCCGCGCGACGGTGACGAGCAGCTCCCATCCGGGGACCTCGTCGCCCCGGACGGCACCGTCGAGCACCCGCGAGACCGTCGTCACCGCCACGCCGCCCCCCCTGTTCGCCGCCTGAGTCGTTACCGACCGGACATCTCGTACAAGCGTACGAACGTTCGATGTGCGCGGGGCGGGCGCGGCAACTTCTGTGGACAACGAGGAGTCACTCCATCCGGGCGGGGTGCGGCGCAGGTCGTCGGCGCCTGGATACCGGACTGCGGGCACCACCCACGGGTCGAGCAGAACGAGGCGCTCCGCGCCGTCGGCAGGTCATACCGCGGAGGGAGGGCACGACGCGCGTGTCCACCCGTGCGGGGGGACACGGTGCGACGCCGTGCGTCCGTGGTAGCCGCAGGTCGAGACGGCGGGGGGAGTCGCGCGGCACGCGACCGCGGCTACCGTCGCCGACGTGTCCCTGACCTGCACCGACGTCGTCCTCCTGAGCGACCCGCGCGTGGCGGCCGTGCCCGTGCGGGACTGCCGCGAGCCGCTCGTCGTCGCCCCCGTGCCGCGGCTGCACCCGACCCCCGACCGTGCCGCCGGTGGGCTGGTGCGGGCCGGTGTCGCGCGGCGCCTCGCGCGCGCGGACTGCGCCCTCCCCCCGGGCGTGCACCTCGTGCTCGCGGAGGGCTGGCGCAGCCCTGCCGCGCAGGCCGCGATCGTCGAGCGGTACCGGTCGGCCGTCCGTGCCGGCCACCCGGACGCCGATGAGGACGAGGTCGAACGCCTCACGAGCCGGTACGTGTCCCCCGTGTCGGTCGCGCCGCACGTCGCCGGGGCGGCGGTCGACGTCACCCTCGTCGACGACGCCGGGCGCGAGCTCGACCTCGGGTGCCCGCTCGACGCGACACCGGAGGAGAGCGACGGGCGCTGCTTCACCGCTGCGCAGGTGCCGCCCGCCGCGCGCGTGCTGCGGACCGCGCTCGGCGAGGTGATGGCGGGCGCGGGCTTCGTCAACTACCCCACCGAGTGGTGGCACTGGAGCGTCGGCGACCGCTACTGGGCGCTGGTCACCGCGCAGCCCGCGGCCGTGTACGGGCCGGTGACGGCGTGAGTGCGACGCTCTGCGAGTCGCGGACGGGACCACTGGCGACGCTCGCCACCACGCGCCCGGTCCTCACCGTGCGGCTCGACGCGGTCGCGTACAACACGCGCGTCCTCGCGGCCCGGGCACGGCGGCTCATGGCCGTCGTCAAGGCTGACGGGTTCGGGCTGGGTGGCGCCGACGTCGCACGCACGGCCCTCGCGCACGGTGCGCGCGCACTGGGCGTCGCGACGCTCACGGAGGCCGTCGAGCTGCGCACCGCCGGGATCGGCGCACCCCTGCTGAGCTGGCTCGACGCCCCGGGCGCGGACCCGTCCGACGCCGTGCTGCACGGCGTCGACGTGGCCGTGCCGAGCCTCGGGCACCTCGAGGCCGCAGTGGCGGCCGGGCGGCGTACGGGTCGGGCCGTCGCCGTGCACCTGTACCTGGACTGCGGGACGGCGCGCGACGGCTGCGCGCCCGAGCTGTGGCCCGCGCTGTGCGCCGCGGCGTGGCGCGCCGAGCTGACCGGTGCGGTGCGCGTCGTGGGGGTCATGGGCCACCTGGCGTGCGCGGCGAGCCTCGACCCGCAGGCCAACGCGGACGCCACGGCCCGCTTCGTGCACGGCGTCGCGCGGGCGCGCGCCGCCGGCCTGCGCCCGGCGCTGCGGCACCTGGGTGCGACAGCCGCGGTGCTGGGCCTGCCGGCGACCCGGTTCGACCTGTCACGCGTCGGTGCAGGCCTCGTCGGGATCGACCCGACCGGCCGGTGCCCCGTGCTGCACGCGGTCGCGCAGGTGACCGCCCCCGTGGTGCAGGTGCGTGACGTCGGCGCCGGGGTCGGCGTCGGGTACGAGCACACGTACCGCACGCCCGCCCCGACGCGCCTGGCGCTGCTGCCGCTCGGCTACGCCGACGGCCTGCCCGTGACCGCGTCGGGACGCGCGCAGGTGCTCGTCCACGGCCAGCGACGGCCGCTCGCGGGGCGAGTGTCCATGGACCAGGTCGTCGTCGACGTGGGCGACCTGCCGGTGCGGACCGGCGACGTCGTCACCGTCATCGGCACGGGCGACGACCTCGCCCCCACGCTCACCGAGTGGGCCGGCTGGGCGGGCACCCTCCCGCACGAGCTGCTCACCGGCCTGGGCCGCCGCCTCGTGCGGCACGTCGTGCCCGCACCCCCGTCCACCAGCCCCGAGGAGCTCGCGTGACCACCGACCTGCAGCACGACCCCGTGACCTCCTCGAGCGTGCCGCGGTGCCGCGTCGCGGTCGTCGGCGGCGGCGCCAACGCCGAGCACGACGTGTCGCTCGCGTCCGCCGCAGCCGTCCGCGCCGCGCTGGCGCCCACGCACGACGTCGTCGAGCTGACGGTCGCGCGCGACGGGTCGTGGTCGAGCGGCGGGAGGGCGCTGACGTTCGCGCAGGCCGTGGGGCTCGTCGCGACGTGCGACGTGCTGCTGCCCGCCGTGCACGGCCTGCACGGCGAGGACGGGACGCTCGCGGCGCTGGCCGACCTCGCCGACGTGGCGTGCGTCGGGTCGGGGGTGCGGGCGGGCGCCGTCGGCATGGACAAGTGGCTGACGAAGCTCGTCGCGGCCGCTGTGGGGGTCGCCGTCGCCGACGGGCGGGTCGTGCGCGGCGTCGCCGAGGCGTGCGCGGACCCGCGGCTCCCGGCGGTGGTCAAGCCGGTGTCGAGCGGGTCGAGCCACGGGGTGCGGCACGTCGAGACCGCCGCCGAGCTCGCGGACGCCGTGGCCGCCGCGCTCGAGCTCGACGACCGCGTGCTCGTCGAGGAGGTCGTGGCGGGCCGCGAGATCGACGTGGCCGTGCTGCGTCGCGCCGACGGCACGACCCTCGTCTCCCCCGCCCTGGAGATCGGGCACGCGGGCGCCGTCTTCGACACCGCGACCAAGTACGACGGCAGCGCGCGGTTCGTCGTGCCCGCGGCGCTCGACCCGGCGGACGCCGATGCGCTCGCCCACGCCGCGCTGACGGTGGTCGACGCGCTGGGCTGCGACGGCGTGGCGCGCGTCGACTTCTTCCTCACCGTGCACGGCCCGGTCCTCAACGAGGTCAACACCATGCCGGGAATGACGGCGCACTCCCAGGTCCCGGTGATGTTCGCCGGGGCCGGCCTGACGTACGACGAGCTCGTCGGCGAGCTCGTCGCGCAGGCGTGCACGCGGCACGCTGCGCGCAAGTCGTGACGGCGGCGAGCGACCGGGTGACGCTCCCGTAGGCCGCAGCCTGCCGGCGTGGGCCGTGCCCACCGTGCGGAATGCCCCGAAATCCACCCGTGTCGGGCGGTGCTGCTCTACTACGCTGACGCGTTCGCACGATGAGGACGCGCGTCAGTCACTGGCGAGCCGGTCACGACGCGCGAGACAGCAGGGGGCTGTTGTGGTGGAGAACCTGATCACGATTCAAGCGCCGTGCCTGGCCGGGGAACCGGCTCGGCAGGTCACGGTGAGGGCCGGGCAGTCCGCGTCGGTCGGGGTGTGCCGGTGCCGTGCGTGCGACCTGAGCCTGAGGATCGACGACGACCTCACGCCGGCGTTCACCGCGCAGGTGACGGCGACGGACGGCTACTGGCTCGTCAGCAACCTCTCGGACGACCAGCCGATGCGGATCATGAACATGGAGGACCCCTACCAGTACTTCGTCGTCGAGCCTGCCCGGCAGCGCGTCCCGGTCCCGTTCGAGCTGTCGCAGATCGGCTCGACCAGCGCGCCCGGCGACTCGATGGTCACGGTGTTCGGTCCCGAGCCGACGCTCCTGGAGGCAGGCGTGCCGGCGTGCAGCGCGGCGCCGACCGGCCCCCTGCTCGACTCGCGTGCCACGTACCACCGGGTGCTGCGTGAGCTGTGCCGACCCCGGCTGTCGGGTTCGCTCAGCGCACCCCTTCCCACGTCCTCGGAGATCGGCAGCAGGTTGAGCGGGGGACGCCGGCGGCTCAGCGCCCGGGCGGTGGACGCGCACATCCGGTACGTCAGCGCGAAGCTCGAGCTGCCGCAGGGTGCGGGGCGGGAGGCGCTCGTCGCGGTCGCCATCCGGCTGGGCGTGGTGCAGTGACGCCCGGGGCGCCCCGGGGCGCCCGCGTCAGGCATCGCGCCGGGTGAACGTCACGCCCGCCGCACCGACGAGCGCTGCCGCCCACGCCGCGAGCACGCCCAGCCCTGCCCAGCGCGGCAGCGGGTGCGTGCCCTCGGGCAGCCCGACCGCGCTGAGCGCGGCGTCATGGGGGAGCAGGGCGATCAGGTCGGGCAGGGCGCCGCGCAGCGTCGGCGCGACGAGCAGCCCGGCGACGACGAGCACGACGAGCGGCAGGACCGCACCTCGGGCCAGCACCGCGAGCCCGAACGCGACGACCGGCACGAGCGTGTAGACGGCGACGAGCGCGACGACGTCCACCGCCGCGGCGCCGGGCGTGAGCGTGCCCTCCGCGAGCAGGCCGGAGTGCTGGACGAGGTGTGCCGGCACGACGACGACGACCGCGGCAGCCGCGCTCGCGGCGGTCACGGCGACCAGTTGTGCGCCGAACAGCCGCGGCCGGTCCGGGACCGCGAGCAGGCTGACGCGCAGCTGCCCGTTCAGGTACTCGGTGCCGGCCGCGAGCGCGCCGAGCGCGGCGAGCACGTAGACCGGCGCGAGCATGACGCCGCCGATCTGGCCGAGCGGGGTGCCGCCGTCGGAGCCGGCGACCCGCACGGTGTCGTCGCGGGCCAGCAGTGCGAGCACCAGCTGGGCGACGAGTGCCAGGCCCACCACGGTCCACGTCGAGGCCAGCGTGCGGACCTTGTCGAGCTCGCCCGCGACGACCGCGCTCACGGCGCGTCCCGTCGCGCGAGCGAGGCGCCCGCGCCCGCTCCCGTGACGAGGACCCAGGCGACCAGGACGAGCACCGCGAGCACGGGGCCCGAGGTCAGGTCCGGGGTCGAGACGGGGTCCAGCAGCAGGTTCCGGCCGGCGCTCACGGGCAGCCACCGGTCGAGCCCCGGTGCCACCAGCTGGCCCATGGTCACCGTCGTCAGGATGACGGCGGCCACGACGGCGACGACGATGCTCCGCGCGGCGAGCGTGATCGCGTACGTCACGAGGCACAGGGCGACCGCGAACGCGATGAACCGCGCCTGAGCGGACAGGGCCGCGGGGCTCACGACGAGGCCCGGCTTCCACTCCTGGACGGCGAGGTGGGTGAACACGGCGGACACGAGGGCGACGAGGGAGGCGGGCACGAGCAGGAAGACGGTCGCGGCGACGAGCTTCGCCGTCATGAGGCGTCCGCGCGCGGGCACCGCGAGCAGGCTCGTGCGCAGCTGGCGGCCGCGGAGCTCCTGGCCGGCGACCACGGCCGCGACCACGGGCAGGAAGATGCACATCTGGAGCGACGACGCGACGAGGCTCTCGAGCATCGCCTGCTCCGCCTCCTGAGGCTGCCCGACGAAGATCTCGATCATGCCGTCGGGCGTGATCGCGGCGACGGCGTCGGCGTACAGCGACAACGAGAGCGCGCTCACCAGGACCTGGATCGCCAGCACGGCGCCGAGCGTGAGCCACACGCTGCGCAGCGTGACGATCTTCGTGAGCTCGGCACGCGCCACCGCGAGCAGGGCGCTCATCGGGCGGCGCCCGTCGCGAGCGCCGCGAAGAAGGCCTCCTCGAGCGAGAGGTGCCCGGCGACGACCTCGTCGAGCGTCCCGCGCACGACGACCCGGCCGCGGTCGATGATCACGAGGTCGTCCACCGTGTCGGACATCTCCGCCATCTGGTGCGACGAGACCAGCACCGTGCGCCCCTGCGCGGCGAAGTCGCGCAGGAGGGTGCGGATCCACCGGATGCCCGCCGGGTCCAGGCCGTTCGTCGGCTCGTCGAGCACGACGACCTGCGGGTCGCCGAGCAGGGCGGTCGCGATGCCGAGCCGCTGCGTCATGCCCAGGGAGAACGTCCGCACGCGCTGCCTGCGGGCACCGGTGAGGTCCACCAGCTCGAGCACCTCGTCGACGCGTGCCCGCGGGATCCGGTTGGACTGCGCGACCCAGCGCAGGTGGTCGACGGCGCGCCGCTCGGGGACCGCACCCGCGCCGTCGAGCAGGGCTCCGACGGTCCGCAGCGGGTGCTCGAGGTCCCGGTAGCGCCTGCCGTCGATCGTCGCGGTCCCGCTCGTCGCGGCGCTCAGCCCGAGCAGGATCCGCAGGGTCGTCGACTTGCCGGCGCCGTTCGGGCCCAGGAACCCGGTGACCCGGCCGGGACGTGCGGTGAAGGTCGCGTCGTCGACCGCGGCGGTCGCGTGGTAGCGCTTGGACAGGTGCGAGATCTCGATCACGGGAACCTCACGGACGATCGGGCGGGACCTGTCGATCCTGCGTGAGTCGCCCCCGCGGCCGGGTCACCCGGAAGTAGACACCTCGCCGCGGGCGCGCGCCGGCAGCAGCGCGTTGACCTCGAACCCGCCCTCCGGGTGGTTGCCCCACTGCACCGTGCCGCCCACCAGGTGCGCGCGCTCGCGCATCCCGGTCAGCCCGAACCCCGGACCGACGCCTGCACCCTCGGCTCGGCCGACGCCCGGACCCCGCTGCCGGGCGCCGGGGCCGTGGTCCCTCACCTGCACCCGCACGTCGGTCCCGACCGACTCGACGACGACCGTGCACGGCGCGCCCGGAGCGTGCCGGACGGCGTTGGCCAACGACTCCTGGACGATCCGGAACACGACGAGCGCAGTCGCGTCGCGGACCGGCTCGTCGAGCGAGACGCGCTCGTCGACCTGCACGCCGGCGGCCCGGGTCCGCGCGACCAGCTCGTGCAGCTGGGGCGCGAGAGCGACGTCGTCGGACTCGTCGGGGTCCGCGGCGCGCAACGTGCCGACGAGCTCCTGGACCTCCGTCAACGTGTGCCGGGCCCGCTGCTCGATCTCGGCCAGTGCCTCGCGCAGGTCCGCGTCGGTCGCGTCGGGGAGCGACCGGGCCACGCCGGCCTGCGCGCTGAGGAGCCCCAGGGCGTGACCCACCACGTCGTGCACCTCCCGCGCGACCTCGAGCCGCGTGGCCGCGCGCGCCGCGTCCCGTGCCGCGTCGAGCTGGCGGCCGACCGCCGTCCCGAGGAGCCACGCGACGCCGGGCGCGACGACGGAGAGGATCGCCCACTGCGCCGCCTGCCGGGCGTCGTCGGGGAAGCCCACCGTGACCGAGACGAGCAGGAGGGTGACGATCAGCCCGACGACGAGACGTCGTGCGCTCGTGGCGCGGCGGACTGCCAACGGGTAGAGGCACCAGGCGGCCGCGAGCATGAAGTCGTCGGTGAGGCCGAGCGCGGCGGCGACCAGCGTCGCGACCCCGACGCCCCCCACGAGCACCGCGGGGAGTCGTTCCCGGGTGAGCATCGCGGCGCCGACGAGGGCCGCGAGCGACAGGCCGGCCGCGAGCCGCCACCCCTGGTGCTCGAGCGTGGGCGGCAACCAGAACACGCCCAGCACGACCACGGCGGCGAGCGCGTCGGCGAGCCTGCGGAGCACCGCCGACGACCCGCGCGGCGGCTGGGCCACGATCGCAGGGCCAGGCACGCGTCGCACCCTATCCGTCTCGTCGGGCACCGGCACGGGCGTGCCGCCGCGATACTGGGCTGCTATGGCCGACCCTTCGATCCGCGTCGTCGTCACCGATGACGACCCGTCCTTCCGGGCCGTGTACCGCAAGCTCTTCGACCGCACCGAGGGCTTCCGGCTGGAGGGCGAGGCGGGTGACGGTGCGGAGGCGGTCCGCCTGGTGCGGGCGTACCGGCCCGACGTGGCGCTCCTGGACGTCCAGATGCCTCGTCGTACCGGCCTCGAGGCCGCTCGCGAGATCCTCCAGGACGTGCCCGGCGTGCGGGTCGTCATGCTCACGACGTTCGACCTCGACGAGTACGTGCACGAGGCCCTCGGGCTCGGGGTCTCCGGGTTCCTGCTCAAGAACGCCTCGCCCCAGGAGGTGCTCACCGCGGTGCGGACCGCGCACGCAGGTCACGCGCTGCTCGCGCCGGAGGTCACCGCGCGGCTGATCCGGCAGCTCGCCCCGCCCCTGCCGGACCGGCGCCACGCGTTCGTCGGGCAGCTGCTCACGGCGCGTGAGATCGACGTCGTGCGGCTCGTCGCCCGGGGCCTGTCGAACCAGGAGGTCGCCGACGAGCTCGTGCTCAGCACCGAGACCGTCCGCACCTACCTGCGGCGGATGTTCGTCAAGCTCGGGGTCAAGGACCGCACGCATCTCGCCGTCCTCGCGTACGAGGCCGGCCTGCTGCACGAGACGCGCTGACGGGGCGCTCCTTCAGGCGATCAGCTGGTGGTGTGCCAGCTCGCGGTACAGGGCGCACGTCTCCATCAGCTCGCGGTGCGTGCCCTGCGCGACGACGCGGCCCTGGTCGAGCACGACGATCGAGTCCGCGGCGACCACCGTCGAGAGGCGATGGGCGATGACCACGACGCTCTGCTCCCCGGCCGACGCGACGAGGTCCTGGACCAGCCGCTCGTTGTTGCTGTCGAGGTTCGACGTGACCTCGTCGAGCAGCAGGACCGGAGAGCCCGCCAGGAGCGCGCGGGCGATCGCGAGGCGCTGGCGCTCGCCGCCGCTCAGCAGCTCGCCGCCTTCGCCCACCTGGCAGTCGAGGAACGCGGCGCCGTCGTCGTCGGCCTTGAGCAGGTTGACCTGGCGCAGCGCGTCGACGCACTGCTCGGTCGTCGCGGTGTGCGCGCCCAGGACCAGGTTGTCCCGGACCGTGCCTGACAGGACGGGCGCGTCCTGCTCGACGTAGGCGACCTGGCGGCGCAGCTCGAGCCGCGACAGGTGCCGCACGTCCTCGCCGCGGAAGCGGACCGTGCCCTCGGTCGGCTCGTAGAACCGCTCGAGGAGCGCGAAGACGGTGGACTTGCCGGCGCCGGACGGGCCGACGAGCGCGGTCGTCGCGCCCGCGCGGAAGTCGACCGACACGTCGCGCAGCACCCAGTCGTCGGTGCGGGCCGCGCTGTCCGGGGCCTGCGGGTACCGGAACGAGACGTGGGCGAGCGCGAACACGGCCGGGGCGGAGGCAGCGAGCTGCGGCAGCGGCGCCGCCGGGAGCGCCTCGACGTCGCGCTCCCCCTCGATCGCGTGGACCTCCAGCACGCGGTGGAGCGAGCCGAACGCCTCGCCGAGCTGGGCGAAGATCCCCGCGCACAGCGTGATCGGCGCGGCCATGAGCATCAGGTACATGATGAACGCGCTGAGCTCGCCCACCGTGAGGCTCCCGGCGGCGACGCGCATCGCGCCGACGGCGATGATCGCCAGCAGGAGGACCTGGATGGTGACGGCCGCGAACGTCTGGATCGCCGCACGCAGGGTCGCGGCCGCGTAGCCGGCCTTCAGGACCGTGGCGGCCTCCCCCACGGCGACCCCCACCTCACGGTCGGCCGAGACGGTCGCGCGGATCGTCCGCATCGACCCGAGAGCTCGGGTCACCGCGCCGGCGAGCGTGCCCATGGCGGTCTGCAGACGGAGCCCGGCGGGCGCGGTCCGGCGGCCGATGATCACGATCACGACGAGCGCGACGACGATCGTGACGACGGCGAGCGCCAGCAGCGTCCAGTCGATCAACGACATCATGACGATCGAGACGACGACCGCGACGACGCTCGTCGCGAGCTCGACGATCCCCGAGCTCATGACCATCCGGAGCTGGCTGATATCGGTCGTCACCCGTGAGACCAGGTCGGCGCGGTCCCGGCGTTCCAGGACGCCGATCGGGAGCGTGAACAGGTGCCGGATCAGGCGCTCACGTGTGTCGAAGGCGAAGAGCTCGCCGGACCGCTCCATCACGAGCTGCTGAGCGTTGGTGAAGACGGCGCTCAGGACGAGGAGCCCGACGAGGAACCCGACGGTCGTCGCCTGCACGCTGCCCTGGAAGCCGTCGACCGCTGACGCGACGACACGCGGCTGGAGAGCCCCGAACGCCGTGCTCGCGGAGCCGAGCACGAACGCCAGGACCATGCGGGCGCGGTACGGCCGCAGGATGCGCAGGACGTCACCCAGCCCCGCGGGCCGGGGGGCCGGCGCGCCGCTCTGGGCCGATGCTGCTGCCGGGGACGCCGCCGGCGCCTGCGGCTGGTCGATGACGGGTGTTCCGGTCATGGTGGTGCACTCCAGTCGGACGAAGGTCAGGTGCGGCGGCGGGGTTCAGCGCCGCGCGGAGACGCGCAGGACGGGACGGAAGTGCGCGACCGCGGGTGGTTCCCCGATCGGGACGCCGTCGACCTCGACCCACGCGTGTGCGACGAACGGGTCGGGGCGGAACCCCGTCTTCCACGTGGGCGCGCGGCGGTGCAGGCGCGCCAGGAGCACCACGGCGATCGAGCGCTGCAGGCACCCCTGGCCCGCGCAGCGCCGGCTGACGCTGTTGACGTCCGTGCGCCACTGCAGCACCTCGTCGGCCTGGGCGGGCCGGGCGCCCGCGGTCACGACCACCAGGACGCGCCGGATCGCCGCGGGTGGGAGCGCGGCGAGCACGAACGCCGAGGCGGTCGCGAACCGCGCGACGAGCGACCGGCGGAACCCGATGCGCTCGCGCAGCTCGGCGAGGACCGGTGCGCTCATGCCGACGCGTCCGTGACGAGCTTGGCCTTGCGGAACTCCGTGAGGAGCTGCAGGTGGTCGGCCCGGACGCGCGCCTCGTCGGCGCCGGTCTCGTGGGCCACGGCACGCACGTGGTCCTCGAGGGTCGAACCCTTGGCGAGCTCGTCGAGGAACGTCATCGCGGCCTCGTTGAGGTGCCAGTACACGCCCTTGCGCGAGTCGAGCAGGACCCTGCCGTCCTCGACGTCGACGATCTCGAGGCCTTCCTTCAGCTGGACGATGTCAGCTCACCCTCTCGAGTACGTGCAGCCAGCGGCTGCGGGTCTGCGAGCGACCGGAGCCATCGCTCGGTGAACGCGATCTGGTCGAGGTCCCGGTACTCCGCGCCGTCGACGGAGTACTCGCTGATCGATTGCATGATTCGTCCCGCCGAGACGAGCCCCAGGTCCTCGAGGACGGAGCCCGACGCGAAGAGCTCGCGGAGCAAGGGGGTGGCGGCACGGTGGTGCGCGAACACCTCGGCCGAGTAGTCGCCCTTGTCCGCGCGCGTGAAGTAGTCGAGGGACATCCGCGTCGGGCGCGCGGCGGCCAGCAGAGGCTTGACCGGGTACTGGCGCGCGCGATCCCCGATGCGCAGCGCGAGGCACGCGTCGACGACCCTGCGGTCGAGGTACGGGCTGTCGAACGACAGGCCCGCGCCCGGCGTCCGGGCCTGGTTGACGCGTCGGACGTCGGCGCCGTGGACGGACAGGTACTGCACGATCTGGTGCACGGTGCGGTCGGGCGAGTACGGTCCCCGCCCCTCGTCTCGCTCCCGCGCGGCGAGCTCGCGCACGTGCTCGCGGGCGGTGTCCGTGAGGGCGGGGTGGACCCGGGGCATCGCGACCCACCGGGAGTGGTCCGCCAGCTCCGGCTCGGCGCGGGCGAAGTCGGCGTGTGCGACGCGCGTGAGGCCGTCCGCGTACGTGCTGCGGTCCGCCAACATCCGCAGGGTGCCGACGAGCGGGTACCGGTTCGCGAGTCGCTGGCGCCGGATCTGCCGCACCCGGCCCTTGTCCCCGGACCGCAGCAGCGACCACAGGATCGTCGTGACCGGGCCGAAGAGCGCGTCTCCCGCGTGGCCGTTGAGGTGCAGGGAGGAGCCCGTGGGTGCCAGCGCGTCCTCGAGCATCGGGACGGCCGCCGCGGACACCGAGGCGATGCTCGGTCCCTCGGGTGTGTTGCCGAGCGTCCCGGTCGTCGCGTCGATCAGCCGGGGGAGCACGGAGGCGTACGGGACGACGACGTGGTGGGTCCCGAGCTCGGCCGCCGCCCGGTCCGCCCACACGTGGTCGCCGTTCGCGACGTTCTGCGAGCTGAGGAAGAGGCTGTGGTGCCGGGTCCGGGAGCCGGCCAGGAAGAAGTTCAGCGTGGTCGAGTCCAACCCGCCGGACAGGTCGGCGCTCACCTCACGGCGGCCTCCCGTGCGGGACGCGAGCGCCGCCTCGACGGCCTCGCTCAGCACAGGCGTCAGCTCGGCGAGCGAACGGTCGGGTGCGGGCGGGCTCCACCACCGCACCGCGCGCGGCGCGCTGGCCTCACGCGAGTCCAGCCACTCGCCGGGTCGCAGCGTGTGCAGGCCAGCCCAGATGCTCCGCAGGCCGACCGGGAGCGAGATCTCGGCATCGGTCAGCCGGCTCGCCAGGACCGCCGGGTCCGGTGCGAGCGCTGCGAGCCGCTGCAGAGCGAGCTGCTCGTCGCTGATCACGGGGACGCCGTCGATCGTCGTCCAGCACAGCGACCTGGTCAGGAACACCGGCGCCTGCGACCGCATACGCCCGTGCGACCGGGCGAACAGCAGCACGTCCCCCTCGGTGATCCGGCCGGCGTCGAGGTGGTCGACGGACGTCGAGCCCGCGAGCCAGGCGGACAGGGACCGCTCGTCGAGACCGTGGGAGTCGTCGCCCACGACGACCACGTCCAGGTGCCGGGAACGCGCGCTGAGCACGCGTCGACCCTCGGCACTCCCGACCAGCCACGGATTTCCCGACGGGTGGCGGAAAAGCACATCGCCAACCGTGGCGGCGAGATCAGCAGCCAGCCCGTGAGGCACCGGGCGATCGGGCAGGACGACGATGGGCATTCCGTCTCCAGATTCGTGAAGAAAGGTCGCCAACGCGCATTGTGCGGGCGGTCTTGCGCAATTGAGAGCGCGCTCGGAGAGCGTCGGTGCGGATCGCGTGCTGTCGATCCGCACCGACGCTCCGTGCAGCGATCTAGCGGGTCATCAGACGTAGATGACGAAGATCGCGGGGCGCCGGAAGATGTCGTTGTGCGGCGCCTTGCCGAGGCTCTTCGTCACGGACTTGAACGATCCGATGCGCGTGAGCTGCGGGGCGGAGTAGGTGCTCATTGTTCACTCCTCTCGTTGGTCGAGTTGTGGACGCGAACAATCTCTGTCCGCTGTCCGGAGTTTATGAGCGCGCCCGCCGGACGAGAATCTCGGCCGCCAGACAATAGGTGGGGTTGTGCACGCACATTCAGCCTGGTATTGCGGGCGCGCCGTGGGCGAGCTCCTCGCGGTCAGGGAGTGCTACGGCACCTGCTCGGGCTCACGGGGCTCGAGCGCGCGGACGGCGTCGAGATCACCGTGCCGGAGACGTCGTGAGGCACCGGGCGCTGCACGAGCGCACCCGGACGACGGTGGGTGTCAGCGGTGGGGTGGCGGGGCGTCGCTCGTCGGGTGGCGGCGTTCGATGACGCGGCAGAAGTGGGCGTTGGTGAACAGGGCGGCGGCGCCGACGAGCAGCACGAGCGAGAACGCGAGCATGAACGCCGCCCGCCACGCCTCGTCGGCGCCCAGCGCGAACGCGAGCGGCGGCAGCGCGAGGAGCACGAACACGATCCCGAAGGCGAGGTAGAGGCCGCTCCCGCCGCGGCCTCCCCACCAGACCCCGGCCCACCGGATCCGCTCGACGGGTGCCGGCACGGCCGCGCCCGGCGATGTGGCGGGACGCACCGCGTCGGACCAGCGGGTGCCGTCCCACCACCGCTCGGTGCCGGGGTGGTCGCCCGGGTACCAACCGGCGGGCGGCGGCGGTGCGGGTGGGTGGGTCACGTCGCGAACGCCGAGGTCGGCCACGCGAGCGCGGGGGTGTCGGACAGGCGCTCGGCGTTCTCGGCGTTGTGCGCGGACGCGCCGGTGAACGCGGAGATGAGCGAGTAGATCCCGACGATGAGACTGAGCACCGCCACGATGAGGCCGATCACCGCGCCGATGCCGAACGTCTCGACCGCGGTGAGGATCGCGAGCACCAGCCCCGCGACGCACAGCGCGAACGAGATGTACGCGATCTCCAGCTCGTCGAAGAACTCCTCGATGTCGGTCGCGAGCGAGTTCAGCGCGTCGCGCAGGCCGCGGGCGACGTCGTCGATCGAGCCGACGGCTGCCTTCTGCTCGGCGAGCGCGGTCTGGTACTGGTCGGTCGCGAGCGAGTCCCACCGGTCGCGGCTGTGCGCGTCGAGGTTGGCGGCGACCATGTCGGCGTCGAGTGCGGTGGCGCGCGCGAGCACGTCGGTGTCGAGCCGGCTGGCGGCGGCGCGCAGCGAGCTGGGGCGCCCGACGGATCGCGCGAGGAGCCGGAACTGGTCGAGCGCGTCGTAGATGGTCTCGGCGCACTCGCGGACGGCTTCGAGGATCAGCTTGCGCAGGAGCGCCTTGACCGGCTCGGGCAGCGGCACGGACACGGGCCAGCCGACGCGCACCGCGTCGAGCGCCCGGTCGACGAGCCCGGGCGCGGCGGCCACGTTGCTGCGCACCTGCTTCTCGATCCGGTCGCAGCCGACGCGGATCAGGTCCGCGACCTGCTCGGCGGATGGTCCGAACATGGGGCTACCTCCGGAACGACTGGACGACGTCGCTCTCGACGTCCTCGTAGAGACCGGCGACGGTCGTGAGCGTGGTGGCGATCCCGTCGAGCACACCCGCGCCGGTCGCGACCTGGTCGGCGAGGCCCGCGGCGATCGACGCGTACGCGGCACGCACCTGGTCGGCGCCGGGCAGGAGGGAGAACGCCAGCGGGTCGAGGTCGGTGCCGACGGTCGGTACGGCAGCGGCCATGTCGCCCAGGCGGTCCTGCCAGCCGCGCCACACCGACACGTCGGAGCGCAGCGCCGCGGTGTCGACGGAGAACTCGTCCGCCATCAGGGCCTCCCGGGTCTCGCCGAGGCGGTGACGGCCTCGTTGACGGTGCGCCGCACCTCGTCGGCCACGCCCTCGCGCGACGTGGACGTCAGCCACGCGTGGTCGCAACGGACGCGCCGCACGAACCCGGACTGCGCGCTCACCTCGACAGTGTTGTGCGCGTTGCGGTGCGCCGCGGGCTGCGTGCTCGGGTCGTGCCCTGCGAAGAGCTGCTCGAGGATGCGACCGAGGTCGAGCTCGCCCGCCCGGGCGGCGGCCCGGAACCCGGCCTGCAGTTGCGCGGGGTCGGGTGTGGGGCGGCGTCGCGCGGCGTCGGCGATCGCGAGGCCGATCTCGTGCTCGAGCTCTGCGGCGGGCAGGTCCTGCTCGATGATCAGCTCGACCAGCAGGCCGTCGCCGTCCATCTCGGCGCGCACCGCGTGGGCCTGCTGCGGCGGCACGAGCGCGTCGATCTGGCTCTGGATGTCCCGCAGTCGCGCGATCGAGGCCTCAGCCCGCTGCGTGAACCCCTCGAGCCCGGCGCGGATGTCGGGTGCCGGCCCGCCTGCGGGGTCGCTCATCAGGAGCACCTCTCGACGACGGCTGCCTCGGTCCGCGTGTAGGCGACCGACGCGCGGTGCAGCAGGTCGGCGATGGCCCTCAGGTTCGCCGCCATGCGGGACATGTCCCCGTTCCACGAGCGGTACGCGGACTGGAACGCGTCCGACGCGGCCCCCGTCCACTGCGCCGACAACGACTGGAGGTCGACGGTGAGCGTGTCGAGGGAGGTCTCGACGTTCGTGACGCTCGCGCGGATGTCGGCGACCGCCGAATCCAGCTCGTCGGGATCGACCTTCAGCTCGGACATGCGGGCAGCGTAGCGGGGGTCTTCGCCCAGTTCGCCCCGTTCGCCACGGTCCGGGACACGGTCGCGAGCCGCCTGCGCTAGGTGGTCCACCGGTGGCGCACGAGGGCGGTCTCGACGAACCTGCGCACCCGAGCGCGTGGAGAACGCGCCGAATGTCGCGAATGCCCCTAGCCTCGGGCCATGCTCATCATCGGCATCATCCTGTTCGGAATGCTGGTCGGTGCGGCTGCCCAGCTGATCCTCGGCAAGGGTTCGCGCGGCATCGACTGGACGATGGCGATCGTGGCGGGGCTCGTCGGGTCGTTCGTCGGCGGGCTGCTCGTGAGCCTGCTGGCCGGCGACGGTCTCGAGCTGCGACCGAGCGGCATCATCGGCTCGATCGTCGGCGCGATCCTCGTGACGCTCGTCTGGCGCGCGGCCGCGTCCCGCTCGAAGCGCTGACCCGCCGGGGGCGCGTGAGCGGTCCCGCTCAGCGGCAGGTGGTCGTCAGCGGTGGACGCTCGGGCCCGTGGCGGGTGGCTCGTCGGGGGTGGCCCAACCCGTCGCCTCGAGAGGCGAGCGCCCCGGCACCAGGCGCTGTGCCAACGACGGCAGGTGGATCGTCGGAGGAGTCGCGGGCGCAACGCCGAGCGCGACCGCGAGGGACTGCGCGCCGAACTGCATGGCGGCTCCGTCGGCGAGCTCGCGGGTGCTGGACATCGGGTGGCTCCTCGGCGATCAGGGACGCCGGGTGCTGAGGGGGCGCCGCACTGCTTGTCCTATCGACAGGAGCGCCGGAGGGTGTGAGGGATACCCGGATGCGACGTTCCTGGGCGCTGCGAGCGCCGGTGCCTCGTTGTCCACAAGCGTGAGACGACGGGTGATGGGGCATGTCCGATCTGGGTAGGTTCGGCGCCATGCGCCACCCGAAGCTCGTCGCGGCCGTCACGCTCGCCGGTGCCCTCGTTGTCATCGCCGGCTGCGACAGCAGCACGCCGACCGCGGACCCGACGACGGCAAGGCCATCGGCAACCGTCTCCGCGTCCCCCGAACGCCCGCCGACACCCGCCACCTCGCCGACGCCCGACATCGAGGAGTTCGACGCGACGACCCCGCCCGAGCGCCCCTCCGGCCTCGATGGACCACCCTCAGAGGAGACGGCGGCCCAGGTCGGGGTGTTCTACATCTCGCTGCTCCCGTACGTCTTCGCTACAGGAGATCGCGAGGACTGGGACGGGCTCGCAACTGCCAACTGCACGTGGTGCGCCAAGGTCAGCGCGTTCGTCCGAGACGAGCAGTCGGCTGGCAAGTACCGCGTCGGAGGGGAGATCGAGGTCGTCGACGTCCAGGGCTTCGACAACGGCGATGGCAAGTACCTCGCGGTCGTGCGGGTGAGCGAGCAGCCGTCGAAGGTCCTTGATGCGAGCGGGAAGGTGGTCGAGGAGTACGAGGCACCACAGGAAGCGAAGATGCAGGTCGGCTTGTTGTGGACCGGCGACAGCTGGGCTGTCGATGGTGTCGCGGTCGACACAGAGGGATCTTCGTGAGCCGACGCGCGAGCGTCGCCTTGGTCGCAGCAGGCTGCGTCGTGGCGGCGGTCATCACCGCGTCCCCTGTGCACGCGCGCGACGACACCCTTGGCGGTCGCGGGATCGAAGTTGGCGGTGGCGGAGACGACGAGTACCGGATCGACGCGTGGTCCGCTGAGTACGAGTACCGACTGAGCCAACGACTGAGGCCTGAGCAGCGCGAGTTCGACTACGTGCGGACCCCGGAGTGCAAGTGGCCGGGCGGTTCCGATGCTCCGTGCCCGCAGATCTACCCGGGCCTGCCGCCGCTCTCGCTCGCGTGCGAGGACGGAGTGCCGATCGCTCCGTTGTGGAGAACCAGAGTCGACAACCCCGGTGCCGGGTGGCACCTGCGCGCCGACTGGGCATGTCCCGAAGACCTCCTGCCGCCGTTCACCGCTGAGGACTTACGTGCGCTCAAGATCGCGCCGCTCAAGGTCAACCACCAGCCCGCTGACGGCCCGATGCTGATCTCGAAGCCCGTCATCGTCTTCGCGGAGCCTGACGACCGCGAGTTCCACGTCGTGCTGTTCGGCATGTGGGGGGTCGACGTCGTCGTCTCGCCCCAGCAGTACACCTGGGAGTTCGGCGACGGCCAGACGTTGACGACCACCGAGCCCGGCCGGCCGTACCCAGCGTTCGACCTCACCCACGAGTACGACGAGGTAGGCACCGCGCAGATCGCGCTCACCACGACCTGGAGCGCGAAGTACCGAGTCGACACCGATCCGCGTCAGCGGTGGCGGGACGCCAACGGCATCGCGGTCACTGTGGACAGGGGCGTCGAGTTCGAGGTGATCGAGCTTCGGTCAAAGCTGGTCGACTGATCGGGCAGGCCGTGCGGGCGGCTTCTCGGCGAGCGGCGAACGAGAGGTCAGCGGGTGCGGTGAGTCTCGAAGTGCTCGTCCGCCGCGTATCCCGACGGTCCGCCGTCCCAGGGTGGGATCTCGGCTCGCCTCTTTCCCCGGGATGGGCGGCCGTCCACCGTCGCGGGGGTACTACCGACACCGAGCGGGGTGTGCGGGGCGCGCGCCGTCTGTGATGAGCAGTCCGCGCTCCTCCGCCTTGAAGTGAGGAGCCCGACGCCCTCGGTGGGCCGCGCGTCGGGAGAACTTGTCTCGTCCTTAGCCATCGGCGAGGCGCAACGGGCGTACGCCAGCCTCACCGAGCGCCACCGCCCACGGGCCAGGCCCGCGCTTGACCATCTCGCGCTGGAGCCGAGTCTCGTGGCGGAGGAACAGTTCAAGCTGCTCGTGCGGTCCCAGGTCCCGCTTCGCCCCGATCCACACCGACCTGATGCCGAACTCGCGGTACGCGTTGAGCTCGGCGGGACGGGTCCGGATCCGCTTGTCCCGCGTGATCACCACCAGGTCCCGTGCTGCGATCACGGGCATCCAGTCGAGGTCGAGAGTCCCGAGCGGGACCTCAGGAAGCGACGGGTGCCCTGGATAGACGACGTCATCGCGCCCGCTGCGACGCAGGAGCTTGCCGAGCCCGAGCGTGTTCTCGTCGGCGAAGTACACCTCAGCGTCCGTCAGGCCGCCTGGTCGCCGACGATCATCTCGAACCGCAGCGCCGCATCCACCTGGTCGTTGGTGAGGTCGAACAGGTCGGCGATGTCCTCGCGGCTCGTGCCAGCGCGGTAGGCCTCCGCGATCGTGTCGGTGCGGACGTTCCGTACCGCGGGTTGCCCGAACGCTCGCCGCGCGTCCATGAACACGTCCGGTGTGCGCGCCTCAGGGCGGAGCCGGCTGACGACGCCGTCCTCGTAGTCGACGGCCGCGCGGAATCGTTCGGTGGTCTCGGTGAGCACGAACTGGTTGTTCCGCACGACGACGAGTCGAAGCCGGCTGTCGAGGCCGACCTCCTCCTCGACGTAGCGCACCAGCTCGCGGCCCTCGACATCGAGGAGCGTGTGCGAGTGGGCGAGCGGGTAGGGGCCGAACTCGGCCCGGAGCCGCACGATCGCCGGCCGCATCCGCTGCACAGGTACGTCGCGGCTGCGGAACTCGGCGAGCAGTCGGGCCTCGACCATCTCACCCCAGGTGACGCTGTCCGCACCGGTGGGCTCGGCCCGCAGGACGGGCTCGTAGAAGTGCCCGCCACGGGTGTAGCCCTCGAGCCAACGGCGGGCGGTGCCCGTGTGGACGCCGACGAGTCGATCGACGTCCGCGTAGGAGTAGATCGCCCTGTCCAGCAGCGAGGTGGCCATGCGCGCATCCTTCCACGGCCTGCTGGCGCGCGGTGGTTCCCTCCGTAGCGGCGCGCTGCGCCTGCGTCACAGGGGCGGTGTGAGCTGCTGGCCTTGCGAGGCGATCGTCGAGCCGAGCGACGCCGGTGGGCCGTCGTCGCCCCACATGTAGTTGGACAGCGCGATCAGGAGGAGTGCGGGCCAGATCGCGAGGGCTGCCCGAGAGCGGGAACCGAGGAACGCGAACCGACGTCCGCTGATCGTCGTCCACAGTGCGCCCACGAGGAGCGCCATGCTCGTCAGTGCAACGACGCCCGCTGGACCGGCAGTCGAGCCGAGCGCGGCGGCGGCCGCTAGCAGTACGTAGCCAGCGAGACCTGCAGGGCGTCGTGGTGTCGCCCGCGTGCTCGGGCGACGCTCGCTGGTCGGAGCAGGAGCGTCCGCTCGCCTTGCGCGCGGCTGGTTGGAGCTGAGGTCCTGTGCCAAGAACCGGGCGATGTCAGCGACCTCGAGCACCGTCAGTCGCGGTGGCATCGCGAGCAGGTGCTCGGGTAGCTGCCAGCGACCACACACGAAGACACCGTTGACCACGGTGACGGGCTGGTCCTCCTGGCCCGCGAGACACATCACGCCGCGCACCGCAGACCGGTGCTGTGGCATGAGGAGCGCGGCCACTGCAGCCGTCGCTTGATTGACGCCCTCGAGTGCCGACGCTCGGCCATACCCATTCTGTCGAACTGCCTCATGAGTCACGCGCACGTCTCCGGACCAGTTCTTCGCGTCGACGACGAACACGCCGCCAGGACCGATGGCGATGTGATCGATGTTCGCCTGCCGACGGCCCGGCCAACGCACGTCGTGGAGCATCGTCCAGCCGTAGCGTTCGAGGCGCCCGAGCGACTCTGCGACGCGTCGCTCGCCCTCGGCGCCCGCGGCCCACGCCCGCTGGTCGCGGCGGAGTCGTTCGAGCGCGGCCTCGTCCACCGCGCCACCGCGCTCTCGCTCCGCGCGGAGCTGCGCAGCGCGCCGTGCGCGCCGTGAGGCCTGCTCCTCGGCGCCTCGACCTGCGACGTCCATGGTCGATGTATCGGCGGTTGCCCGTCCTGTCTGGAGCCGCGTCGGTCGCTCACGGCGTCTGCGCGCGCCCGCCTTGCTCGCTGGTGATGCGGGTGAAGAGGCGCTCGTAGTCGTCGACCATGCGGTCGGCGGAGAAGCGCGCGACGGCATCGGCTCGGATCGCAACGCGGTCGAGCAGACCCGCCCCCGCCACCGCCGCCACGGCCCCCGGCACGTCGTCGACCAGGATCCCGGACACCCCCGGCCGGATCAGCTCCGGCATCGACCCCAGCGGGTACGCGATCACCGGCGTCCCGGCCATCATCGACTCCACCACCGAGAGCCCGAACGGCTCGGGGAAGTCGATCAGGTGCAGCAGCGCGACGGCCCCACCGAGCAGCCGGTCACGTTCAGCAGGCCCGACAGGCCCCACGTACCGCACGCGAGAACCGTCGACGTGCGGCAGGACGAACCGCGCGTGGTACTCGGCGTCGTGCACCACCCCCGCGATCACCAGCGGCAGCCCCGCACGCAAGGCGACGGCGATCGCCGTCGCGGTGCCCTTGTCCGGGTGGATCCGCCCGAGGAACAGCAGGTACCCGCCGTCCCCGGCGCCGAGGGTGAACGAGGACGAGGCGATGCCGTGATGGATCGTCGCGGCGTAGGTCAACGACGGGTGCCGGTCGGCGTCGCTGATCGCGACGTAGTGCGCGACGTCGTCGTACGCGCGGTAGACGGGCACGATCTTCTCGGACGAGAACCCGTGGATCGTCGTCACCACGGGCGTGGCGGTGAGCCGGCTGAAGACCAGCGGCAGGAAGTCGAACTGGTTGCTGATGACGTCGAACTCGTCGGCGCGCTCGAAGACGGCGGCGATGTGCAGGGCCTCGCAGACCTTCGCGTCGACCGACGGGTCCTCCTCGTACCCGGCGGGTGCCTCGGCGTGCAGGCGTCCGGCGGTCACGGAGTCGGCGGTGGCGAAGAGGGTGACGTCGTGCCCGCGGGCGACGAGGCCCTCGGCGAGCGTGGAGGCGACCTGCTCCCACGGCCCGTAGCCGCGCGGCGGGACGCGGTGGGCGATCGAGGCGAGCACGGCGACTCTGACGGTGGACCTCCCGGGGTCGGGCCGAGCGTACGCCGCGCTGTTAGGCTCGGGGTGTTCTCGTCGGGTGTCAGCTCTCCGGCAAGGACGACCCGGCGCCGGCACCCAGGCGCCCCTGGGGACGCGGCCTTCTCCTTCTCCCACCGTGGACGGCAGCACTCACGCTGCGCGCAGGTACAGGGAAGTAGCCCCCTCATGATCGTCCGTCTCGGAGTTCTGTCGACCTATCCGACCACCCAGTGCGGCATCGCGACGTTCAGCGCGGCGCTCGTGCGGCACCTGCTCGCGGCGGGTGCGGACGTGGGGGTCGTGCGGTTGGTCGACGAGCCGCAGGGTGCGGCGCCGCTCGTCGTGCACGAGTGGGTCGCGGGGGACGACGGGGGTGCGCGGCGGGCCGCGGCGGCGCTCGACGAGTTCGACGTGGCGCTGGTCCAGCACGAGTACGGGATCTACGGCGGGCCGGACGGGCAGGACGTGCTGGATCTGGTCGCGCGGGTGCGAGTGCCGGTCGTGACGGTGCTGCACACGGTGCTGACCCGCCCGACGCCGAACCAGCACCGCGTGCTGGCCGAGCTCGTCGAGCGGTCCGCCGCGCTGGTCACGATGACCGCGACCGCGCGGGACCGCCTGGTCGCGGGCTGGGGTGTGGACCCGGCGCGCGTCACCGTCGTCCCGCACGGTGCGGAGGACAACCGCGCCACGGCAGGGACGGGGCGCACGACGAGCACGCGGCCGCGGACCGTGCTCACGTGGGGGCTGCTCTCGCAGGGCAAGGGGATCGAGTGGGCGCTGCTGGCGCTCGCGGAGCTGCGCGGCCGCGCGCCGCTGCCCACGTACCGCGTCGTCGGGCAGACGCACCCGCGCGTGCTCGAACGTGACGGTGAGGCGTACCGCGACCGGCTGACGGCCCTGACCGAGGACCTGGGACTGACCGGGTCGGTGCAGTTCGACGGTCGGTACCTGCCCGCTGCGGACCTGCGCGCGGTGGTCCGCAGCGCGGACGTCGTCCTGCTCCCGTACGACTCCAACGAGCAGGTCACGTCCGGCGTGCTCACCGAGGCCGTCGCCGCGGGCAAGCCCGTGATCTCCACGCGGTTCCCGCACGCCGTCGAGCTGCTCTCGAGCGGGGCGGGGATCCTGGTGCCGCAGCGCGACCCGTCCGCGATGGCCGCCGCGCTCGAGCGGGTGCTGACCGTCGACGGCGTCGCCGACGCGATGGCCGCCGAGGCGCGACGCCTCACCGCCGCGCTGCTGTGGCCCGCGGTCGCCGCGCAGTACCTCGACGTCGCCGCCGGCGTGCGGCACGTCGCGCTCCCGGCAGCCGTCTGATGGCGCCCACGACCGTCCTCGCGACGGTGCCCGACCGGCGGGTGCGGTTCGACCACCTCGCCCGCCTCACCACGCCGACCGGGCTGTACGAGCACGCCCTCGGCACGCAGCCGCGCGTCGAGCACGGCATGTGCGTCGACGATGTCGCGCGCGCGCTCGTCGTGACGTCCCGCGCCCTGCGGCAGGACGGGACGCGCGAGGACGACGAGACGCTCGCGCTGACCCGCGTCTACCTACGGTTCGTGCGCTCGGCTGTGCGCAAGGGCGGCCTGATGCACAACCGCCGCAGCCCGGACGGCGCGTGGCTCGACACACCGTCGTCGGGTGACCACTGGGGGCGCGCGCTGTGGGCGATGGGCACCGCGGCGGCCCGTGTGCCGGACGCGGAGCTCGCCGACGACGCGCGTCGTGGGGCGTCGGCCGCGACGTGCGCCCGCTCGTCGTACCCGCGGGCCACCGCGTACGCGGCGCTCGGCGCGGTCGAGCTCCTGCGCGCCACGCCGGACCACGCGGGTGCGCTGCGACTGCTGCAGAACGCCCGTCGCCGGTTCGCGCGTCCCGTGCGGGACGCGCGCTGGCCGTGGCCCGAGAGCCGCCTCACGTACGCGAACCCCGTGCTGCCGGAAGCGATGATCGCGGTCGGGGACGCGCTCGCGGACGACGGCCTGCTCGCGGACGGGATCCGGCTGCTCGACTGGCTGGTGGCCGAGCAGACGGTCGACGACCACCTCTCGGTGGTCCCCGCGGGCGGGCGCGGGCGCGACGACGCGCGGCCCGGGTTCGACCAGCAGCCCATCGAAGCCGCCGCGCTCGCCGAGGCCGCCGCGACGGCCCTGCGGGTCACCGGCGACCCCGGCTGGTCCGTGGTCCTCGAGCGCTGCGCCGCCTGGTTCGAGGGCGCCAACGACACGGGTGTGCCCGTGCGGGACGCCGCGACCGGCGGCGGCTTCGACGGGCTCGAGCGCGACGGCGTGAACCGGAACCAGGGCGCCGAGTCGACCCTCGCGTGGCTCGCGTGCGCGCAGCTCGTCGGGACGGGTCCCGCGGTCGCGCCGTGACGGCCACCGGCAACCCGCCCTGGGTGCGCCGCACCGCGCTCGTGCTGCGCCCGGACCCCGACCGTGTCGTGACGCGGCTGTTCCTGCCCGGCCAGGAGATGGTGACGGCCGGCGAGTCGCGCTCGGCCGCCGTCCTCGCGCGGGTCCTGGCGCTCGACGACGACGAGGTCGAGCGTGAGCTGCGGGAGCTGACGGCCGACTTCGGGCACCGCCACCACGACCTCGCCGGGACGTGGGACGCGCACTTCGCGCTCGTGCGGCACCGGCTCGCGCACGCCGACGAGCTGCCCGCGCACCGGCGCCGGCTCGTGGGCGCGTACTTCACGCAGGAGTACGCGGTCGAGTCGACCGCGCTGTTCAACCCGTCGATGGTCCCGCACCCGGACCAGAGCGGCCTGCCCGCTGGCGCGACGCGCTTCGTGCTGACACTGCGCGCGCTCGGCGAGGGGCACGTGTCGAGCCTCGAGCTGCGCACCGGCGTGATCGACGCCGCGGGCGTCATCGCGCTCGACGCGACACCGGCGCACACCCGGCAGCCGGTGGTCGCCGAGCCCCGCTACGCGCGCGCCCTGTTCGCCCAGGAGATCGACGAGGACGTCGACGACGACCACGCGAACGCGGACTTCGTGCTCGCCGCGCTCGGCCGCGAGTTCGGCCGCGCGGACCTCGACCGCGCATACGGCGAGCTGCGCGCGCAGCGGCTCACGCGCGGGTCGGCGTCGCGCACGGTCGAGCGGTTCGAGCGGATCGCCCGACGCAGCTACGACGTCACGTTCCCGCCTGACTCGGCCCTGCCCGAGCGCGTCCTGATGCCACAGACCGCGACCGAGAGCCATGGCATCGAGGACGTCCGCCTGGTGCGCTTCACGGCGCCCGACGGCACCGTCACCTACCTCGGCACCTACACCGCGTTCGACGGTCACGAGATCGCGATGCAGCTCCTGGCGACGACCGACTTCGCGCACCTGTCGAGCCGGCCGGTCGGCGGACCGGGTGCACGCAACAAGGGCCTGGCCCTGTTCCCGCGGCAGGTGGGCGGCCGGTACGTCGCCCTGTCGCGCGCCGACCGGGAGAGCAACGCGGTCACGACGTCCGACGACCTGCTCCGGTGGGGACCACCCGTCGTCGTGCAGCGCCCCGAGCGCGGCTGGGAGCTGGTGCAGCTCGGCAACTGCGGGCCTCCGGTCGAGACGGAGCGCGGCTGGCTCGTGCTCACGCACGGGGTCGGGCCGATGCGCACCTACGGCATCGGCGCACTCCTGCTCGACCTCGACGACCCGACGCGCGTCGTCGGACGGCTCGAGCACCCGCTCCTGACGGGCACGGACGACGAGCGCTCCGGCTACGTCCCGAACGTCGTCTACTCGTGCGGCGCGATGCTGCACGGCCGCACCCTCGTCGTGCCGTACGGCAGCAGCGACACCGCCACACGGTTCGCGCTCGTCGACCTCGACCCGCTGCTCGACGCGCTGCGTCCCGCCGCGGCTGCCACCACCCTGCAGGACCCCGCAGCACCGATCGAGGGAGCACCATGACCGTCAGCACCGGACCGCACGCCCGGTTCACCGTCGGGACCGTGCAGGTCAAGCCGTGGGGGCACGAGCACATCTACGCCGAGGGGGAGCACGGCTACGTCGGCAAGCTGCTCGTGGTGCGGGCCGGTGAGCAGCTCAGCCTGCAGTACCACGTCGACAAGGACGAGACGATGGTCGTGGTGTCCGGCCAGGCGCTGATCGAGCACGGCGCGGCGGCCGATCTCCTGGTGCCGCAGCAGCTGAGCGCCGGCGACGTCGTGCACCTGCCCGCCGGCGTGCTGCACCGCCTCACCGCGGTGACCGACGTGCTGCTCGCGGAGTCCTCGACCGCGGGCCCGGGGTGGCGCGACGACGTCGTGCGGCTCGCGGACCGGTACGGACGGGCGGACACCTCCCACCCCTGAGGTGCAGGCTCCCCGAACCGGGCCAATTCGCTCGAACGGGCGTACGATGAAAGAAGTCCCGGGATGGCCAGCCCTCAGTCGAGGGCCCGTCTCCTGGCACGTCGAAGGAGGGCGTCATGCCCGTCCAGCGCAACACCCCCACCCCACGCCCCAACTCGTCCCCGCTCGACGTGCCGATGCGCCCGCTGCCGGACGGCTACCGGCCGTCGAAGGTGACGCAAGGGTCGCCCACAGACCGACCGCTGCGCTCGCGGACCGGCGCCGCATGGGTCGGCGTGTGCGTCGGCGTCCTCGTCCTGATCGCCCTGGTGGTGTTCATGATGCAGAACACGACGCCCGTCGAGGTCACGTTCCTCGGGATGTCCGGCTCGGCCCCGCTCTCGCTCGTCCTGCTCATCGCCGGGATCGGCGTCGGCCTGATCGCCCTCGTCATCGGGAGCCTGCGCATCGGCCAGCTGCGCCGCCGCATCCGCACGGACCGGCAAGCCGCGACGGCATCGACCGTCTGAGCCTTGATCGGCGCGCACCCGCGCCGTCCATCTCCAGCTGAACAGAGGTCGCCGCCATGACCACCACCGCCAGCCCCCCGACCGGTCCCGCCGCCGCGAGCGACCTGCATCTGCTCTCCGTCCTCGAGACGGGGCTCCCCCTGCAGCTCGGCACGCCCGACGAGCCTGCGGCCTACACGGTCCCGGCCGTGTTCTCCCGGCAGGTCAGTCAGTCCGAGCGGGCCCGCATCGAGGACCCCGCGACGGCCCGTGGCCTGTGCGCGCAGATCGGTGCCCCGACGGACGGGCCCGCGCTGCGGCTCGTCGTCGCCGACCGTCGTCTGCTCATCGAGAACACGACCCTCGCCCAGCTCCGCGACGGCCTCGCTGCGGCGCTTGCCGCGATGCTCCGCGACCTCGCGGGGGACCTGCGGACCCGTGCCTCCGAACGGGCCGTCGCGGCCGAGGCCCTCGCCGACGACGAGCGTCAGCGGGCCGCCGCGACGCACGCGGCCGTCGAGTCGATCCGGTTCGAGTAGGCCGCCGTGCGCCCGACGAGCCCCAGCGGCGCCGCGACACCCGCGCCGAGCGGGCTGTCACGTGCCGCGACGCAGTCGACGGCCGGCGCGGTCCCGGCCCGTGAGCGGCAGGTCAGCGACTTCACCGCGCTGAGCCGCGCCGTGCACGAGTCCGGACTGATGCGCCGACGCCACGCCTACTACTGGGTGCGCTTCCTGGCGCTGACCGCGCTGCTGGCGCTGACGTTCGCCGCGTTCGTCGTCATCGGGCCCTCGTGGTGGCAGCTCGTCGTCGCCGCGGTGCTCGCCGTGCTGCTCGGGCAGGTGATGTTCCTGGGCCACGACGCCGCTCACCGCCAGATCTTCGACTCCGGGCGGTGGAACGACTGGTCGAGCCTGGTCATCGCGAACCTGTACGCCGGGATGAGCTACGGCTGGTGGCAGCACAAGCACTCGCGCCATCACGCGAAGCCGAACCAGATCGGCGCGGACCCGGACATCGCGACGGACGTCATCATCTTCCACACCCAGGACCTGCGCGCCGTCCGCACCGGCCTCAAGGGCTGGCTCACGCAGCGGCAGGGCTGGTTGTTCTTCCCGCTGCTGCTGCTCGAGGGCCTGAACCTGCACGTGTCGGGGGTCAAGACCGTGTTCGGCCGCGGGACGGTCAAGCGCCGCCCGGTCGAGATCGCGTTCATGACGCTGCGGATCGGGGGCTACCTCGGGATCGTGTTCTGGCTGCTGCCCGTGGGGATGGCGTTCGCGTTCCTCGGCGTCCAGCTCGGGCTGTTCGGGGTGTACATGGGCGCGGTCTTCGCGCCCAACCACAAGGGCATGCCGCTGGTCCCGCGGGACGCGCGCCTCGACTTCCTGCGCCGCCAGGTGCTCATGAGCCGCAACGTCCGCGGCGGGCCGACGACCGACCTGTTCATGGGTGGGCTGAACTACCAGATCGAGCACCACCTGTTCCCGAGCATGCCCCGGCCGAACCTGCGGCGCCTGCAGCCGACCGTCCGCGCGTTCTGCGCCGAGCACGGCATCTCCTACGCCGAGACGAGCCTGCCGCGGTCGTGGGGGATCGTCGTGCGACACCTCAACGCCGTGGGGCTGGCCGCGCGTGACCCCTTCCAGTGCCCGCTCGTGGCGCAGTACCGCTGACGCGGCGCGTCAGGCGTCCCACCAGCGCAGCACGCGCAGGGCGCGCAGCGTCACCCAGCGGCTCGGGAACCCCTCGGCCTCGGCCTCCATGTCGAACAGAGTCGGGCCCTGGTGGCAGTTCTCGTAGGGGAACAGGCCGTGCGGGCCGGCCTTGGCGCGCAGCAGCTCGACGGCGTCGCTCAGCCGCGGGTCGCGCCGGCCGGCCAGCCGGAAGTGGTCGAGGCCGCGCAGGACGTCGAAGTACCAGCGCACCGGGTAGGACAGCATCGTCATGCGCGGGTCGACGAGCTCGCCGGTGCTCTTGCGCCGCAGCAGGCCGCGGTCGAGCAGGTACGTCTCCCCGGCAGCCTGTGCGGTGCGGGTGGCCTCCGTGGCGCCGCCCGCCGTCTCCAGCGCGCGCAGTCCTTCGAGCACGCAGATGGTCGAGTGGAACGACGAGACGGCGCTCGCGTCCTGCGCCCAGCAGTTCCACCCGCCGTCGGGCAGCTGTCCGCCGAGCAGGGTGTCGACGATGCGGGACACGGGTGCGCCGAAGTACGCCCCGGCGGTGAGCGCCATCCCGTTGATGCACGGTTCGACCTCCCCGTCGAAGTACGGCGACCCGTCGTACTCCCACCGCACGTGGTCCCGCACCAGGCCCACGGCGCGGCGCGCCTGCGCGCTCGCGGGGTCCAGCCCGAGGTCGACCAGGGACTGCAGGGCGAAGTGGGTGGCCGTCCACGCGTCGAAGAAGGGGCGCGACTCGTCGGCCCAGCCCGGCCGGTACGTGCCGCCGTCCCACCGGCCGTCGTCGGCCTGCTCCGCGAGCAGCTGCGCACCCCACCCCTCGGTGGCGACGCGCGCCCGCTCCGCCGCGACCTCGTCGTCCGGTGCGCCGACGAGGTCGCGCAGGACCTGCCAGCGGATCGCGGGGTCTCCGGAGAGGAGGTACTCGACGACTGCGTCCATGCCGGACGACGCTAGACCCGCGGTCCGACAACGTGAAGAGGCCGCTGCCGACGCGCGAGGTCGCCGCTGCGCGACGGACCGAGCCAGCGGTTGCTCCGGCTCAGACGGGTGTTGGCCTGAGTAGGCGCTGGGTCGCCGCTGCGCTATGGGCCGAGCCAGCGGTTGCTCCGGCTCAGACGTGTGGTGGCCTGAGTAAGTGCTGGGTCGCGGCGGGCGGGGTGGGGTGGGGGCTAGGGTCGGCGGGATGAGGGGGCGACCGAAGGCGCTGGTGCTGGGCGGCACGACGTTCGTGGGCATCCACCTGGTCACGAGCCTGCTGCGGGATGGCTGGGACGTCACGATGTTCAACCGCGGCCGGTCCAACCCCGGCCTGTTCGCCGACGTGACGCACCTGCGCGGCGACCGCAACGGCGACGTGTCAGCGCTCGCGGACGGGCGGTGGGACGTCGTGCACGACCTGTCCTCGTTCCACCCCGACCAGGTCCGCCGCAGCGCCGCGCACCTCGTCGGCCGGTGCGACCACTACGTGCTGGTCTCGACGATCTCGACGTACGCGAACCTCGCGCAGCCCGGCACCACGGAGGACGCGCCGCTGGCCGCGTTCGACGGACCGGTTCCCGACGAGGTCGACGGCGACACCTATGGCGGCCTCAAGGCCCTGTGCGAGAGCGCCGTGGCCGAGCTGTTCGACAGCCGCACGATCGTGCGCCCGACGATCATCGCCGGCCCGCACGACCCGACCGACCGCTTCACCTACTGGGTGCAGCGCCCCAGCACCCCGGGCCTGCACGTCGCGCCGCCGCTCGACTCGCCTCTCCAGTACGTCGACGCGCGTGACCTCGCGGACTGGCTCGTGCGGCTCGGTGCCGGCCGCGTCCCGGGGACGTTCAACGCCGCGACCGTCCCGCTGCCGTTCGGCGACCTCCTGCAGGCCGTCGCCGACGAGACCGGCATCCCGTCGCAGCCCGTCGTCCTGACCGACGAGCAGCGCGAGGCCGAGCAGGTGCGGCCGTGGGTCGACCTGCCGCTGTGGCTCCCGCCGTCCGACGAGAAGATGCGCGGCATGTTCCAGGTCGACACGTCCCGCGCGGTCGCGGCCGGGCTGACCACGCGACCGCTCGGCGAGACGGTGCGCGACACGCTCGCGTGGGCGCGCGAGCGAGGGGGCGACCTGAAGGTCGGCCTCTCGGCCGAGCGCGACGCCGAGCTCGCCGCCCGGTACGCACCCGGTCGGTAGGCACCCAGGCGGTCGGCACCCGCACGGCGGGCCCCCCGGGCGGTCGGCAGCAGGCGCACCACGGACGAGCGCCGGCCGCTCGCCGTGAGGAGCGAGGGGCCGGCGCTCGAGTCGTTCGCCGCGTGAGGCGCGGTCAGTACGTGAAGCGGGCCGCCGTGGTGCGCAGCTCGGTGGACATGTGCGCGAGCTCGTCGATCGCACGGCCCATCTGGGTCACGACGTCGGAGTTCTGCGCGGTGGCCGTCGCGACGCCCGTGATGTTCGTGGCGATCTCGCCCGAGCCCGTCGCGGCCTCGCCG
>NZ_BJLQ01000039.1 GCF_006538725.1 Cellulomonas gelida
CGAGCCTGTGGCTCGCGGGCCACGGCGTGCCCCCGGTCGTCGGCGGTGCGCAGGTCACGCTCGTCCCGCTCGGTGTGACCCTGATCGCGCTGTTCACCGCGTGGGCCTCGGCGCGCCGGTCGGGGGTGGTCGATCGGTCGGCCTTCGTCTCCGGAACCGTCGCGTACGCGGTGGTCGTCGGCGTGCTGGGGGCGAGCGTCGCGGGGCCCGTGGCGGGCCTGCGCGGGCTCGTCGGCGGTGCGCTCGTCGGCGGGACCGGGATGGCGGCGGGACTGCTCGCGCGGCCCGAGGCCCCGACGTGGCGCGAGCTCACCCGGCCCTGGCACGGGCGGCTGCCGATCGTGATCGCGACCGCGGCCGAGGCCGCGACGATCGCGTTCGCCTCGCTCGTCGTCGTCGCCGCGCTCGTCGTGACGGGCTGGGTGCTCGCCGGTCGCACGACGATCGTCGCCATCGCCGACGCGCTCGGCGTCGACCTGCTCGGCGGGGCCGTGCTCGCGCTCGCCGAGCTCGCGTTCGCGCCCGTGCTCGTCGTGTGGGCCGTCGCGTGGATCGCAGGCCCGGGCTTCGCGGTGGGGGAGGGCTCGCACTTCGCCGTGGACGCGATGACGGGCGGCACCCTGCCGGCCGTCCCGATGCTCGGCGCGCTGCCGGGCGGGGACGTCGTGGGAGGTCCCGCGGTGCTCGCGCCGCTGCTCGTGGTCGCGTGCGGGACCGTCGCCGGGTGGTACGTGCACCGAGGCCTGCGCGGTCGCCAGGGGTTGCGGGCGTGGAGCGGGTCTGCCGCGTGCGTGGCGACCGCCGTCATCACGGGGCTCGTCGCCGCTGTGGCGATGCTCCCGGCATCGGGTGCGATCGGACCGGGGCGCATGACCGAGCTGGGTGCGCCCGCGCTGCTCGTCGGGGGCGTGGTCGCGCTCGAGGTGCTCGTCGGTTCCCTGCTCGTCGTGCTCCCGACGGACCGGCTGCTGCGTGCGGCCACCGCGCAGGCGCTGCTGCGAGGGTGGCAGCGGCTGCGTCGCCGCTAGGGACGGGTGCGGGTCTCGAACCGCTCGACCCACTCCTCGACCGACTGCCGGAACTGCGTCTCGCACTCCTGGCGCGCGCTGATGGTCAGGGCCCCGGCGAGGCACTCTTGGCGGTCCACGTAGATGGGCCACATGAGCGCCATCCCGATCGAGACGACGAGCCAGAACGCGCTCACGCCCACGCCGCCGATGAGCAGACCGGTGAGCGTGCCGCGCACGCGCAGCCTGATCGCGCGGATCAGTGCGCGGACGCCCACGACGAGCGCGAGCACCGTGAAGACGAGTCCGGCGGCCTGCCACGGCACCGGGAACGAGCTCGTGAGCACGGCCGCGACCATGAGCGCCGCGAACGTGCGGCCCTGACGCGCGAGCGCCGCGACCTGCTCCGGGTCCGGCGGCGTGGCGTCACGCGACGGGGGTGCGACCGGCCGCTGCCCTGGGGGCATGCCCCAGCCCGCCTCGGGACCGGGCTGGCCCCCGGGCGCCGTGGGGTGGCCCTGCGGTGGCGCCCCGTGCGGCTGCGGCGCGCCCTGCGATGCCGCACCGTCGTCGGGCGCCGACGACGGCCGGTCCTCCGGCGGCGCGTAGGGGTTGCTCACCCCGACATTCTCGCCCACGCCACCACGTGCGCCGCCCATCCACATCCCGCCACCCCACGCCGAACCAGCGCCTACGCGCCCTTCCAGCCGCCGAGGCCGGAGTGGGCGCTGGGTCGGTCGCGAGAGGAGGTGGGAGGTCAGGGGGTGAGGTGGGCGCGCCACCAGGCGACGGTCTGCTGGGTGATCCGGTCCCAGGGAGTGGGGTCGAGGCCGAGCAGCGCGTGCGAGGCGGTGGAGTCCATCTCGAACGGCTCGACGAACTGGTAGCGCATGCCGCGGACCTCGCGGAGCACGGGGGAGACGAGCCCGGCCGTGCGCAGCACGACGTCGGGCACGGGGGCCAGGCGCGGTGTCGTCGTCCCGGCTGCTGCGGCCAGCCGCGTCGCGAGCTCGCGGAACGTCAGGGGAGCGTTCGTCGGGGCCATGACCGGACGGCCCCAGGCGGCCTCGGTGCTCGCCGCGGCCGCCATCGCCGCGACCATGTCGGGCAGGTAGGTCCACGAGTGCGGCTGGTCCGGGTCGCCGATCGGGCGGCACGTGCCGCCGCGCAGCACGGGACGCATCAGGCGGTCGCCCGCGTGCGAGTCCCCGGTCGCGTACGGGCCGAGGTAGTCCGACGCCCGGACCTCGGTCGCGCGCACGTCGCCCGCCTGCGTCCGCGCGGCGGACTCGCGCCACATCTGCGCGCGCACGCGGCCCTTCGTCTCGGTGGCGGCGAGCGGCGTGTCCTCGCGCATGACCCCGCTGCCGGCGCCGTAGCCGTACAGGTTCGCGGCGACGACGAGCACGGCCCCGGTCGCCTGCGCGGCGTCCAGGGCTGCGCGGTGCAGACCCGGCCAGACAGCCGGCCACTGGTCGTAGCGCGGGTTGGCGCACTGGTAGAGGGCCGCTGCCCCCGCGGTGAGGCCGGTCAGGGCGGCCGTGTCGGACGCGTCGGCCGCGACGTGCGTCCACGCGCCGGGGACCGTCGGTCGGGTGCCGCGGTCGGTGCCGCCGGACCGGGACACGACGACGACGTCGTGCCCCTGCGACGCGAGCAGGCGGGCGAGCGAGGTGCCGACCGGGCCCTTGCCGATGACGACGTGACGGGACATGGGTGCTCCTGGTGAGGGGGTCCGACGAACGCGAGACACGCGCAGGCCCGGACGCTGGGCGATGCGCGAGGCCCGGCGACCGGCGGAAGTGTGAGCGGTGCTCTCGATTGGTACCCATGCTCACGGGCCGCAGCGCGCGATGTCAAGAGCGGTGCTCACATTGATGATCGGTGCTCACGTCGGGCATCATCGGGCCATGAGCCCCGACGCCCCGACGACCCCCCGGGCGCGAGCGCGTGCCGCGTTCCAGGCGGACCTGCTCGCCGCCGCCCGCGCCCGGATCGCCGCCGAAGGGGCGGCGCAGCTCTCGCTGCGCGCCGTCGCGCGCGACCTGGGCGTCGCCTCGTCCGCGGTGTACCGGTACGTCGAGTCGCGCGACGCCCTCCTGACGATGCTCCTCGTCGAGTCCTACGACGAGGTCGCCGAGGCGTGCGAGGCGGCGCTCGCGCGCGCGGTCGACGACGCCGCCGCCCCCGGGCAGACGTGGCTCGCGGTCGGCCGGGCGTTCCGCACCTGGGCGGTGGAGCACCGGCACTCCTACGAGCTGATCTACGGCACGCCCGTGCCCGGGTACGCCGCGCCGCAGGACACCGTCCCGCACGCGACGCGGGTCTGGGCGGCGGTGGCCGCACCGCTCCTCGACGCGCACGCGCGTGGCGTGCTCGGCCCGTCCCCGGCCGACGGCCGCTCCGACGACCTCGTCGACCCGTTCGCGGTCGAGCTCGCGCGCGAGATGGCGGGCGTCGCGGGGCGGCTCGCGCGCGGCGCTGTGCCGTCCGACGCGGCCGCGGCCCTCGTCGTCCGGTCCTTCTCGCTGTTCGAGGCGCTGCTCGGCGCGCTCTCGGCCGAGCTCTTCGGGCACCTGCACCGCGTCGTGGCGGACCCCGCGCGCGCGTTCGACGTCACGCTCGCGACGGTCGCCGCGGGAGTCGGTCTGCGGGTGGACCTCGCGGGCTAGACTGGGCCCGGCCGTGACTGGCGAAGGTGGGACCGACCACCGGGGAGCGGCTGAAGTCCCCCTGCAGCGCACCGCCCGCCTGGGTGCCTGGGTCCCACCTCGATGCCGACCCAGGAGTGTGCCGTGAGCGCCGTCCCGCCCGTCCCCAGCTCTGACCTCGACCCGGCTTCCGACGAGACCCGCCGCCCCGTGCGCCGCGCGCTCGTCTCGGTGTACGACAAGACCGGGCTGGTCCAGCTCGCGACCGACCTGCACGCGGCCGGCGTCGAGCTCGTCTCCACCGGCTCGACCGCCGCGACGATCGCAGCCGCCGGTGTCCCGGTCACCAAGGTCGAGGACCTCACCGGGTTCCCCGAGTGCCTCGACGGGCGCGTCAAGACGCTGCACCCGCGCGTGCACGCCGGGATCCTCGCGGACACGCGCCGCCCCGAGCACCTCGCGCAGCTCGACGAGCTCGGCATCGCCGCGTTCGAGCTCGTCGTCGTCAACCTGTACCCGTTCACGCAGACCGTCGCGTCGGGCGCCGCGCCCGACGAGTGCGTCGAGCAGATCGACATCGGCGGACCGTCGATGGTCCGCGCGGCCGCGAAGAACCACCCGAGCGTCGCGGTCGTCGTCGACCCCGCACGGTACGAGGCCGTCGCCGACGCCGCGGCCGGTGGCGGGTTCACGCTCGCGCAGCGCCGGCTCCTCGCGGCTGAGGCGTTCGCGCACACCGCGGCGTACGACATCGCGGTGTCCGGCTGGTTCGCGAACGCGTACGCGCCCGACGAGCAGGCCCTCGAGTCGGGCTTCGGCGCGCTCGTCGGGGCGCAGTGGACCCGCGGCGAGGTGCTGCGCTACGGCGAGAACCCGCACCAGTCCGCGGCGCTGTACCTGTCCGACGCGGGCCGCGCCGGTCAGGGCCTGGCGGGTGCCGCCCAGCTCCACGGCAAGGCCATGAGCTACAACAACTACGTCGACGCGGACGCCGCGTGGCGCGCCGCGCACGACCACGGCGACGCGCCCACCGTGGCGATCATCAAGCACGCCAACCCGTGCGGCATCGCGGTCGGCGCCGACGTGGCCGACGCGCACGCCAAGGCGCACGCGTGCGACCCGGTCTCGGCGTTCGGCGGCGTGATCGCGACGAACCAGCGGGTCACCCTGGCCGCCGCGCAGCAGATCGCGCCGGTGTTCACCGAGGTCGTCGTGGCCCCGGGCTTCGACGAGGACGCGCTCGAGGTCCTCACGCAGAAGAAGAACATCCGCCTGCTCGTGGTCGACGCGCCGCAGGGGCCGGTCGTCGAGATGCGCCCGGTCTCGGGCGGCCTGCTCCTGCAGCACGTCGACCGCCTCGACGCCCCCGGCGACGACCCGGCCAGCTGGACGCTCGCGACCGGGGAGGCCGCGGACGCGGACACGCTCGCGGACCTCGCGTTCGCGTGGCGCGCGGTGCGCGCGGTGAAGTCCAACGCGATCCTGCTCGCGAACGACGGCGCGTCCGTCGGGGTCGGCATGGGCCAGGTCAACCGCGTCGACTCGTGCCGCCTCGCGGTCGAGCGCGCGAACGCGGGCGACGTCGAGCGCGCGCGCGGCGCGGTCGCCGCCTCCGACGCGTTCTTCCCGTTCGCCGACGGCCTGCAGGTGCTCCTGGACGCGGGCGTGCGCGCCGTCGTCCAGCCGGGTGGCTCGGTCCGCGACGAGGAGGTCATCCAGGCGGCGAGCGCCGCGGGCGTGACGCTCTACCTGACGGGCACCCGCCACTTCGCCCACTGAGCGGACCGGCCCCGTCCGCGAGCCCCGCACCTGCCCGGTGCGGGGCTCGCGGCTTCTCAGGCGCGTAGCGGGAGCGCGGGGTCGGCGGCGCGCGTGCGCGGCAGGACGGGCAGGTCGGGCGTGGTGAACAGGCGTCGAGCTGCGCCCACGTCCCGCGGGCGGTCGACCGTGAGGACCGCCGCCAGCGCGTCCGTGCCCGGGCGATACCAGAGCGCGGTCCAGCCGGCGCCGGCCGCGGGGTCGCCGCGCAGCACCACGTCGTCGTCCGCGCCGGGCTGGCCGAACAGCGTGAGCTCGTGGCCGAGCTGCGTCGAGAACACGTACGGCGCGCGGTCGGCACGCGCGGCGGTCGCGCCGGGGTGGAGCAGGTCGGCGACGAGCTCGGTGGGGTCGCGCAGCGCACCGTCCCAGTGACCGCCGGGGACCCAGCCGTGCCGACGTGAACGGCGCAGCGTCACGTCGCCCACCGCGCGCACGTGCCGCGGCGCGCCGAGCACCGCGAAGCCCTCGTCGACCCGCAGGGCGCCGTCGGGCTCCCGCGGCAGGCTCGCACCGAGCCACGCGGTCGCGGGCCGCGCGCCGACCGCGGCCAGCACGACGTCGGCCCGCAGGGTCGTGCCGTCGGCCAGGTGCACGCCCGCGCCGTCGACGGCGGCGACCTGACGTCCGGTGAGGAGCCGGACGCCGTGCTCGTCGTACCAGGGTGTCGTCAGCGCGCCGACCTGCGGCCCCAGCGCCGCGGCGAGCGGCGCGGGAGCCGCCTCCACGACCGTGACGTCCACGTCCGCGCGCGCCGCCACACCTGCGACCTCCGCCCCGATCCACCCCGCGCCCACGACGACGAGGCGGTCGCCCGGCCGCAGCGCTGCGCGCAGCTGCTCGGCGTCGGCGGCAGTGTGCAGCGTGCTCGCGCCGGCCCACCCGTCCGGCCGGTGGGCGTGCGCGCCGGTCGCGACCACGACCGCGTCGGCCGTCAGGTCGCCGTGATCGGTGTGCACGGTGACGCCCGCGCCGTGCACGACGAGGCCGCGCGCGGGCCGGTCGAGGTGCACCTCGTCGGCCAGCGACGTGATGTCCGTGCCGACCTCGTCGGCGAGCCACGCGGGCGTCACGCGGTCGAGCAGGTGCTTGGACAGGGGAGGGCGGTCGTACGGCGGGACGCCCTCGGCGCCCAGGACGACGACGCGCCCGGAGTACCCCGCCTCGCGCAGCGCCGCGACGGTCTGCGTGGCGGCGAGCCCGGCGCCGGCGACGGCCACGGACTCCGGGACGGTGGTGGGCGGCGGTGGTCCGGAGGGCGTGGGGCTCACGCGGCAACGGTAGTCTCAGCGGTCGGGAGGCGGGATGGTTCACGAACGCGTGCACGGGCACGTGCACCGGAGCACGGCGCGGTCGTCGGAGCAGGGCCCGACGCTGCACGACCAGTCGACCCCACCCGCAGCCGCGCCCGCCGTCGCCCCGGGCGCACCCGGTCCGTGGGCACCGTTCGGGCCCGAGCAGCCGTCCGGCGGGGAGCCCGCCGTCGCCGAGCTCCCGGGCGGCGGAGCGGTTCCGCCCGTGGCCGAGGTACCGGCGGTCGAGCGACCGCTGGACCCGCGGGCCATCGCGCGGGCCTCGTTGCAGGCCTCCCGGAACGCGTCGCTGTGGTGGACCGGCGGCGGCGTCGTCGTCGCGTGCGTCGTCGCGCTCGTGGCGGGTACCGCGGCCGGCGCGTGGACCCTGTCCGCGATGCTCGCCGCCGCCGCCGGCGTGCGCGCCGTGCGGCCCGAGCCCGGCCCGGTCGCGCTGTCCGTGCGCTCGCGGGCCGTGGACGTCACGATCCTGTGCTTCCTGGCGATCGCGATCGCCGTGCTCGCCGCGCTGCTGCCGACGCCCGAGGTCTGAGCCGCACCACCCACGGGCTGGGTGCGACGTGCACAGCCTGCGACGACGAAGGGGCCCGGGACGATGCCCGGACCCCTTCGTGCCCCTCGTCGCGCGTGCAGCACGCGCGTCAGCGGATCAGCGCGGACCCTCCACGACGACGACGTCCTCGTCCGTGACGTACACGTCGTCCTCCTCGAGCAGGTTGTCCTGGTCGACGGGCTCGGCGGCGAACGCGCGGTAGACGATGCCCGCGAGCGCGGCGCCGAGGAGCGGCGCGACCGCGAACACCCACAGCTGCTTCCAGGCCCACGACTCGGAGAAGATCGCCGCGGCGAACGAGCGCGCCGGGTTGAGCGAGCCGTTGGTCGCGGGGATCGTCACGAGCAGCAGGACGGCGAGCGCCACGCCGATCGCGACGGGCGCGAGGCCGCGGGGGGCGCGACGGTCGGTCGCGCCGAGGATGACGCCGACGAAGACGGCGGTCGCGACGAGCTCGAGCACGAGGGCTGCGAACAGCGTGAACTCCGCGTTGCTGGCGCCGCCGGTGCCCGACACGACGAGCGCGTTGAGCGGCGAGTGCTCGCCGTAGCCGTTGGCGACGCCGGAGAACAGCTCGCGCACGCTCGACTTGCCGAGGGCTTCGGGAAGCGCCGACGGGACGGCGATGAAGATGACGGCCGCGCCGAGCGCACCGCCGACGAGCTGGGCGAGCCAGTAGGGCAGCACGTCCTTCCACGACGTGCGTCCGGCCAGCGCGGCGCCGAGCGTCACGGCGGGGTTGAAGTGGCCTCCGGAGACGTGGCCCACGGCCGCGGCGGCCGCGAGGACCGCGAGGCCGAAGCCGAGCGCCACGCCGAGCGCACCGCCGCCGATCGAGCCGAGGGCCGCGTAGAGCGCGACCCCCAGGCCGACGAGGACGAGCACGAACGTGCCGAACGCCTCGGCGCCCAGCCGAGCGGGCAGGCTCGGGCCCTCGACGACGACGGAGCCGGCGGGGATGACGTACGCGTCGTAGTCGAGCTCGTCGGCGGCCGGCTGCCCGACGGGCGGGGCGGGCTCCGACTGCGCGGGGGGCGCCGCGACGCTCTCCTCGGCGGGCTCCACGGGGGTCGCCGGGGCGGGGGCCGCGGGAGCGGCGGCCGGGTCGACTGCGGGCTCGACGACGGGGTCGACCGCGGGCTCGGTGCCCTGCGGATCCGGCGTGCCGGCGGTGTTGTCCTGGGACATGGCGGTCCTGTCGGTGGGTTCGAGTGGTTCGCGGGCCAATATGCCAGTCCCAGCCGTGCAGCGCGGGTGCGATCACGCACCAAAATCGGTGACGACGGCGTCGGACGTGACCAGCCTCGCCCTGGATCGTCGGTCGAGATCTCTTGATGTCGAGTAATCTTGGGGCGGCCCAGTTCTCAGCAAGGAGTCCCGCATGGCGAAGATCAAGGTAGTCGGCCCGGTCGTCGAGCTCGACGGCGACGAGATGACGCGGATCATCTGGCAGTTCATCAAGGACCGCCTGATCCACCCGTACCTCGACATCGACCTGCGGTACTACGACCTGTCGATCGAGAACCGCGACGCGACCGACGACCAGGTGACGGTGGACGCGGCGCACGCGATCAAGGAGCACGGCGTCGGCGTCAAGTGCGCGACGATCACGCCCGACGAGGCGCGCGTCGAGGAGTTCGGCCTCAAGAAGATGTGGCTGTCGCCGAACGGCACGATCCGCAACATCCTCGGTGGCGTGGTCTTCCGCGAGCCGATCATCATCTCGAACATCCCGCGCCTGGTCCCGGGCTGGAACAAGCCGATCATCATCGGCCGTCACGCCCACGGCGACCAGTACAAGGCGACGAACTTCAAGGTCCCGGGCGCCGGCACGCTCACGCTGACGTTCACGCCGGCCGACGGCTCCGAGGAGATCAAGCAGACGGTCGTCACCTACCCCGAGGCGGGTGGCGTGGCGATGGGCATGTACAACTTCAACGAGTCGATCCGCGACTTCGCGCGCGCCTCGTTCGCGTACGGCCTGCAGCGCGGCTACCCGGTGTACCTGTCGACCAAGAACACGATCCTCAAGGCCTACGACGGCGCGTTCAAGGACATCTTCCAGGAGGTGTTCGACGCCGAGTTCAAGGCGGACTTCGACGCGGCCGGCCTGACGTACGAGCACCGCCTGATCGACGACATGGTCGCCGCCGCGATGAAGTGGGAGGGCGGCTACGTCTGGGCGTGCAAGAACTACGACGGTGACGTGCAGTCCGACACGGTCGCGCAGGGCTTCGGCTCGCTCGGCCTGATGACGTCGGTGCTCATGACGCCCGACGGCAAGACGGTCGAGGCCGAGGCGGCGCACGGCACGGTCACGCGGCACTACCGCCAGCACCAGGCGGGCAAGCCGACGTCGACCAACCCCATCGCGTCGATCTTCGCGTGGACCGGTGGGCTCAAGCACCGCGGCAAGCTGGACTCGACCCCCGAGGTCACGCAGTTCGCCGAGACGCTCGAGGACGTCGTCATCACGACCGTCGAGAGCGGCAAGATGACCAAGGACCTCGCGCTCCTGATCGGCCCGGACCAGCCGTGGCTCACCACGGAGGAGTTCCTGGCGGCGCTCGACGAGAACCTCGCGGCGCGCCTGGGCTGAGCCCCGCACCGACGTCGACGGCGTCCTCCCCGGCCAGGGGAGGGCGCCGTTCGTCGTCTCCGCAGGTCCGCACGCTGCCCGGGACCTTGCGGGGCGACGCGCGCGCTCGTCGTCGTCGCCGGGCGGTTTCGGGTGGTTGGTCACGGGACGGGCACAACGCTCGCAAGGTCTTGCTGCAAGTTGCCGTAAGCCAGTACGTTGCCGCCAGTCCGTCGACGCCGCTGTCGCCGGAGCCCCGTGGGCGGTCGCCGCAGCGACCGTCCGCGCGGGGAGCACCTCACCGCATGCCCGCGCCCTGCGCGGAGACGAAGGAGTCGCCGCATGTCCAGCGTCCTCGCGCGAGCCCGTCGCCCCCTGTCGGCGCTCACCGCCACGGCCCTCGCCCTCGCGGGCGCGGTCGTCGTCCAGCAGACCGCCGCCGCCGACGACGAGACGTCGTACACGCTCGTCGGCGACCTGCAGTCCGAGCTCGGCTGCCCGGCCGACTGGGACCCCACCTGCACGACGGGTGACCTCGCACCCGTCGACGGGCGCACGGGCCACTACGCCGCGACGGTGACGCTGCCCGGCGGCGAGTACGCGTTCAAGGTCGTCGCCGACCACGCCTGGGACACCGCGTACGGCTTCGCGGGCTCGAGCGACGCGGGGGCCGCGAACATCCCGCTCGTGCTCGCCGGCAGCACGCGCCTGCTGGTCGACTTCGACCTCGCGACCGGCCGCACGACGCTCACGCCGCTGGACCTGCAGGACGACGCCGAGCAGGACGCGACGCCCGTCGCCCCCGTGCGTCAGCCGGGCTCGGGCGAGCAGCTCTACTTCGTCATGACCGACCGCTTCGCGAACGGCGACGAGGCGAACGACCAGGGCGGCGTGACGGGAGACCGCCTGACGACGGGCTTCGACCCGACGGACAAGGGGTTCTACCAAGGCGGGGACATCGCCGGGCTGCGCGGCAAGCTCGACTACATCAAGGGCCTGGGCACGACGGCCATCTGGCTGACGCCGTCGTTCACGAACAAGTACGTGCAGGGTGCGGGGACCGACGACGTCTCGGCCGGGTACCACGGGTACTGGGTCACGGACTTCACGTCGATCGACCCGCACTACGGGTCGAAGGCCGAGCTGGCGGAGCTCATCGACGACGCGCACGACCTGGGCATCGACGTCTACTTCGACATCATCGCGAACCACACCGCGGACGTGATCCAGTACGCGCAGGCGCCGCAGGCGGGCGCCGACCCGTACCCGTACGTCTCGCAGGCCGAGCGGCCCTACACCGACGCCGACGGCGAGGAGTTCGCGCTGTCCGACGTCGTCGGCACGACGTTCCCCGAGCTCGACGCCGCGACGTCGTTCCCGTACACGCCGGTCGTCAGCCCGGACGAGGCCCACGTCAAGGTCCCGGCCTGGCTCAACGACCCGACGCTCTACCACAACCGTGGGAGCTCGACCTATGCGGGGGAGTCCTCCACGCTCGGCGACTTCGGCGCGCTCGACGACCTCATGACGGAGAACCCCGTCGTCGTCGACGGCATGGCCGACATCTTCTCCGACTGGGTCGACTTCGGGATCGACGGCTTCCGGATCGACACCGTCAAGCACGTGAACATGGAGTTCTGGCAGTCCTGGACGCAGCAGGTCATGGACCACGCGCGCGCCACGGGCAAGGACGACTTCTTCATGTTCGGCGAGGTCTACGACGCCGACGCGACGAAGACGAGCCCGTACGTGCGCGAGACGCAGATGAGCTCGGTGCTCGACTTCGCGTTCCAGTCCGCCGCGTCGGGCTACGCGGGCGGCGGCTCGGCCAAGAGCCTGGCGGGCCTGTTCGCGTCCGACGACTACTACACGACCGCCGACTCGAGCGCGTACGCGCTGCCCACGTTCCTCGGCAACCACGACATGGGTCGCATCGGGTACTTCCTGCGCGGCAAGGACGCCGCCGTGCAGCGTGACGTGCTCGCGCACCAGCTCATGTTCCTCACGCGCGGCCAGCCGGTCGTCTACTACGGCGACGAGCAGGGCTTCGTCGGCACCGGTGGCGACAAGGACGCCCGCCAGTCGCTGTTCGGCACGCAGGTCGACTCGTACGCCGAGCAGCCGCTGATCGACGGCACGACGCTCGGCACGGGCGACCACTACGGCACGGACGGCACGCTGTACGAGGCGATCGCCGAGCTCGGTGCGTTGCGCGCCGACCACCCCGCACTCGTCGACGGTGCGCAGGTCGAGCAGGCGGTCGCCGACGGCACGGGCGTGTACGCGTTCTCGCGCGTGGACCGCGACGAGCGCGTCGAGTACCTGGTCGCGGTGAACAACGCGACGACGACGAAGACCGCGACGTTCTCGCCGCTCAGCCCCGACGCGACGTTCGAGGCGCTGTACGGCGCGACGGGGACGGTCGTCGCGGACGGCGACGTGACGCTCTCCGTGCCGGCGCTGTCGGCCGTCGTGTACCGCGCGACGAGCACCCTGCCGGCACGCTCGAGCGCGATCGACGCGACCTTCGACGGGGATCCGGGCCTGCCGGTGACCCCGCTCGAGGAGCTCTCCGTGAGCCTCGACGAGGAGGCGTACGCCGAGACCACGTTCGCCTACCGCGTCGCGGGCGACGACGAGTGGACGACCCTGGGCACGTCCGACACGGGCACCCCGCGCGTGTTCCACACGACCGCGGGCCTCGCGGCCGGCGCGCTCGTCGAGTACCGCGCGGTCGTCGCCGACGCGAGCGGCCACGAGTCGGTCGCCACGACGTTCGCGACCGTGGGCGAGGGGTACGGCCCGGGCACGCCCGTGGTCGCGGACGCCGAGAGCATCGTGACCATCCCCGGCGAGCACAACTCGGAGATGGGGTGCGCGGCCGACTGGCAGCCCACCTGCACCGCGGCCGAGCTCACGCTCCAGGCCGACGGCCGCTGGTCGGGCACGTTCACGCTGCCCGCCGGCACGTACCAGTACAAGGCCGCGATCGGCGCGGCGTACTACGAGGCGCAGGGCGCTCAGAACGGCGCCTGGCACGAGAACTACGGCGAGGACGGGATCAAGAACTCGCCGAGCGGCAACCTCACCTACACGGTGACCGACCCGGACCGCCCGGTGACGTTCTGGTACGACCCGTCGACGCACCGCGTGACCAACGACGCCGCGGGTGCGGTCTACACGGTCGCGGGCGACTTCCAGTCCGAGCTGGGCTGCGCCGCCGACTGGAGCAGCACGTGCCTGACGGCCCTGCTCGCCGACCCCGACGGGGACGGCGTGTGGACCTACACGACCTCGGCGATCCCGGCGGGCAGCTACGAGGCCAAGGCGATCAAGGGCTTCGACTGGGCGACGAGCTACGGCACGGCCGCCGGCGGCAACGTCGCGTTCTCGGTGACCGCCGAGACGCCGACCGCCACGTTCAGCCTCGACACGGCGACCGGCGTGCTGAGCATCGCCGCGGGTACGCCCGAGGAGCCGGGTGAGCTCCTGGTCACCGTGCCCGGGAGCCACAACTCGGAGATGGGCTGCCCCGGCGACTGGGCACCCGACTGCCCGCAGGCGGCCCTCACGCTGCGCCCGGGCGGGGTCTACGCGGGGACGTTCTCGCTCCCGGTCGGCGACTACGAGTACAAGGTCGCGATCGGCGGCTCATGGGCCGAGAACTACGGGGTCGGCGGCGTGCGGGACGGCGCGAACGCCGCGTACGCGCTGACCGCGACGACCGACGTGACGTTCGTCTACGACCCTGTCAGCCACCTGTTCACCTCGAGCGCGCAGGGCCCGCTGTTCACGCTGGCCGGCGACTTCCAGTCCGAGCTCGGCTGCCCGGGCGACTGGCAGCCGGAGTGCCTCGCGGCGCTGCTCCAGGACGCCGACGGGGACGGGACGTACGAGTTCACGACGACGAGCCTGCCGACCGGCTCCTACCAGGTGAAGGTCACCCAGGACCTGTCCTGGACCCTCAACTGGGGCGCCGGCGGCGTGCCGGGCGGCGACAACATCGCGTTCTCGGCCACCGAGGGCAAGCAGGTGCAGTTCTCGTTCGACTCGGCGACGAAGGTGCTCACCGTGACCGTCCAGGACCCGCCCCTGCCGGGGACGGGACAGGCCCGCGCGCACTGGGTGAGCGCCGACACGCTCGCCTGGCCGCGCGACCTGGTGGACGCCGACCCGGCCGGCCTGACGTTCTCGCTGCACGAGTCGCCGTCGGGCGGTCTCGAGCTCGTCGACGGCGAGGTCACGGGCGGCATCACCGTGCCGCTGACCTACGACCCGGCGGGCCTGCCGGCGGACGTCACGACGACGTTCCCCGCGCTGGCCGGCTACGCCGCGCTGCGCGTCGGCCCCGCGGACGCCGCCGCGCTCCTGAAGGGCGAGCTGCGGGTCCTGGCCGCGTCCGACACCGGCCCGGTCGCCTTCACCGGGGTGCAGATCCCGGGCGTCGTCGACGACCTGTACGCCGACGCGGCGCAGGATGCCGAGCTGGGCGTCACGTGGGACGGCGACGTCCCGTCGTTCGCGCTGTGGGCGCCCACCGCCCAGGACGTGGACCTGCTGCTGTGGACCGGTGCGACGTCGGGCACGCCGCAGCGCGTCCAGGCCGAGCGCGGCACGGACGGCGTGTGGCGCGTCACGGGCGAGGCCGGCTGGACGGGTGCCGCCTACCGGTACGCGGTCACCGTGTACGCGCCGTCGACCCGCACGGTCGTCGAGAACGCCGTGACGGACCCGTACTCGGTCGCGCTCACGACGAACTCGACCCACTCGGTCGTCGTCGACCTGTCCGACCCGAGCACGCAGCCCGCCCTGTGGGCGGACACGCCCGCGCCCGTGGTCGAGCAGGACGTCGACCGGGCGATCTACGAGCTGCACGTGCGGGACTTCTCGATCGAGGACGAGACCGTCCCGGCCGACGAGCGCGGCACCTACCTGGCGTTCGCGCGCGACAGCGCGGGCATGCGGCACCTCGCCCAGCTCGCCGCGGCGGGCCTGGACACCGTCCACCTGCTGCCGACCTTCGACATCGCGACCATCCAGGAGGACCGCACCCAGCAGGCCGAGCCCGACTGCGACCTCGAGTCGTACGGGCCCGCGGCGACCGAGCAGCAGGCGTGCGTGGGTGCGGTCGCGGACGCCGACGGCTTCAACTGGGGCTACGACCCGTTCCACTACCAGGCGCCCGAGGGCTCGTACGCCGTCAACCCGGACGGCGCGGCGCGCGTGGGTGAGTTCCGCACGATGGTCGGGGCGCTGCACGCGACCGGGCTGCAGGTCGTGCTCGACGAGGTCTACAACCACACGTCGGCGGCGGGCCAGGCGGACACCTCGGTGCTCGACAAGGTCGTGCCCGGGTACTACCACCGCCTCGACGCGGCCGGGAACGTCCAGACGAGCACGTGCTGCTCGAACGTCGCGACCGAGCACGCGCTCGCGGGCAAGCTCATGGTCGACTCCGTGGTCCTGTGGGCCAAGGAGTACAAGGTCGACGGCTTCCGGTTCGACCTGATGGGCCACCACTCGGTGGCCAACATGCAGGCGGTCCGCGACGCGCTCGACGAGCTGACCCTCGCCGACGACGGCGTCGACGGGTCTGCGATCTACCTGTACGGCGAGGGCTGGAACTTCGGCGAGGTCGCCGACGACGCCCTGTTCGAGCAGGCGCGGCAGGGCAACCTCGGCGGGACGGGCATCGGCACGTTCTCCGACCGGCTGCGCGACGCCGTGCGCGGCGGCGGGCCGTTCGACGAGGACCCGCGCGTGCAGGGCTTCGGCTCGGGCCAGTACACCGACCCGAACGGCGCCGCGGTCAACGGTGACGAGGCGGCTCAGCTCGCCTCGATCCGGCATCAGGGCGACCTGGTGCGGCTCGGCCTGGCGGGCAACCTCAAGGACTACGCGTTCCGGACGAGCGACGGGACCGTGCGCAAGGGCAGCGAGATCGACTACAACGGCCAGCCGGCCGGGTACGCGACCGAGCCCGACGAGGTCGTCACGTACGTCGACGCGCACGACAACGAGACGCTGTGGGACTCGCTCACGATGAAGCTCCCGCAGGCGACCTCGATGGACGACCGCATCCGGATGAACACGCTGTCGCTCGCGACGACCGCGCTCGCGCAGACCCCGTCCTTCTGGCACGCCGGGGCGGACCTGCTGCGCAGCAAATCGCTCGACCGCAACAGCTACAACTCGGGCGACTGGTTCAACGCGATCGACTGGACCGGGCAGGACAACGGCTTCGGCCACGGTCTGCCGCCGGCCGCCGACAACCAGGCGAAGTGGCCGTACCAGACGCCGCTGCTGCAGGACGCGACGCTCAAGCCGTCGGCCGACGAGGTCGCGACGGCCGGCGCCCAGGCGCTCGACCTGCTGCGGCTGCGCTCGTCGACCCGGCTGCTGCGCCTCGGCACGGCGGACGCGATCGAGCAGAAGGTCACGTTCCCCGGCAGCGGTCCGGACGCCACGCCCGGCGTGATCGTCATGCAGGTCGACGACACGGCAGGCGCGGACGTGGACCCCGCGCTCGACGGTCTGCTCGTCGTCTTCAACGCGGGGCCGACCGCGACCACGCAGGTCGTCGACGGTCTCGTCGGACGGGGTTACGCACTCTCGCCGGTCCAGGCTGAGGGCGCCGACGCCGTCGTGAAGGCGACCACGTGGGACGAGGCCACCGGGACCGTCACGGTGCCGGCGCGCACGGTCGCGGTGCTGGTCGAGGAGCAGGAGGGCACCGAGCCCACGCCCACCCCGACCCCGACCGCGACCCCGACCGCCACCCCGACGCCCACGCCGACGGGCACCGCGACCCCGACGCCGAAGCCCACGAAGACGGCCAAGCCGACGCCCACGCCCAAGCCGACGAAGACGGCCCGGCCGACCCCACCGCCGAAGCCGACGCACTCGGCCACACCGAAGCCGCCGAAGCCGACGCACACGGCCAAGCCGAAGCCGCCGAAGCCGACTCATTCCGCCAAGCCGAAGCCGCACCCGCGCCCGCACGTCGAGCTGTCGGCGGACGCGGCGCGCCGCGGCAGCGCGGTCGACGTGCGCGGTGCGGGGTTCCAGCCCGGCGAGCAGGTCCAGGTGTGGCTGCACTCGACGCCCATGCTCCTGCTGGGCGTGACGGCCTCGTCGGACGGTGAGGTCGACGCCGCGGTGACCATCCCGGTGGCGACACCTGTCGGTGACCACACGCTCGAGGTGCGCGGCCTGGCCTCCGGGGTCGGCGGCGGCACACCGCTGCAGGTCGTCGAGGCCGACGCGGCGCTCGAGGTCACCGGGTCGGACGCGGGCGCACTGGCGGCGCTGGGAGCCGTCGCGCTGGCCGCGGGGCTGGTGCTCCTGCTGCTGGTCCGCCGTGGCCGCAGGCTCGGGGAGGAGTGACGCGCGAGGCGTGACCGGCGCGCGACGAGCGCACGGACGACGCAGGGGCCCGGCCGGTGGGCCGGGCCCCTGCGTCGGTGGGGCTCGCGGGTCTAGGTCGTCGCGCTGAGGCTGGTCAGCCGCACGTCACGCCGTTGAGCGAGAACGACGAGGGTGCCGCGGCCGAGCCCGTGTGGCTCGCGTTGAAGCCGACCTGCACGCTGCCGCCGGGTGGGATCTGCCCGTTCCACGCCGCGTTCGTCAGCGTGACGGCCTGACCGGACGCGCTGAGGGTCGAGCTCCAGTGCTGCGTGATCGCCTGTCCGGGGGGCAACGTGAACCGCAGGTTCCAGCCGTCGATCGTCGCCGATCCCGCGTTGGTGATCGTCACGTTCGCGGTGAAGCCCGTGGGCCAGGAGTTCACCTGGTAGCCGATCCGGCAGCCGCTCGGGACGGTCGTCGTGGGCGTCGGGCTGGGCGTCGCGCTGACCGTGGGCGACGGCGTCGGGCTCGGTGTGGGCGAGCTCGTCGGGGTCGGGGTCGGGGTGGGCGTCGGGGTCGCAGTGGGCGTCGGCGTCGGGGTGGGCGTCGGCGCAGGGCCGTCGAGGCCGAAGAAGTGGATCGCCGCGGCCGCGTCGACCGGCAGGTTGTGCCCCGTGTTCGCGAGGCTGTTGGCCTCGACGGGCGCCTGGTCGCCGGTGCCGCCGTACCGGGTGCGCGTGATCGAGCCGTTCACGACCGTCGACGACGGCGTCCCGGACACCCCCAGCACGTTCGTCCACTGCTTGATCGCCTCGCCGTGGTTCGCGTAGGCGAGCGTCGTGTCCTGCGTGCCGTGCCACAGCTGGACCCGAGGCCGGGGGCCGCTGTAGCCGGGGTAGGCGGCGCGTGCGAGGTCACCCCACTGCTGGGCCGTGCGGCTGATCTGCCCCTGCGAGCACTGGCTGTTCCACGGCGCCTGGCTCGACGAGCCGGGCGGGGGAGAGTTCGTCGAGAAGCACGTCGCGGGGACTCCCGCGAACGCCGAGCCCGCGGCGAAGACGTCCGGGTAGGTCGCGAGCAGCACCTGCGTGGTCATCGCACCCGACGAGACGCCCGTGGCGTACACGCGGTTCGGGTCGGTGGAGTAGCGCTGCTGCACGTAGGCGACCATGTTCGCGATGCTCGTCGGGTCGCTCGCGCCGCCGTGCGTCAGGGCCTGGGACGACGAGACGTCGAAGCACTGGCCCGGCCGGTTCGCCTGCGGGTAGACGACGATGTACCCGTACCGGTTGGCGAGCTCGTCGAACTGGCTCCCGTTGAACATCGCCTGCGCCGAGCCGGTGCAGTAGTGCGACACCACGAGCACGGGCGCCCGGGCCGGGACGTTGTCGGGGACGTAGAGGTACATCCCGAGCTGGCCGGGGTTCGCGCCGAAGCTGGTGACCTGCACGAGCGAGGCGGCCTGCGCAGGTGCGGCCACGACAGTCGCGGCGACGAGCAGGCCGAGCCCGGTCAGCACCGCAGTGAGCAGGGGGGCGAGTCGGGCACGCAAGGGCCGGGACAAGGACGTCGTCGTCATGGGGACCTTCCGATCTGGGGTGGGCCGGCCCGCGCGCGGCCCTGCTCGGCACGTTCGTCGTCGGCGGCACGTCCGACAAGCGCGGGCAGCACGACGAACCGTTTCGCCCACGAGTCGCGTCCCGACGAGGAGCGCGAGGACCAGCACGAGCGGCACGGCGCACCGGCGGCGCGCGGTCGTGACCGAGCGCCGCGTGGCACCTCGCGCGATAGGTTCGGTGCAGTCCCGCAGCGTGGCGGGACCTGCACCGACGGCCGATCGAAGGAGCCCTCCCGTGTCTGCCCAGCTCGACTCCCCGACCACTCCCGCCGTCGTCACGGTGACCGGCGCCGCCGGCCAGATCGGCTACGCCTTGCTGTTCCGGATCGCGTCGGGTCAGCTCCTCGGCCCGGACACCCCGGTGCGCCTGCGCCTGCTCGAGGTGCCGCAGGCGGTGCGCGCCGCCGAGGGCACCGCGATGGAGCTCGACGACTGCGCGTTCCCGCTGCTCGCGGGCATCGACATCTTCGACGACGCGCGCCCCGCGTTCGACGGCGCGAACGTCGGCCTGCTCGTGGGCGCACGTCCCCGCACCGCGGGCATGGAGCGCGGCGACCTGCTCTCGGCGAACGGCGGGATCTTCGGCCCGCAGGGCGCCGCGATCAACGCGGGCGCGGCGGCGGACATCAAGGTGCTCGTCGTCGGGAACCCCGCGAACACCAACGCCTTCATCGCCGCGTCCCACGCGCCCGACGTCCCCGCGGACCGGTTCACGGCCATGACGCGGCTCGACCACAACCGTGCGCTCGCGCAGCTCGCGGCCCGCACCGGCAAGCCGGTCGACCAGATCCGGCACCTGACCATCTGGGGCAACCACTCCGCGACGCAGTTCCCCGACCTGACGCGCGCGACGGTGGACGGCGCGCCGGCCACCGACCTGGTCGACGCTGCCTGGGTGAGCGACACGTTCATCCCGACCGTCGCCAAGCGCGGCGCCGCGATCATCGAGGCCCGTGGCGCGTCGTCGGCCGCGTCCGCCGCCAACGCGGCCATCGACCACGTCCGCACCTGGGTCGACGGGACGCCCGACGACGACTGGACGTCCGCCGGCGTGGTCTCCGACGGCTCCTACGGCGTGCCCGAGGGACTCATCTCGTCGTTCCCGGTGACCTCGGACGGCACGCAGTGGTCGATCGTGCCGGGCCTCGAGCTCGACGCCGACTCGCGCGCGCGGCTGGAGGCGTCGGTCGCCGAGCTCGTCGAGGAGCGCGAGGCGGTGCGCGCGCTCGGCCTCGTCTGACGTGGTGCACGCCGCCCGAGGCCGGGTCTGAGCCGTGCGGGTCGCGATCCGAGTGAAGCCCGGGGCCTCCCGCACGCGGGTCGGCGGGGCCTACGGAGACGCGCTCGTCGTCGTGGTCTCCGCGCGCGCTGTTGACGGTGCCGCGACAGAGGCCGCGCTCGCGGCGGTCGCCGACGCGTTCGGTGTCCGCCGCCGGCACGTCGACCTCGTCACGGGCGCCACCAGCCGGGACAAGGTCGTGGAGCTGGACGACACCGCGCTGGACGACGGTCCGGCGCGGCTCGCCGAGCTGCGCGACGGATGATCCACGACGGGCCGCCGTGTCAGGCGAGCTCCCTGCGCACCACGACCCGCGGCCGCCCGCCGCTGCGGCCGGTGGTCGGCGCCGCGACGTGGAACCCCGCGCGCTCGAACAGCCTCGACGTGCCGACGTAGCCCGAGATGACGTCGACGCGCTCGCCGGCGTCCACCTGCACCGGATACCCCTCGACGACCTCCGCGCCGTGCGCCGCGGCGTGCGCGACGGCGCCCTCGAGCAGCGGGAGCATCATCCCGCGCCCGCGATAGCCACCGCGCACGACGAAGCACACGACGCTCCACGCGTCGCGCTCGTCGACGAACGGGAGCGTCCGTGAGTGCATGAGGCGCCGGTACGTGCTGCGCGGCGCGACCGAGCACCAGCCCGCGGGCGCGCCGTCGACGTACGCGATCACGCCGGGACCGGGCTCGCTCGAGCACTCGTCGCGCATGTACGCCGGGCGGTCGTCGTTCGGCACGCGCGAGTCGCGGTAGGCGGTGCACCAGCAGCCGTGGCCGCCGGGCTTCTTCACCCCGACGACCTGCGCGAAGTCCTCGAACCGTCCCACCGCGGAGTGCACGACGACGTCGTCGGAAGAGAGGCGAGGAAGGGGAGCGCGAGCCATGCCGCCACGCTAGCGACGGCCACCGACACCGTCTCCGGGGCGGCTCAGCGTGGGGTGAAGGAGGTCGCGCAGGTGCGGCCCGACGACGTCGTCACGGTGACCTTCACCTTGTAGCCCTTGGTCGCCCGGCCGATGGAGTACGTCACCGACGCGCGACCCTCGGCCGTGGCCTTGGTGGTCTTCGTGTTGGTCGTCGTCTTGTACTTCGCCTTGGTGGTCACCGTGGCCTTCTTGCCGGCGGCCGAGACCCGCACGGTGACGGTCGAGTACTGCTTGGGCTTGGAGTCCGAGACGCTCACCGAGCAGGACTTGCCGGCGGGAGAGGCGTCCGTGGCCTGAGCGGCGGGCCCGACCAGCGCCAGTGGAGCGGCGACGAGCAGACCGGCGAGCACGGCGACGGGACGGCGGGGGAGGCGGTACACGGCAGGTGTCCTTCCGACGAGGTTCCGCCGATGGTGCTCGGAACTGTCGACGACGTCGATCCCATTCGTCGGGATCCTCCTCGCGTGCCGGGAGATTCCACCCGGGTGAGCGCTGGTCCCCGCCGAGCGCGGCGGGGTGGGTCAGCGGAAGACGATGGTGCGGTGGCCGTCGAGCAGCACGCGGTGCTCGGCGTGCCAGCGCACGGCGCGGGCCAGGGCCCGGCGCTCGACGTCCTGCCCGAGCGCGACGAGGTCGTCGACCGAGCGTGTGTGGTCCACCCGCTCGACGTCCTGCTCGATGATCGGGCCCTCGTCGAGGTCGCCCGTGACGTAGTGGGCGGTCGCGCCGATGAGCTTGACGCCACGGTCGTGCGCCTGGGCGTACGGGCGCGCGCCCTTGAACGAGGGCAGGAACGAGTGGTGGATGTTGATGACACGGCCCGCGAGCTGGCGGCACAGGTCGTCGGACAGGATCTGCATGTAACGCGCGAGCACGACGAGCTCGACGTCGAGCTCGTCGACCAGCTCCAGGAGCCGGGCCTCGGCCTCGGCCTTGGTCGCGGCGGTCACGGGCACGTGGTGGAACCCGATGCCGTAGAACTGCGCGAGCGGTTCGAGGACCGTGTGGTTGGAGACGACCGCGACGAGGTCGACCGGCAGCTTCTCGGACCGCTGGCGGAACGCGAGGTCGTTGAGGCAGTGCGCCGCGGTCGAGCCCATGACGAGGGTGCGCACGGGGCGGCCCGCGACGTCGAGCGACCACGTCATGTCGAACGAGCCGGCGATGCGGTCGAGCGCACCCGCGAGCTCGTCGTACGTCACGGCGGAGGTGACCTGCACGCGCATGAAGAACAGCCCGGTCAGCGGGTCGCCGAACTGCTGCGACTCGGTGATGTTCCCGCCGTGGTCCGCGAGCAGCCCCGCGACGGCGTGGACGATCCCCGGGCGGTCGGGGCACGAGAGCGTCAGGACCCAGTGGGTCTCGCCGGGCGTGGTCGGGCTCGCAGTGTGGGACACGAGGTCCGAGAGTAGTGCGCCACGCCGCGCGGCTGACACGATGGGTCGTATGACGGCCGACCTCGACATCCGCCAGGTGACCACCGACGAAGCCGGTGAGCTGCTCACGCTGCGCCGCGCCGCGTTCGTCACCGAGGCGCAGCAGTACGGCGACCCGAACATCCCGCCGCTCACCCAGACGATCGAGGAGCTGGTCGCGGACCTGCAGCGCGACGACGTCGTGACGCTCGGCGGGTGGGACGGCCACCGGCTCGTCGGCTCGATCCGGGTGCTGATCGAGAACAAGAAGGCGACGCTCGGCCGGTTCGCCGTGGCGCCCGACCTGCAGGGCAAGGGCTTCGGCACGCAGCTCCTGCTCGCGATCCTGCCGTACCTGCCCGACGGCATCGAGGAGGTCTGGGTCTTCACGGGCCGCGACTCGGTGCAGAACATCGCGCTGTACGCCAAGCACGGCTACGAGCACCAGCACGACCAGACCGCGGGCGACCTCACGTACGCGTTCCTGCGCAAGTCGCTCGTCGAGACGCCCGACGTGCACGAGGACGACCGCTGACCGGCGCATGAGCACCCCGACGGGCCACGTCGACGTCCCTGAGCAGGTCTACCGGCTCGTCGGCGACGCCCCCTTCGTCGCCGACCCGCCCATCGAGGCGGTGTGGCAGAACGAGGACGGCGGCACGACGTTCCACTCGCCAGTCCACGGTGCGTACGTGAAGTGGGCCCCCGCGGGCACGCCGCTCGACCTCGCGGTCGAGGCTGAGCGGCTCGCCTGGGCGGCTCCGCACACACCCGTCCCCGAGGTCCTCGCCCACGGCAGCGACGACGAGGGCGCGTGGCTCGTCACGCGCGCGATCCCCGGGCGGAGTGCGGTCGACCCGGTGTGGCTGGCGCGACCGCTCGAGGCGGTCCGTGCCGTCGGTGCCGGGCTCCGTGCGCTGCACGACGCCCTGCCGGTGGACGACTGCCCGTTCACCTGGTCGGTCCAGGAGCGGCTCGCGCGGCTGGACGACCCCGCCCGGGCGAGGGACCTCGCGACGCCGCCACCGGTGGACCGGCTCGTCGTCTGCCACGGGGACGCGTGCGTCCCGAACACGCTGCTGTCCGACGACGGCTCGTGGCTCGCGCACGTGGACCTCGGGCGGCTCGGTCTGGCGGACCGGTGGGCAGACCTCGCCGTCGCGACGTGGAGCACGGTGTGGAACTACGGCCCGGGCTACGAGAACGCCCTGCTCGAGGCCTACGGCATCGCCCCCGACCCACAGCGCACGTCGTACTACCGGGCGCTGTGGGGGAGCCCGCGTCACTCGCCGCGGTAGGCGGCCTCGATCGGGGCGATCTCGATCTTCTTCTGCGTGAGCATCACCTGCGTGGCGCGCGCGGCGCCCTCGGGGTCGGCGTCGGGCGAGAGCGTGAGCTCCATCAGGCGGCGCGGCACGACCTGCCACGACAGGCCGAACCGGTCGGTGAGCCAGCCGCACGCGACCTCCTGCCCGCCGCCGGCCAGGAGCGCGTCCCAGTAGTGGTCGACCTCGGCCTGGTCCGCGCAGTCGACGACGAACGAGAACGCCGCGTTGAGCTGGAGCGACGGACCCGCGGAGATCGCCTCGACCGGCTGGCCGTCGAGCTCGTAGGACACGATGAACGGCGCGCCCTTGGTGACACCCGGCATGTCGGCGGGTGCGTGCAGCACGTTGACGATGCGCGAGCTGGGGAAGACCGAGACGTAGAACTCGGCGGCCTCCAGCGCGTTGTCGCTGTACCAGAGGTGGGGGTGGACGATGCCCATGACCTGCTCCTTCGTCTCGTCGGCTCAGCCCGCGACGATCGTGTCGAGGCGCGCGTAGCCCTGGGTGAGGCCGCCCTCCATGCCGCTGGCGACCATGCCGTCGCGGGCCTCCAGCGAGGGGTAGACGGAGTGGATCTCGAGGCGGGTGCGGTCGTCGTCGAGGTCGACGAACCGCAGCGTCTCGACCGCGACGACGTCCGGGTACCCGAGGAACTCGAACGTCTGGATCGCGAGCTCGTCGGTCCGCACGGTGTGGAACGTGCCGCGGAACCCGTACGACTCGCCGCCGGGCTCGGTCTGCTGGAAGCTCCACCGGCCGCCGGACACGAAGTCCCACTCGGTGATGTCGGTCTCGAGCCGGTCCGGGCCCATCCACTTCGCGACGAGCGCGGGGTCGGCGTGCGCGGCGAACACGCGGGAGACCGGAGCGTCGAACTCGCGGGTGATGTCGATGAACGGGACGCCGGCGGGGGCGTCGACGTGCACGGGGTTGGTCATGATGGATCCTCCTGCTGGGCGGGGTCCTGCGCGAGCAGCGCGTCGAGGGACCGGAACCTGCGCTCGTGGATCAACCGGTACTGGTCGATCCACGCGGTGAGGCGCTCGAGCGCCTCCGGGGCCAGGTGCACGGGCCGACGCTGGGCGTCGCGCGTGCGGGTGACGAGTCCCGCCTGCTCCAGCACGTGGATGTGCTTGGAGACCGCCTGCAGTGAGATGGCGTGCGGCTCGGCGAGCTCGTTGACTCCTGCGGGGCCGCGCGACAGGCGCGCGACGATCTGGCGACGGACGGGATCGGCCAGGGCCAGGAAGGCCCGGTCGAGCCGTTCGTCGTCGTCCTCCGTCACAGGTGCGTCCTCCGGTCGAGAAGAGCCCCGACCGTGCTGCGCGTCGGCAGGGGCCCCGACCTGATGTTGTCTAGATGCTGCGATCAGGCTATTCAACTTTGAGGTTGAATACGACATTACGCCCGGCGTCGAGACGCCGCAAGGGGTGTCCCGCGTCAGCCCAGACGAGCGCGCACGGCCGCCGCGACCTCGGCGGGGGTCCTCCCGTCGACGGTCACCACAGGCCCGCGCGCGGCGAGCCGGTCCGCGACGGCGACGTAGCGCCCGAGCTGGTCCATGCGCCATGCCCGCGCGCCGGGGTCGGCGGCGTCGCCCTCGATGCGCCGACGCAGCTCGTCGGGCGACGCGTGCAGCGTCACGTGGCGGACGTCGTGCCCGCGTGCGGCGAGCCCGCCGAGCACCTCGTCGGCGTGCCCGGGGTCCAGCAGCGTCATCGGCACGACGAGCACGCCGTCGGGCCGCGCGCGACGTGAGGCCGCGCGCACCGTGCCACGCCGCCACGCGCGCAGGTCCTGGTAGTCGCTCGTGCCGGTGGCCCGCCCGAGCGTGCGGCGCAGCCACCATCCCAGCGCCTCGGGGTCGTGCGTCCGTGTCCCCGGATGCTGCGCGACGAGCTCGGCCGCGCACGTCGTCTTGCCGACGCCGAAGGGTCCGTTGAGCCAGAGGATCACGCAGGCGAGGCTAGTGGTCGCCCGCGCGGTGGTCAGCGGGAGCCGGTCGCGGACCCGACCCGCGCGCGTCCGGACACGGACTGGTCGGGCGTGGCTACGTCGAGTGCAGCCACGTCGAGAGCTGGTGCGTCGGGAGCGGGCGCGCCGAGGGCCGGAGAATCGAGGGTGGGAGCACCGACGCCGCGGCGGCTGTCGTCGGGCAGGGCGCCCACGGCACGGGCGAGGCCGCGGGCCGCGCGCGCTCGGTGGGAGAGTGCGGGGTGGCCGAGTGTGACGCCGGCGAGCACGACGAGTGCGCCGACAGCCTGCTGGGCGGACAGCCGCTCACCGCCGACGAGCAGTCCCAGGGCCAGGCCGGTCACGGGGTTGAGCAGGCCGACGAGCCCGACGGTCCCGGCAGGCAGGTGGCGCAAGCCGGCGAACCAGGCGAGGTAGGCGAGCGCGGTCGCGGCGAGCGAGAGGAAGGCGAGTCCGCCCCAGGCGGGCGCGTCGAGCGCCGGGGGAGCGCCCTCGACGACGAACGCGGCGACCAGAAGCGTGAGTCCGCCCGCGACGAGCTGCCACGCGGTCGAGGACAGGACGTCGACCGCGTCGTCGCGCCAGCGCTGCGCGAGCACGAAGCCGACGCTCGACATGAGCATCGCGGTCACCGACGCGACGAGGCCGCGCGCGTCGAGCGTCCCGGCGCCCGTCAGGACCATCGCGGCGACCCCGACGAGGCCGAGCACGCCGCCCGCGACCGCGGGCAGCGCCGGTCGCTGGGCGACCAGCGCCCAGGCGATGAGCATCATGACCAGGGGTGAGGTCGCCATGACCGTCGCGGCGATGCTCGTCGGCAGGAGCTGGGCGGCGACGTAGACGAGGACGAAGAACGCGCCCATGTTGAGCGTGCCGAGCACGAGCGAGCGCCACCACCACGAGCCGTGCGGCAGGCGGCGGGCGACGAGCAGGAGGATCAGGCCGGCAGGCAGCGCGCGCAGCGCCGAGCCCCACAGCGGGGAGTCGGCCGGCAGCAGGTGCCGGGTCACGTAGTAGCTCGCGCCCCACGTGATCGGGGCGAAGGCGGTGACGAGCATCCAGCGGAGATTTCCTTCCATGGAAGACAATGTACCTTCCGCGGAAGATATGGTCGAGCGGTGTCCTCCCCGAACCACGACCGGCCCGACCGGCTCGACCAGATCCAAGCGGCCTGGCGCCGCGAGCGACCCGACCTGGACCCGAGCCCTCAGGGCGTGATCGGGCGGCTGCACCGCGTCGCCGGGCACCTCACCGACGAGCTCGTCGCGGTCTACCGGCAGCACGGCCTGAGCGAGGGCGACTTCGACGTGCTCGCGACGTTGCGCCGCGCGGGATCGCCCTACGAGCGCACGGCAGGCGATCTCGCCTCGCACACGCTCGTCACGAGCGGCGGCATGACCAAGCGCATCGACCGGCTCGAGGCGGCGGGCCTGGTCACGAGGCGTGTCTCCGAGCGCGACGCCCGGGCGAGGGTCGTCGCGCTCACCGACGCCGGCAAGACGCTCATCGACGCCGCGTTCACCGACCACCTCGCCAACGAGCACCGCCTGCTCGCCGCCTTGGACCCCGCCGACGTCGACGCCCTGCGCGGCATCCTCACCCGCTGGCTCGCCCGCCTGGAAGACCCCCCACCCACCCCCTGACCCGCCACGGCCGGCGACTCCCAGCCGTGTCAGCACCGTCGGTGCAGGGATGAATGCAGGAGCAGTGCGGCTGACGGCGACGAACTCTGCATCGATCGCTGCATCGATCCGTGCGGCGACGGTAAGCCTGCGCGGGCAGACAGGGGTGCGCACGTGCGGGGCGTAGGTGCGGGCGCGTAGGCGTGAAAGGGCTCGTCGTGGGGGTGGGGCGGCTTGCTAGTCTGTGCGCGTCGTGACTGGCGCAACGAGGTGGGGCACCACCGGGGAGCGACGAAGCAGCTGGACCACGGGGTCGGACGCCTGGGCCCTCGGTCGCCTCATCACCGGACCGTCCGCGTGCATGGGCGCCGATCGCGCCCGCACGGCCACCTGCAACAGGAGCTGCCGCAATGAGCGACAACGTGCTGAACCAGAACATCGCCGACCTCGACCCGGAGATCGCCGCCGTCCTCGACGGTGAGCTCGCCCGCCAGCAGGGCACGCTCGAGATGATCGCGAGCGAGAACTTCGTGCCCCTGGCCGTCCTGCAGGCGCAGGGCTCGGTCCTGACGAACAAGTACGCCGAGGGCTACCCGGGCCGCCGCTACTACGGCGGCTGCGAGCAGGTCGACATCGCCGAGACCATCGCGATCGAGCGCGCCAAGTCGCTGTTCGGTGCCGAGTTCGCCAACGTCCAGCCGCACTCCGGCGCGACGGCCAACGCCGCGGTCCTGCACGCGATCGCGCGTCCCGGCGACACGATCCTCGGCCTCGCGCTCGACCAGGGCGGCCACCTCACGCACGGCATGAAGATCAACTTCTCGGGTCGCCTCTACGACGTGGTGGCGTACGGCGTCGACGAGCAGACCTCGCTGGTCGACATGGCCGAGGTCCGCCGCCTCGCGATCGAGCACCAGCCCAAGGTGATCATCGCCGGCTGGTCGGCGTACCCGCGTCAGCTCGACTTCGCGGCATTCCGCGAGATCGCCGACGAGGTCGGCGCCTACCTGTGGGTCGACATGGCGCACTTCGCGGGCCTCGTCGCCGCGGGCGTGCACCCCTCGCCCGTGCCGCACGCGCACGTCGTGTCCTCGACCGTCCACAAGACGATCGGCGGCCCGCGCTCGGGCTTCATCCTGACCAACGACGCGGACCTCGCCAAGAAGATCAACTCGGCGGTCTTCCCGGGTCAGCAGGGTGGCCCGCTCATGCACGTCATCGCCGCCAAGGCGGTCGCCTTCAAGATCGCCGCGACGCCCGAGTTCCGCGACCGCCAGGAGCGCACCGTGCGCGGTGCCGCCATCCTCGCCGAGCGACTCACGCGGGCCGACGTCGCCGAGGCGGGCATCAGCGTCCGCTCGGGCGGCACCGACGTGCACCTCGTGCTCGTCGACCTGCGCAACGCGGCGATCGACGGCAAGCAGGCCGAGGACCTGCTGCACGAGGCAGGCATCACCGTGAACCGCAACGCGGTGCCGAACGACCCGCGGCCCCCGATGGTCACGTCGGGCCTGCGCATCGGCACGCCCGCGCTGGCCACGCGCGGCTTCGGCGACGCCGAGTTCACCGAGGTCGCGGACGTCATCGCCACGGCGCTCGTGCAGGGTGACGCGGCCGACACCGAGGCGCTCAAGGCCCGCGTGGCCGCGCTGACCGCGGCGTTCCCGCTGTACCCGAACCTCCACCAGTACTGAGGGGCACGACGATGACGGCCCAGATCCTCGACGGGACCGCCACCGCGGCCACCATCAAGACCGAGCTCACGCAGCGCGTCGCGGCACTCGCGGCGCGCGGCGTGACGCCCGGGCTCGGCACGCTGCTCGTCGGCGACGACCCGGGCAGCAAGTGGTACGTGGCGGGCAAGCACCGCGACTGCGCCGAGGTCGGCATCTCCTCGATCCAGGAGGAGCTGCCCGTCGACGCGACGCAGGAGGACATCGAGGCCGCCGTCCGGCGGCTCAACGAGAACCCCGCCTGCACCGGCTTCATCGTCCAGCTGCCGCTGCCCCGGGGCATCGACACGCACCGCGTGCTCGAGCTGATCGACCCGGACAAGGACGCGGACGGTCTGCACCCGACGAACCTCGGTCGCCTGGTGCTGCGCGTCAACGAGCCGGTGACGAGCCCGCTGCCGTGCACGCCGCGCGGCATCATCGAGCTCGTCGAGCGGCACGGTGTCGACCTGCGCGGTGCGGACGTCGTGGTCGTCGGGCGCGGCGTGACCGTGGGCCGCTCGATCGGCCTGCTGCTCACGCGGCGCGAGGTCAACGCGACCGTGACGCTCACGCACACCGGCACGGCCGACCTCGCCGAGCACACGCGCAACGCCGACGTGATCGTCGCCGCGGCGGGTGTGCCGGGCATCATCACGGCCGACCTGGTCAAGCCGGGCGCGGTCGTCGTGGACGTCGGCGTGTCGCGCGCGACGGACCCCGAGACCGGCAAGAGCCGCGTCGTCGGCGACGTCGACCCGGGGGTGCGCGAGGTCGCGAGCTGGGTCTCGCCCAACCCGGGCGGGGTTGGGCCGATGACCCGGGCGATGTTGCTGAGCAACGTCGTGGAGACCGCGGAGCGCCTCGCCGCCTCCTGAACGCCGCGACGCAGACGGAGGGTGCGCGCAACGCTTCCGCGCACCCTCCGTCTGCCTCTACGCTGCCGTCAGCGCGGACGCGCCGGCACGACGAGAGGGAGGACGGCGATGACGCGGGACTACGGACCATCCGCCAAGACCCTGGTCTGGGGACTTGGACTGTTCCTGCCGGGCGTCCTGCTCGCGTTCTGGTGGCGTATCGCCCTCGTCGAGAGCACGGATGGGAGCTCGCCGCAGGGGTTCGAGGGCCTGCTCGTCGTGCTCGCGGTCGGCGCGGCCGTCGTCGGGCTGGTCGTGACCTTGCTCGGCGTGTGGCAGCTCGCCACCAACGTGGACATCGCCGCGCGTGCCTCTCGCGACGCGGCGTACGCGGCGGAGACGGCGCAGGCGCGCGCGGACCGTGAGGCAGCTGCCAAGGCGAACGCGCGGGCCCGGCTCAGGGCACAGCTCGCGCAGGAGGCCCAGGGGTCGCAAGGGTCGCAGGAGGGCTGAGTCGTCAGGGCTTCGGGGCGGCCTTCGCCTTGGCCTTGGGCGCCGGCTTCTCGGCGGGCGCGGGCTCGGCCGGGGTCGACGGCTCCTCCGGCTGGGCGCGCAGGACGTCCTGGATCGCCAGGCGCGCGGCGCGGCGCACGTCGGCCCGCGTGAGGTTGCCCTCGGGCAGCGCGGCGGCGATCGCGTCGGCGATGCCCTGCGCGTCGATCGTCGCGTGAGCGGCGGCCTCGGCGTTCGCGCTGGTGCGCCGCAGCAGCGCGTAGGTGTCCTTGCGCTCGAGCTTGGCGTTCCGGTAGGACCACACGGCCTGGGCGATCTCGTCGGCAGTCGGCATGTCCTCGTCCTCGTCTGTCGTGGCTGCGATCGGCGCAGCCTTCCGTGCACGTAGCGTCGCGACGAAGGCCGCCACGTCCGCCTTGGTCGTCCCGTTGGCCAGCTCGAAGTGCATCGCGTCGCGCAGGCCGACAGGGAAGTCCAGCCCCCAGCCGAACAGCCCGCCGGCCTCCTTGAGGATCGCGCGCACCGCGCGGCCCTGGGCGTTGGTGAAGCCCGACGAGTAGCGCTTGCCGGGGTGGTGGCGCTCGAACGGGTGCCGCGCGCCGTTGACGTCGACCGCCGTCCCGCTGATGTGGTTCGACCGGGCGGCGCCCCCGATCTGCTTGTTGAACGCCGCCGAGCGCCAGCCGTTGACCTCGGAGATCGGCTCGACGCGGGCGTGGAACTGCTCCAGGAGCCACCGGAACGCCGTCGAGACGTCGCCGTCGAGCGTGGTGACGCCGTTCGCGTCGCCGCCGACGACGATCCGCACGACGGCCGACTCGCGGGCCTCGGGCCAGCCGTTGAGGGTCGCCACGGGAGCCTCCCGTGCATCGTTGCTCGTTCGTCGAGAGATGGTCGACGTCCGGTGCGGGCCCGCGGGCGGGCTCGTTCGCAGCACTCGTAGGCAAGGTGCGAGCGCCGCAGGTGCTGATACGCACCGCCCGGGGTGAGCCTTCGTCGCGACGGCGGCGGTGGACGACGGGCCGCCGCGTGGGTGCCGTGAGGCAGGATCGTCCGGGCCGCCTGTGCGGCGCACCTGATCGTCGGAGAGGAACGCAGTGCTCACCATCGCGACCGTCAACGTCAACGGCATCCGGGCGGCGTTCCGCCGGGGGATGGGGGACTGGCTCGAGAGCCGGAACCCGGACGTCCTGCTGCTGCAGGAGGTGCGCGCCAGCGACGAGATCCTCGCCGACCACCTGCCCCCGGGCGAGTGGCACCTCGCGCACGAGGAGAGCCAGACCAAGGGCCGGTCGGGCGTCGCTATCGCGACGCGGCTGCCGATGTCCGCGATCCGC
>NZ_BJLQ01000040.1 GCF_006538725.1 Cellulomonas gelida
CCCGCCGGCGCGAGGTGCGCCGGCGGGCGGGTGGGGGTCAGGCCCGGTTGGCGATCGAGCCCTGGAACCCGATGACGACGTCGCCCTCGGCGCCGCCGAACACGTCGGCGTCGGCGGAGTCGGGCAGTGCGATGGTCACGTCGACCGAGGTCGCGGCGCTGCCGCTGGCGAGCGACGTCGGAGCTGACCCGAGGGTGACGGTCGCGCCGCCCGCCTCGAACAGGTCGCCCTCGGTCTCGAGGGTCGGCGGCGCGATCACGAGGTCGGACGTGCCCATGTTCTTGATCCAGACGGGCACGGTGATCGAGTCCCCCGCGGTGAGGTCCGCGAAGACCTCGGCGGGGATCACGACGACGTCGTCGCCGGTCCCGGGTGCGTCGTCGGCGGTGATGAAGTCGCCGTCCGCGGGCGTGCCGTCGGCGACGAACGCGCCGCGCAGGTCGATCGCGTCGTCCGGGTCGACGGCGCTCGCGCCGGCGCCGAACCACGCGTCGTCGGTCCAGCCGGCCGACGTCGCGGCCGCGCCGATGCCGAGGACCGCCGCACCCGCGAGCGAGAACTTGATGATCGCGGCGCGCTTGCGCTTGCGCTCGTCGCGCTCGGTGGTCTCGAGGCGAGCGTGAGTGGTCGTCGTGGTCATGGTGGGTTCCTCCCTCTGCTGCACGCGGGGGTGACGGCGGTCACCTAGTTGCGAATGGTTATCACGTGCAGTAGAAGGGTCACCTGGACGAGTGTCCGAGACGTGGGCCCAGAGTCCCGATCTGGACAGGTGTCCACCGTTTCACCCGCTCCGCGGCATCCGAACGATGTGCCCCTTTCACGACCTGCGCACCATGCGCACCCTCTGCACCCAGGACGGGCACACCTCGCGCGGCACGCGGACGCCCGGCCCGACGCGCGGCACAATGGCGGACGTGCCCGAGCCAACCGTCCGCTGGAACCGTTACGTCGCCCTCGGTGACTCGTTCACCGAGGGCCTGTGGGACTCCCCCGACGGCGACGCCGGCCCCGCGACGCCCGACGTCCCGCTGCGGGGATGGGCCGACGTCCTGGCCGCACGCCTGTCCGAGCGACGCATCGCAGCGGGCGAGGACCCCCTCGAGTACGCCAACCTCGCGATCCGCGGTCGCCTGCTGCGCCCGATCCTCGCCGACCAGGTCCCGGCCGCGATCGGCCTGCGCCCCGACCTGGTGAGCCTCGTCGGCGGAGGCAACGACATCCTGCGGCCCGCCGCGGATGTCGACCGGCTCGCGCGTCAGCTCGAGACCGCGGTCGTCCGGCTGCGCGCCGCGGGCATCGACGTGCTGCTGGGCACCGGCGTGGACACGGTCCACAGCGGGCTGATCCGCGCCACGCGCCCCCGCGTCGCGACGTACAACGCGCACATCTGGTCGATCGCGCGACGGCACGGCGCGCACGTCGTCGACCTGTGGGGCATGCGTTCGCTCCTCGACTGGCGCATGTGGGCCGACGACCGCATCCACCTCACCACCGAGGGGCACGCGCGCGTCGCTCAGGCCGCGCTCGTCGGGCTGGGCCTGGCACCCGACGACGAGCGCTGGGACGACCCGCTCGCGCCGCAGCCGCCCGCACCCCGCCTCGAGCAGCTGCGCGGCGACGCGCGGTGGGCGCGCGAGCACGTCTACCCGTGGGCGACCCGGCGCCTGCGCGGCCGCTCGTCGGGCGACACCCGCAGGCCCAAGCGCCCCGTACCCGAGCCGGTCGTCACGCAGGGCGCAGCCGACGCAGGCGCACAGGACGCGGGCCGACGGGACTGAGTCCCCGGGCCGAGCACCCGCTCAGCTGCAGTCGAGGACCACCGTGCCGTAGGAGGCGCCGTTGCGCGTCCCGGCGATCTGGAACTGCGCGGGCGAGCCCGCGGAGATGCTGACCTGGCCGTGCCCGGGGTTGCCGGTCATGACCGCCACGGGCGTGGGCGTGCAGGTCGAGGACCCCGCGACGAGCTGCGCGTCGCCGCCGCTGCCCTCCGCCACCTTCTCGGGCACGAACGGGAAGACCGACGTGTCCGTGAACCGGATCGTCACGCGCCACCGGACCGCGGTGGTCGACGTCGTCGTGACCCGGATCCCGCGGTAGAACACGTTGAGCGGGTTGCCCCACTCCGAGCCGCCGGTCACGACGGCCTGGCACGGGGTCGCCAGCGGCGCGCCGCTCGGGGTGAACGTCTGGCAGGACAGCGCCGGGAGGCTCGGGGGCGTGAAGGTCCAGGTCGCGGGCACGGGCCAGCCGTCGAGCAGGACGAATGCCTTGCCGCCGGACGTGTCGGGAGGCGTGAACGCGGCGCCCGTGGCCGTGAGCGCACCGCTCGTCACGGCCGTCGCCGAGGTCGACATGAACGTCTGCGTCCACGATGCGTCGGCGCCGGTCGCGACGCGCACGGCGCCCGTCGCGCACGTGCCGGAGATGCCCGACACGCGGACCTGCGTGTACTGGCCGTTGCTCGGCGTGCCCGTGGGCGTGACCGTGACGGGGCCGTTCGCGCAGCGCGCCTTGGTCGTCGCGTACGGACGCTGGGGTGCGCTGAGCGAGAGGTTCGCGGCGTGCGCGACGGTCGTCGTCACGAGCGCGAGGCTGAGCACGACGACGAGCGCCGCGGCGACCCGGCGGCGCAGACGTGCCCGCCCAGCGGCGGCGCGGGACACGGTCGTCATGCCGATGGCTCGAGCTCGGGGGCCCGGTCCGGGGCGCGACCGCGATCGCCGCCCAGCAGGTCCCAGCCCTCGTCAGGGCTCTGCTCGTGAGGGCTCAGCTCGTGAGGGCTCAGTTCGTCAGGGGACAGCGTGTCGGGGCGCTGCTCGTCGGACGGCCCGTCGTCGGACGGGAGCTCGTCGCGGTCGTCGTCGTCGAGGTCGTCGTCGGACTCGTCCTTCGACGGCCAGACCAGCATCGCGAGCGCGAGAGCGATCATGGCGATCCACACCCACGCGTTCGAGAACGTCTGGAAGACGAGCCCGACCTTGGGGATGTGCACCCGCGCGACCCCGAGGACCTCGTCGCCGGCCGGCTCGAACGGGTCCAGGAACTCGTTGTTGTCACCCTGCATGACCCAGCCGTCGGCGGTCCCGCCGACGACCCGGTGGATGATGCGGCTGTTGCCCGCGACCTCGTCGGGCGCGTAGACGATCACGTCGCCGACCGCGGGCTGCCCGCAGCGCGCGACCACGATGTCGCCCGTGACGTACGTGGGCTCCATGGAGTGGCCCGAGACGAGCGTCAGGGTGGTGCAGCCGCCGAGGCTCGTCGGCCAGATGAACCAGGCGATGACCGCGACCGCCACGTAGAACAGGACCGACGGGAGCGCGCGTAGCGCCCGACGCGCGAGGGGCGCGTCGGGCGCTACGAGCTCTGGCCGGTCCAGCACGTCAGCCCGGAGGTCAGCTGTAGATGGTGAGCGCGAACTGGGCGATGGTGTCGGGGGCGACACCCGTCGGCAGCGCGACCGTGAGCGAGCCACCGGCGGCACCGACGGACGGGGCCGAGGCCGGCGTGAACTTGACCCAGTCACCGGACGCCAGCTTGTAGGCGGCCTCGTACTTCTTGGTGGCGCACGCGGCGTCGACGCCGGAGAAGGTCACGTTCGCGACCTTCCAGGGCGCCGTGACGGTGCCGTCGAACGTCGGCGTCGCGAAGGACGTCGTGATGGGGGTGGCCGCGGGCTGGCAGCTCGCGTTGACCGCGACGGTGCCCGTCTGGAAGTTGCCGCTCCAGCTGAGGTTCAGCTGCGACGCGGACGCGAGCGACAGGCCCGCGACGCCGACGATCGCCAGACCGACGGCCATGACCTTGCGGCGGTTGTTCTTCTTGCTCATGGGGGACTCCTCGACGAAGATCGCAACCCTCGCTCCGAGGGCCAGCTCGCTGTGGTCCGTGGGGGGCGGGCCGGTAGCGAACATAGGAGTCATCGGAAACGGGGTGTCCGACGGGCTGGGTGCTGCCACCCACCCCGTCCGAAATGCCGAGGTGATTCACCCGACAGTGGTCACCCGAAGATCTGGACGAGTGTCCGAAATCGGACTTCACCTGCGACGATGCAGTGCGGGCCGGGCCGCGGCGGACGCGTCGCGCCGGCGGCCGGCTAGAGGGGCAGGCGGGCCTCGAGTCGCACCCCGCGGGGCCGCAGCGGGGCGAGCGTCACCGTCCCCCGGACGAGGTGCAGCCGGCTCGCCAGACGCGCCGTGCCGCCGTCCGGGTCGGCGTGCGACGGGTCGAGGGGCTGGCCGTCGTTCTCCACCGAGACGACGAGCGCACCGTCCTGCACGTCGAGCTCGACGACGATCCGCGACGCCGGACCGAACTTGAGCGCGTTGGTCACGCCCTCCTCCACCACGCGCACCGCGAGGAGGCGCTGCGCGGTCGTCAGCGAGCCGCGCTCGGGGTCGTCGATCTCGCGCACCGGGGGCGCCACGACGATCTTCGTCGCGATCGTCATCGGCAGGCGCCCGACGAGCGCGCGCACGGCCGGGACCACGCCGAGCTCGAGCCGCTCCGGGTACAGCAGCCGGCTCATCTGCCGCACGTCCAGCTCGCGCACCACGTCGAGCTCGCGCCGCGCCCACTCCAGCGACGCGACGTCGTCAGGGTGGTCACCGCGCGCCCGGATGCGGTCGATCACCTCGACCAGGTGCGCGTTGACGATGACGAGCTTGCCCTGCAGCGTGCCGTGCAGACCCTCGGCGACCTCGCGCCGGACCCTGACCTCCTCGGCCTCGAGCGCCTCGAGCACGTGCTCGACCTCGACCGCCTCACGCTCGGCCCGGCGCAGCTCGGCACGGACCCTGCGGCGCGAGAGCAGCCCCCACATGCCGATGCCCGACGAGATGCCCGCGATGATCAGGCCCGCCGAGAACTCCGCCTCGATCGTCAACCCGTCGGGCTCGTCGTACACCCCCAGCGCGAGCTGCACGAACACCCGGCACACGGCCGCGACCGTCGAGGCCAGCACGGCTCCCAGGAAGAGCTGCGGTGCGGTCGGCCAGCGGTACACCCGCAGGGACCCGAGCACGAGGAGCAGCACGACGACGGCGGCGACGTTGGCGGCGATCCGCGACCAGACGCTCACCTCCGCCCAGTCGGGCACGTACCGGGAGTAGATGTAGGCGGCCTGCATCGAGGCGCCCAGCCCGTAGCCGAGCGCGACGATGCCGGTCAGCCTCAGCAGCAGCCGACGGTTCTGGGCGTCGTCGCCGGGGCGCACGACCTCGCGCGTCACGTCGCTCATCGTCGCTCCCGCCCGACCCGCTGTGGTCCTTGCCCGCTTCCCGGGCCGTCGCAGACGATACTGAACCCGATGAGCACTCTTGACCCGGACGTGATCCGAGTGGCGGTCGTCGAGGACCAGCCACTCTTTCGCTCCATGCTCGAGCGCACCCTGGGCCAGACGGCCGGGCTCCAGGTGGTCGTGTCCGTCGGGACCGTGAGCGACGCGCGACGTGCGCTGCGTCCCGGCGCCGCGCACGTCGCGATCCTCGACATCGACCTGCCCGACGGCAACGGCATCGCCCTCGGCGTGACGCTGCGCCGTCAGCAGCCCGAGCTCGGCATCCTCCTGCTGTCCGCGCACGACGCGATGGACCTGCTGCTCGACCTGCCCGCGGACGTCGCCGAGGGCTGGGGCTACCTGTCCAAGAACAGCTCGACGAGCGAGGACCTGCTGGTCTCCGCGGTCCGCTCGGCGGCCGTGCGCCAGACCGTGCTCGACCCCGAGCTGCTCGCGCGCATCACGCCGCGCGCCGGCTCGGACGTCGCCCAGCTCACACACCGCCAGTACGAGGTGCTGCGACTGCTGGCCGCGGGACTGTCGAACGCCGGCATCGGCGAGAAGCTCGGCATCACCGAGAAGTCCGTGCAGAACCACGTCAACGCGCTCTACGCGACGCTCGGCATCGACGCCGACCCGTCCCGCAACCCCCGCGTCAGCGCCGCCCTGCGCCTCCTGGAGGAGACCGGGCCGGGCCTCTGAGCACCGGTAGGCTGAGCGCCGACCCGCCTCCTTAGCTCAGCTGGCCAGAGCACCTGTCTTGTAAACAGGGGGTCATCGGTTCGAATCCGATAGGGGGCTCCCCAGCCGCCGCGTGCAGATCGCGGCGGACGACGAACGGGCCCGGTCCGGAGCCGCTCCGCAGAGCGACCCGGACCGGGCCCGTTCGTCGTGCTGGTGGTCAGCCCTTGGCGGCGAGCGCGGCCTCGACGGCCTCCTTCAGCGGACCCTGCTGGTAGAGCAGGCCGTTGTCACCCTCGGCGCCCGGCCAGTCCTGGCCGTCGATCGTGACGGTCGGCGTGCCGACCTTGCCGCGGTCCAGCTGCATCTGGTGCGTCGCAGCCGAGACCCACGGCGCGAAGGTGCGCCACTCGCCCGTGCGCTCCTCGGCGGGCTCGCCCACCTCGTACGTGCCCTCGACCGTGTCCGTGAACGTGTCCGCGACGTCCTGCGGGACGCCGACCCCGACGGCCAGCTCCGCGATCTCGTCGTCGGTCGGACCCGTCGTGCCCTCCTTGGGCTGGGCCGAGAACAGCGCCGTGACGAACGCGGTGAACTTCTCGGGGGCCTTGTCGGCGACGATCGCGGCGGCGTTGGCGGCGCGCGTCGAGTACGACGTGCCCTTCGACTGCGAGTCGAGGAAGGAGATCGGGCGGTACTCGATGGTCACGCCGTCCTCGGCGGCCAGCGCCTCGAGGTCCGCCGAGTTCGCGGCGTCGAACATGCCGCAGTAGGGGCACATGAAGTCGAAGTAGATCGTCACGTTGACGTCGTCGGGCGAGGTCTTGCCCACGCCCGCGGCGCTGACGGGGATGCCGCCCTTGTCGTTCGCGGTGGCGGGCGCGGTCACGTCCGCGAGCAGCGGGGCCACGACCTGCGCCGACGAACCGCCGTACACGACCGTGCCGTAGCGCGCCTCACGGTCGGCGTTGCCGCGGATCGTGATCGCGACGACCACCGCGACCGCGGCGACGACCAGCAGGAGCAGGCTCGCGCTGAGGATCTTGGTCCGCTTGGCCTTGCGCTCCTGCTGCTGCCGCATCTGCAGCGCCTTGGCGCGGGCCTCGTCGCGCCGCTGCGACTTGGTCGGCTTGGGGTCGTTCGTGGGCACGGTCTCTCCTCGGTCGTGGACGACAGCCCACAGGGTACGGGGCGTTCCCGTGCGTGGGGAGCCGCCCCGGTCAGGGGATCGTCGGGACCGGCGCGGGAGCCCACACGATGCCCGCCCCGTTGGAGACGAGCGCCGCGATCACCGCCGCCGCCACGAGGCACACCGCGACCATCACGAGGGCGCCGAGCCGGCCCGGCGCGACGACCGCGAGCGCCCTGCGGGCCCCCGTGCGCGTCATGCCCGACGCCGGCCCCCACCACGCCACGACCAGCCAGAGCATGACGAGCGCGGCGACGACCATCGCCGCGGCCGTGCCGTCGACCTCGTCGCCCGCGTCCAGGTCACCGATCGTCCACGTCCCGTTGTCCACCAGCCACGCGACGGCCCCGCCCGCGAGCAGGGTCGCGCACGACGCGACGACGAACGACGGGACGAGCCCGACGACCGCGCGCACCAGGTACCACGGCGTCGCCGCGAGCGTGCGCGGGACGTCGCTCGCTCGCACGCCGCGCACCTCGCGCCGCCCGTGCATCGCCTCGACCGCCGTCCCGTACGTCCGCACGAGCAGCAGCAGCACGACGAGCACGACGAGCACGACCACGGGCGCCAGCGCGGCGGCCGTCGCGACGACCGCGGCCGCCGCGAGCAACGAGCCCCAGCGGCGCACCGCCGGCGGGCGCTCGTAGCCCGACCCCTCCGGCACGACCTCGGACGCGTCGAGGTCGTCCTCGATCCACTCGACGCCCGTCTCGTCGACCCACTCGGTGTCGCCGTCGCCGTCGAACGCGTCGGGCTCGTCGTCGTACCGGCCCGGGCGGCGGAACCCGTCCGGCGCGAGGCGCTGGCCCTGCAGGTCGGCGGGGTCGAGGTCGAAGTCCTCGACGTCGGGGTTGTCGAGGTCGTCGTCGTACGCGCGCTCGTCGAAGTCGGCGCCCGCACCGGCGGGCAGCACCGTCGTCGCACCCGCACCCGCACCCGCGGGCATCACGCGGGTCGCGCCGTCGTGCACGCCTTGGGCCGGCAGGACGCGCGTGGGGTCCGGCTTCGCGGTCGGGTTCGGGATGACGGTCGTCGCGGCCAGCGCGAGCGAGCGCTCGTCGTCCTCGTCGGGGTCGTCCTCGTCGTGCTCGTCGTCGTGCTCGTCGTCGTCGTGCTCGTCGTCGTCGTGGTCGTCGTCGTCGTGGTCGTCTTCGTCGGGGTCGTCGTCCTCGGCGTCGTCGTCGCGGCCGTCATCCTCGAGGTCGTCCTGGCTGACCTGCGTCGTGGCGATCCCGTCGACGTCGTCGTCCTCGGCGGCGGCGTCCGCCTCCTCGTCGGCGGCGGCGTCCGCGTCCCCGTCGGCGGCGGCGTCCGCGTCCTCGTCGGCGCTCTCGCCGTCAGCGTCGTCGTGCTGGTCGGCGTCCTCGTCGACGTCGTCGTCACCCATGGCATCGGCTGCCGCGGCGTCGCCGTCCGCGTCGCCCTCGTCGAGCGCGTCCTCGTCGTCGTCGTCCAGGTCGTCGTCCACGGGGTAGGCGACCGTGTGCGCCGCCGCGACGGGCCCGTCGAGCGGGTCGCCGTCCACCGCCACCACTGCGAGCGCGGCGATCAGGTCGTCACCGTCGAGGCGACTGCCGGGGTCGGGGTCGAGCGCGCGGCGCAGGGCGTCTGCCGTGAGCGGGCCCAGGCCGTCGACGTCCACCTCGCCGGCGCTCGCACGAGCCAGGACCGCCTGGAGCGGGCGTACGCCGAACGGCGGTCGGCCCGTCGCCGCGAACGCGATCACCGCGGCGAGGCCCCACAGGTCGGTCGCGGGCGACGGCTCGGCACCGCCCAGCAGCTCGGGCGCGAGGTAGCCGGGCGTGCCGACGACGAGCCCCGCCGACGTGATCTGGGCGGCGTCGTCGCCCGCGGCCTGCGCGATGCCGAAGTCGATGAGGACCGGGCCGTCGGACGTGACGAGCACGTTCGTGGGCTTGAGGTCGCGGTGCACGACGCCCGCCGCGTGCACGGCCGCGAGCGCGTCGAACAGGCCCGCCGCGAGCTCGTGCAGCTCGGTGAGCGCCAACGGGCCGCTCGCCCTGACGTGCTCCTCGAGGTTCGGGCCGGCGACGAGCTCGGTGACGATGAACGCCTCGGTCGAGTCCGCCTCCGCGTCCAGCACCGCGGCCACCGCCTTGTGCCGCAGGCGCTGCAGTGCGAGGACCTCGCGGCGCAGGCGGTCTCGCCCCTCGGCGTCCGCGCCGATCTGCGGGTGCAGGAGCTTCAGGGCCACGGCGGTGCCGCCGTCGTCGACCGCGCGGTAGACCGTCCCCATGCCCCCGGAACCCAGGGGCGCGACGATCGTGTACCCACCGATCTGCGACCCCGGTGCCAGGCCGATCCGTTCCATGCCTGGTCACGGTAGGCGGCGGCGCGCGGGCGCGCGAACAGGCGCGCGGACCTGGCCGGCCCGCGAGCGCGTCCGGACTGTGGCCAGGTCTGGTGCGGTGCGTCCGGTTCGCGTAGAGTCGAACACGTGTTCGACTCCATGACCTCCGTGCCGACCGGCAGCGCGCTGGTGCGCCCTAGCGGTGCGCCGTCGTCGTCAGGCGAGAGCTCCGTCGCGTCGGACGGTGCCGCCGTGCTGCCCGACGAGGGCGCCACGGTGTCCGACGAGGGCGCCGGGGTGCTGGCGTCGTTGCAGGACGTCGCCCACGCGCTGCGCACGCTGGCGGTGCGGGCGAGTGGCGCGCAGGCGTGGACCGGGGCGACGCGTGCATCGGCGATCCGGGTGCTGGACGGGTTGGCCGGTCTGGTCACGGCGGTGCGCGGGCCGGTGCTGGTCGCGCAGCACGCCGCGGCGGCCGCGGCGGGTGCCGAACGGTCGTTCGTGGACACGCGCGCCCGGCTGACCGGGACGACGAGGTTCACCGCCGCGCGCCAGGTCGACTCGGCCCGGGCGATGCAGGCCCTCCCTGACGTCGGGCAGGCGGTCCTGGACCAGGCCATGCCCACGGGTCATCTGGACGTCCTGGGGCGCACCCTGGCCGAGGCCGGCCCGCAGGTCACCGCGATCCTGACCCGCCCCGAGACGCAGCGGCGCCTGGTCGACCTGGCCCGGCACAGCGACCCGCGTGAGTTCTCCCGCTCGGTGGCCGCGCCGGTCGCAGCGCACGACCCCGACGCGCTGGCGGACACCCGCGAAGCTGCGCGCCGCGCGCGCTACCTGACCATGACCCACACCCCCGAGGGGACGTTCCTCAAGGGGCGGCTCGACCCCCTGTCCGGGCAGGCCCTGGCTCGCGCGCTCGACGCCACCGGCCACCGCGCCGACCCCGACCGCACCGCCGACCAGGCGCGCGCCGACGCCTTGACCGCGCTGGCCCATCACACCCTGACCGCGGGTCACCGCCCGGAGCCCGGCTGCGGCACAAGCTCCGGTGCGTCCGCTGACGAGCAGGCGTCCCCTGCCGATCGCGCGCGCGACGCCGCCCAGCCCGACGGTGCCGTGAGCGCACCGGCCGCACAGGTGAACCTGCTCGTCCCGGCCGAGACCTGGCTGGAGATCCGCGAGCACCGGCGAGCCCGTCGCGCCGTGACCGACGCGCCCACGCTCGATGCCTCGCCCACCGGCGGCGCGCGCAGGCTCGTGCTGCCGGCGGTGAGCGACGACGGGATCGTGCTGACCCGGACCGAGCTGGCCACCGCGCTGTGCGATTGCACGATGACGCGGGTCGTCATGGACGCGCAGGGGCTGCCGCTGGACGTCGGACGCGCTCGCCGCATGTTCACCCCGGCCCAACGGACGGCGGTCATCGCCCGCGACCGGCAGTGCGCCTGGAACGGCTGCTCCACCACCGCCCGCCACAGCCAGGTCCATCACATCCGCTGGTGGCACCGTGACGCGGGTCGCTCGGACCTGGCCAACGCCGTGCTCCTGTGCGGTTTCCACCACCACGAGGTCCACCGGCTCGACCTCGACATCCACCGCCTCCGCCCGCCCTCGCCGGAGCCCGGGCGGCACCGCCCGGGGACCGTGCGAACCGGGCGCGGTGCCGACGAGGTTGCCGAGAGACGTGATCAGGCGGGCGGCGCAGTCGCGCTCGCCGTGCTCGCGGGGCCGTCGCGGTACGAGTTCCGCGACCAGCGAGGAGTCCTCGTCAACGGCCCGGAACCGTGACGCCTCGGCGTCCGGCCGCGAGGTCCGTCGCCGCAGGACGCGACACCCACGACGTGCCGCCGCGGCCGTGCGCGCGCAGGCCGACGAGACGCCCGGACGAGACCCGGCAAGCGTGCAATTCGGACGTTCGGGCAGCGCGGTGGAGGGCCCGCGACTAAGGTCAAGAATCAGTCAATCCCGGGAGTAGTAGTGCCTGCCGTGCCGCAAGACGGCTACGACCTCGTCGTCGTCGCCAACCGCCTGCCCGTCGACGTGAGCCTGGACGAGAAGGGGAAGCCCACCTGGACCCGCTCGCCCGGAGGGCTGGTGACGGCTCTCGCGCCGGTGATGGCCCAGGCTGACGGTGCGTGGGTCGGCTGGGGCGGGGCGCCCGACCTCGAGCTCGAGCCGTTCGAGGTCGACGGCACGCAGCTCGTGCCGGTGACGCTGTCGGACGCCGACATCGAGCTCTACTACGAGGGCTTCTCGAACGACACCCTCTGGCCGCTGTACCACGACGTGATCGCCCCGCCCGCGTTCCACCGGCAGTGGTGGGACGCCTATCGGCGGGTCAACCAGCGCTTCGCCGAGGCCGCCGCTGCGCAGGCCGCGCAGGGTGCGACCGTGTGGGTGCACGACTACCAGCTGCAGCTGGTCCCCCAGCTCCTGCGCGCGCTGCGGCCGGACCTGCGGATCGGCTACTTCCACCACATCCCGTTCCCCCCGCTGGAGATCTTCGCCCAGCTGCCGTGGCGCAAGGCGGTCGTGGAGGGTCTGCTCGGGGCCGACCTCATCGGCTTCCAGCGTGGCGGCGACGCGGCGAACTTCGTGCGCGTCGTGCGCCGGCTGACCGACCTGACCACGCGCGGGCAGGTCATCACGCTCAACGACGCGCACGGCCGCGTCACCCGCCACGTCCGCGCGGCGGCGTTCCCGATCTCGATCGACTCCCGGGCGTTCGACGAGCTGGCCCGCACCGACGAGGTGCAGCTGCGCGCCAAGGAGATCCGCCGCGAGCTCGGCGACCCGAAGACCCTGCTGCTGGGCGTCGACCGCCTCGACTACACCAAGGGCATCCGGCACCGCATCAAGGCGTACGGGGAGCTCCTCGAGGACGGCCGCCTGTCCCCCAGCGACACGACGCTCGTCCAGGTCGCCTCCCCCAGCCGCGAGAACGTGGGCGCCTACGCGCAGCTGCGCGACGAGGTCGAGCTGCTGGTCGGGCGGATCAACGGCGACTACGGGCAGGTCGGGCACGCGCCCGTGCAGTACCTGCACCAGTCGTTCCCCATGGAGGAGATGGCCGCGCTGTACCTCGCGGCCGACGTCATGCTCGTCACCGCGCTGCGCGACGGCATGAACCTGGTCGCCAAGGAGTACGTCGCGGCACGGTCGGACGACCGTGGCGCGCTGGTGCTGAGCGAGTTCACGGGCGCCGCCGACGAGCTCACCGGCGCGATCCTCGTGAACCCGCACGACATCGACGGCATGAAGGACGCCATCACGTACGCCGCGCACCTCGACCCGCGCGAGGCCCGCAAGCGCATGCGCCGCCTGCGCCGCCGCGTGCTCGGGCACGACGTCAACGCCTGGTCGCAGGAGTTCCTCGCGGTCCTCACCGCGGTCCCCCAGCGGAGCACGCATGTCTGAGTCCCCGCAGCATCCTGAGCACCCACGTCCGGCTCCTCGGTCGGTGCGTGCGGCCACCTCCGCGTCGGGTTCCGTGTCGGCGTCGGCGGTCGACGTGCGGTCGACGCTCGAAGGGCTCGCGCACGACGGGACCGCGCGGCCGCTGCTCGTCGCGCTGGACTTCGACGGCACTCTCGCGCCGCTGCAGGACGACCCGTCGCTCTCGCGGATGCTGCCCGACGCCGTCGCGCCCTTGCGCACGCTCGTCGAGGCGCCCGGCGTGTCGCTCGCGCTCGTGTCCGGGCGTGCGCTGCACGACCTCCACGCGCTCGCCGAGGGCCCGGTCGGGACGTACCTGATCGGGTCGCACGGCGCCGAACGGGCGCGCGTGATGCGCCACGGTCTGGACCGCGACGTCGTGCAGCTCACCGACGAGCAGGCGGACCGCCTCGCGACTCTCGGCGCGCGCGCCGCCGAGATCGCGCGCGGACGCGACGGGGTCTGGGTCGAGTCCAAGCCCACCGCCGTCGTCGTGCACACCCGCCTGGCCGAGCACGACGACGCGCGGGACGCCGAGTCGAAAGCTCTGGCACTCGGCGACGAGCTCGGCTCTGGCGTGCTGCACGGCAAGGACGTCGTCGAGATCTCGGTGCTGCGTGCCAGCAAGGGCGAGGCGCTGCGCGCGCTGCGCGACGAGCTCGGCGCGCGAGTCGTCGTCTACGCGGGCGACGACGTGACCGACGAGCACGCGTTCGCGGCGCTCACCGAGCACGACGTCACCATCAAGGTCGGCGCAGGCGACACCGTTGCGCGCCTGCGCGCCGCCGACCCGCACGAGTTGGTCGACGCGCTCGTCGCCCTCGCCGCCGCTCTCCCCACCTGATGCCGGCCCGCCCTCCAGACCTGCCGGCCCGACCCCGGCCGGGACACCCCACCCGCACCACCTGCGCGAGTCCACCCGAGATGGGTCTGCCTGCCTGAGCCCGACTGCCGAGCCGGGCGACCGCGCACGGGAGCGCCCACCGCCCGCTCCAGACCGGCCGCCGCGCGGCCTACGGCGGCCGTTCGGCCCGCGACGGGTGCCATCATCGGCGCATGCCCGTCGAAGTCGAGCTGGTCGAGCTGGTCGAGCCCGAGCCGACCCCACCGACGGCCGGCGCCTCGGCTGCGAGGCCACGCCGCGCCGGGTGGTGGCTCGCGCTGGGTGCGGCGCTGCTCGTCGGGGTGCTCGTCGTCACCCAGCACGTCATGGATGAGCGGCGCCTGGCGCACGAGGCGCGGTTCGACCACGTGCCGGGCGTGCTGCGACCCCTCGATGCCATGCCCGTCGTCGCGACCGGCGACGTCCCCGAGCCGTGGCAGCTGGTGCCCGCCGGACCTGTGGTCATCGGATCGAGCGGCGACACGAGGACCGCGACGGTCGTCGGCTACGACCGCGCGACGGGACAGCGCGTGTGGTCGGCGGACGTCGCACTCCTCGACGGCTCCGGCCGCCCCGGACAGGACCTCTCTCTCCCGGCAGACGTCCGGTGCGAACCCCTCGGCACACCTGGGACGAAGCGGTGGAGCGACCAGGTGGCGTGCACCGTCGGCGCGAGCGGCCAGGTGATCCCACCCGAGCCCGAGCGCCTCGTGGTCCTGCGCACCTCGGACGGCAGCGTCGTCGCCGAGCGCACCCTGCGCGCGGAGGCGTGGACCACGCTCGGCGACCTCGTCGTCGAGGCGTCCGCACGCCGCGACGACGACGGTGCGGAGACCTGGACCGTCGCCGCCACCACCGCGACCGGCGAGCCTGCTTGGGAGTGGACAGCGGCCGAGCCGATCGCGCGCGACGGGCTGACGTACACGGGCTCGCTCACCGCGAGCTCGGACGGACCGCTCCTGTCGGTGCAGGGCCACTGGTGGCGCCTCGACGACGCAGGACGGCTGACGCAGGAAGGCAGCGGACCCGGCGACTACCAGCGTTCGCCGGGGCGCGGCACCGCCCTGCTCGACCTCCCGTTGGTCGAGGTCGACGACGGCAGCTTCGTCCCGGCCGGACGGGTGGTCCTCGAGCACGCCACCGGCTCGGTGGAGTTCCCGGGCAGGGAGCTGCACCTCACGGTCGACGACGGCAGCGCGCCCGAGCTCATGTGGTTCACCACGGGGCCCGACGACGAGACGCTCGAGGCCCGGTCCACGACGACCGGCGAGGTGGTGTGGAGCCAGGACCTGACGGTGAGCGCGGGCCTGGCTCTCGGCGGGCGGCTGTACGTGTGCGCGGACGGCTCACTCGACGCGATCGACGCGGACGACGGCCGCACGCTGTGGCACGTCGACCGCAGCACCGAGACGGCGTGGTGCTCGCTCGCGACCGACGGTCGGGTGGTGATCGCCGTCGAGGACGGCCGGGCCCTGCGCGCGCACGACCTCGAGGACGGCACCGAACGCTGGGCGGGGACGCTCGACGACAGCGGGGCACCTGCAGGCCTCGACATCACGAGCACGACCCCAGGCGTCCTCGTCGCCGTCCGCAGCGACGAGGACGGCCCCCACGAGCGCGGCGCGTTCCTCGTCGCCCCGACCGGCGCCGCGGCCGCGCGTTGACGCCCACTGCGGTCGGACCGTCGCGCCCGACGACGGTCAGGCGCGGGTGCGTCCTACCACGCGGTCCCGCCAGGGCGCCTGGGACCTCCCGGTGAGACAGATCACCCGCGTGTGGCAGGATGACCCACAGACCGGCGCGGGTCCTCCCGCCCGGTCTGTGTCAGTGAAGACACTGAACACCCTCCACAACGGATCGTCCGGCACGTACCTGCCGGTGAAGGGATTGGTAGCGCCATGGCTACTGTCACGTTCGACCACGCCACCCGGGTCTACCCGGGCACGGAGCGTCCCGCGGTGGACGCCCTCAACCTCCACATCGAGGACGGCGAGTTCCTCGTCCTCGTCGGCCCGTCGGGCTGTGGCAAGTCGACCTCGCTGCGCATGCTCGCCGGTCTTGAGGACGTCAACGCCGGCCGCATCCTCATCGGCGACCGCGACGTCACGGACGTCCAGCCGAAGGACCGCGACATCGCGATGGTCTTCCAGAACTACGCGCTGTACCCGCACATGACGGTGGCCGACAACATGGGCTTCGCGCTCAAGATCGCCGGCACGCCGAAGGCGGAGATCCGCCAGCGCGTCGAGGAGGCCGCCAAGATCCTCGACCTCACCGAGTACCTGGACCGCAAGCCGAAGGCCCTCTCGGGTGGTCAGCGCCAGCGTGTCGCCATGGGTCGCGCGATCGTGCGTCAGCCGCAGGTGTTCCTCATGGACGAGCCCCTGTCGAACCTCGACGCGAAGCTCCGCGTGCAGACGCGTACGCAGATCGCCTCGCTCCAGCGCCGTCTCGGCGTCACCACGGTCTACGTCACGCACGACCAGACCGAGGCCCTCACGATGGGTGACCGCATCGCGGTCCTCAAGGACGGTCTCCTGCAGCAGGTCGGCACGCCGCGCGAGATGTACGACACGCCCGCCAACGTCTTCGTCGCCGGCTTCATCGGCTCGCCGGCCATGAACATCGGCACGTTCCCGGTGCTCGACGGCCACGCGTCGCTCGGCCGCTCGCGCGTGCCGCTGACGCGTGAGGTCATCAGCAGCCTCACCGAGGACGACAAGAACCACATCACGCTCGGCTTCCGCCCCGAGTCGGTCGACGTCGTGCCCGCCGGCACGCCGGACGCCGTCCCGGTCATCGTGAACATCGTCGAGGAGCTCGGCTCGGACGCGTTCGTCTACGGCTCGCTCACCAACGAGTTCGGTGGCGCCAGCCAGGTGCACTCGGGCGCCGGCGACGCGCAGGTCATCGTGCGCGTCGACCCGCGTCAGGTGCCCGCCAAGGGTGAGACCGTCGCGATCAAGATCCGTCCCGGCGAGCAGCACCTGTTCCACGCCGGCTCGGGCGAGCGCCTCGCCTGATCCCCCTGCACCACGCGGAGGGGCGGTGGTGGCCTGCGGGCCGCTGCCGCCCCTTCGGCATTCACCCCTTCAGCATTCGCCCCCGGCTTTCACCCCGTCCCGCGGACCGGACGGCACCCTTCACGGGTTCTGCGCGCCACGTCCGCTGCTCCGACGAACGGACCGTCGGACCTCGCTGGCAGGATTGACCCATGAGCCCCACCCGGCAGCGCCTGCAGATCACGGCGGCCACGCCCGACCCGGCGCTGCTCGACCTGCCGTGGCACATCCCGCTCGAGGAGTGGCCGGCCGAGACGCTGGCCGCGCTCCCTCGCGGCATCTCCCGGCACATCGTGCGGTTCGCGCGACTGTCGGGTCGCGTCATCGCCATCAAGGAGATCGGCGAGACGGTCGCGTACCGCGAGTACGAGCTGCTGCGCCAGCTGCGCCGCCTGGACGTGCCGTCGGTCGAGCCGGTCGGCGTCATCACGGGTCGGCGTTCGCCCGAGGGCGAGCCGCTCGAGGCGGTGCTCATCACCAAGCACCTGCAGTTCTCGCTGCCGTACCGCTCCCTGTTCAGCCAGTCGCTGCGCCCGGACACCGCCACGCGGCTCATCGACGCGCTCGCCGTGCTGCTCGTCCGGCTGCACCTCGCGGGCTTCTACTGGGGCGACGTGTCGCTGTCGAACACCCTGTTCCGACGAGACGCGGAGACCTTCGCCGCGTACCTCGTCGACGCCGAGACGGGCGACCTGCACGAGCAGCTGACCGAGGGTCAGCGCGCGTACGACCTCGAGGTCGCCCGCGTCAACATCATCGGCGAGCTCATGGACCTGCAGGCCGGCGAGTTCCTCGAGGAGGACGTCGACGCGGTCGCGATCGGCAACGCGCTCGCGGAGCGGTACCGCGAGCTGTGGCGCGCCCTGACCGAGGTCGAGTCGTTCGGCTACGGCGAGCGGTGGCGTGTGCAGGCGCGCATCGACCGGCTCAACGACCTGGGCTTCGACGTGGGCGAGCTCGACATCACGAGCGACCTCGACGGCACCACGGTGCGCATCCAGCCGAAGGTCGTCGAGTCCGGCCACCACTCGCGGCGGCTCATGCGCCTGACCGGTCTGGACGTCGGCGAGAACCAGGCGCGGCGGCTCCTCAACGACCTCGACGAGTACCGGGCAGCGACCGACCGTCAGGCCGAGGACGAGTCGTTCGTCGCACACGACTGGCTCACCGAGGTCTTCGAGCCCGCGGTCCGCAAGGTCCCGCGTGAGATGCGCGGCAAGCTCGAGCCCGCGCAGATCTTCCACGAGCTGCTCGACCACCGGTGGTACCTCTCGCAGCAGCAGCACCGCGACGTGCCGCTCAACGAGGTCGCGAAGAGCTACGTGAAGCACATCCTGCCGAACCGGCCCGACGAGCAGTCGATCCTCGGCATCCAGCCGGGCGACCTGAGGGACAGCACGGACACGATCCCGACGATCGACGACGACCAGCTCATCGGCTGACGGCCCCTCCCCCGCCCGTGCCGGTGGGCGGCGGGTCGGGCTGGCGCTGGTCGGCGGAGGCCGGTTCGCGCACGGCCGGTCGGCAGCTGCTGGTGAGCATGCACCTGGTCGGCTCGCGGGTCGGCCCGCGGCCGGGCGGCAGTCACGGGTCAGCCTGCGGCGGGTCGGGAGTGACTAGTCGGTCTGCGGCTGGTGGGTCAGCGGGCGGTCGAGTGCGGCGTGCGCGGCGGCGACGACACGCTCGTCGGTCGTCGTCCAGCCCGCGTCCGCCCCACCACCCGGTCCGCCGTCGCCCGCCACCGCGCGCGAGGCCGACAGGTGCACCGCGGCGACGCCCGTCTCGACGATCGCGGGGATGTCCGCGACGCGCACACCGCCGCCCGCCATGACCTGCACGCGACCACCCACGTGCGCGACCGTCGCACGGATCCGCGCGAGGCCGTCGCCCGCTCGGGCCGCACCCCCCGAGGTGAGCACGCGCGTGACCCCGTGCCGAGCCAGGACCTCCAGCGCCGCAGACAACGCCGGCGACGAGGGCGCGAGCACGTCGAACGCGCGGTGGAAGGTCACCTCGACGCCGTCGGCCGCGGCCACGAGTCGTTCGAGGACGCCCTCGTCGACCCGGCCGTCGGCGGTGAGCGCGCCGACGACGACACCGGACGCCCCCGCGCGCACAGCGGCGCGGACCTCCCGGACCTGCACGGCGACCTCGTCGGGCGCGTAGACGAATCCGCCCGGGCGCGGGCGGACGAGCACGTGCACGCCGGTCCTGGGCACCGCCTCGACGACCGCCTCGAGCAGCCCGACGCCGGGCGTCACCCCACCGGTCGCGGCCAGCGCGGTGCACAGCTCGAGCCGCTGCGCGCCGGCGCGGACCGCCGCGACCGCCCCGCTCACGTCCTGCACCGCGATCTCGAGGATCGTCGGCGCCGCCTCGGTCACCGCGTCGGCGGCCGGGTCAGGCACGGTGGCGAGCGACCTCGTACAGGGCGATGCCCGCGGCGACGCCCGCGTTGAGCGACTCGACCTCGGACGAGATCGGGATGGACGCGATCGCGTCGCACTGCTCGCGCACGAGCCGCGACAGGCCCTTGCCCTCGGACCCGACGACGACGACGAGCGGGTCACCGGCGTAGGGCAGGTCGGCGACGGCGACGTCCCCGCCACCGTCGAGCCCGACGACGAACACGCCGGCCTTCTTCCACTCCTGCAGGGTCCGCGCGAGGTTGGTGACGCGCGCGACGGGCACGCGTGCGGCGGCACCGGCGGACACCTTCCACGCAGCCGCCGTGACGCCGGCCGCACGACGCTCGGGCACGATCACGCCGTGCGCACCGAACGCACCGGCCGAGCGCAGCACGGCGCCGAGGTTGCGCGGGTCGGTCACGCCGTCGAGCGCGACGGCCAGCACGGGCACGCCCGCGCGCGCCGCGATGTCGAGCAGGTCCTCGTCCTCGGCATACGCGTACGGCGGGACCTGGATCGCGACGCCCTGGTGCACCGAGCCGTCGGTGAGCCGGTCGAGCTCGGTGCGGGACACCTCGAGCAGCGGGTAGCCCGCGTCGGCGGCGGTCGAGACGATCTCGCGCGTGCGGTCGTCGGCCTCGAGCTTGGCGGCCAGGTACAGGGTCGTGACGGGCACACCCGTGCGCATCGCCTCGAGGACGGAGTTGCGCCCCGAGACGATCTCGTGGGTCGACGACTTGCGTCCGCCCTTGCTGCCGGCGGCGGACCGCGACGCGGACGCGGCAGGTCGGCCGGAGGTGCCCCGGGCTCCCGCCACGCGACGCTCGGCCGCGACCTTCTTCTTGTGGGCCGTGTGGTACGGACGGTCCTCGGCCTTGGGCGTGGGGCCCTTGCCCTCGAGCGCCTTGCGGCTGTGACCGCCGGTGCCGACGGTCGCGCCCTTCTTGCCGCCCTTGCGCGTCGCGCCGCGACGCGAGCTGTTGCCGGCCATCAGTCCTCCGATCGGGGTGCGAGCGTCCAACGGGCGCCCGCAGGTGAGTCCTCGACCACGACACCGGCGGTGGTCAGCCGGTCGCGGATCGCGTCAGCGGTCGCGAAGTCACGCGCGGCACGCGCTGCGGCGCGCGCCTCGAGCTGGGCCTCGACGAGCTCGTCGAGCGCCCTCGCGTACCGCTCGTCGGTGCCGTCGGCGCGCCACTGCGGCGAGCCCGGGTCGAGACCGAGGACGTCGAGCATCGCACGGAGCGTGACGAGCGCGTCACGCGCCGCGGGCAGGTCACCCGCCGCGAGGGCGGTGTTGCCGGAGCGCAGGGTCTCGTGCACGACCGCGAGCGCGGCGGGGACGTTGAGGTCGTCGTCCATCGCGGCGACGAACTCGTCGGGCAGCGGCGCGGACGCGACGGCCTCGTCGGGCACGTCGCCCGTGCGCTCGACCGCGCGCTCCACGAAGCCCGCGAGCCGGTCCCACGTGGCCTCGGCCTCGCGGAGCGTGTCGTCGGTCCACTCGAGCATCGAGCGGTACTGCACGGCGGTGAGCGCCCACCGCAGCACCACGGGCCGCACGTCGCGCAGCACGACGTCCACGAGCAGCCCGTTGCCGAGCGACTTGCTCATCTTCGCGCCGCCCTGCGTGACCCAGCCGTTGTGCAGCCAGTACCGCGCGAACTCCTGCCCGGCGGCGCGCGACTGCGCGAGCTCGTTCTCGTGGTGCGGGAAGCGCAGGTCGAGCCCGCCGCCGTGGATGTCGAACTCGGGGCCGAGGTAGCGCGCCGCCATCGCCGAGCACTCGAGGTGCCAGCCGGGGCGCCCCCGGCCGAACGGCGTGTCCCAGGACGCGGTCTCGGGCTCGCCCGGCTTGGGCGCCTTCCACAGCGCGAAGTCGTGCACGTCGCGCTTGGCGCCGCCCGCGGGGGCGTCGTCGGGCGCGGGGACCATGTCGTCGACGGGCTGGCGAGTCAGCGCGCCGTAGTCGCGGAACGACCGCACGTCGAAGTACACGTCGCCGGGCGCCGCCTGGTAGGCGTGCCCCTTCTCGACGAGCGTGCGCATGAGGTCGACCATCGCCGGGACGTGGCCGGTGGCGCGTGGCTCGTAGGTGGGCGGCAGGACCCCGAGCGCGTCGTACGCGGCTGTGAACGCGCGCTCGTTCGTCATCGCCCAGGCCCACCACTCGACGCCCGCCTCGGCGGACTTCGCGAGGATCTTGTCGTCGATGTCGGTCACGTTGCGCACCAGCGTGACGCGCACGCCCTGCCGGCGCAGCCAGCGCACGAGCACGTCGAACGCGACGCCGGACCGGACGTGCCCGACGTGGGGCGGCGCCTGCACGGTCGCACCGCACAGGTAGATGCCGACCTCGCCGGCGACCCGGGGGACGAAGTCGCGCACCGTGCGGGTGGCGGTGTCGTACAGGCGAAGACTCACGCGGGCAAGGCTACCGGCGCGACGCTCGTCGGACGTCCGGGCGCGGCGCGACGGCTCAGCCGAACGTGCGCCCCTCGCCCCGGTACGTCGGGACCGTCGCCTCGACGGCCTCGCCGCGCACGAGGTGCACGTCGGCGAACCGCTCCATGACCTCGCCGGACTTCGCGTGCCGGAACCACACGCGGTCGCCGACGCGCAGGTCCGCGCGTCCCCGCACCCGCAGCGGGGTCTGGACCTCACCCGCACCCTCGCGCGGCGTGAGCGTGAGCCCGCCGGGCCACACGGGCCGCGGCTGGCGTGACGCGGTCGGTGGCCCCGAGGCGATGTAGCCGCCGCCGAACGCCGTGGCGTACCCCGACGCGGGGATGCGCACGACGTCCAGGCCGAAGAACGCGGCCGGGCGCGGCTCGAACGAGCGGTACTGGTCGAACAGCGTCGGGACGAACAGCCCCGAGCCCGCGGTGACCTCGGTGACCGTCGGGTCGGAGACCGACGACTCGACCGAGCCCGAGCCGCCGGAGTTCACGAGCGTCAGCCGGTGGCCGACGGCCTCGCTGACCGCCTCGACGACGAGCCCACGACGGCGCGCGAGATCCCGGATCGACAGCCGCTTCACGGCACGCACGGCAGCGCTCGAGTCGGGCATGCCCGCGACCTGCGCCTCGTAGAACATGACGCCCCGCACCTCGAGGCCGTCGCGGTGCGCGATCGCCTCCGCGAGCGCCTGCGCCTCGGCGGGCGTGTGCACGGGCGAGCGACGCACGCCGAGGTGCGCGCGCAGCGGTCCGACGCCCACGCGCAGCGACGCGTCGACGTCGAGGCAGACCTGCAGGGTCCGGCCGTGCGCGGCCGCGGCCTTCGCCGCGAGGTCCGCCTGCGCGACGTCGTCGACCATGAGCGTCACCGCGGCCGCGGCGACGGGGTCGGCGGCGAGCTCGTCGAGCCCGACCGTGTCGACCGACGGGTATCCGACGAGCACGTCGGCCACACCGTGCCGTGCGAGCCACACGGCCTCGCGCACCGAGTACGCCATGACGCCCGCGAACCCGGGCGTCGCGAGGACCGTCTCGAGCACCGCGCGCACGCGCACGGACTTGCTCGCGACGCGCACCGGCGTGCCGACGGCGCGCGCGACGAGGTCCGCCGCGTTGGCCTCGAGGGCGTCCAGGTCGACCACGGCGAGCGGCGCGGGCAGGTGCCCGGTCGCGGCGTCGAGCCGGTCTCCGATCGTCACGCGATCACCTCTCTCTCACGGCGGGCCGCCTCGGCGTCGTCGTGCACCGCGAACCGCCCGGACAGCGTCGTGATGACGAGCACGAGCGCGATCGGGATGAGGAACCCGACGCGCAGCGACGAGAACCCGCTCACCACGCCGACGAGCACCGCGCCCAGCAAGGTGCCGCCGTAGTTGAAGACGTTGAGCCGCGCGACGACCGCGTCGGCGTTGTCGGGGTCGAGCGCGCCCGCGGCCGCGAAGCACAGCGGCGCCCCGAGCCCGAGCCCCGCACCAGCGAGTGCGAACCCGACCAGCGCGACACCGGCACCGGGGGCCGCGACCACGACGCCGAGACCGGCCGCGGCGACGAGCGACGCGGTCCGCACGACGCGCACGCGGCCCCACCGGCGCACGGCCGCGTCGCCGAACAGGCGCGGCACGAACGCGGTGACGAGGTAGGCCGCGAGCGTGAGCGGGCCGAGCCACGCGGCCGCGTCGAGCGTGCTGTCGACGTAGAGCGAGCCCCAGGTCTGCGCCGCGTTGTCGGCTGCGTAGAACGCGAGCAGCGCGACGCCCAGCACGAGCAGGGGTCCCCACGGGATCGGCGCGGCCGGGGCCGTGCCCGCGTGCTCGCCGTCCGCCGCGCGCCGCTCGTCGGACCCGACGGCACGCGCGTCCGTCCGCAGGCCGTCGCGCAGCTCGATCCACCCCGCACCGAGCGCGACGAGCACGCCGGGCAGGAACACGAGCATCACCGGGTCGTAGGGCAGCCACATCACGGTCGCGGAGCAGACGAGCGCCCCGACGATCGCGCCGGCGGACCACCCGGCGTGGAAGCTCGCCATGAGTGGGCGGCCCGCGGCGCGCTGCACCGCGACGCCCTGCATGTTGGTGCCCGCGTCGACCATGCCGAGCGCGATCCCGTACAGCGCGAACGCGCCCACGGCCGCGAGGAACACCGGCGCGAGCGCGACGAGAGGCAGGGTCACGGCGATGCCGAACAGGCCCGCGGCGAGCGCGACGCGGCTGCCGCCGGGGCGCCGCGAGAGCAGGTCGGCGAGCCCGGAGCCGGCCACCGCGGCGAGCAGGACGCCCAGCACGGCGTAGGTGAGCTGGTCCTCGCTGATGCCGTAGCGGTCCCGCACGACGGGCAGGCTCGCGAGGATCGTCGTCAGGACGTAGCCCTGGGCCGCGAAGGCCAGGGTCCCGGCGCGACGTGCGGGCAGGGCGCTCACGCCTCGCTGCTCGCGGCGCCGTGCGCGACCGTCCGGGTCACGAGGAACTCGCCGAAGCGGATCATCGACTCCCGGGCGGCGTCGTCGTCGCCGTCGACGAGCCAGGACAACGAGAGCCCGTCGACGAACGCGACGATCGCTCGCGCCAGCTCGGGCACCGGCTGCGCCCACTCGACGCCCGCGACCCGCGCGATCTCCTCGAGCACGGCCTCCGCGGCGGACCGCTGCCCGCGGTACTGCTCGAGCGCGACCTCACGCAGGTCGGCGTGCCGCAGCGAGGCGGTGGTCAGTTCGTACGACAGGAGCTGGGACCCGCGCGACGTGGAGATCGACTGCCAGAACGCGCCGACGACGGCCTGGACCACGTCCTCGGTGGACATGCCGTCGGGCAGCTCGGACAGGTCGGTGGGCGCGTTCTGCGCCGTGATCTTGTGCGCCATCGCACGCATGAGCTCGGACTTGTCCTGGAAGCAGTAGTGCACCACCCCGAGGGAGACGCCCGCCTCGGCGGCGACCGCGCGCACGGTCGCTGCCTCGATCCCGTCCCTGCTCGCCACGGTGATGGCAGCCTCGATGAGCTGCTCGCGCCGCTCGGCCACCGGCATGCGGTTCATGCGGTCCCCTTCACATGGCACCGGTCAGGGCCCGGGCCCCCGCCCGCGACCAGTGCCGCCGCGACAACGATAGCCAAGCATGACCGCTGCGCTTGACTTGGACAAGTGTTCAGTCCCACCCTCGTCCCCATGACGAACGGGACAGACGCGACGCGCTGGGTGAACTGGGCGCGCACCGCTTCGTCATCCCCTGTCCGGTTCGACCGGCCGCGCGACGTGCCCGAGCTCGCTGCGAGCGTCGCCGACGCCGCGGCGCAGGGCCTGACGGTGCGCGCGGTCGGCGCCGGCCACTCGTTCACGCCCGCGGCCGTGACCGACGGCGTGCAGCTCAGCCTCGACGCGATCGACACCCTCGAGGACGTGCACCGCCGCCCCGACGGCACCGCGCTCGTCACGGTGGGCGCAGGCATCCGCCTGGCCGCGCTCAACGGCGTGCTCGCCGCCCTCGGTCTCGCGCTGCGCAACCTGGGCGACATCGACCGGCAGTCGATCGCGGGTGCGATCTCCACGGGCACGCACGGTACGGGCGCGCGGCTCGGCGGCCTGGCGACGCAGGTCGTCGGGGCCCGCCTGGTGACCGCGTCCGGCGAGGTCGTCGAGACATCGCCCACGCAGGAGCCCGAGCTGTTCGAGCTCGCGCGCCTCGGCCTGGGCAGCGCGGGCGTGCTCGCGGCGGTCACGCTCGAGGCCGTCCCCGCGTTCCTGCTCGAGGCCGTCGAGGAGCCGTGGCCGCTCGACGCGGTGCTCGAGCAGCTCGACGGCCCGGACGGGCTCGTCGAGGGCAACGACCACTTCGAGTTCTACTGGTTCCCCCACACGCGCCGCGCGCTGACCAAGCGCAACAACCGGGTCGAGGCGGGCGCCGGCCTGAACCCCCTGCGGCGCTGGGTGGACGACGAGCTGCTGTCCAACACCGTGTTCGAGGCGACCAACCGCCTGGTCACCGCGGTTCCCCGGGTCACGCGCCGCGTCAACGCGATCGCCGCGCGCAGCCTGTCCGCCCGCAGCTACGTCGCGCGGTCGCCGGAGGTGTTCGCCTCGCCGCGGCGCGTGCGGTTCCGCGAGATGGAGTACGCCGTCCCGCGCGAGGCCCTGCTCGACGTGCTCGCGGAGATCGACCGGTGGATCGAGTCGTCGGGCGAGCGCCTGCCGTTCCCGGCCGAGATCCGGTTCGCGGCAGCCGACGACCTGTGGCTCTCGACCGCGCACGGCCGCGACACCGCGTACGTGGCCGTGCACCAGTACTGGCGGCTGCCGCACGAGCGCTACTTCGCCGCCGTCGAGCGGATCGTCGCCGAGCACGCCGGACGCCCGCACTGGGGCAAGCTACACGGGCTCGACGCGTCCCGCCTCGCCGAGCTGTACCCACGGTTCGCCGACGCGCAGCGCGTCCGCGCCCAGGCCGACCCGACGGGCGTGTTCGACAACGACTACCTCACGCGCGTCTTCGGCCCACGCCCCTGACACGTGTCACCCGTGAGGGTGATGAGAACCGTTTCAGCGCGCCCACCGCGGAACGGCCCTGGCCGTGCACGGCCCACGGGTGCACTCTGATCGGCGTGTCGCACACCAGCACCGCCGTCGTGGCGATCTCCTACGGCGGACCCGACTCCCTGCGCGTGATCGACGTGGACCCCGGCGAGCCGGGGCCCGGGGAGGTCCTCCTCGACGTCCGGGCCGCCGCCGTCAACCCGATCGACTGGAAGATGTACGCGGGCGGGCCTGGCGCGGACCCGCAACGCCTGCCCCTGCGACTGGGCATCGAGGTCGCCGGGGTCGTGACGGCCGTCGGCCCCAACGTGCGCTGGCTCGCGGTGGGCGACGAGGTCGTGGCGTGGCCGGTGCGCGGCGGGTACGCGCGCAGGCTCGTCGTCCCCGAGCAGGCGACCGTTCGCAAGCCCGCCGAGCTCGGCTGGCCGCAGGCCGCCGGTCTGCTGGTCGCCGGGACCACCGCGGTGCACACCCTGACCGCGACGCGCACCGGGCCGCAGGACGTCGTCCTCGTGCACGGCGGGTCCGGCTCCGTCGGCCGCATGGTGGTCCAGCTCGCCGAGCTCCGCGGCGCGCGCGTGATCGCGACCGCGTCGCCCGACACGCACGACGACCTGCGCACGCTGGGCGCCGTCCCCGTCGCGTACGGCGAGGGCCTGCTCGAGCGCGTCGAGGCCGCCGCGTCCGAGCTGGGCGCACCCGTGACGGTCGCGATCGACACGGTCGGCTCCGACGAGGCGCTCGACACCTCCGTCGCGCTGGTCACCGACCGCTCACGGATCGCGACGATCGCGGGCTTCCGGCGCGCGGGCGAGCTCGGCATCCAGGCGCTCGGTGGCGGCCCGGGGGCCGACCCGGGCACCGCGGTGCGCGACGCGGCCCGCGCGCAGCTCGTCGAGCTCGCGGGCGACGGGACGCTCGACGTCCACGTCGCGCGCACCTACCCGCTCGAGGACGTCGCGCAGGCCCACGCCGACAGCCGGACGGGCCACGCCCGCGGCAAGCTCGTCCTGCTGCCCTGAGCGCTCACCCCTCGGCCGGTGCCGGGCGCGCGGGAGTGGTGATCTGCGCCGCGAGCGCCTCGAGCTCGGCCAGCACGCGCTGCACGACGAGCCGCTCGGCCTTGTCCCGGCGCACCAACGCCTCGACGAGCCGTCCCGCGCGCACCCCGGCGAGCGGGAGGAGCCGCACGCGCGGGTCCGCCCCGAAGGTGTAGCGCGGCAGCAGCGAGATGCCGTGGCCGGCGCCGACCAGCGCGGCCGCCACGTGGAAGTCGTTGATCCGGTGCCGGACCCGCGGCTCGGCCCCGGCCCGCGCGCCGATCGCGGCGAGCACGTGGGCCACGGGGAACCCCGCACGCACCGCCACCCAGTCCTCGTCCACCAGGTCCCGCGGCTCGATGCCGTGCGCGTTGCTGTACTCGTCGTCGTGCTCGTTGCTGGGCCCGTCGCTGCGGCGAGCGGCGAGGGGGTGGTCGGGGGCGAGCGCGACGTCGAGCGGCTCACGCAGCAGGTGCCGCACCACCACCCCGCCGCCCCAGCCCGGAGACCCGTCGGGCCGGTGCGCCACGACGACGTCGATCTCGTCCGTCAGGGCGACGAACTGCGCCTGCGGGACGTCGTCGTCAGAGCACTCCACGCGCACGTCGGGCAGCGCGCGCACGCGCTCCAGGAGACCCGGGAGCAGCAGCTGCGCACCGCTCGCGAACGCGCTCACGCGCACGGTCCCGCCGGGTCGCTCACGAAGCCGGTCGACCGCGGCCCCGGCACGCTCGAGCGCGACCGCGACGTCCACCGCCGCCTCGCTGAGCGCCGTTCCCGCGGCGGTGAGGCGCACGCCGCGGCCCACGCGCTCGGTGAGCGGCACGCCCACGGCCCGCTCCAGCTGGTGCACCTGCTGCGAGACCGCCGAGGGCGTCAGGTGCAGCACGCGCGCCGCCGCGGTCACGCCGCCCTGCGTGCCCACGGCGCGCAGCGTCTGCAGGGCGCGTGCATCCATGCAGCAACGCTACAACGTCCGTTCACGACAATGCGCTTGTCGTGAATGATCAGCCTGCCGCACGCTCGTGGCCATGACCCTGCGCGACCGTCTCCTCGCCGTCGTCGTCGCCGTGACCTGGGGCCTGAACTTCCCGGCGATCCACCTGACGCTCGAGCAGTTCCCGCCGTTCCTCGCGGTGGCCCTGCGCTTCTCGCTCCTCGCGGTCCCCACGCTCCTGCTCGTGCCGCGCCCGAGCGCGCCGTGGCGCTGGGTGCTGCTCTACGGCGCGGGCTTCGGCGTGCTGCAGTTCGTGTTCCTCTACTCGGCCATCGACTCCGGGATGCCGACGGGCCTGGCCTCGCTCGTCCTGCAGTCGTCGGCGCCGTTCACGGTGGTCCTCGCCGCCGCGCTGCTGCGCGAGCACGTGTCCGGGCGCCAGGCGCTCGGCGTGCTCGTCGCGGTCGTCGGGCTCGCGGGGATCGCCGTGCACCGGGCCGGGCTGAACGGTGGCGCCACGCTCGTCCCGGTGCTGCTCACGCTGTGCGGCGGCCTGGGCTGGGCGATGGGCAACCTCGGCAACCGGCGCGCGATGCAGGCCGCACCGGGTGAGCCGCTGCGCCTCATGCTGTGGATGTCGGTGATACCGCCGCTCCCGCTGCTCGCGCTCTCGCTGACGCTCGAGGGCCCCGCGCGCATCCGCGCGTCGTTCACCGGCCTGGCCACGCCGACGGGCTGGACCGCGCTCGGCGCGCTCGCGTTCACCGTCCTGGTCGGGACGCTCGCGGGCTCGGGCCTGTGGACGTCGCTCATGTCCCGGTACCCCGCGGGCGTCGTCGCGCCGTTCTCGATGCTCGTGCCGGTGGTCGGCATCGGCTCGTCGTGGCTGATCCTGCGCGAGCGCACGTCGCTCGCGGAGCTCGGCTGGGGTGCGCTCGTGGTCGCGGGCGTCCTGCTGGGCAGCACCGCGCGGCGGCGGCCTCAGCCCGTCGTGCCGCTCGCGTCGGGCACGGGGGTCACCGGCACGACGAGCGCCGTGGCGATCGCCGCCACGCCCTCGCCCCGCCCGGTCAGCCCGAGCCCGTCCGACGTCGTCGCCGAGATCGTCACCGGCCCACCGGCCGCCGACGAGAGCACGGCCTCGGCCTCGGCCCGCCGCTGACCCACGCGCGGCCGGTTCCCGACGACCTGCACCGCGACGTTCCCGATCTCGAAGCCCGCGGCCCGCACGCGCCGCGCCGCCTCGGCGAGCAGCGTCGCACCCGCGGCACCGGCCCACTGCGGCTCGGCAGTGCCGAAGTTGGAGCCCAGGTCGCCCAGGCCGGCCGCCGAGAGCAGGGCGTCGGCTGCGGCGTGCGCGGCGACGTCGGCGTCGGAGTGGCCCGCGAGCGGCCGCTCCCCGGGCCACGCGAGCCCCGCCAGGTGCAGCACCGCGTCGGGCGCGGGGTCCTCGTCGTACGCGTGCACGTCCACGCCGACGCCCGTGCGCGGCAGCGGGTACGCGGGCCTCGACGGGACGGGAGCCTCGTGCGTCATGCGTCCCCCAGGAGCTCGGCGACCCGCAGGTCACGTGCGGTCGTGATCTTGGCGGCGCGCTCGTCGCCGGCCACCACCCAGACGGCGTGGCCGAGCCGTTCGACGAGGCCGGCGTCGTCGGTCGCGGCGAGGGACTCGTCGTGCGCGTGCCGCGCGGCCTCGTCGTGCGCGCGCCGCAGCAGCCCCAGCGTGAAGCCCTGCGGCGTCTGCACCGCCCGTAGGTCCGCGCGCTCGACCGTCGCGCGCACCGGCTCGGCTCCCCCCGCGTCGGCCGGCCCGACGCGCTTGACCGTGTCCGTCACGGGAAGCCCCGGCACCACCGCCTCGTGCCCCGCCGCGACGGCGGCCACGACGCGCGCGACGAGCTCGGCGGGCGCGAACGGCCGCGCGGCGTCGTGCACCAGGACCGTCGTGCCGGCGTCGAGGTGCGCACCGAGTGCCGCGAGCCCGGCCGCGACCGACGCCTGCCGCGTCGCACCGCCCGCGACCACACGCACACGAGGACCCGGGGACGGCGTCCCAGGGCCCTCGGTCGGTGTCGCGGCGAGCGCGACGACGAACGCGTCGAGGTGCTCCGCCGGTGCGGTCACCACGATCTCGTCGAGCAACGGTCCGTGCGCGCCGCTCGCGTCCAGGAGACGACGAGCGGCGTGCACGACGAGCGCCTCGCCCCGGAGAGGGACGAGAGCCTTCGGCAGCGCATGGCCGAGCCTGGACCCGCTGCCCGCAGCGGTCAGGACGGCGACGACGCTCACGCGCCGGCCGTCGTCAGGTCGGACACATCCACCACCCGTACGCCACCACGACGCCGGGAGGCGTCAGGAGGCGAGAACCTCGTCGAGGATGGCCTCGGCCTTCTCCTCCTCGGTGTGCTCCGCGAGCGCGAGCTCCGAGACGAGGATCTGGCGAGCCTTGGCCAGCATGCGCTTCTCGCCCGCGGACAGGCCGCGGTCCGCATCACGCCGGGAGAGGTCGCGCACGACCTCGGCCACGCGAATCACGTCGCCCGAGGCGAGCTTCTCGAGGTTGGCCTTGTACCGGCGCGACCAGTTGGTGGGCTCTTCCGTGTACGGGGCGCGAAGCACCTCGAAGACGCGGTCGAGGCCCTCCTGGCCGACCACGTCACGAACACCCACCAGGTCGACGTTCTCCGCAGGGACCTCGATGGTCAGGTCGCCCTGGGCGACCTTGAGCTTGAGGTAGATCTTGTCCTCGCCGCGGATGGTCCGGGTCTTGATCTCTTCGATCAGCGCTGCACCGTGGTGCGGGTAGACAACAGTCTCCCCAACCGTGAAAGTCATCTGCAGGTGTCCCCTTTCGCAGGGGGCCTATCTTAGCACGCCAATCGGACGCGCCGACCGGCCGATGGTATCACTCGGACGCACGTCGTCGCAGGTCAGAGGCTTGCACGCGGGCGCACACGGGCGCGCGAGACCGCTCGGGGACGGACCTCGTGACCCGGGGACGTCACGCACACCCGCTCCGATCGTGTGGGCAGCCTCACGCCCGTGCGAGGGACGAACGTCCCTC
>NZ_BJLQ01000041.1 GCF_006538725.1 Cellulomonas gelida
CCCCCCCCCCCCCCGCGGCGCTGGGCGGGTCAGGTCCCTGCGCCGGTGTCGCCGAGACGTCGTGACCACGCACCGCGCCAGAACCGGTCGTGTTCCACGTGAAACGAGACGGCGCGGGCTCCAGCGACACGCACGCGCGACAGCGGGTCCGTCGCACGCAATCGCCACCACGCTGTCTCGCCCCTCGGCGACGCCGCCTCGGCGTGAGACGACCGAGGGTGGCCCTCCCCAGCGGGAGGACCACCCTCGAGACGAGCAGCGACGAGCGTCAGGGCTGGCGAACCACCACGTAGCGGTGCGGCTCCACACCCTCGGAGTCGCTCACAAAGCCCGCGGCGGCGACCGCGTCGTGCACGACCTTCCGCTCGAACGGGTTCATCGGCTCAAGCGACACGGGAGCGCCGGTCTCCTTCACGCGAGCGACAGCGTCGTTCGCCACGCCCGTGAGCGTCTCGCGGCGCGCGGCACGGTAGCCCGCGACGTCGAGCATGAGGCGGCTCCGCTCTCCCGTCTTCGCCTGGACGGCGAGTCGGGTGAGCTCCTGCAGGGCGTCGAGCACCTCACCGTCGCGTCCGGCGAGCCGGCGCAGCGAGCGATCGGACGGGTCCTCCGACACGATCTCGACTGCGGCGCGGCCGTGGTCGACGTCGATGTCGATGTCACCGTCCAGGTCAGCGATGTCGAGGAGCTCCTCGAGGTAGTCGGCCGCGATCTCGCCCTCCTCCTCGAGGCGGGTGGTCGGGGTCTCGGCGTCAGGCTGGGTGGTCATGCTGTCTCCGTTCGACGTGGCTGGGCCGCGGAGCGGCGTTCAGTTCTTGGGGCGGGGCTTCTTGCCACCCTGGCCTGGCTTCTTGGGCTGGCTCCCACCGGAAGACGCACCCGGGCCCGAGCCCTTCGCGGAAGCACCCTTCGCAGGCGCACGCTTGGTGGGAGCAGCCTTCGTGGGAGCGTCCGTCACCGCAGCGTCCGTCACCGGAGCGTCCTCGACGGGGGCGTCGGACGTCGGGGACGCCTGCGCCGCGGCGGCTGCGCCGGGCGCCTTCGCACCGGCCACGGGGGGCTTCTGGCGGTCCTTGCGCTTCGGCTGCTGACGCTGGCCACGGGGCTTCTCGTCGACGACGGTCGACGGGGCCTCGATCACCGGGACGGCCTTGCCGCGGCGAGCGCGACGCTCGATCATCAGGCGCTCGGCCTCAGAGCCCGGCGCCGGCATACGACGGATCGTGTAGAACTGCTGACCCATCGACCACAGGTTCGTCGTCGTCCAGTAGATGAGGACACCGATCGGGAAGTTGACGCCCGAGAACGCGAAGATCAGCGGGAGCACGTACAGCAGCACCTTCTGCTGCTGAGCCATCGGACCGGTGAGCGCTGCGGGCGGCATGTTCTTGCGCGTCAGCTGGCGCTGCGTGAAGAACGTGGTCGCGGACATCGCGACGATGAGCATGATCGTGACGATCTGGATGTGGATGTCGCCGTTGGCCTGCATGAACGTGCCCGACAGGGGCGCGCCGAAGACGGTGGCCGACTCGGCGGACCCGGCGAGATCAGCGGTCATCGGGCCGATGTGGTCGCCCCGCGCGTAGGTGCCCTCGGACAGCGGCTTGAGCGAGTTGAGCACCCGGAACAGGGCGAAGAAGATGGGCGACTGCAGCAGGATCGGCATGCAGGACGCGAACGGGTTGGTCCCGTGCTTGCGGTAGAGCTCCATCGTCTCGCGGCTCATCGCCTCGCGGGACGCGGGGTCCGACTTCCCCTTGTACTTCTTCTGGATCGCCTGCATCTCGGGCTGCAGCAGCTGCATGCCGCGTGACGCCTTGATCTGCTTGACGAACAGCGGGATCAGCAGGATCCGGATGACGATCACGAGCCCGACGATGGACAGCGTCCACGCGAGTCCGCCATCGGCCTCGAGGCCGATGCTCGTGAGCAGCGAGTGGAACTGGACCATGATCCAGGCGACAGCGACCATGATCGGCTGCAGCAGACCGTCGAACCAACCCATGTGGGCAGAGCTCCTGTCGGGGTATCAGTGGGCGCTGTGCGCCACGTCGTGTCGGCGGGGCGAACGTGCGGGCGGCACGTCGTCCACGCCACCGGGCGTCCATGGGTGGCATCGCAGCAGCCGGCGGCCGGCGAGCCAGGTCCCGCGCAGGGCGCCGTGGCGACGGATCGCCACGACCGCGTACTGCGAGCAGGAGGGGTAGTAGCGGCACGTGGGTGGGGTCAGCGGCGAGATCGTGTGCTGGTAGACCCAGAGCAGACCGAGCAGAGCCTTCCCCGGCAGGCGCACGACGAACTGCGCGACGCGAGCGATCGAGCTCATCGTGTGCCCTCCGCTCGTCGGACCGCGGTGCGCAGCGCACCGTCGAGGTCGGCACCCAGGGTCGGGTACGACGCGGTCGCCGCCGCAGGCTGCGCACGGACGACGATCGCCGACGTCGCCGGCAGCTCGTGCAGACGCGTCGCGACGAGGGCGCGCAGCCGCCGCTTCACGCGGTTGCGCACCACGGCGTTGCCGACACCCTTGGACACGACGAAACCGACCACCGGGCCATCAGGCCCGGGGTCGGTTCGACTCGTCAGGTGTACCACCAACGTCCCCCGTCCGCCGCGCGCACCGCGACGTACCGCCGTCTCGAAGTCGGCGGAACGACGCATCCGGTGCGCAGCGGGCAGCACCGACGCTGGGTCAGGCCGAGAGCTCGGAGCGACCCTTGCGCCGACGAGCGGCGAGGATCGCGCGGCCCGCGCGGGTCCGCATGCGCAGACGGAAGCCGTGCGTCTTGGCCCGGCGCCGGTTGTTCGGCTGGAACGTGCGCTTGCTCACGAGAGTTCTCCCACTTGGTCCATCGGATGGGCGCGCGGCACGCGCGACCTGGTCTTCTGCCCCGGCTCGACTGCTCCTCGCGGACACGCACCTGCGGTGCGTGCGGCGTCTGGGCGCGCCGACAGGAGCCATCAAAGGGCTGGGCAACGGTACGCCGTGGGCGGCGGGCCGGTCAAATGCGACCAGAGCCCCGCGTGCGCCTCGTCCGGCGGTCCGGAGCGGCTCGTCACCGGCCCGGCAAGGTCGACGCCCTGGTCAGAGCCCCCCACCGCGGGCCGACCAGGCGCGACGAGTCATTCGTCACCCCATCGGGCCCTGACTGCGAGCCCCTGTGGACACTAGCATCGTGCCTCGTCGTCTCCTGTGGATGGCGACGCACGCACGCCCTGCGCGCCGGATCTCGCGACTCGACGACGAGCCGCGTCGTGATCGACATCTGTGCGGCCGCGAACAGGCCGCCGAGCCCGGCTCACAGGTGTGGACAAGTGTGTGGACGAAGAGGCTCCGTGCGAGACTCGCACGTCGAACGGACAAGACGACCCGAGGTAGGACGTGGCACAGGACGAAGAGCTCACTCGAGTCTGGGATCACGTCGTGAACTCGCTCGAGTCCAGCCCGGACATCACGCAGCGACAGCTGGCGTTCGTCCGGCTCGCCCAGCCGCTGGGCCTCCTCGACGGCACACTGATCCTTGCTGTGGGCAACGAGTACACCAAGGAGTACCTCGAGACGAAGGTCCGCACCGAGGTCACCGACGCGCTCAACGACGCGCTGGGTCGTGACGGTCGGTTCGCGATCACCGTCGACCCGCACCTCGTCGACGACGCGCCCCCCGCGGTGCGTGCGATGACGACGGCGCCCACGATCCAGCCGTCGGCCGCGGATGGCGACGACGACGAGCACGTCACCCACCGCGACGAGCCGGACCGGTCCGCGCACGAGCCCGACGTGCGCCGGCCTGAGCCGAACGGCGTCCGCAACGGCGGCCACCACCTGCCGAACGCGCGTCGGCAGCAGGCCGAGCCGGCGCGGCTCAACCCGAACTACCTCTTCGAGACGTTCGTCATCGGCTCGTCGAACCGGTTCGCCCACGCCGCGGCGGTCGCTGTCGCCGAGGCGCCGGCCAAGGCGTACAACCCGCTGTTCATCTACGGCGACTCGGGCCTGGGCAAGACGCACCTGCTGCACGCGATCGGTCACTACGCGCAGAACCTGTACCCGAGCGTGCGCGTGCGCTACGTGAACTCCGAGGAGTTTACGAACGACTTCATCAACTCGATCTCCGAGGGCAAGGCCGGTGCGTTCCAGCGCCGCTACCGCGAGGTCGACGTGCTCCTCATCGACGACATCCAGTTCCTGCAGGGCAAGGAACAGACGATGGAGGAGTTCTTCCACACGTTCAACACCCTGCACAACGCCAACAAGCAGGTCGTGATCACGTCCGACCTGCCCCCGAAACAGCTCAACGGCTTCGAGGACCGCATGCGCTCGCGCTTCGAGTGGGGCCTCATCACCGACGTCCAGCCGCCGGACCTCGAGACCCGCATCGCGATCCTGCGCAAGAAGGCCGGCGGCGACAACATGCAGGCGCCGCCGGACGTCCTGGAGTACATCGCGTCCAAGATCTCGACGAACATCCGCGAGCTCGAGGGTGCGCTGATCCGGGTCACGGCGTTCGCGAGCCTCAACCGCCAGCAGGTCGACCTGTCGCTCGCCGAGATCGTCCTCAAGGACCTCATCACCGACGACCAGACCACGGAGATCACCTCGACGCAGGTGATCGGGCAGACCGCCGCGTACTTCGGACTGACGATCGACGACCTGTGCGGCTCCTCCCGGTCCCGCGTCCTGGTGACGGCTCGGCAGATCGCGATGTACCTGTGCCGTGAGCTCACGGACCTGTCGCTGCCCAAGATCGGGCAGGCGTTCGGCGGCCGTGACCACACCACCGTCATGCACGCGAACCGCAAGATCCGTGAGCTCATGGCCGAACGTCGCTCGATCTACAACCAGGTCACCGAGCTCACGAACCGGATCAAGCAGCAGAACCGCGGCTGACGCAGCCTGGAGCCCTTGTGGAGTTCTCCCCAGGTTTTTCCACAACCGCAGGTCACACCCTGGGGATCATGTGAATCGCGTCACCCGATTGCCAATCCGACGCCCTGCGTGGCCGCGCATCTGCCGCTGACCTGCAGTGACGTCGATCCGGACAGACCGGGGCATCTGGGCGCGCACCGTTTCGCCACAGAACCGGACAGACCGGGACGCTCCAGGGGGCACCTTCATCCCCAGGTCGAGACATGCATGGGACGAATACACACACCTGTGCACAGACCTGTGGACGACGGTGGACGACGGGACGTGTGATGTGGACGCAGGATGTCGCGCCGGTGGACGGCGAACGACAGGAATCTGGCCGTCCCCCGTCATGCACCGGTCCGCCCCGGCGGTCCACATGCTGCATGCACACGACGATCCCCGGCCCGACCTGCACGGACGCCGCTCTGTCCACACAGTGCACAGACGCGATGACGACGACGACAACTTCTTGTCATGGGAATCCACACACCTTCGATGCCTCGAGCTCGACGAGCCGGGAGGCGTCCGCAACCCGTCCTCGAATCACCAGGTCTCCACCGACTCCGGGTGTGGGACCTCTCGCGTAGTGTTCGCGTGACGGCGCCTGCCCACGGACGAATCACCGGCCGAGCAGACGCTCGTCGCGCACGTACGACGAAGTTCGACGAGAGGTAGTGGTCCATGAGGTTCCGGGTCGAGCGCGACGTTCTCGCCGAGGCCGTCACCTGGACGGCTCGCAGCCTGCCGACCCGTCCCCCGGTGCCGGTCCTGGCAGGTGTGCGCATCGAGGCCGACTCGAGCGGTGTCATCCAGCTCTCGAGCTTCGACTACGAGGTCTCCGCGCGGTCGCAGATCCCTGCCGACGTGAGCGAGGCCGGGACGGTCCTCGTCTCCGGCAGGCTCCTGGCCGAGATCTCCCGCGCGCTGCCCGACAAGCCCGTGGACGTCACGCTCGACGGCACGAAGGTCGTCGTCACCTGCGGCGCGAGCCGGTTCACGCTGCTCACCATGCCGGTCGAGGACTACCCGAACCTCCCGGTGATGCCGCCGGTCACCGGCACGGTCGACGGCGACGCGCTGACCCACGCGGTCGCGCAGGTCTCGGTCGCGGCGAGCCGCGACGACACGCTCCCCCTGCTCACGGGCGTGCGCGTGGAGATCGAGGGCGAGAAGGTCACGCTCCTGGCGACCGACCGGTACCGCCTCGCGCTGCGCGAGCTCACGTGGACCCCGGCGTCGCCGGACATCTCGACCGTCGCGCTGGTGCGTGCCCGCACGCTCTCCGACGCGGCCAAGTCGCTCGGCAGCGCCGGCGCGGTGTCGGTGAGCCTGTCCACCGGGGCCGGCGTCGACCTCATCGGATTCGAGGCCGCCGGCCGCCAGTCCACGAGCCTGCTCGTCGACGGCGACTACCCCGCGGTCCGCCGCCTGTTCCCTGACGAGACGCCGATCCACGCGATCGTGGGCACCACGCAGCTCGCCGAGGCCGCCAAGCGCGTGGCGCTCGTCGCCGAGCGGAACACCCCGATCCGGCTGAGCTTCGCGGACGGTCAGGTGGTGCTCGACGCCGGCCAGGGTGACGACGCGCAGGCGTCCGAGGCGCTCGAGGCGACCCTCGAGGGCGACGAGATCTCGGTCGCGTTCAATCCGCAGTTCCTGCTCGACGGGCTGGGAGCGCTGGACACGCCTTTCGTGCGGCTGTCGTTCACGCACCCGAACAAGCCGGTCGAGTTCACGGGCCAGGGCTCGGTCGAGAGCGAGGACGACAAGACGTACCGCTACCTGTTGGTCCCGATTCGCTTCGCGAGCTGACCTGCGTCGACGGCGCCTCCAGCGGTGCGGCCCGATCGGCACCCGGAGCGCGTCGTCGGCCGCGTGGTGCGTGAGCCGGTGTCGGCGGGCACAGTGAGAGCACGGAGCCGGCGGGGCACCGCCTCAGCAGCGAGGGAAGGACGGTCGTCATGAAGATCGGTCTCGTCGGTCTCGGCAAGATGGGCGCCAACATGCGTGAGCGCATCCGGCGCTCGGGCATCGAGGTGGTCGGGTACGACCGCAACGCCGACGTCACGGATGTCGACTCGCTCGAGGCGATGGTCGACGCCCTGCCCGCGGGTGACCGCATCGTGTGGGTCATGGTCCCGTCGGGGAGCATCACGGACGGTGTGATCACGCAGCTCGCGGACCTGCTCTCGGCCGGTGACATCGTGATCGACGGCGGCAACTCGTACTACCAGGACGACGAGCCGCACGCGGCGCTGCTGCGCACCAAGGGCGTCGGGTTCCTCGACGCCGGCGTCTCGGGTGGTGTGTGGGGGCTGGAGAACGGGTACGGCCTCATGGTCGGCGGTGACGCGGACCTCGTCGAGCGTGTCCTTCCGGTGTTCGACGCGCTGCGTCCGCCGGGTGACCGCGCGGAGGGCTTCGTGCACGCGGGCACGGTCGGCGCGGGGCACTACGCGAAGATGGTGCACAACGGCATCGAGTACGGGCTCATGCAGGCCTACGCCGAGGGTTACGAGCTCCTCGCCGCGAAGGACCTGGTCACGGATGTGCACGGCACCATGCGTGCGTGGACCAACGGGACGGTCGTGCGGTCCTGGCTGCTGGAGCTGCTGGTGCGGGCGCTCGAGCAGGACCCGGGACTCGCGGCGATCGACGACTGGGTCGAGGACTCGGGCGAGGGCCGGTGGACGGTAGACGAAGCGATCGACCTGGCCGTCCCGGCGCCCGTCATCTCGGCCGCGCTGTTCGCCCGCTTCGCGTCGCGGCAGGGTGAGTCCCCCGCGATGAAGGCCGTCGCGGCGCTCCGGCAGCAGTTCGGTGGGCACGCGGTCAAGCCCGCGGGCAGCGCGCCGAGCGCTCCCCCGCCCGCCTGACGAGCACCCCGCCTGACGGTTACCGAGACCTCCGACGAGAGACGATGTACGTCGCCCACCTGCACCTCACGGACTTCCGTTCCTACCCGCACGCCGAGCTCGAGCTCGAGCCGGGTATCACGGCGCTCGTCGGTCCCAACGGGCAGGGCAAGACGAACCTCGTCGAGGCGATCGGGTACGTCGCGACGCTGTCGAGCCACCGCGTCCCCACCGACGCGGCGCTGATCCGGGCGGGCTGCCAGCGGGCGGTGGTGGGAGCGAAGGTGGTGCGCGAGCTCGAGCCGGGCCGGCCGCGCGCGTCGGTCGTCGAGGTCGAGATCACCGCGGGCAAGGCGAACCGCGCACGGGTCAACGGGGGCAGCCCGGTCCGGGCGCGCGACGTCCTCGGCCTGCTCCACACCGTGCTGTTCGCCCCGGAGGACCTCGCGCTCGTCAAGGGGGACCCGGACGGCCGCCGGCGGTTCCTCGACGCGCTGCTGGTGCAGCTCACGCCGCGCATGGCGTCGACCGTGAGCGACTACGAGCGCGTGCTGCGGCAGCGGTCGGCGCTGCTGAAGTCCGCGGGTGCGGCGAGCCGGGCGCGTCAGGGTGCGGACCTGCGCACGCTGGACGTGTGGGACGGCAAGCTCGCGCAGCTCGGGGCGCGTCTCGTCGTCGAGCGTCGCGCGCTCGTCCGCGCGCTCTCGCCGCACGTCGAGGCGGCGTACGAGCAGGTCAGCGCGGGTCAGGGCGACGCCCGCATCACGTACCGCGCGTCCCTCGAGGGTGCTCTGCAAGACGCGCCGGACGGGCTCATGGCCGACGACGAGGCCGGGGTCGACCTGGTCGAGGCCCAGCTCCTGGAGGCGATGGGTCGTCTGCGGCCCAAGGAGATCGAGCGCGGCGTGTGCCTCGTCGGGCCACACCGTGACGACCTGGTGCTCACGCTCGCGGACCTGCCCGCCAAGGGGTACGCGAGCCATGGCGAGTCGTGGTCCTTCGCGCTCGCGCTGCGCCTCGCGTCGTGGCGGGTCCTGGCGGCCGGCGGTCCGCAGGGTGATCCCGACGACGAGCCCGTGCTGATCCTGGACGACGTGTTCGCCGAGCTCGACGCGCGCCGCCGCGAGCGTCTCGCCGAGCTCGTCGCGCCCGCGCGCCAGGTGCTCATCACGGCGGCGGTGGCCGCGGACGTCCCCGAGCCGCTCGCCGGCGCTCGCGTCGACGTCATGGGCGGCGAGGTCTCGCGTGTCCTCTGACCAGCGCTCTCACCCGCGCGGGAACCCGGCCGGGGACCAGCGGGACCAGCCGAGCGGCACTCACGTGCTGCGCGACCTCGTCGAGCTGCTGCCCGAGCGTCAGGTCGCGGCCGCGGCGCTGGGGCGCGCCAAGGAGAGCGCGCGCCGACGAGGGCTCCGGCCGGGCGACGCTCCCCGCGGCGCGCGGCGCGAGGTCCAGCTCGGCGACGCGCGGCCGGGCGGGCGGGACCCGCGCACGGTCGGCGAGGCGCTCGACGCGCTCGTCGGGCAGCTCGCGTGGTCCCCCGGCGTGACGGCGGGGACCATCCAGGCCCGGTGGGCCGAGCTGTTCGGTGCGGAGATCGCGTCGCACACGCAGTACGTGTCGTTCGACGCGGGCGTGCTGACGATGCGCGCGGAGTCGACCGCGTGGGCGACGAACCTCACGTGGACGGTCCCGACGATGCTGCGGACCCTGGCCGACGAGCTGGGTGAAGGAGTCGTCGTCCAGATCGAGGTGCAGGGCCCCGGCGGACCCGGATTCGGACGTGGGCCGCGCAGCGTCAAGGGCCGCGGGGTGCGCGACACGTACGGGTAGGCGAGACCTTCACCGAACCCGTCCGCCGCGACGCGGTGTTTCAGAGGGGTCAGCCGCACCGTACGGGTAGACTTCTAGGGTCATTCCTGGCGCCTTGGTGCCCGGAACTCCAGCGTCACGGAGTGATCTGCCCTCCTCGCAGTCGGGCGGGCCCCTCCGGCGCGTTTCGCAGATCCTGAGGAGTACCCCCGCCCGTGGCCGAGCAGCCCAGCCCCCAGCCCGAGTCCGGCGGCAGCTACGACGCCGACGCGATCACCGTCCTCGAAGGCCTGGAGGCGGTGCGCAAGCGCCCCGGCATGTACATCGGCTCGACCGGTGAGCGCGGTCTGCACCACCTGGTCTACGAGGTCGTGGACAACTCCGTCGACGAGGCCCTCGCGGGCTACTGCGACCACATCGAGGTGACGCTGCGCGCCGACGGCGGCGTGCGCGTGGTCGACAACGGCCGTGGCATCCCGGTCGCGATCCACCCGACCGAGGGCAAGCCCACTCTCGAGGTCGTCATGACCATCCTGCACGCGGGCGGCAAGTTCGGCGGCAGCGGCTACGCGGTCTCCGGTGGACTGCACGGCGTGGGTGTCTCGGTGGTGAACGCGCTGTCGAAGCGCGTGGAGTCCGTCATCAAGCGCGACGGCTTCACGTGGGAGATGGACTTCGAGGACGGCGGCAAGCCGGTCGGGGGCATCCGCCAGGGTGAGCCGACGGACGCCACGGGCACGCAGCAGACGTTCTGGGCCGACGACACGATCTTCGAGACCGTCGAGTACGACTTCGAGACGCTGCGCAGCCGGTTCCAGCAGATGGCGTTCCTCAACAAGGGCCTGCAGATCACGCTCACCGACGAGCGTCCGCAGCACCTGGGCACGGGCGACGAGGTCGCGGGCGAGCCGGGCGACGAGGCCGAGGGCGGCGCGCCGGCCGCGCGCGTCGTGTCCTACAAGTACGACGACGGCCTGCTCGACTACGTCAAGCACCTCAACTCGGCGAAGAAGGTGGACCTGGTCCACCCGGACGTCATCGACTTCGAGGCGGAGGACACCGAGCGCCGGATCTCCGTCGAGGTCGCGATGCAGTGGACCACCGCGTACTCCGAGTCGGTCCACACGTACGCCAACACGATCTCGACCACCGAGGGCGGCACGCACGAGGAGGGCTTCCGTGCGGCGATGACCGGTCTGATCAACCGCTACGCGCGCGACAAGAACCTGCTCAAGGACAAGGACGAGAACCTCACGGGTGACGACATCCGCGAGGGCCTCACCGCGGTCATCTCGGTCAAGCTCGGCGAGCCGCAGTTCGAGGGCCAGACGAAGACCAAGCTCGGCAACACCGAGGCGAAGACGTTCGTGCAGCGCGTGGTCAACGACCAGCTCGGCGACTGGCTCGACTCGCACCCGGTCGAGGCGCGTGACGTGATCCGCAAGTCGATCCAGGCGTCGGCCGCGCGCATGGCGGCCCGCAAGGCTCGCGAGGCGACCCGCCGCAAGGGCCTGCTGGAGTCGGGCGGCATGCCGGGCAAGCTCAAGGACTGCCAGTCCAACCGCCCGGAGGAGTGCGAGGTCTTCATCGTCGAGGGCGACTCGGCCGGCGGTTCGGCGGTGCGTGGGCGCAACCCGCGCACGCAGGCGATCCTGCCGATCCGAGGCAAGATCCTCAACGTCGAGCGCGCGCGCCTGGACCGCGCGCTCAGCAACCTCGAGGTGCAGGCGCTGATCACGGCGTTCGGCACGGGCATCGGCGAGGACTTCGACATCGCCAAGCTCAGGTACCACAAGATCGTCCTCATGGCCGACGCCGACGTCGACGGCCAGCACATCCGCACGCTGCTGCTGACGCTCCTGTTCCGGTACATGCCCGAGCTCATCAAGACCGGCAAGGTCTACATGGCGCAGCCGCCGCTGTACCGGATCAAGTGGTCGAACGCCGAGCACGACTACGTGTACTCGGACCGCGAGCGGGACGCGTTCATCGTCGAGGGCCAGGCCGCCGGCAAGCGCCTGCCCAAGGAGAACTCGATCCAGCGCTACAAGGGTCTGGGCGAGATGGACTACTCGGAGCTGTGGGAGACCACGATGTCGCCCGAGCACCGCACGCTCCTGCAGGTCACGCTCGACGAGGCCGCGGCGGCCGACGAGATCTTCTCGGTGCTGATGGGCGAGGACGTCGAGGCCCGTCGCAGCTTCATCCAGCGCAATGCCAAGGACGTCCGGTTCCTCGACATCTAGCCGACGACGAGCCCACGACCTCCCCCGCTTCTCCCGCACCACCGAAGGACTGACGTGACCGACATCCCGAACGGCGACGGCATCGAGCACGGCCGGATCGACCAGGTCGACCTGCAGCTCGAGATGCAGCGGTCGTACCTGGACTACGCGATGGCGGTCATCGTCGGGCGTGCGCTGCCCGACGTGCGCGACGGCCTCAAGCCGGTCCACCGTCGCGTGCTGTACGCGATGTACGACGGCGGCTACCGCCCGGACCGTCAGTTCTCGAAGTGCAGCCGCGTCGTCGGCGACGTCATGGGCAAGTACCACCCGCACGGTGACACGGCGATCTACGACGCCCTCGTGCGCCTGGTCCAGGACTGGTCGATGCGCTACCCGCTCGTGGCGGGCCAGGGCAACTTCGGCTCCCCCGGTGACGACCCCGCGGCCGCCCCGCGGTACACCGAGTGCAAGATGGCCCCGCTCGCCATGGAGATGGTGCGGGACATCGACGAGGACACGGTCGACTTCGGCGACAACTACGACGGCCGCACCCAGGAGCCGCAGGTCCTGCCCAGCCGGTTCCCGAACCTGCTGGTCAACGGCTCGGCGGGCATCGCGGTCGGCATGGCGACGAACATCCCGCCGCACAACCTGCGCGAGGTCGCCGCGGGCGTCCAGTGGCACCTGGAGCACCCGGAGGCGAGCAACGAGGAGCTCCTCGAGGCGCTGATGGCGCGCATCAAGGGCCCGGACTTCCCGACGGCGGCGACGATCCTCGGTCACAAGGGCATCGAGGACGCGTACCGCACGGGCCGCGGCTCGATCACGATGCGCGCGGTGGTCGAGGTCGAGGAGATCCAGGGCCGGATCTGCCTCGTCGTGACCGAGCTGCCGTACCAGGTGAACCCGGACGCGCTCGCGAAGAAGATCGCGGACCTGGTCCGCGAGAACCGGGTCGGCGGCATCGCTGACATCCGCGACGAGACGTCGGGCCGCACGGGTCAGCGGCTCGTGATCGTGCTCAAGCGCGACGCGGTCGCCAAGGTCGTGCTGAACAACCTGTACAAGCACACGCAGCTGCAGGACACGTTCGGCGCCAACATGCTCGCGCTCGTCGACGGCGTGCCCCGCACGCTCAGCATCGACGCGTTCGTGCGGCACTGGACGACGCACCAGATCGACGTCATCCGCCGGCGCACGGCGTACCGCCTGCGCAAGGCCGAAGAGCAGATCCACATCTACCGCGGCTATCTCAAGGCGCTCGACGCGCTCGACGCGGTCATCGCGCTCATCCGCCGCTCCCCCGACGCCGACGAGGCACGCACGGGGCTCATGGAGCTGCTCGACGTCGACGAGGTCCAGGCCAACGCGATCCTCAACCTGCAGCTGCGCCGCCTGGCCGCGCTGCAGCGCCAGGAGATCCTCGACCGGTACGCCGAGCTCGAGGCGCAGATCACGGGCTACAACGAGATCCTCGCCTCGGAGCAGCGGCAGCGCGACATCGTCTCGCTCGAGATGGGCGAGATCGTCGAGAAGTACGGCGACGAGCGCCGCACCCGCATCCTGCCGTTCGACGGCGAGGTCAGCGTCGAAGACCTCATCGCCGAGGAGGAGGTCGTCGTCACGATCACGCGCGGCGGGTACGCCAAGCGCACCCGGTCGGACAACTACCGGGCGCAGCGTCGCGGCGGCAAGGGCGTCAAGGGTGCGCAGCTGCGCGAGGACGACATCGTCGACCACTTCTTCGTCACGACGACGCACCACTGGCTGCTGTTCTTCACCAACCTGGGCCGCGTGTACCGCGCGAAGGCGTACGAGCTGCCCGAGGCGGGCCGTGACGCCAAGGGGCAGCACGTCGCGAACCTCCTGGCGTTCCAGCCCGACGAGAAGATCGCGCAGGTGCTCGCGCTGCGCGACTACGAGCAGGCCGAGTACCTGGTCCTGGCCACCAAGCGGGGTCTCGTGAAGAAGACCCGCCTGGCGGACTACGACTCGAACCGGTCCGGCGGTGTCATCGCGATCAACCTGCGCGAGGACGACGAGGGTCGTCCCGACGAGCTCGTCTCGGCGCGGATCGTCGACGCCGACCAGGACATGATCCTCGTCTCACGTCAGGGGCAGTCGATCCGCTTCACGGCGGACGACGAGCAGCTGCGGCCGATGGGCCGCGCGACCAGCGGTGTGACGGGCATGAAGTTCCGTGGCGACGACGAGCTGCTCGCGGCCGACGTCGTGCGCGAGGACGCGTTCCTGTTCACGGTCACCGAGGGTGGCATCGCCAAGCGCACCGCGCTGACGGTCGAGAACTACCGCCAGCAGGGGCGCAACGGGTACGGCATCCGGGTCGCGAACCTGCCCGAGCAGAACGGTGACCTCGTGGGCGCGCTCGTCGTCGACGAGAACGACGAGGTGCTGGTCATCATGGAGCGCGGCAAGGTCGTGCGTTCCGCGGTCGACGAGGTGCACGCGACGGGCCGCACGACGCAAGGTGTGATCTTCGCGAAGCCCGACTCGGGTGACCGGATCATCGCAGTCGCGCGCAACACCGAGCGTCCGGAATCGGACGATGCCGGTACCGTGGTCGGCGACAGTGGCGCGCCGAGCGTCGAGACCAGCCCTGGCTCGGCGGCTGAGACGAGCGCCGACAGCGCGACCGACACGCCCGCGGAGGACGCATGACGGACCCGGCTCCCCCTTCGATCCCGCCTCGCAACCGACCGACCCAGCAGTCCGCCTCGTCGGCGCGCACTGCCACGTCGCCGGCCGGCTGGGACGCAGGTGGACCCGGTCAGGGTGAGAAGACGGCGGTGAAGTCCGCCACCTCCCCCGCCTCCTCGTCGGGCCCGAAGCCCGGCTCGTCGGGACCCAAGCCGGGCGCAGACTCGTCGTCCGGCAGGCCTGCGGCCTCCGTCGAGGAGAAGGTGACGTCCGGCGAGCGTTCGCCGGGCTCCGCCCCGCACGACCCGCCCACGCCGCTCATGGCGGCCGTGGACAAGACCACCGCCTGGATCAAGAAGGCGGCCGGAGCCACGAGCACCGCGATCTCCACGGCCACCCGGCCCCGTCACGAGGACCCCGCCATGACGACCACCCCCACGGCGCCCCCGGCCGCCGCGGGCTCGACCGGCACCACCCCGCCGTCGGTCCCGCTGCGCACCTCGACCACCGCCCAGCCCAGCTCCGGCACGTCCGGTGCGCGCCCGCAGACCGGTCGCATCCCGACCGTCACGTCCTCGGGCGGCCCGCGCCGCGTGCGGCTCGCGATCTCGCGCATCGACCCGTGGTCGGTGATGAAGCTGTCGTTCCTGCTGTCCGTCGCGTTCGGCATCCTGCTCGTCGTCGCCGTCGCCGTGGTCTGGTACACGCTCAACGGCCTGCACGTGTTCACGAACATCGACGACCTGGTCACGCAGGTCACGGGCACCGAGGGCAACATCGACATCCTGCAGTACGTCGAGTTCAAGCGCGTGATCTCGGGCGCGACCCTCGTCGCCGTCGTCGACGTCTTCCTGCTGACCGCGCTGTCGACCATCGGCGCGTTCCTCTACAACATCGTCGCGGCGCTCGTCGGCGGGCTGCACGTGACCATGACGGACGAGTGATCCTCGGTTCCACCACGCGGGACGGCAGCGCGTGCTGCGCCGGTTTGGGCGGCGGGCACGCGCTGAGGTAGTCTCGTCCGGCGCGCTGCGGCTGCAGTCGTGCACGGGCCTATAGCTCAGACGGTTAGAGCGCTTCCCTGATAAGGAAGAGGTCACAGGTTCAAGTCCTGTTAGGCCCACTCCCGACCTGTGGGGGACCCATGAAGAAGCTCCTGCTCCTGGTGGCCCTGGCCGCCGTCGGCTACGTCGTGTACCAGAAGGTCGCGCAGGACCGCGATGAGCGGGACCTGTGGTCCGAGGTCACCGACACCTTCGAGTGACCGACCCCTCGGCCCCTGGCCGAGCCGGGGGCCATGGCGCAATTGGTAGCGCACCTGCTTTGCAAGCAGGGGGTTAGGGGTTCGAGTCCCCTTGGCTCCACCATGCGAAGGGCCGCTGACGCAGGTCAGCGGCCCTTCGTGATGCGCGGGGACGCTGCCTGAGGGACGTCTCGCCGTCGTTCTCCCCCCTCTGCCTCGTCTCGCGACGTGGGTGGGCGACGTCGTCCTGCAGCGCTCGACGACGTCGGACCGCGTGCCTGACACGTCGTGGCTCGTGGTGTCGGTCCCAACGAAGACGCCTTATGCCATACTTCTTCTGGCGACCTAGGGGGCAAGAGAAGTTTGGCATATCCACCCTTCCATGAACGTGGACCGCGGGATGTCCCGATGGTCATGACGCAGTCCGAGTTCTCTGAGCGGTTCCCAGCAGAGAGTGATCTCGTCGAGTTCAAGCAAGGCGTGCCGCCGGAGAAGGTGGCAGAGGCAGTCACAGCCTTCTCCAACACCGACGGTGGCGTCGTGCTGCTGGGAGTCGACAACGGCGGTCGCGCCGTCGGGATCACGACAGACGGCGAGCAGCAGGCGAAGACTCACCGCGCCGTAGCTCAGGTACACAACCCCGGACGCTACGAGCTGCACGAGCTACTCGTCGGCGAACGCGGCGTGCTGGTCCTCGCGGTCAATCGTCGGCGCGAGGGGTTCGCGCAGATGCGCGATGGCCGCATCCTGGTGCGGCGCGGGGCCATGAACACGGCGCTGATCGGCGACGAGCTCATGAGGTTCGTCACGGCGCGGTCGTTGACGAGGTACGAGTCGACCCCGACCAAGGCCGCCCTGACGATGGCGGATCCGGAGCTGCTGGAGCGGCTTCGATCCACGTACGGGTGGTCGGCCGACGGCATCGAGGATCGGCTCGTTGAGACGGGGTTCGTCGAGCGCACCTCCGATGGGCCGATGCTCACGGTCGCCGGCGTCCTGTACCTCCTACCGCGGCCCGCCGACATCCTGGGTAAGGCCTACGTCGAGATCTTCCGGTACCGCGACGAGACAGAGGTGTACGACCGCAGGTTCGACATCGATGGCCCGGTGAACGACCAGGTCGAGCGGACGACGCAGGCACTGATGGACGACCTGGGGTCCGACGTCGTCGTGATCGGTCTGCACCGGCACGAACTGCCCAGGATCCCAGAACCGGTCCTGCGAGAGGCCGTCGCGAACGCGGTGGCCCACCGCACCTACGAGAACGCGCGGCAGCCCGTACGAGTCGAACTGCGACCGGATCGCGTCGTCATCACGTCCCCGGGTGGGCTCCCCGAACCGATCACGCTCGAGAACATCCGACAGCAGAACGCTGCGCGAAACATCGATGTCATCAAGGCGTTGCGCCGGTTCCGGCTCGCAGAAGACGCGGGGCTCGGCGTCGACGTCATGCAGGACACGATGGAAGCGGCGCTGCTCGAGCCGCCCGAGTTCGACGCGGATGGAGCCCACGTCGGGGTCGTCCTCAGGCTGGGCAGCACGGTGACCCCCCAGGAACGTGCCTGGATCGCTGAAGTCGAGCGGCGTGGCGAGATCAAGGCGCACGACAAGCTGCTCCTGCTGCATGCGGCGCGCGGTGAGCTTCTGACCAACACGTCCGTCCGCGAGCTCCTCGGCGTCGACAGCACGCACGCCCGGGCCGCGCTCCAGCGTCTGCGGAATCTTGGCTACCTGCAGCAGAGCGGTGAGCGCGGTGGTGCCTCCTACACGCTGGCAAAGGAGCTCGGCCCACCGGCGGGCTTGCAGCTCGCCGGAGATGAGCTCGAAGCCCTCGTCCTGACGCTCGCGAGCAAGGGCCGGGTGACCAATGAGCAGGTCCGAGGAAGGACCGGGCTAGAGCGGAACCAGGTGCTCGGGCTGCTGTCGCGGCTCGTCGAGTCCGGTCGGCTTGAGAAGCACGGCGAGCGGCGCGGCACGTACTACACCCTTGCCGACGGCCGTCTCGGAGTCTGACCCGCTCAGCAGCGCTACGTTCGCGTCATGCGGAACTCGAGTGCTGTGGCGGTCGCGGCGACGGTGCTCGTGCTCGCCGCCTGTGCGACGGGGATGTCGGGTGCCGAGACCGAGGCCTGCGACCGGGTCAGCGTCTGGGCGTACGGCGGGCAGGACGCCGATCGCTTCGACCAGGCGGTGGCGGCGGCGCAGGAGGCGCTCGCCGATGCCAGCGACACCCCGCTCGCCGAGCCGCTGGCGCAGCTCGTCGGCAGCCCCGAGGCCGCGCGGGGCGCCGGCGCCGAGGCGTTCCTGGCCGTGTGCGAGGACCACGGCTGGGAACCGCTCGAGGGCTAGTCAGTCTCCTGCGCGGCGAGCGCGCTCGGTGATCTCGCTCAGCACGCGTGGCGTGTAGACCGGGACCGGTCCAGGGGTCTCCGGGCCGTGCTCGAGGGTGCCCCACTGCCAGTAGGGCGTGACCGACGCGCGTCGGCCCTCGGTGTGCAGGCGCAGGTCCAGGAGCATCGCGTACCGGTAGCCGAACCGCCGCTGCAGCGCCTGGGCGGTCTCGATGCCCGGGCCGGGCTCGTCGGCGGTCGCGGAGTCGGCGCTGACGTGCACGAGCAGCAGGTTGTGCTCGGGCCCGAGCAGGCCGCGGTGGTGGACGATCAGGTTGGGCACGTGCGCGGCGTCGGCACCGAACTTCACCGACGACTCCAGCATCATCCCGGAGCGGTCGTACTCGCTGTCGACGTTCCAGGTGCGCTCGATCGTCTGCCGCACGTACCAGCCGAGGTGGAACGCGATGGTGCGTTCGCTCGGTCGGCTGGTGCCGGTCGTCGGGGTGAACAGCGTCCACTCCTCGACGAGCGTGTTCGTCAGCGCGATGCGCAGGCGCGACTGGAGGTCGGCGAGGATCATGGACGGACGCTACCGGCCCTCGTGTCACGGGAGCAGGGCCCTTCGGCTACCAGCAGGTTTCGTGATCCCTGCCCGGTGCGTGGTCGCGGCGGCGTCGCCCGTCCGGGTATGCGTTCGTCGCGTGTGGGTGCGGCGGTTTACGGTGGGCGGCTGTGAGCCAGCCCGTGATCAGCGCCCGTGGACTGACGAAGCGCTTCGGCGACTTCACTGCCGTCGACGGGATCGACTTCGAGGTACCGCCGGGCGAGTCGTTCGGGCTGCTGGGCCCCAACGGCGCGGGCAAGTCGACGACGATGCGCATGGTCGGCGCGGTCTCGCAGCGCACGGCCGGTGACCTGCAGGTCGTGGGCCTGGACCCGGACTCGCACGGCCCGGAGATCCGCTCGCAGCTGGGCGTGGTGCCGCAGGAGGACAACCTCGACACCGAGCTGCGCGTGCGCGAGAACCTGATCGTCTACGGCCGCTACTTCGGCATCCCGCGTGCGGTGTGCGCGCAGCGGGCCGACGAGCTGCTGGGCTTCGCGCAGCTCGAGGACAAGGCGAGGTCCAAGGTCGACGACCTCTCGGGCGGCATGAAGCGACGCCTGACGATCGCGCGCGCCCTGATCAACGAGCCGCGCATCCTCATGCTCGACGAGCCGACGACGGGCCTGGACCCGCAGGCGCGGCACGTGCTGTGGGACCGGCTGTTCCGGCTCAAGGAGCGCGGGACCACGCTGGTGCTCACCACGCACTACATGGACGAGGCGGAGCAGCTGTGCGACCGCCTGATCGTCGTCGACAAGGGCCGGATCATGGCCGAGGGGTCGCCGTCGGCGCTGATCCGCCAGTACTCGACGCGTGAGGTGGTGGAGCTGCGGTTCGGCTCGGACCGCAACGCGTCGGCCGCGGAGCAGCTCGCGGGCCAGGCGGACCGGATCGAGGTGCTGCCCGACCGCGTGCTGCTCTACACCGACGACGGCGAGCGGCTCCTGGAGCGCGTCGCGCACGCGGGACTGCACCCGACGACGAGCCTCGTGCGCCGCTCGTCGCTCGAGGACGTGTTCCTGCGTCTCACGGGGCGGAGCCTGATCGAATGAGCGCCGACGTGACCGGGACGACGACGAGCCCGCCCGCGATGGTCGCGGCGGCGCACGCCGGTGCGGTGCGCCCGCGCCGGTTCGGCTGGTGGTACATCGCCGAGCACCAGCTGCGCCAGATGCGGTCCTACGGCTGGACCGTGGTGATGACCGGCATCGGCAGCCCGCTGATCTACCTGTTGGGCATCGGGCTCGGCCTCGCCGCCTTCCTCGACGTGCCCGTCGCGAGCGGACCCGACGGGCCGGTGGACTACCTGTGGTTCGTCGCGCCGGCCCTGCTCGCGACCGCCGCGGTCTCGGTGACGACCGAGGAGTTCACCTACACCGTCATGGGCGGCTTCCGGTGGCGCCGCATCTTCTGGGCGATGAACGCCTCCCCCGCAAGTCCGCAGCAGATCTGCACCGGGCTGGTGCTCGCGGTGACGCTGCGCATGGCCTTCGTCTCGACCGCGTACTACGCGCTGATGGTCGCGTTCGACGCGGTGGGCCACGTCGCGGCCGGGGCGCTGCTCGTCCCGGTCGGCCTGCTCGCGGGCCTCGCGTTCGGCCTGCCGCTCCTGGCGTTCTCCGCGAGCCTCAAGGAGGACACGGGCCAGTTCGCGATGGTCCAGCGGTTCGTGTTCACGCCCCTGTTCCTGTTCTCCGGCACGTTCTACCCGCTGTCGACCCTGCCCGGCTGGCTGCAGTGGATCGGCTGGGTCTCGCCGATCTGGCACGCGAGCGAGGTGGGCCGGACCCTGTCCTACGGCCCCGGTCCCGGTGCCTGGCCGATCGCCGCGCACCTCGCAGTGCTCGCGGTCATGGCGGCGGCGGGCTGGGTCGTGGCGCGCCGCGTGTTCGTCGGGAGGCTGCGCGGATGAGCACCGTCGTGACTCCCCCGGCCAGCGCCGGGATCCGCGCCCTGTACGCGGGCAACGCGCGTGCGGTCGTCGCGCGGTCGTTGCAGGCCACGCGATCGAGCAACTGGGCGATCGTCGTGTCCGGGTTCTTCGAGCCCGTCTTCTACCTGCTCGCGATGGGCTGGGGCCTCGGGTCGTTCATCGGCGACGTGACCCTGTCGACCGGCAAGGAGGTCCCGTACGCCGCGTTCATCGCACCGGGGCTGCTCGCCGTGTCCGCGATGAACGGCGCGATCTACGACTCCACGTGGAACGTGTTCTTCAAGATGCGCTTCGGCCGGCTGTACGACGCGATGCTGGCGACCTCGATCGGCCCGCTCGACGTCGCGCTCGGCGAGATCGTCTACGCGCTGCTGCGCGGCGGCGTGTACGCGGTGGGCTTCCTGACGGTCATGCAGGTGCTGGGCCTCAACCTCGCCTGGACCGCGGCGCTCGCCATCCCCGCGGTTCTGCTCGTGGCGTTCGGGTTCGCGTCGGTCGGCATGGCGATCACGAGCTTCATGAAGACGTTCCAGCAGATGGACTGGATCAACTTCGTCATGCTCCCGATGTTCCTGTTCAGCGCCACGTTCTACCCGCTGTCGGTCTACGCCGAGCCCATCCAGTGGCTGATCAAGGCGTTCCCGCTGTGGCATGCCGTCGAGCTGGTGCGCGGGCTCACGACGGGTGCGTTGAGCGTCGCGATGCTCGGCCACGTCGCGTACTTCCTGGTGATGATCGCCGTGGGCGTCACGTTCACGACGACGAGGCTGCGCGCGCTGTTCCTGTCCTGACGCGTCAGGACAGGCGGCCGAGGGCGAACATCGCCACGGCGGCGAGCGCGACGGCCACGACCGGTCCGAGCTCGACGGCCCAGCGTGCGCGCCGGCTCGCGGGCGCCGGCTCGTCGAACGGTGAGACGATCCGGTCGTCCTCGTCGTGCCGCGCGCGCCACAGCGAGACCGCGGTCGTGGCGCCGAGCAGGAAGGCCCCGGCGAGCAGCGCGACCAGACCGTGCACCTGGAACGCGACCGCGCGGACGAGGACGGCGGGCAGCATCGTGAGGGCCACCGCACCCGACCCGAGGATCACCAGGGCGACGAACCGCGCCGACCGCCACGGCGTGGTCACGATCATGCGCAGCACGCGATCACTGCCGCGGAGGAAGGCCCCGACGAGCAGCGTCGCGGCGAGGACGGACAGCAGCACGCCCCACGTGACCTCGGCCGGATCCGCCTCCCCCACGGCGAGAGCGCCCGTGAGCAGGAGGATGGCGCCCAGGACGTGTCCTGCGGAGCGGGCCACCGCGGCAGGTCCGCCGTCGACCTCCTGGTCGGGGCTCTGCGGGAGCTCGAGCGAGCGCGCGTACTCGACCGGGTCGCCGAACGCCGTGCGGGCGTCCTCACCACTGTCGACGACGTGCGCCTCGACCTCCGTCAGCACGCCGGCGATGGTCGTGCCGGCGACACCCTGCAGCCGCAGCTCGAGCAGCACGGCCTCGGCCCACTCCGCCTCGACGTCCGGCGCGAGCGACCGCTCGATCGCGAACCGTCGACCCGTCATGTCCCTCGTCATGGTCACTCGTCTCCCCCGGCGTCGTCGGTGCTGGTCAGCAGCGTGCGTGCGGCGTCGCTGAAGGCGAGCCAGTCCCCGCTGCGGCGCGCGGTCTCGGCGCGGCCGGCGGCGGTGAGCGTGTAGTACTTGCGACCCGGTCCGCTGGTGCCGGGGCGCCACTCGACCGCGACGAACTCCGCGGCCTCGAACCGCGCGAGCAGCGGGTAGAGGGTGCCGCCCTTGACCGTCCCCAGGCCGGAGTCCTCGAGCGCCTGGGCGATCGCGTAGCCGTAGGTCGGCCCTCGTCCGACGACGCGCAGCACGCACACCTCGAGGACGCCCCGCATCCACTCGGCCGGCCACTGCGTGTCACTCACCTGCTAGACAGTACGACTATCTAGTACGCCGCACAACCTAGTCGTCGGGAGCGTGGCTGGTGCTCGTGACTAGTGGTTCTCGCTGAGCCCGACGAACGCGCGCAACGCCGGTACGCCCTCGAGCGCGATGTCGGGGCGCAGGTCGTCGGCCCGGCACTCCCATGCCTCGCGGTCCAGGACGTAGCGCAGCGACCGCGCGGCGGCGCCCTCGCGGGCGATCATCGCGTCGCCGTTGGTGCGGTAGCCGAGCCGGCGGGTCACGCCGTTGGACGGCCCGTTGTCCTCGAACGCCGACGTGGTAGCCCGCTGCGCGCCCAGGCCGTCGAACAGCAGGTGCAGGATCGCCAGCCGCATGAGCGTGCCCACACCCTGGCCCTGGTGCCGCAGCCCGAGCCACGAGCCGGTCTCCGCCTCGCGCGTCACGGCGAAGTCCTTGGCGTAGACGCCCTGGATACCCAGGACCTCGCCGTCGCGGAGCACCGCGAGCTCGAGCGACCACTTCGCGGCGGACCACGAGCCGCGCATGCCCCACTGGTACTGCAGCAACGAGCGGCGCACGTCGTCGGGCGTGCCGCGGGTCCACGGCTGCGTGAAGGGCATGAAGTCGGGGGCGTGCACGCCCTCGGCCGCGAGGTCCGCGAGCTGGACGAGCAGGTCGTCGGACCCGAACCGCAGCTCGAGGTCGCCGCACAGGAGGCGGACGCCGGCGGGAGGCCACTGCTCGACCAGGTCTGGCGACATGGGACGAGGCTCCCGGCCGCACCGCCGGGAGGCAAGGCGATTTGGTCCCGCCCGCCGGGCACAGCGGCGGCGAGGTCGGCACCGCGGCTCGAGCTCGGCAGTCCGGACGCACGATCTCGCGCGTCAGTGCCGAGCTCGGCGGGCGTCGCGCGCGCGGGGGACGGCGGGGCGCGGTTGGGCGGGGTGGGGCGGGGTGGAGGTGGCGCCTGGGACGGGAGAGGGGGCCGGTGCGGTGCACCGGCCCCCTCCTGGTGTGCGACTAGGTCAGGCGCACGCCGTCCCGTTGATCGTGAACACGGTCGGCGACGGGTTGGAGCCGCTGTGCGTGCCCTGGAACCCGATCTCCGCGCTCGCGCCCGGTGCGAGCGTCTGGTTCCATGACTGGCCCGTGGCCGTCACCGTGGTGCCGGTCTGGGCCCACGTGGCGCTCCATCCGTTGGACAGCTTCTGCCCCGCGGTCAGGTCGAACGCGAGCGCCCAGGTCAGCGCCGAGGTGCCCGTGTTGGTGATCTTCAGCGACGCCGTGAACCCGGTGTTCCAGCTGTTCGGCGTGTAGACGACCGAGCAGGTGCCCGTCGGGGTGTCGGCCAGCGTGCGGAACGACACCGCCGAGCTTGCCGCCGACGTGTTGCCCGCCTGGTCGACCGCGCGCACCACGTAGGAGTACGCGGTGTCCGCCGTGAGCCCGGTCAGGGTCGTCGACGCCGTCGTCGGGGAGGCGACGAGCGTGAGCGTGGTCCCCGAGACGCGCAGCACCTCGTACTTCGCCAGCCCGGAGCCGGAGTCGGTCGACGCCGCCCAGGTGAGCGTCGCGCCCGACTTCGTGATGCCCGACGCCACGGGGGTGCCCGGCACGGTCGGGGCCGTCGTGTCCGGCGGGATCTCGACCGTCGAGAACGTCACCGAGGCGGAGGCCGCCGAGACGTTCCCGGCGACGTCCCGCGCCTTGACGTTGTACGTGTACGACGACCCCGGCGTGAGTCCGACGAACGACGTGCTGTTCGTCGTGGGCGAGGCGACGAGCGTGCTCGTCGTGCCCTGGACCCGGTAGACGTCGTAGCCCGCGACGCCCGAGCCGGCGTCGGTGGACGCCGTCCAGGTGAGCGTCGCGCTCGTCGACGTGACGGCCGAGGCGACGGGCGTGCCCGGCACGCTCGGTGCCGTGGTGTCCGTCGGGACGGCGGTCGTGGTGAACGTGACCGACGACGACGCGGCCGAGGTGTTGCCGGCAGCGTCGCGCGCCTTCACGTTGTAGGTGTACGCCGTGCCGGCGGTGAGGCCGGTGAGCGTGGTCGACGTCGTCGTCGGGGAGGCGACGAGCGTGCTCGTCGTGCCCTGGACGCGGTAGACGTCGTAGGCGACCACCGCGGTGTCGTCGGTCGACGCGGCCCAGGTCAGGGTCGCGCCGCTCGTCGTGATCGACGAGGCGACGGGCGTGCCCGGGACGCTCGGCGCCGTGGTGTCGCCCGGCGTGGTGCCGGTCGGCTCGGTGCCGAAGAGCAGCGTGCTGCCGTCGTAGAGCGTGATGGCCGGCGCCTTGGCCAGGCCGGTGGAGGTCAGGCCGACGAACGACGGGTCGTTGGTCGCGTCCCACCCGGACGGGCCCGTGAGCCGGAACTGCAGCTCGCGGCGGTGCTGCGACTGACCGCCCGGGTAGATGTTCTGACCCACGCAGCTGAGCTCGACGTAGCCGAGCGTGCCGCCCGCGCTCACGCCCTTGCCGGACTGCGCGCCGCACTCGCTGTAGTTCGAGCTCAGGGTGACGTCCGAGGCCGCGAAGCCGTCGGTGCGGAACCAGTAGCGGACCTTGGCGTTCTTCAGCGAGCGCGCCGGGAAGGCCGACTGGTTGCGGACGATCGCCTTGATCTCGGTGAACGTGCCGCCCGGAGGCTGGTTGAGCTGCGCCTCGACGAAGAACTGGTCGCCGTCGGGCTGCTCGGCGGTCGGGAAGCTCGCGAGCGGCGTGCCGCCGTACTCATCGACCAGGTACGCCAGCGCCGACGAGAAGCCCGCGTTGTAGTCGGTCGCGACCTCGTTGGCGACGTAGTCCTGCCGGTCGTCGGTGTAGGCGTCGTTGGCCGAGCCGGGGCCGCCGACGAGCGCGCCGTACAGCACGTGCCGGGACTGCGCGGGCGACGTGATCGAGTCGAGCCACGAGCCGTGCGCGGTGCGGTGGTGCGGCTTGGTCGGCGGGTTGGCGCCGAAGCCGACGACGTAGGAGGACTTGCGGGGGTTGTCACCGAGCGCGTAGTTGATCTGCCGCACCCCGAAGTCGTGGTACCTCGCCTTGAGCGTCGCGTCCTTGACCCAGTCCGAGTAGACGAGCGCGACGAACGAGGTGTTCGCGGCGTAGCGCAGCGAGCCCCACGAGTCGAGCACGGCCTGGCCGCCCGGGGAGTAGGTGATCTTCTGGCCGTTGTAGCCGACGGTCCAGTAGTCGAGCCAACGGTTCGCGTCGTCGACGTACTTCTGCTTGCCCGTCTCGATCGCGAGCAGCGCGTACGTGGCGAACTGCTTGTTGTCCCACGCGACGGTCCACTTGTAGGACTTCGTCGTCGACTGGTTCTCGGTGCCGAGCTTGTCGTACTCGGCCTCCGCCTTGGCGAGGTACGTGGCGTCACCCGTGGCCTTGTAGAGCCAGTAGGCGCCCCACACGAGCTCGTCCTGGTAGCCCGACCACGACTTGTAGTACGCCGAGGCGCCGGTCACGCAGTCGGAGTACGCGCCGCGGTACGTGTCCGCGAACGAGTACAGCTGCTTGGCGTGGCTGACGAGCTTCGCGGCGTACGTCGGGTCGTCGCCCTTGAAGACGATCGACGAGGCGGCCATCGCCGCAGCGGTCTCGCCCGCGACGTCCGAGCCCGGGCAGGACGCGGTGATCTTGGCCGCCGGGCGGGCCATGGCCATGACCTCGGCCGGGCCCCACCACTTGTGGTCGGCCTCGCCGTCGCCCACCTGCACGTACAGCTCGTTGGGCGCGGTGTGCGCCTTGACGAAGTAGTCGTTGACCCAGCGCAGGTTGCCCTTGAGCTCGTCGAGCTGGCCGGCCTTGGTGTAGCCGTCGGGGCTCGCGACCGCGCCCCACGCGAGCATCGTCGTCGTGAAGGCCATCGGGAAGCCGAACTTCACGTGGTCGCCCGCGTCGTACCAGCCGCCGGTGAGGTCGACGCCGACGTCCGAGCCGTCCGTCAGGCCGGAGTCGCCGCGCCACGAGACGGGGTATCCCGCGGGCAGGTCACCGGAGGCCTGCGCCTGGTAGAAGAACATCGACTTCTGGAGTGCTTCCGCGTAGTTGTACGCGGGCGCGGCGCTCGCGGACGTCGCCAGGGGGACGACGATCGCGGTGGCCGCGAGGGCGAGGCTCAGGCCGGCGGCGACGCGCGTGCGGCCACGTCGCCTTCGCATGCCGGACGAGTGGGGGGACTGGGCTCGATGACGCATGGTTCCTCTTCCCTACGCGCGGACGACAGGCGTCCGCGACCGGAGGAGGTCGCACCGGTGCGACACGCCAGGCGAATCGTCAGGTCACGCCGCCGAGAACCACAACGCCTTAACCGATTCACTGCCGCCGTTCCCCCTGGTGAGAAGGTCCTGGCGCCCACTTTGGCCCCTGGCGCCCCTGCGGGTGGAGAACGTCACGCCACACGCCCCTTTCTCCACCCACGAGCACCCCGGCACGACGAGGGCGCACGCGACGAGGCCCGGCAGGCCGGGGAGGCGTGCCGGGCCGTCGTGGTGCCGCTGGTCAGACCGTCGGGGTGTCGTCCTCGGTCGTCGGGCGCTTCGGAGCCGCGCGACGCGTGGCCTTGCGAGCCGTCTCCTTGGCCTCGCCGAGCTTCTCCCCGATCTCCTCCTTGGCCTCGGCGAGCTTCTCGCCGATCTCCTCCTTGGCCTCGCTCAGGCTCTCGGCCGCCTTCGACGCGGCGTCGCGGCCCTTGGCCACGGCGGCGCCGGCCGCCTCGCCCAGTGCGTCGGCCGCGTCGCCGGCCGAGTCGGCCAGGTCGCTCGCGGCGTCGTGCGCACGCTCGCGCAGTGGCGTCGCCGTGGTCGACGAGCCGAACGCGTCGGTCGGCTCCCACGGCTCGGCCCACGGGTCGACCGTGTCACGCGACCGCTTCCAGGCGACGAAGACCGCCCCGAGCCCGATCAGGCCGGCCAGCGTCCAGAAGATCTTGGCGCCCTTGTGCGACTCCTGCTCCTTGGCCTTCGCAGCGGCAAGGGCGGCGGTCGCCGCCGCGCCCTTCGCGGCCTTCGCGCTCGCCGCGTCGACCGCCTTCTCCGCGGCCGCGCCGGCCTTCTCCGCGGCCTCGTTGACGGCCTGCACGATGCGCGGCAGCAGGTCGTCGACGAGCTTGTCGTGCGCGGTGTCGATCGCGGGGGAGACCCGCTCCGCTGCCTGCTCGACCTTCGGCGCAGCCGCCTTGACGCTCTCCTTGTAGAGATGGTCGACGTGCGGCAGCAACCAGTCCACGAAGGCCTCGACGCGCGGCGCCGTCCACTCCTTGGCGACCACCGCGGCGTCGGCGGCCTTGGAGGCCGCGGCGCTGCCCGCGTCCTTGATCGACCCGGCTGCCACCTTCGCCTGATCCGCCGCCAGCCCGGCCTGCTTCTTGAGCTGCTCGGTGTCGACGTCGATGTTCGGACGGCTCTTGAAAGGCATGTCCACTCCCCACGGTTCCGCGTTCGCGCTCCTGGCGCTGACCTCACACTCTGCCACCGGACCGGCGCGCGTGCAGCGGACCTGCGTCAAGTGCGCCGTGCAAGACTTGACGGCATGTTCGCGACCCTGCACACGACGGCCGGTGACATCCGGATCGAGCTCTACCCGAACCACGCCCCCAAGACGGTGGCCAACTTCGTCGGTCTGGCGAAGGGCACCCAGGAGTGGACCGACCCCGCGACCGGTGCCAAGCGCACCGAGCCGCTCTACCCGGGCACGGTGTTCCACCGTGTCATCGACGGCTTCATGATCCAGGGCGGCGACCCGCTCGGGAACGGCCGCGGCGGCCCCGGCTACAACTTCGACGACGAGATCCACCCCGAGCTGACGTTCTCGGAGCCCTACCTGCTCGCCATGGCCAACGCCGGCAAGCGCCTCGACCCGGTGACCGGCAAGGTCGGCGGGACCAACGGCTCGCAGTTCTTCATCTCGGTGGCGGCCACGACCTGGCTCAACGGCAAGCACACGATCTTCGGCAAGGTCGCCGACGACGCGAGCCGTGCGGTGGTCGACGCGATCGGGACCGCCCCGACGCGCCCGGGCGACCGTCCCGTCACGGACATCGTCATCGAGTCGATCGACATCGAGGACTGACCCTCCCGACCCCGAGGACCGACCATCACCGAGAACACCGTCCCGCAGGGCACCCCCGCGGACGTGACACCCGTCTGCCCGCGACACCCTGACCGGGTCTCGTACGTCCGCTGCCAGCGGTGCGGCCGCCCGGTGTGCCCGGACTGCCAGCGGCCCGCACCCGTCGGCATCCAGTGCGTCGACTGCGTGCGGGACGCCGCGGCCGCGCAGCGCACGGCGCGGACCACGTTCGGCGGTGTGGTCCGCCCTGACGGCCGACCGGTCGTCACGCTGTCGATCATCGCGCTGTGCGTGGTGGCCTTCATCGCTCAGCGGACGGTCCCGGACTTCACGGCGCGCTGGTACTACTCCCCCTTCTGGGGGCACGAGGAGCCGTTCCGGTTCCTCACGTCGGCGTTCCTGCACTCCGAGGGCTCGTTCTTCCACATCCTGCTCAACATGGTGGCGCTGTGGGCGGTCGGGCCGTACCTCGAGGTGCAGCTCGGCCGGGCGCGCTACGTCACGCTCTACCTGCTCAGCGCGCTGGGCGGGAGCGTCGTGGTGCTCGCGTCTGCCGCGCTGGGGTGGTCGAGCTGGTTCGGCGGCGTGGTCGGCGCCTCGGGGGCGATCTTCGGGCTGTTCGGAGCCGCGTTCGTCGTGATGTGGCGCTCGGGACATCCGGCGCAGAGCATCCTGGGGATCATCGCGATCAACATGGTGTTCAGCTTCGTGGTGCCCGGGATCTCCTGGCAGGGGCACCTGGGCGGGCTCGTCGTGGGGGCGCTCGTCGCCGCGGCGTACGCGTTCGCCCCCAAGGAGCGCCGCCGGCTCGTCGCGCTGGTGCTGCCCGTCGTCGTCCTGGTCCTGCTCGTGGCGATCACCACCTGGGCCTACGGCACCGCGCCGGAGGACGTCCGGACCATCTGGACGCTCCCGCACGCGCTGCAGTGGGCCATCGTCGAGGGCCCCTGAGCACCGCAGGACCGGTCTGAGCGACGAGAACTACACGGGTGTAGTTATCCACAGGTGTGTCCACCGCTGGGGATGACGGGACGACCCCGTGGACAGCACGCCCCGGACGCACGAGAGGCGCCGACCCCGTTGGGGCGGCGCCTCTCGCGTGCGACGAGGGTGGCGGTGCTCAGCGCCAGCGCGTCGTCATGCTGAAGCCGGCGATGATCATCGCGGCGCCGACGACGAGGTTCCACGAGCCGATCGGCAGCGGCAGGTCCGAGCCG
>NZ_BJLQ01000042.1 GCF_006538725.1 Cellulomonas gelida
GCCCGCCAGCAGGACCGAGTCGACGACGCGCGCCGCGCCCAGGACACCCGCAGCGGTGTGCGGGCCGGTGAGGTCGAGCTCCTCGACGAGCAGGTCCGCGCCGCCCACGACGGCGCTGGTCGCCGACCGCAGCAGACCGCCGCGCTGCCCGTCGCGGCCGAGCACGAGCGTCTCGCGCAGCAGCGCCGCACCCTCGTCGTGCACGCGCAGGTTCGTCGTGCGTGCGACGTCCGCACCGTCGGACACGACGAACGGCAACGCGTCCCACACGAGTGACGCACCCCGACCGACGTGCACGTCCGCGCTCCACGACGAGGGCAGGCCCCGCCCGTGGTACGCCACGGTGCCGGACGTCTCGACGAGCTCGAGCTCCACGCCGTCGCCCACGCGCACCTCGACGCGGACGTGGTCCCCGCCGAGCAGGAGCGCACCGGTCGCGACCAGTGCGACGGTCACCGCGCGGTCGGTCTGGGTGAGAACGCGCGGCGCGAGGTGCCCGGCGCGCAGCACGCACCGCACCCGGTGCCCCGCACGTGCGACCTCGACGACCGTCCTCACCGCGTCGCCCCCACGTTCCCGCGCCGGTTCGTCGCTCCGGCGTCGCTTCGTCGTCCCGAACCGACGAAGCGACGCACTGCCGACGAACAGCCGTGCGCAACCGACGAACCGGCGGGGCGGGCGCCCTCGGCGGGGCGCGCGCAGCGGTGCGCACGTGCGGGAGCGGTGGGGTGGGTGCGGTGGGTGGGCATGGTCAGGCGTGGGTGTGGAGGATGCCGCCGGCGGGGTGCTCCTCGTCGGCGTGGAAGTGGGGGGCCATCGGGCCCGGGTCCTGCGGGACGTGCGCGCCCGCGCGGTGCGCCGCGAGCATCACGCGCACCCAGTCCTTCAGGGCCTCGACCGAGGCCGCGTCGTGCCGGGACAGCGCGAGCACCGGGCGGCCGTCGCGCGCCGCGGTCGCGTCCGCGACCATCCGCGGCACGTCGACGCCGACGTACGGCGCGAGGTCGGTCTTGTTCACGACGAGCAGGTCGGCCCGCCCGATGCCGGGGCCACCCTTGCGCGCCACGTCCCCGCCGCCGGCGACGTCGAGCACGAAGACCTGCGCGTCGACGAGCGCGGGCGAGAACGTCGCGGTCAGGTTGTCACCGCCGGACTCGACGAGCACGACGTCGAGCGGCGCGAAGTCCTCCTCGAGGTCCTCGACGGCGAGCAGGTTGGCCGTGACGTCGTCGCGGATCGCGGTGTGCGGGCACGCGCCCGTCTCGACCGCGCGGATGCGCTCGGGATCGAGCACGCCCGCCGAGCGCAGGAAGCGCGCGTCCTCGTCGGTGTAGATGTCGTTGGTGATGACGCCGAGCGCGAGCTCGTGGGCCAGCTCGCGGCACACGAGCGCGATGAGCGAGCTCTTCCCGGTGCCGACGGGGCCGGCGACCCCGAGCCGCAACGACCTGGTCGGCGCGGGCGCGTGCCCGTGCGGCGGCGCGTCAGCGTGCGGGTGCGCGTGGCCGTGGGCTTGCGCGTGGGGGTGGGCGTGGTCGTGAGGGTGGGCGTGGTCGTGAGGGTGGGCGGGGTCAGGCGTGTGGTCAGGCACTGAAGAGCCTCTCTGTGCGGCGGAGGTGCTGCTGCGCCCACTCCTCGAGGAGCGGGGCGCCGGACGCGGGGATGTCGGCGGGATCCGTCAGGCGCGCGACGCCCGCGGCCATGGCCTCGACGGTCGGCGCAGCGGCGACCACCCACGCGGTCGCGTCGGCGGGGTCGACGGGTGCGAGCTTGAGCGTCGCGGAGGCGATCGTCTGCACGTCGTCGTACCCGACGAGCTGCGCGACCTGCCGCGCGTCGAGCCCGACGCACGCCCCCACCACGCCCAGCACCAGGGGACGCGGCGGCTGCGCCCGGTCGCTGCGGCCCACGGGCCCGGGGCCGACCACGTGCTCGGCGGCGAGGCGCGTGCGTTCCGCGACGACCGCCGCGTCGAGCGCCACCACGCCCGGGTGCGAGCCCCAGAGCCGGTGCGCGAGGCGCAGGTAGCCGCGACCGAGCCGCTGCGAGGTCTCACGCAGCGCAGGGCTCGGGGTGCGGGCGGCCCACGCCTGCCACGCGCCGCGCAGCCGGGCGACGCGCTCGTCGGGCTCGCCGCACACCGCGTGCCGTGCGACGACCGCGACGGCCGCCTCGGTCCGCGTGACGGTCGCGAGCCGGCCGCCGATGTACCCGGGCACGTCGCTCACCGACATGCCCGCGAGCAGCGCCGGCTCGAGCCCCGCGGACTGGGTGTGCCCGCCCGTCGGCAGGCGCGCGTCGGCGAGCAGGGCGAACAGCACGCTCGTCGGTGGGTGCGCGGCGGTCACGGCGGCCTCAGAACATCGTGTACAGCTGCGCGAGGGGCAGCCGGTCGGCGGGGGCAGGTGCGATCGGCTCACCGTCGACGGCGATCGCGAAGGACTCGGGGTCGATGTCGATGCGCGGCCGCGCGTCGTTGAGGCGCATGTCGGCCTTGCCGATGCCGCGCGTGTCCGCCACGGGCAGGAGCGTGCGCCGCAGCCCGAGCCGTGCGGCGAGCCCGTCCTCGATCGCGGCCGGGGCGACGAACGTGACCGAGAGCTCGGGCGCGACCGCGTCCCCGAACGCGGGCCGCATGAGCACCGGCTGCGGCGAGGGGATCGAGGCGTTCGGGTCGCCGAGCGCACCCCACACGATCGCGCCGCCCTTGAGCACGACCGAAGGCCTGATCCCGAAGAACTTCGGCTCCCACAGCACCAGGTCCGCGAGCCTGCCCGGCTCGACGGACCCCACGTGCGTGTCGATGCCGTGCGCGATCGCCGGGTTGATCGTGTACTTGGCGACGTACCGCCGCGCGCGCAGGTTGTCCGCGGGCTCGTCGGTCCCGAGCGCGCCTCGTCGGGCCTTCATGACGTGCGCGACCTGCCAGGTGCGCGTGATCACCTCACCGATGCGCCCCATCGCCTGCGCGTCCGACGACGTGATCGACATGGCCCCCAGGTCGTGCAGCACGTCCTCCGCGGCGATCGTCGTCGCCCGGATCCGGGACTCCGCGAACGCGAGGTCCTCGGGCACGTGCGGGTTCAGGTGGTGGCAGACCATGAGCATGTCGAGGTGCTCGGCCACGGTGTTGACGGTGTGCGGCAGCGTCGGGTTGGTCGAGCCGGGGATGACGTTCGCGCGCGACGCGACCGTGAGGATGTCCGGCGCGTGCCCGCCGCCCGCGCCCTCGGCGTGGAACGCGTGGATGCCACGCCCCGCGATGGCTGCGAGCGTCGACTCGACGAAGCCCGCCTCGTTGAGCGAGTCCGAGTGCAGCGCGACCTGCAGCCCCCACCGGTCCGCGGCGCGCAGCGCGGCGTCGATCGCGGCGGGCGTCGAGCCCCAGTCCTCGTGCACCTTGTAGCCGGCCGCACCCGCGAGCGCCTGCTCGTCGAGGCCCTCGTCGGAGACGGTGTTGCCCTTGGCGAGCAGCAGCACGTTGACAGGCAGCACGTCGAGCGCGCGATGGATCGTGCCCAGGTGCCACGCGCCGGGGGTCACGGTCGTCGCCTTGGAGCCCTCGGAGGGCCCGGTCCCGCCGCCGACGATCGTCGTGAGCCCGGTCGCGAGCGCCTCGTGCACCTGGGACGGCGACAGCAGGTGCACGTGCGAGTCGATGCCCCCGGCGGTGAGGATCCGACCCTCACCCGAGATGACGTCGGTCGACGGGCCGATGTGCAGGTCCGGGTGCACGCCGTCGGCGACGTCGGGGTTGCCCGCGCGGCCGAGTGCGACGACCCGCCCGTCGCGGATGCCGACGTCCGCCCGGACCACGCCCCACCAGTCCAGGACGATCGCGTTGGTGATCACGGTGTCGAGCGCACCCGCCGCGCGCGTCGTGGTCCCCTGCGCCATCGACTCACGGATCGACTTGCCGCCCCCGAACACGGCCTCCTCGCCACCGAACGTGCGGTCCTCGGTGACCTCGATCCACAGGTCGGTGTCCCCCAGGCGCACCTGGTCGCCCGTCGTCGGGCCGTACAGCGCGACGTACCGCGCGCGCGAGATCTCGACCACGCGTCAGTCCCCCGCCCCGGCCGGCGGGACCGCGCCCAGCGCGCCCCCGTCGGCCTTGCCCCGCTGGATCCCGGGCACGCGGCGGGCGCCGCGCAGCGCCACGGCCGCGACCACGGCCGACGCCCCCGGCTCGAACCGCCGCGACGTCCCCGACGGCACGTCGAGCCGGAACCCGTGCGCGGCGACCCGGTCCAGGTCGAGCGCCGCGTTCGCGTCGGGCAGGTGCACGTGCGAGCCGATCTGCACGGGTCGGTCGCCCGTGTTCGTCACGACGAGCGTGATCCGCTCGTGCGCCGCGCGGTCCGCGTTGAGGACCACGGGCTCGTCCTCGCGGCCGGGTGCGAGCCGGATCGCACCCGGCCCGCTCGTCGTCGTGCCTGCCATGTCGCGGGCCCCCTCAGGCGATCGGCTCGTGGATGGTGACGAGCTTGCGCCCGTCGGGGAACGTGGCCTCGACCTGGACGTCGGGCAGCATGTCCGCGACGCCGTCCATGACCTCGTCGCGGCCCAGCACGCTGCGCCCCTCGACCATGAGGTCCGCCACCGACCGCCCCTCACGCGCGCGCTCGAGCACCCACGTGGTCAGCAGCGCGACCGTCTCCGGGTAGTTGAGGCGCACGCCGCGCGCGAGGCGGTCGCGCGCGACCATGCCCGCCACCGCGAGCAGCAGCTTCTCGGTGTCGCCTGGCGTCAGGTGCACGGGCCCTCCTTCGGGTGGTTCACGGACGGGTGCACAGCCGTGCTCACAGGCCCACCGCCACGACCGCGAGCGCCTCGCCGGGCACGACCTGCTGACCGGGTTCGACGAGCACCTCGACGAGCCGGCCGTCGACGGGCACGGGCACCGCGAGCTCGAGCTTCATCGCCTCGAGCGCGACGAGCCGCTCCCCCGCCCGCACGCGCTCACCGACCTGCGCGTCGATGCGCCACACCGCGCCGACCATCGGCGCCTCGACGAGCACGCAGCCCTGCGGCGCGCGCCGCCGCGGTGCGCTCACGGGCGGTGCCGTCGCGGCCTCGTCGGGCGCGTCCAGCTCTCCCGCGAGCGCCCACGCGTCGCGCTCGGCCGCGAACCACGCCGCGCGACGGCCCGTGACGCGCGCGACGTCCTCGGCGTGGTCGAGCAGCGACTCGCGGTGCTCGCGCGCCGAGAACCAGCCGTCCTCGATCACGAGCGTGCGGCGCCCCGCGGCGAGCTCGGCCCGCCACGTGAGCAGCTCGTCGGGCGCGACGGGGTGCCAGACGATCCGGTCGAAGCACCGCAGCAGCCACGGCACCCCCGGCTCGAACGACCCGTGCTGCGCGTACGCGGACCACACGGGGACGGTCCGGCCGACGAGCTGGTACCCGCCCGGGGAGTCCATGCCGTACACGCACAGGTACTGCCCGCCGAGCCCGACCGTGCCCTCCGCGGTCCACGTGCGCGCGGGGTTGTACTTCGTGGTCAGCAGCCGGTGCCGCGGGTCGAGCGGGACCGCGAGCGGCGCCCCCAGGTACACGTCGCCGAGCCCGAGCACCAGGTACTCGGCCGCGGTCATGGTCGCGAGCACGTCGTCGACCGTGTCGAGCCCGTTGACGCGGCGCACGAACTCCGCGTTCGACGGCAGCCACGGCGCGTGCGGCCGCACGCCAGCGACGTACCGCTCGACCGCGGCCGCGACCACGGGGTCGTCGAACGAGAGCGGCAGGTGCACGCGCCGGGACGGCACGACGAGGTCGTCCGTGTGCGGCAGCGTGTGCTCGAGCTCGACGAGCACACCGACGAGCGCGCGCACCGGCAGCGCGTCCGGATCGACGTGCACGTGCAGGCTGCGCACGCCCGGCGTCACGTCGACCACGCCGACGAGGCCGTCGCGCACCCGGCCGCGCAGCGCCTCCGCGAGCGCGTGGACCCGCACCCGCAGGCCCAGGTCGAGCACGGGCGGGCCGTACTCGACGAGCACGTTGTCGTCGCCGCCGCGCAGGTAGCGCACGCGCGGCCGGCCGACCGCGTCGTTCGCGTCGCCCGGGACCACCGCGAGCACGCCGTCGTCGCCGTCGGTCCCCGTCGCGAGGCCGGGCGGCAGGGTCGCCGCGCCGCGCAGGCGGTCGTCGGTGCGCAGGCGCTCGGCCGTGCGCGTCGGGACCGGGTCGAGGCGGACCGTGTCACCCGGTCGCAGCTGGCCCAGCTTCCAGCGGTGCCCGGAGACCACCGTGACCGGGCACGCGAAGCCGCCGAGCGACGGTCCGTCCGGGCCGAGCAGGATCGGGGTGTCGCCGCTGACGTTGAGCGCGCCGACCGAGTACGGGGTGTCGTGCACGTTCGACGGGTGCAGGCCGGCCTCGCCGCCGTCGGGCCGCGCCCACCGCAGCCGCGGGCCGGACAGCCGCACGCCCGTGCGGCTGGCGTGCGCCTGCACCTGCCACGTCGCCCCCAGCAGCGTGGTCATGTCCTCGCGCGTGAGGAAGTCCGGCGCGGGGTGCGGGCCCTCCTGCACGGCCAGCCGCCACGCGCGCGTGAACCGCGGCCGCAGCTCGATCGGCACCGCCGCTCGCTCGTCGGCCGCCCGCTCGTCGGCCACCCGCTCGTCGGCCGGCACCAGGACGTCCCCGGCCTGCAGCGCCCGGCCCGCGTAGCCGCCGAACCCGCCGAGCGTGAACGTCGCCGCCGAGCCCAGGTAGTCGGGAACATCCAGCCCGCCGCGCACCAGCACGTACGTCCGCAGGCCCGCGTGCCCGGGTGCCGCGACGTCGAGTACGGCCCCAGCCGCGACGCGCACGGGCTCCCACTGCGGGACCGAGCGCCCGTCGAGCGTCACCACGGCCGGGGCGCCCGTCACGCACACCCACGTGTCGTGGCTGAACCGCAGCCGCGGCCCGGTGAGCGTGCACTCGAGCCCGGGCGCACCCTCGTCGTTGCCCAGCGCGCGGTTGCCGAGCCGGAACGACAGGTCGTCCATCGGCCCCGATGGCGGCACCCCGACCTCCCACAGCCCGCGCCGGCCCGGCCAGTCCTGCACGGTCGTCATGTCCCCGCCGCGCAGCACCTCGACCCACGGCTCGTCGTCGCGCACGTCCGCGAGCAGCCCGGTGTCGACGGCACCGGCGTGCACGCGAGCGTCGGCCAGCGCGGCGCGCAGCTGCGGCAGGTTGGTGGCGACCCCTTCGACCCGCGTCCCGGCGAGCGCCTCGCCGGCCCGGACGAGCGCCTGCGCGCGGTCCCGGCCGTGCACCACGACCTTGGCGAGCAGCGGGTCGAAGTAGCGCGTGACGCGCTGCCCGGGCTCGGCCCAGCCGTCGACGCGCACGGGCGGCAGCGTCACGTGCGTGAGCGTGCCGGTGCTGGGCAGGCCGCCGCGGCGCGGGTCCTCGGCGTACACGCGGGCCTGCACGGCGTGCCCGCTGGTCGGCACGGCGTCGGGACGGCCCGCGAGGACGTCGTCGCCGTCGACGAGGCGCAGCATCCACTCGACCAGGTCGACCCCGGTGACCTCCTCGGTCACGGTGTGCTCGACCTGCAGGCGCGCGTTGACCTCGAGCATCGCGGCGTCGCCGCGCTCGAGGTCGACGACGAACTCGACGGGCCCGACGCTGCGGTACGCCTGCGCGGCGAGCAGGTCCCGGGCCCAGCCGACGAGGCGCGCGCGCAGCGCGTCGGGCAGGCCCGGGGCGGGCGCCTCCTCGATCACCTTCTGGTGGCGGCGCTGCACCGAGCAGTCGCGGTCCCCGAGCGTCACGACCCGGCCACGCCCGTCGCCGAACGCCTGGACCTCGACGTGCCGCGCACGGCGCACGAGTCGCTCGACGTACAGCGCGGGGTTGCCGAACAGCTCCTGGGCGGTGCGGCGCACGTCCTCGACCACCGCGACGAGCTCGGCGGGCGTCGCGCACCGGCGCAGGCCGAGCCCGCCCCCGCCCGCGACGGCCTTGACCATCACGGGGTAGCCGATCGCGTCGGCGGCCAGCAGCGCGTCGTCGAGGCCGGTCAGCGCATCCGACGCCGCGAGCACGGGGACGCCGGCCGCGTGCGCCGCGTGCCGCGCGCGCAGCTTGTCGCCGAACGTCGCGACCTGCGCGTGCGTCGGGCCGACGAACGCGAGCCCGGCCGCCTCGACGTCCGCGACGAAGACCGCGTCCTCGGACAGGAACCCGTAGCCCGGGTGCAGCGCGGTCGCACCGGACCGCCGTGCGGCAGCCAGGACGAGCCCCGCGTCGAGGTAGGCGCGCGGGTCCGCCCCCAGGTGCACGACGTCGTCGGCCAGGCGCACGTGCGGCGCCGTGACGTCGTCGTCGGTGCACAGCGCGACGGTCCGCCACCCGAGCCGCCGGGCGGTCTGCAGCACCCGCACCGCGACCTCCCCCCGATTCGCGACGACCAGCGTGCGTCCCACGGCACCCCTCCCGTCGTTCCCGATGCAGGTCCGGGGCGTATACACCCCCGTATCCCGAACGGTACGAACAGGATGTTTCCTCCCGGACCCACCTAGATGAACGCCGCGTTACGCCCCCCATGGCGCCGCTTCGTCGCCTGATCACGTCGGTTCGTCGCAGCCGCGCCGGTTCGTCGCCTCGCAGCGACGAACCGCAGCGGGAACAACGAACCGCCGCGCGGCGTACCCGTGCCGCGCACCGAGGGGCGGCGACACCGGGCGCAGGGCGTCAGCCTGCGAGGGCCATGCGGGTCATCGCGCTCGTCGCGCGTTCCATGACGACTTCCAGCGACTCGCCCACGTGCTGGTGCAGGGCGGTGAGGGCTTCCGGGAGGCGGCGGGCCACGACCAGCTCGAGGATCTCGATGTGCTCGTCGATGGTCGTGGCGATGCGGGAGGTCTCGACGAAGTCGTGCATGCGCACCGCGCGGATCTTCTGGTTGACCGTCACGAGCGCCTCGGTGAGCTGGGCGTTGCCCGACGACGCGGAGAGCACCTGGTGGTAGCGCTCGTCGAGCAGCACGAACGACGGGTCGGGTGCCGGGGGCGCCGAGCGCAGCCCCACCCAGAACTCGAGCTCGGCCCGCAGCGCGGCCTCGTCGTGCCGCACCGACGGGTTCTCGATCGCCCGCTGGATGCCGCGCAGCTCGAGCGTGATGCGCAGCTCGTACAGGTTGCGCAGGTCCTCCAGCGACGGCACGACGACCGCGTACCCGAAGTCCGTGCGCTCGATCAGCCCGTCGGACAGCAGCCGCGACAGCGCCTCGCGCACCGGGGTGCGCGACACGTCGAACGTCTTGCCCAGCTTGGGCTCGGTGAGCCGCTCGCGCGGGCTGATCCGGCCGTTGAGGATCTCGTCGCGCAGCCGGTGGTACACCACCTCGCGCAGCGACCGACCGTCCGTCGGCGCACTCGTCGTGCTCGCGTCGGCCACGTCAGGACGCGGACCCGTGCTCATGGACATGGAGCCTAACCCTGCGCCCCGCGCGCCCCGCCGACCGGCGCACGCTGCGCGCGCCGGGCCCCTCCCACCCGCGTCGCTCGCTCACAGCGCCATCGCCGCGCGCACGGCGTCCTCCCGCTCGAGCCCGCCGGACCCCTCGCTCGTGACGCGCCCCGACTCGAGCACGTAGTACCGGGCCGCGGCGGACAGCGCGAACCCGACGTGCTGCTCGACGAGCAGCACCGCGAGCCCGCCGGCGGCCGTCAACGTCATGATCGCGTCCTCGATCTCCTGCACGACGTTCGGCTGGATGCCCTCGGTCGGCTCGTCGAGGATCAGCACCCGCGGGCCCGTGATCAGCGCGCGGGCGATCGCGAGCTGCTGGCGCTGCCCGCCGGACAGCAGGCCCGCCCGCCGCCCGAGCAGCTCACGCAGGGCCGGGAACAGGTCGAGCGCGGCGTCCATCCGAGCCCGCCCCGCGGCGCCCGCGCCGTCCGCGACGAGCTGCAGGTTCTCCCGCGCGGTGAGCGTGCCGAACGACTGCTGCCCCTGCGGCACGTAGGCGAGCCCGCGCCGCACGCGCTGGTGCGGCCGCAGCCTGGTGACGTCCTCGCCGCCCAGCAGGACCGTCCCGCTGCGCACGGGCAGCAGGCCCACCGCGGCGCGCAGCAGCGTCGTCTTGCCCGCGCCGTTGTGGCCCATGACCGCGGTCACGGAGTCCTCGCCCACCTCGACGTCGACGCCGTGCACCACGGACGTGCGGCCGTAGCCCACGTGCACCCCGGTCAGTCGCAGCATCACTCCACCTCCGTCGCGGAGCCGCGCGCCCCCGCGCCACGGCCCAGGTACACCTCGACGACCTTGGGGTCGGCCTGCACCTGCGCGACCGTCCCCTCCGACAGCACGCGCCCCTGGTGCAGCACCGTGACCGACGAGGCGAACGCGCGCAGGAACTCCATGTCGTGCTCGACGACGACGACCGTGCGCTGCTCGCCGATGCGCCGCAGCAGCTGCCCGGTCTGCTCCCGCTCGGCGTGGCTCATGCCGGCCACGGGCTCGTCGAGCAGCAGCAGGCGCGCGTCCTGGACCAGGAGCATCCCGATCTCGAGCCACTGCTTCTGCCCGTGCGCGAGCACGCCCGCGGGTGCGTCGGCGAGCGCGGTGAGCCCGATCGTCTCGAGGGCCTGCGCGACCTCGTCGGGGATCGTGCGCCGCCGCCGCAGCAGGGTCGGCAGCCCCCGGCCCGAGCCGGCCGCGATGTCGAGGTTCTGCAGGACGCTGAGCTCGTCGAACACGCTCGCGGTCTGGAACGTGCGTCCCACCCCCGCGCGCACGATCCGGTGCGCAGGCCGACCGACGAGCTCCACGCGGCCGAACTGCACCGAGCCCGAGCACCGTGCGAGTCCCGTGATCGCGTCGACGATCGTCGTCTTGCCCGCGCCGTTCGGACCGATGAGGAACCGCAGGTCGCCCTGCGTGACGGTCAGGTCGACCCCGTCGACCGCGACGAACCCGTCGAACTCGACGCGCAGCCCGCGGACCTCGAGGTAGTCGTGCCGGAACCGCTCGCCGGGTGCGGCGATCACGGCCTCGAGCGCCTGCGGGTCGAGCGTGACCTGCGGCTCGTCCATGCCCGGCTCGGTGAGGGCTGGTTGCTCGGTCATGCGGTCCTCCCTGCGCTCGCGGTGGCCTCGTCGCGCTCGTCGTCGGGGGTCGTGGGGACGTCGGTGCCGGGCGCGTCGGCGCCCGGGCCGCCCGGCTCGTCGGACGACGAGCGACGCCGCACGCGCAGCCGGCCGAGCGTCGCGAACCCGTCGGGCAGGAACGCGACGACGAGGATGAACAGCCCGCCCAGGAAGTACGTCCAGAACGACGGGAACCGCTCGGACAGGCTCGTCTCCGCCCAGGACACGGCGAGCGAGCCGACGACCGGGCCGAGCAGCGTCGCGCGCCCGCCGATCGCGACGCCCACGAGGAACGCGATCGACGGCACCACCCCCACGTCGGCGGGCGAGATGATCCCGACGATCGGCGCGAACAGGGCCCCGCCGATCGCCGCGAACAGCGCCGCGACCGTGTACGCGAGCACCTTGACCAGCGCGGGGTCGTACCCGAGGAACCGCACGCGGTTCTCCTGGTCACGCACCGCGACGAGCAGCTCGCCGTAGCGCGAGCGCATGATCAGCCGCACGGTCAGCACCATCGCCAGCAGGGTGCCCGCGGCGATGTAGTAGAGCATCTGCTTGTTCAGCGGGTCCGCCAGCGAGAACCCGAAGAACGACCGGAACCCGTTGAGCCCGTTGGTCCCGCCGGTGACCTTCTGCTGGCCGATGAGCAGGATGACGAAAGCGGCCGCGAGGGCCTGCGACAGGATCGCGAAGTACGCGCCGCGCACGCGCCGCTTGAACACCACGAGCCCGAGCAGCGCGGCGAGTCCTGCGGGCAGCAGCAGGATCGCCAGGATCGTGACGACGGGGCTGCGCATCGGCTCCCACCACGCGGGGACGGTGCCGTCGCCGTACAGGAGCATGAAGTCGGGCACGCCGTCCGGGCCGGCGTCGGCGAGCTTGAGGTGCATCGCCATGAGGTAGCCGCCGAGCCCGAAGAACACGCCCTGGCCGAGCGTGAGCATCCCGCCGCGGCCCCACGCGAGCCCGATCCCGACCGCGACCATCGCGAGGCAGATGAACTTCGCGAGCAGGTTGAGCCGGAAGTCCGACAGGACGTTCGGCGCGACGACGAACAGCAGCAGACCGGCCACGCCGATCCCGACGAGCAGGCGGGCCCGCTCGTGCGACCACAGGGCGCTCATGCGAGGCTCCTCGTCCGGACGGCGACCAGACCCTGCGGCCTGACCTGCAGGAACGCGACGATGATGACGAACACGAGCACCTTGGCGACGCTCGCGGTCGACGAGTACTCGATGCCGGCCTGCAGGAGCCCGAGCCCGAACGCGGCGATCACCGCACCCTTGAGCTGGCCGATGCCGCCGACCACGACGACGAGGAACGCGTCGACGATGTAGGAGGTCCCGAGCGTCGGCCCGATCGAGCCGAGCAGGGTCAGCGCGACGCCCGCGACACCCGCGACGCCCGAGCCCAGGAAGAACGTGAGCCGGTCCGTGGCGCGCGTCGAGATGCCCGCGGTCTCGGCCAGGTCGCGGTTCGCGACCGTCGCGCGGATGCGCCGGCCGAGCGGCGTGAGCTTGAGCGCGAGGGCCAGCGCGACGACCGCGAGCGTGGCCAGCGCGAGGATGAACAGGCGCGTCCTGGGGACGCCGACCCCGAGCACCTGGACCGCGCCCGAGAGCCAGTCCGGCGCGCGCACGTCCACGTTCGGCGCCCCGAACACGTCCCGCGCGAGCTGCTGCAGCACGAGCGCGACCCCGAACGTGACGAGCAACGTGTCGAGCGGCCGGTGGTACATGCGGGAGATCAGGGTGACCTCGAGCAGCAGGCCGAGCAGTCCCCCGACCAGGAACCCGATCACCAGGGACACGAGCAGCGAGACACCGGCGTCGGCGACGACCTTCTGCACGACGAACGCCGTGTAGGCGCCCGCCATCATGAACTCGCCGTGCGCCATGTTGATGACGCCCATCTGCCCGAACGTGAGCGCGAGGCCGAGTGCTGCGAGCAGCAGCACCGACCCGAGGCTCAGCCCGGCGAAGAGCTGTGAGACCAGGGCATCCATGCACCCGCGTCCTTCCTGCGCCCTCGTCGGACGCGGCCTGCCGACGCCCGTGGGCGACGAACGGCTGGGGGCGGTGGCCCGACGCACGGAGAGCATCGTCGGACCACCGCCGTCAGGGGTGGGTCAGGACAGGCCCTCGGCCCACTCGTAGCCCTCGAGGAACGGGTCCGGCTCGATCGGCCCGTCGGACTCCCAGACCGGGTAGATCAGGCCGTCGGCGTCGATCTTGCCGATCAGCGCCGTCTTGGCGATGTGGTGGTTGTCGCCGTTGACGGTGACGGTGCCCTCGGGCGCCTCGAACGAGACGCCGTCGGCCGCGGCCTGCACGTCGGCCACCGCGAACGACTTGGCCTTCTCGACCATGCCCTTCCACAGGTAGAGCGAGGTGTAGGCGGCCTCCATCGGGTCGGAGGTCACGCGCTCGTCGCCGTACTCCGCCTTGAACGCCGCGACGAACTTCTCGTTCGCCGGGCTGTCGACCGTCTGGTAGTAGTTCCACGCGGTGAGCTGCCCGACGATGTTGTCGACGCCGATGCCGCCGACCTCCTCCTCGGCGATCGACACCGAGACCACCGGCACCGTCTCCGCGGTCAGGCCGACGTTCTTGTACTCCTTGAAGAACGCGACGTTGGAGTCACCGTTGAGCGTGTTGAACACCGCCTGCGCGCCCGATCCCTTGAGCTTGGTGACGATCGTCGAGAAGTCCGTGTGGCCCAGCGGGGCATACTCCTCGCCGACGACCTCGATCCCGTTCGCGCCGGCGTACGCGAGGATCTCCTTGTTCGCGGTGCGCGGGAACACGTAGTCCGAGCCGACGAGGAAGACCTTCGTGACGCCCTCCTCCTTGAGGTAGTCCATCGCGGGGATGATCTGCTGGTTCGTCGTGGCGCCCGTGTAGAAGATGTTGGGCGAGGCCTCCAGGCCCTCGTACTGGACCGGGTAGAACAGCAGCGACTCGTTGTCCTCGAAGACCGGCAGCATCGCCTTGCGGGACGACGAGGTCCACCCGCCGAACACCGCGGCCACGCAGTCGGACTTGATGAGCTTCTCCGCCTTCTCGGCGAACACCGTGGGCTCGGACTGACCGTCCTCACCGACGATCGTCAGCTGCTTGCCGAGCACGCCGCCCGCGGCGTTGATCTCCTTGGCCGCGAGGTCGAGCGCGTCGCGCACCGTCTGCTCGGAGATCGCCATCGTGCCGGACAGCGAGTTGAGGAAGCCGATCTTCACCGCGTCGCCGTCGGTCTCGACGCACGAGCCCGCGCCGCTCTCTCCGGAGGCCTCGTCGTCGGTGCGCGACCCACAGGCCGACAGGGCGAGAAGAGCGGCGAGCGCCGCGCTGGACACCGCGAGCGCGCGGGTGGTGCGCATGGTTCTGGTCACGGAGGGGACCCTTTCGCTGGGGTGGAGCTCACGAGCGGAACCGGACGGGGGCGCAGGCACCGCGGCGCACCGCGCTGTGTCCCGGGGTGTATACATCCCTGTGCCCATGTCGCAGGACGGTAGGAGCCGGGTGTTTCGGACAGCGGCGCCCCGGCGTGAACGGGGTGTTTCGTCCTGATCCCGATCCGGTCACGCCTGCGGGTGCGGCACCGCGGGTCGGCACGCGCCTACGCTGCGACCATGCACCTGCGCGCCCTCGACCAGTCCGCCAAGCTCAAGGACGTCCTCTACGAGATCCGTGGGGCGACGCTCACCGAGGCGGCGCGCCTGGAGGCCGAGGGCCACGCGATCCTCAAGCTCAACACCGGCAACCCCGCCGCGTTCGGGTTCGAGGCGCCGCACCAGATCGTGCGCGACATGATCGCGGCGATCCCCACCGCGCACGGCTACAGCGAGTCGCAGGGCATCCTGTCCGCGCGCCGCGCCGTGGTCACGCGCTACGAGACGGACCCCGAGTTCCCGCTGTTCGACGTCGAGGACGTCTACCTGGGCAACGGCGTCTCCGAGCTCATCACGATGGTCATGCAGGCGCTGCTCGACGAGGGCGACGAGGTGCTCATCCCGTCCCCCGACTACCCGCTGTGGACCGCGATGACGTCGCTGTCCGACGGCAAGCCGGTGCACTACCGGTGCGACGAGACGACGGGCTGGCAGCCGGACCTCGAGCACCTCGAGTCGCTCGTCACGCCGCGCACCAAGGCGCTCGTCGTCATCAACCCGAACAACCCGACGGGTGCGGTCTACCCGCGCGAGACGCTCGTGGCGCTCGCGGACATCGCGCGCCGGCACTCGCTGCTGCTGCTGGCCGACGAGATCTACGACCGGATCCTGTTCGACGGCGCGGTCCACACGCCGCTCGCCTCGGTCGCGCACGACCTGCTGTGCCTGACGTTCAACGGCCTGTCCAAGACCTACCGGGTCGCCGGGTACCGCTCGGGGTGGATGGTCGTCACCGGGCCGCGCGAGCACGCGACGGGGTTCCTCGAGGGCATCCAGCTGCTCGCGTCGACGCGCCTGTGCGCGAACGTGCCCGCGCAGCACGCGCTGCAGGCCGCCCTCGGCGGCGTCCAGTCGATCGACGCGCTGATCGCGCCCGGCGGGCGGCTGCACGAGCAGCGCGACGTCGCGTGGCGCGGCCTGACCTCGATCCCGGGCGTGACGTGCGTGCGGCCCGACGGCGCGCTGTACCTCTTCCCGCGCCTCGACCCCGACGTCCACGAGATCCACGACGACGCCAGGCTGGTCTACGACCTGCTGGTCAGCGAGCACATCCTGCTGGTGCAGGGCACGGGCTTCAACTGGCCCACGCCGGACCACCTGCGGATCGTCACGCTGCCCGAGGCGCGCGTGCTCGGCGAGGCCGTCGAGCGCCTCGGCAACTTCCTGTCCTCCTACCGCCAGTGAGACCCGAGGAGAGCTGACGGGCGAGGTCGTCGGTGGTCAGCTCGCGACGAAGCGCGCGTGGACCGCGGACTCGACCGTGATGTCCTCGGGCTTCAGGTCGAGCTGGCCGCCCGCCCCGTCGGCGACGGCACCGCGCATCATCGCGACGGCCTCGTGCGCCACCGGTCGGCTCTGGTCACCCAGCATCCCGGGCTCGGCGAGCGCGACCGCACGCACGTCGGCCAGCCCGAGCGCCCGCGCGTAGGCGCCCGCACGCTCGACCGCGTCCGCGACGGCCCGGGCGCGTGCGTCGGCGACGAGCCGCTTCTTCGTGACCTCGGTGAGCGTCCAGGTCACGCCCTGCACCGTGACCCCGTCGAGCACCGCGACCTGCTCGACCCACTCGGCCAGACGCGCGAGGTCCGAGAACTTCGCCTCGAGCCCGACCTGCGCGTGGTGCACGAACGGGAGCTGCTTGCCGTGGTCGTTCCACGGCCGCCGGCTCCACACGCTGAGCCGCTGCGCCGACCACCACGTGACCGGACCCGACGACGGGTCGTGCAGCGCGCGCACCTGGTCGACGATCCGGGCGTGCGCGTGCGTCGTGCGCTGCACCACGTCGTCCCGCTGCGGCCCCTCGAACCCGACGACGAGCGAGACGGTCCCGCGCTCGGCCGCGTGATGGTGCTCGAACCGGCCCTCGACGGTGATCGTGGTCTCCTGCACACGCCCGAGGCTAGTGGGCGCGGACCCGCACCGCCGGGCGTCGGGCCGCGTCGCCGACGACCGCCGGGTCCACGACCGGCGCCCCGGCACGACGCCCACGCCGCCGGTCACCCACCACGCGCAGGACGACGACGAGCGCACCACCCAGCGCCCCGGCGACCGCGGCGACCAGCACGTCGTCGGTCGTCGCGCGACGCCCCGTGACCAGGACGTGCTGCAGGACCTCGATGACGACGCCCGTCATCGCCGTCGCGAGCGCGGCCCGCCACGGGCCCCAGCCGAGCCGCGCCGCGAGCAGCGCACCGCCCAGGCCGAACAGCAGCAGGCTCCCGCCGACCTGCCCGACCGTCGCCGGCCAGGACGCCTGCGCGTACGAGCCGAGGTCCCGGAAGGGCACGAGCTCGGGATCGGCCTCACCCGTGTGCGGCAACGGCCGCAGCGTCACCGTGGCGAGCACGAGCGCCCACACGACGACGAGCGCCTCGCCCACGGAGCGGCACACGGCCGACGACGACCGCTCGGTCCCCCGGTACGCCCAGCACCCCAGGAAGACCCCACCAGCGACCACCGCCCCGACCACCGTGACCACGGCGGCGAGGTCGGAGAAGTTGCGCCACAGCTGTGTCACGGAAGCCCCCTGCTCCGGTGCTCGCAGCACGGCCGCGCCACTGCGGCCGACCACGACCCTAGCGCGCACGCCCGCGCGGCGGCAGGGGGCTGCGCGGGCCCGTCCGTGCCCGCGTCGGCGCGCCCGGGGACGACGAACGGGCCGGCCACCCGAGGGTGACCGGCCCGTCCTGGGTCGTGCTGCCGGACGCTCGGCGTCCGGCGGTGCTCAGCTCAGAGGCCGGCGTCGGCTCAGAAGCCGCCGCCGAAGTCCTCGCCGCCACCGGCCGGGGCCGCGGGGGCCTTCTCCGGCTTGTCGGCCACGACGGCCTCGGTGGTGAGGAACAGAGCGGCGATCGACGACGCGTTCTGCAGCGCCGAGCGCGTGACCTTGACCGGGTCGTTGACGCCCGCGGCCAGCAGGTCCTCGTACGTGTTGGTCGCGGCGTTGAGGCCGTGACCCGTCGGCAGGTTGCGGACCTTCTCGGCCACGACGCCGCCCTCGAGACCGGCGTTGATCGCGATCTGCTTGAGCGGGGCCTCGATCGCGAGCTTCACGATCGCGGCACCGGTCGCCTCGTCACCCTCGAGCTTGAGGTCCGCGAACGCGGTGTTGCCGGCCTGGATGAGCGCCACGCCACCACCGGCGACGATGCCCTCCTCGACGGCCGCCTTGGCGTTGCGCACGGCGTCCTCGATGCGGTGCTTGCGCTCCTTGAGCTCGACCTCGGTGGCCGCGCCCGCCTTGATGACGGCGACGCCGCCGGCGAGCTTGGCGAGGCGCTCCTGCAGCTTCTCGCGGTCGTAGTCCGAGTCCGAGTTCTCGATCTCGGCGCGGATCTGCGTGACACGACCGGCGATCTGGTCGGCCTGGCCGGAGCCCTCGACGATCGTGGTCTCGTCCTTGGTGACGACGATCTTGCGCGCCTGGCCGAGGACCTCGAGGCCGACCGTGTCGAGCTTGAGGCCGACGGTCTCGCTGACGACCTGGCCACCCGTGAGGATCGCCATGTCCTGCAGCATCGCCTTGCGGCGGTCGCCGAAGCCGGGAGCCTTGACGGCGACCGACTTGAACAGGCCACGGATCTTGTTCACGACGAGGGTCGCGAGGGCCTCACCCTCGACGTCCTCGGCCACGATGAACAGCGGCTTGCCGGACTGGATGACCTTCTCCAGCAGCGGGAGCAGGTCCTTGACGTTCGAGATCTTGCCCTCGACGAGCAGGACGTACGCGTCCTCGAGGACGGCCTCCTGACGCTCCGGGTCGGTGACGAAGTACGCCGACAGGAAGCCCTTGTCGAAGCGCATGCCCTCGGTGAGCTCGAGCTCGAGGCCGAGCGCGTTGGACTCCTCGACGGTGATGACGCCTTCCTTGCCCACCTTGTCGAGGGCCTCGGCGATCAGGTCGCCGATCGCCTTGTCGCCGGCGGAGATCGCGGCCGTGGCGGCGATCTGCTCCTTGGTCTCGACCTCCTTGGCCTGCGCGAGCAGGGCAGCGGTGACGGCCTCGACGGCCTTCTCGATGCCACGCTTCAGCGCGATCGGGTTCGCACCCGCCGCGACGTTGCGCAGGCCCTCGCGCACGAGCGCCTGGGCCAGGACGGTCGCCGTCGTCGTGCCGTCACCGGCGACGTCGTCGGTCTTCTTGGCGACCTCCTTGACGAGCTCCGCACCGATCTTCTCGAAGGGGTCCTCGAGGTCGATCTCCTTGGCGATGGAGACGCCGTCGTTCGTGATCGTCGGCGCGCCCCACTTCTTGTCGAGCACGACGTTGCGGCCCTTCGGGCCGAGCGTGACCTTCACGGTGTCGGCGAGGACGTTCAGACCCCGCTCGATACCGCGGCGGGCCTCCTCGTTGAAGGCAATGATCTTGGCCATGTGGCGAGCGATCCTTCGCTTGGGTTCGGGTCGGCCGGTCGGTGCCCGCGACGGACGACGACCGGGCGCGCGGTCTTGTCCCGCACACCCGACGTCTCACCTGACGGCCGGGGTGGTTCTGTCACTCTCTACCCGAGAGTGCTAAGTCAATGGTTAGCACTCGACCCCCGAGAGTGCAAGCAGCGGTGCCCGCCTTCACGCCTGGCGAACGCACCGACGCGCGGCGGTTCGGCCCACCGGGCACCGCCGCTTCGATAGGGTGCCGCGCGTGCCAGGTGACGACGCCCGGACGACAGGCCGACGACGCGCGTCCCGCGCCGTCGGCCCCGCGCTGCTCGCGGTCGGCGCGATCCTCGCCGCGGTGCTCCCGGTGGGCGTCCAGGTGGGTGCAGCCCGGCCCGCCGCGGCCGCGGACGCCCCGGCCGCCGGCGCCCCGACCACGCCGTACGCGGTCCTGCCGCTCTTCCAGGAGGGCGTCGCGATCGGGCCCGACGGTGCGGTCGTCGCGGTCCCCGCCGGCACCCGGCCCGCGTTCCTCGACGGCACGCGCGTGCTCGACCCCGAGCTGACGAACTTCGGGGCGGTCCTGGACGGCGGCGAGGTGGAGCACGGCACCCGCGAGGCCCACCGGCTCGCGGACGCGCAGCTCGCGTGGCTCGCCGCGGGCTCGGTGCCGGGTGCGGGCGGCCCGTTCGAGGACCTGAGCCGGACCGCACTGCTCGACCTGCACACGCTCCTGCTGCCGGGCGGCGCCATGGTCGCGGGCTGGGAGGACCGCTGGCGGTACGTGTGGCCGCGCGACGCGGCGTTCGTCGCCGTCGCGTTCGCGCGCACGGGTCACGTCGACGACGCGCTCGAGGTGCTCGACTTCCTGGCGCGCGCCCAGCACGACGACGGTGGCTTCGAGGCCCGCTACCTGCCCGACGGCTCGGGACCGCCCGACGACCGCACGGCGCAGACCGACGGCCAGGGCTGGGCCATGTGGGCCGCGGGGCTCGTGCTCGCGGAGCTGCCGCCCGGACCGGTGCGCACGGTCGTCGCCGCGCGCCTCGCGCCGCTCGTGGCCCGCGCGGTCGACGGCACGACGAGCCTGCTCACCACCACCGGTCTCCCGCCCGCCTCGCCCGACTACTGGGAGCGCGACGAGGACGAGCTCACCCTGGGCACCGTCGCGCCGCTCGTCGCAGGCCTCGAGCAGGCGGTGACGGTGCTGGCCGAGGCGGGCGACGTCGAGCGCGCCGAGCGCGCGCGGGCGAGCGCACTGACCGTGCGCACGGCGACGGTCGAGACGTTCGGCGCGGCCGGGTTCACGCGCTACGCCGACGGCGCCGACCACGACGCTGCCGCGGCGTTCGTCCTCGCACCGTTCTGGCAGCGACCGGCGACGGGCGGCCGCGCCGCCTGGCTCGCGTCCGCCGAGGCGATGCGACGCCCGGTCGGGCTGGCCCCCGCCGGTGAGTGGCGGCAGGACGGCGTCACGTGGACGCCGCAGACGTCGCTCTACGCCTGGGTCGCGGCAGAGCAGGGCGACCACGCACGCACGCTCGAGCTGCTGAGCGCGATCGACTCGCACCGGACCCTGACCGGCTCCGTGCCCGAGAAGGTGCTCGCCGACGGCCGACCGGCCGCGGTCGCCCCGCTCACCTGGAGCGCGGCGTGCGCCCTGCTCGCCCTCGACGCGCTGGACCCCTAGGCCGCACGCGGCCCAGGAATCAGAGCGGGCGGACCTGGTCGGCCTGCGGGCCCTTGGCGCCCTGCCCGACCTCGAACTCGACCTGCTGCCCCTCGTCGAGGCTCCGGTACCCGTCGCTCTGGATCGCCGAGAAGTGCACGAACAGGTCGGCACCCCCCGCGTCCGGGGTGATGAACCCGTAGCCCTTCTCCGCGTTGAACCACTTCACCGTGCCCTGAGCCATGCCCGTGCTCCCTCATACCGATGACCTCGCGCCCCTGCACGAAGTGGCGCCGAGCCTAGTGGGAGCGCGCGCACCGACAACAGGGGTCGACGCGACGGCTGTGGACTACGGCGCGCCCGCCCCGAGGGCACTGATCGACCCTGGTCAGCCCGCCGCGGGGCGCCGGGGAACGATCAGGGCAGCGCCGAGACGAGGACGACGACGACTCCCGAGGGCGCCTGCGCCGGGTCGAGCTGCGCGGTGCTCAGGCCGAGCGTCGACGCGACGAGGTCGGCCGTGGCCCGGTCCTCCTCGGCCCCGTAGAACACGCTCGAGGCCGCGGGCTTGGTGCCCGTGAAGTTGTCGGGCTTGACGGACGTGAAGCCGGCAGCCGTGAGCTGCTCGCCGGCCTTCGCGGCCAGGCCCTGGATGCCCGCGGCGTTGTAGACCGTCACCGAGGTCGCCAGGTCCGGCTCGAGGGCCGGCGGCTCCTCGGTCGTCTCGTCCTGCCCGGGCTCCGTGGGCTCCGGCGACTCGCCGCCCGTCTCGTCGTCGGAGCCGCCGGGGGTCGCGGTCGCGGTCGCGGCGGGCGTGCCGTCGTCGTCACCGCCGCCGCCACCGACCAGGGGGAGGTCGCCGCCGCGCGTCGCGAACGTGACCGCGCCGTAGGCGAGGAGCGGAGCGAGGACGAGGACCAGCAGGAACGGCGACCAGCGGCTCCACGCCGAACGGGGCGCGCGGTGGACTCCGCGAGGGGCGGTGGGGTCCGCGGGCGCGTCGAACTCGTCGTCCGGGTAGGGGTAGTCGGCCTTACTCACGGCAGGAAGGCTATCCGCCCGAGCCGTGTGCGCGGGCACCGGCGTGTCGGACACGCTCGCGGCTGGCGCGCCCGGAGCGGACGATCAGGACGGTCCGGGCGTCCGACGACGGGCGCCGGGTCCGGTCGTGGCGTCGGCGTCAGGCCTCGACGCCCAGCCGCCGGGCGGTGCGGGCCCGCTGGCGCGACGAGCGCATGCGCCGCAGTCGCTTGACCAGCATCGGGTCGTGCGCGAGCGCCGCCGGGTCGTCGATCAGGGCGTTGAGGATCTGGTAGTAGCGCGTGGCGGACAGGTCGAACAGCTCACGGATCGCCTGCTCCTTGGCGCCCGCGTACTTCCACCACTGCCGCTCGAACGCGAGGATCGACGCGTCCCGCTCGCTCAGCTCGACACCTCCGTCACGCCCGGCAGGCGCGAGCGGGGTCGGCTGGAGCTGCGCGGTCGATGCGGTCGCTGCGTCCATGCGCGCCAGGATAGGCCCCGAACCACACCCGTGTCATTCGTCCGGCCCCACCTCACCCACCCGTCCCACCCGCGCGCTCGTCGGCCCACCCGCCCCGGACGACGTCGTCGGTCCGACGCGAGATCGGCACTCCGGACTCACGACCTCGCGTTCCACTGCCGACCTCGCCGGTGCCGGGACCGGTGAGGGCAGTAGGGTCCCGGGCGTGGATGGTGGGCTGGAGGGGATCGTCGCCGACGACTGGGCGCGCGCGCTCGCGCCGGCGAGCGAGCACGTACGCGCGGCGGGCCGGTTCCTGCGCGACGAGGTCGCCGCGGGCCGCGAGTACCTGCCCGCTCCGGACGCCATCCTGCGGGCCTTCGCCCGCCCGCTCGCCGAGGTCCGCGTGCTCGTCGTCGGCCAGGACCCCTACCCCACGCCCGGCCACCCCATGGGCCTGTCCTTCTCCGTGCAGCCCGACGTGCGCCCGGTCCCGCGCTCGCTCGACAACATCTTCCGCGAGCTCGTCGCGGACCTCGGGGTGCCCCGCCCGACGACCGGGGACCTGTCCCCCTGGGCCGACCAGGGGGTCATGCTGCTCAACAGGGTCCTGACGGTGCGGCCCGGTGCACCCGCGTCGCACCGGGGCAAGGGCTGGGAGGCCGTCACGGGCCGCGCGATCGAGGCGCTCGTGGAGCGCGGCGGCCCGCTCGTCGCGATCCTGTGGGGACGCGACGCGCAGACCCTCAAGCCCGCGCTCGGTGACGTCCCGACCGTCGAGTCCGTGCACCCGAGCCCGCTGTCGGCCTCCCGCGGGTTCTTCGGCTCGCGCCCGTTCTCGCGCGTCAACGACCTGCTCGTCGGCCAGGGCGGCACCCCGGTGGACTGGCGCCTGCCGTAGTCAGCGCGAGCAGTCGCCAGGCTTGCGTGTCTCGTGAAGGTTGATCTCGATCTCGGTCTGACCCCAGCCCGCCCAGTCCTTGGCGGTGAAGGCCATGACGGGCAGCGCCGAGCAGTCGGCGGCGGTGAACTCGCCCGACGCCCCCGAGGTCGACCACTTCCAGTCAGCCGGCATCCCGGGCGCCTTCGAAAGGTCGACCGTGATCCGCAGCCGCTCCCCAGCGTTCGGGTTCACACCTTGCGGTCTCACCTGAACCCTGATGTCCGCTCCTCGCAGGCCGACTCCGGCGCCCTCGTCCCACGGCTTGGAGACTCTCAGGCCAAGCACGTCACAGGTTGCCTTCCCGCTCACCGAGCCGTCGGCGGCGAGCACGACGCAACCGAGGGCGTGAGTCGACCACGTGCCGAGGGAGACCGTCGTGGTGGCGTGGACGTCGTCGGTCCACGCCGCGGAGGTGCGGGCGGCGGAGTCCGCGGCCACGCGGGCGCCGGCGGCGGCGAGCACGGCGACGACGAGCACGGCCACCGCGGCGCGCGCCCGCCTCAGGGTCACGGTCATGAGGTTCCTCCCTGGACGACGACGTCGACCGCCCCGAGCGAGCGCCCGCTGCACGCGGCGGCGTTCGCCCCGGCGGGGACCGAGAAGGTCACGGTCGCGGTCGTCACGGCTGCCGCGGTCGCGCTGGACGGGCTCCCGGCGAGCTCGGCGGCCGGGAGCGGCGAGTAGGTGACGGCGACGCAGCCGTCGAGCAGCGTCGTCGGGTTGGTGGACGCCCAGGTGAGCGCGAGCGGGACGCTCGAGGCGTTCCAGAGGTGGACGGTGCGCTGGACGGGCTTGTCGGGCGTCAGGTCCGTCACGGCGGCGAGCCGGACGGCGGCGCCGGCGGTGTCGGCGGGCGACCAGGCAGCACCGTCCGACGAGCCGCGCAGGTCGACGAGCGCCGCGGACGCCTCGGCGACGCCGTACGCGTCGTCGGTCCAGGCGGCGCTCGTCGCGGCGGAGCCGAAGCCCACGAGCACGCCGCCGCCGAGCACGGCGGGCACGACGACCCGCCAGCGGGGGTGCCGGGGGCCGCGCCGGTGGTCGCGGGGCGGGGTGTCAGACACGGTCGGGGCTCCTCTCGGGTGTGGGGACGGACGGGTGCGGGTCGGGACGGAGCAGGACCGCCCCGGTCAGGGTGGTCGCGGCGGCGAGCCCGACGAGGGCACCGACCGCCCGCAGGTCGCGCGCCGGTGGCGACTCCTCGCGCAGGGCGAGGAGACCCGCGAGCGCCCCAGCGGCGCGCAGCTGCGGCGCGTCGGAGTCCGCGACGGCTCCCGGACCGTGCGCGTCGGGCGCCGCGCCAGGGCCGGGCGCGGGGCGGTCCACGTCCACCCGAAGGTCGTGCGCGCCCGCGGGGAGCACGTCGCCGACGAGCTCCAGCGTCACAGGTCGGCACTCTCCGGTGGACCGGCCGCAGAGCTCGACCGTCCACGTGAGGTCGTCGGGCCCGCTCGTCGTGACGACGACGTCCGTGACGCGCACGGGCGTCGGCACGCGCACGACGCGCAGGAGCGTCGAGGTCGTGCCGGTGGGCACCGCCTCCAGGGACAGCGCGAGCGGCTCGTCGCGCTCGTACGGGGTCGGAGCTGCGGCGGCGGTCAGGACGGCGGCGAGGGCGCACGCCGCGGCGACGGTGAGGCTCACCGCGGCCGCGCGCGCCCGGCGCCGCCTCATCGTGGCACCGCCACGAGTCGGGGCGGCTCGCCGTTCGCGTCCGACCCGCCGCGCAGGGACCGGCCACCCGACCGCTCGTCGTCGCCGTGCTCGTCGTCCCGGCGCTCGTCGTCCCGGCGCTCGTCGTCCCGGCGCTCGTCGGTGGGGCGACGCGGCGGGGACGCGGGGAGCAGGCTGAGGCCGAGCATGGACAGGAGCGCGACGCCCAACGGCACCGCGACGGACGGCCGGGTCAGGGTCGTCAGGACCACGCCGCCGCCGCTGATCTGCCAGGCGGGCTGCCAGACGGTGCCGCCGACGACGTACACGCCGCCGTCGGGCGAGTCGTTGGCGTCGCCCTGCATGCGGATCTCCCACCGACCGTCGGCGGCGGGCTCGATGCCGACGACACGGTGCGTGACGAGGTTCCGGGTGACCTCGGAGTAGATCGAGGCGACGTCGCCGACCTGCAGCTCGCTGGTCGGGCGGGGGCGGTCGATCAGCAGGTCACCGGTCATGATCCCCGGCTCCATGGAACCGGAGATGACGACGAGGGGCCGGATCCACCCTGCCTGCGTCGCGCCCCAGACGAGGACGCTGGCCAGCCCGAGGGCGGCGACGAGCCACAGCACGGCGTTGCCGAGCAGCTTGAGTGCGCGCATGACGACCTCCTAGGACGGCGCGGGTGACGGGTGTGGCCGCCCGCCGGCGCGAGGTGCGCCGGC
>NZ_BJLQ01000043.1 GCF_006538725.1 Cellulomonas gelida
ACGACCGCGGACGAGGCCCGCCGGCTCGGCCTGCCGCTCGCGGCGACCGCCGACGAGCAGACCATGGGCGGCCTCGTCGCGGCGCTCGCCCGCGCCGCAGCGGCCGACGACGTGCGCACGCAGGCGCGAGACTCGCTCGTCGGACCTCAGACCGTCGGGGAAGATGGACGGAACGGACAGGAGACCACGTGAGCACCGACCCGATCGGCGTGCCGACCCCCGGCCGCGTCCGGCCACGCCGCCTGCGCGCGACCCCCGCGGTCCGTCGCCTCGTGCGTGAGGTCGACGTCCACCCGCGCCAGCTCGTCCTGCCCGTGTTCGTGCGCGAAGGGCTCGACGAGCCGCGCGCGATCGCGTCGATGCCCGGCGTCGTGCAGCACACGCTCGACTCGCTGCGCGGTGCCGTCGCCCAGGCGGCGGCCGCTCGTCTGGGTGGCGTCATGGTGTTCGCGGTCCCGCGGGTGCGGGACGCGGTCGGTTCGCAGGCCACGGCGCCCGAGGGCATCCTCAACCGCGCGCTGACGGTCGCGGCCCAGGAGGCCGGCGACGCGCTCGTCGTGCAGGCGGACCTGTGCCTCGACGAGTTCACCGACCACGGCCACTGCGGCGTGCTGACGCCCGACGGCCGCGTGGACAACGACGCGACGCTCGTGCGGTACGCCGAGATGGCGCTCGCGCAGGCCGCCGCGGGAGCCCACCTCGTCGGGCTCTCCGGGATGATGGACGGCCAGGTCGCGGCCGTGCGGGACGCGCTGGACGCCGCCGGGTACGACGAGGTCGCCGTGCTGGCGTACGCCGCCAAGTACGCCTCGGCGTTCTACGGCCCCTTCCGCGACGCGGTCGAGTCGCAGCTCGTGGGCGACCGCCGGACGTACCAGATGGACCCCGCGAACCGGCGCGAGGCGGCCCGCGAGGTCGCGATCGACATCGCCGAGGGCGCCGACGTCGTCATGGTGAAGCCCGCGATGGCGTACCTGGACGTGCTCGCCGACGTGGCCGCGACCAGTTCTGTCCCGGTTGCGGCCTATGCGGTGTCCGGCGAGTACGCCATGATCGAAGCCGCCGCAGCGGCGGGGTGGATCGAGCGCGAACGGGCGATACGTGAGTCCGTGCTCAGCATCCGTCGCGCGGGTGCCGATCACGTACTGACGTACCACGCGACGGAGCTGGCCGGGTGGCTGGCGGAGGAGTACCGATGAGCCCGACGAACGCCGAGGTGTTCGCGCATGCCCAGGCCGTGATCCCGGGCGGGGTCAACTCGCCCGTGCGTGCGTACGGCTCGGTCGGCGGGACACCCCCGTTCATCGCCTCGGCGAGCGGCGCCTACGTCACTGACGTCGAGGGTCGCCAGTACGTCGACCTCGTCGGGTCGTGGGGGCCTGCGCTGCTGGGTCACGCGCACCCCGAGGTCGTCGCCGCCGTGCAGGCGGCCGCCGCGCGCGGTCTGAGCTTCGGGGCGCCGACGACGACCGAGGTCGAGCTCGTCGACGCCGTCCGCTACCGCGTGCCCGCCGCCGAGTCCGTGCGCCTGGTCTCCACGGGCACCGAGGCGACGATGACCGCGCTGCGCCTCGCGCGCGCCGCGACCGGGCGCGACCTCGTCGTGAAGTTCGCCGGCTGCTACCACGGGCACGTCGACGCGCTCCTGGCCGAGGCCGGCTCGGGCCTGGCGACGCTCGCGCTGCCGGGCTCCGCGGGCGTGTCGGCGGCCGTCGCGGCCGAGACGATCGTGCTGCCGTACAACGACGTCGAGGCGGTCCGCGCGGCGTTCGCGACGCACGGCGACCGGATCGCCGCGATCATCACCGAGGCCGCTCCCGCGAACATGGGCGTCGTCCCGCCCGCGCCGGGGTTCAACGCCGAGCTGCGGGCGATCACGCACGAGCACGGCGCCCTGCTCATCCAGGACGAGGTGCTCACGGGATTCCGCGTCGGGTTCTCCGGCTGGTGGGGGCTCGAGGGGCTGCGCGAGGGGTGGGCGCCCGACCTGCTGACGTTCGGCAAGGTCATCGGCGGCGGCCTGCCGGTCGCCGCTGTCGGCGGGCGACGCGACCTCATGGCGCAGCTCGCGCCGGTCGGGCGCGTGTACCAGGCCGGGACCTTGTCCGGGAACCCCGTCGCCACGGCCGCGGGCCTGGCCACGCTGCGCCTCGCGGACGCCGCGGTGTACGCGACGGTCGACGAGGCCGCGGGCCGGCTGCGGGACGCGGTGACCAAGGCGCTCGCGAACGCGGGCGTCCCGCACGCGCTGCAGTGGGCCGGCTCGCTGTTCTCGATCGCGTTCGGCGCGCCGGCCGCGCAGGTCGGCGTGCGCGACTACGCCGCGGTCCAGGCGTCCGAGCACTGGCGGTACGCGCCGTTCTTCCACGCGCTGCTCGACGCGGGGATCTCCGCCCCGCCGTCCGCGTTCGAGGCGTGGTTCGTCTCGGCCGCGCACGACGACGAGGCGCTCGGCCGCATCGAGGACGCCCTGCCGGCCGCCGCGCACGCCGCGGCGACGGCCACGCGCGACTGACCCACGCCGTCCGGAGGCGCGCTCCGGATGCGCGCGCCCACGCGGCTTCGTATGCTCCCGGCAACCACCGCGACGCGGTCGCGTCCGGGAGCGAGAGCGACCGGTGACGGTCCTGGGGCACGCCTTGTGCGGGCGAGCCGGGGGCGCGCGCCGCGTCCAGCGGTGGTCGCCGACCACACCCTCACGTCGCCGCGAAGAAGCTCGCTCACGGACTTGGCACTCTCCCACCGAGAGTGCTAACAATGGAGGCGTAGCCGTCCCGGCGGACCGCGGTCCCCGGGCAGCCCCGAGCCCGGAGGGTCCGGGCTCACCGAGAGGGAGGTGAGGGTTCATGGCTACGCGATTCGACCCCTTCCAGGAGCTCGACCGCTTGTTCGGTCAGGTGTTCACGGCAGACCGCGCGTCGACCACGATGCCCATGGATCTGTACCGCGCGGGCGACCACTACGTCCTGCACCTCGACCTGCCGGGTGCCGACCCGGGCACCATCGACGTCTCGGTCGAGGACCGCGCGCTGACGATCCGCGCGCAGCGCACCGCGCGCACCGAGGACGGCGTTCAGTGGCTGACCAAGGAGCGCCCCGTCGGGACGTACGCGCGCCAGCTCACGCTCGGCGCCGGCCTCGCGCTCGACCAGATCGAGGCGACCTACACCGACGGCGTGCTGACGCTCTCGATCCCCGTGGCCGAGGAGGCCAAGCCGCGCAAGATCGACGTCCAGCACGGCGACCGCGCGCAGCAGCCCGCGATCGAGGCCTCTGCCGCCTCCTGAGCCTGACTGAGCCCGACCGTCCGCGGCCGGCGCCGCACGCCCTCGGGGCACGGCGCCGGCCGCGCCACGTCTCGCGTCAGGCGTGCGCGGCCCGGTCGGGCTCCGGGAGGTCGAGCAGGTCCCGGCCCACCGGGAGGCGACGGTCGAACCACCGCGCCGCGCTCAGGTCGTAGCCGAGCAGCCCCGCGGCGGCGTCGGCCGCCCGGCCCACGCGCAGGTCCCGCGCCACGTCGTGCCCCTGCCGGCTCGCGACGTCCATGCCGAGCGCCAGGCCCAGCCGCGCGTGCGGCAGCTCGAGCTCCCACCACGAGACGCCCGTGGCGTCGTGCGCCCACAACCGCAGGCCGTGCGCATGCCGGAGCAGTGGCTCCAGCTCGCGCAGCGCGCCGGGCACCCCGAGCGGCACCGCGCCCGGACCGGCGGACGGGACCACGCGCAGGCCGTCGCGCGCGGGCCGCACCCACACCGGCGCCGCCGGGCCCTGCGGCAACGAGCGCACGAACGACCGCGCCTGCCGGGCGCTGAGCTCGGCCCGCACGGTCATCACCGACGCGATCGACGGGAGCTCGGCGAGCGAGCGCACCCACCGTGCGGGCAGCACGACCCGGCGCTCGTGCACGCGGGACTCCGGCGTCGGTGTGCCCAGGCCCGCCGCGTGGACGACCAGTCGCATCGGGTCGCGCGGCAGCGGGCCGCCGAGCAGCTCACGCACGCGCTGGCCGAGTTCGACGTTCGTCGTCCCCGGCGCGTGGTCCGTCAGGTCGAGGCCGCTGGGCAGCAGGTCGAGACGCGCGCCCACGGCGCAGCACCCGGACAGGCTCTCGAACCGGACCACGCCCTCGCCGGTCGTGACGAACGGGTCGGCGAGCTCGGGGGAGACGCCGTCGGACGTGTCGTAGCGCGAGGCCGCGACCCGCGCGACGACGAGCAGACCGGTGCCGAGCACGTCGGCCCGCTCGGCACGGCCGTCGACGAAGGTGCGCCTCTCGGTCGTCGCGAGCCCGAGCCAGACCTCGCCGCGCTCGACGCGCAGCCCGGACCGGCCGGCGTACCGGAACGCGACCTGCGTGGTGCTCACCCGTGGTGCATCGGCACCCCGAAGGTCACGGTTGAGTCACGACGCGCTTCCGTCAGTGCGTCGCGACGGCGCCGGACTCACGGGACGCGGTAGCGGCCCCAGCCTCGTCGGGCGCTGCGGCGTGGTCGCGGGCGGTGGCCTCGTCGACGACCGTCGCCTCGGTGAGGGCCGCGAGCTCGTCGGCGACTTTGTCGCGGCCGTACGCGCGCACCGACAGGACGACGGCCCCGACCCACACGACCGCGAGGGTGCCGAGGATCCATGCCTGCGCGGGGGTGCCGGCCAGGCCCACCCAGTCGGAACGGATGATCGTGCGCGTGTTCGTCAGGACGATCACGCCGCCCACGGCCGAGCCGAGGATGCGCGGCGGGATGAGCCGCACGAGCCACGCGGCGATGGGCGCGGCGATCAGGCCCCCGATGAGCAGCGCCACGACCCACGCGGCGTCGATGCCCTGCGAGCCCAGCGAGAGCAGGAACCCCAGCGACGCGGCGATCGCGACCAGGAACTCCGAGGTGTCGATCGAGCCGATCACCTTGCGCGGCTCCATGCGGCCCGACGCGAGCAGTGCGGGCGTCCCGACCGGGCCCCAGCCGCCGCCGCCCGTCGCGTCGACGAACCCCGCGACCAGGCCGAGCGGCGTGAGGAACCGCTTGCGCACGGGCTGGCCGAGCCGGTCCTTGCGCAGCCCCTTGAACGTGAACCGGATGAGGATGTACGTGCCGAGCGCGAGCAGGATGCCGGACATCACGGGGGCGGCCGCGTCGCTCGCGAGGCGCGAGAGCACGGTCGCGCCGAGGAACGCGCCGATCGCGCCGGGCACGCCCACGCGCCGCACGACCTTCCAGTCCACGTTCCCGAACCGCCAGTGCGAGAGGCCCGACGCGAGCGTGGTCCCGATCTCGGCGAGGTGCACGGTCGCGGACGCCGCCGCGGGGTTGGTCCCGATCGCGAGCAGCAGCGTCGTGGACGTGACGCCGTACGCCATGCCGAGCGCGCCGTCGACGAGCTGCGCGGCGAGGCCGACGACGGCCAGGAGCACGAGCTGCGGCATGGTGGGATTCCTTCGGGTCTGGGCGGTTCTCGCCGCCAACCCGATAATCCCGACCCGGCAACTCGATATTCAACCCCGGTCCCAGGATGCAAGACGAGCCGGGCGCGAACCCGTCAGTCGCGGGTGCGCGGCACCGGCTCGCACGAGCGGCCGACGAGCCCGTCGATCAGGGGTTCTCCCACGCGTCGGCGCGCTGCAGCATGGTGCGCACCGTGGCCGGCAGGTCGCCCGAGACGAGCGCCGCGAGCGTCACCTCGTCGAGCACGTCGCGCACGCTGACGCGCAGCGCGACCCACACGTCGAGCAGCGCGGCGGCCGAGCCGTCGTACGACAGCGACGGCGGCCGCTCGTCACGCACCGTGACCAGCGGGCCCTCGGCCGCGCGCATGACGTCCGCGAGGGTGATCTCGGTCGCCGGCCGCGCGAGCTTGTAGCCACCGGACCGGCCGCGCACGCTCACGACCACGCCGCCGCGCCGCAGGTCGCCGAGGATGCGCTCGAGGAAGCTCGTCGGCAGGCCCTGCCCGACCGCGAGCGTCTCGACCGCGACCGGCTGTCCCTGCGGGCTCGTCGCCAGCTCGGCGCACGCCCGCACCGCATAGTCCGCCTTCGCCGAGACCCGCATGCGCTCATTGTGCCGGTCACGCCGCGCGCACCCGGTACCCGAGGTCCCACCCGGCGATTCCCCCGCCCTAACCCCCGACGAGCCCGCGGTCGCTCAGGCTTCCGGCCTCCATAGCCGGAGCGGACGCGGGGTCGGGCGCCGTCGGGAGCTCGCCCGTGAGCAGGTCGGCGAGGGTGACGCGGTCCAGGACGCCGTGCAACGTGTCGTCGAGCGCACCCCACAGCATCGGCAGGTGTCGTGCGACGCCCCGGTACGCGAGCGTGTCCGGGAGCGTGGCGCGCACGGTGACGAACGGCCCCTCGAGCGACGAGAGCACCGGCCCGACGAGCACCTCGGCGGCCGGCCGCGCGAGCTGGAAGCCCCCGCGCGCGCCGCGCTTCGAGACCACGTACCCGAGCTTGCGCAGCTCGGTGAGGATCTGCTCGGCGTACTCGCGCGGCAGGTCCTGCTCGGCGCTCAGCACCTCGGCGGTGACGAGCGCGGGCGCGCGCTCGGCCAGCAGCAGCAACGCGCGCACCGCGTAGTCGACCTTGGCGGAGATGTGCACGCGCGCGCCTCAGGCGGGCACGGGCTCGGGCGTGCGCGACGAGTCCGCCGGGAACGGCGTCGCGACGAGCGGGCGCAGCCACACCGTGCCACCCGCGACCAGGCCGAGCTCGGCGACCTGCGCGCGCGTGAGCTGCACCCACGGCGTCGACCCGTCCTGCGCGCGCGTCTCGACGCGCACCTCGTGTCCCACGCGCAGCAGCTTGGTCACCTCGACCTGCACCGCACCCGCACGCTCGTCGGTCAGCACCTCGATGTCGTGCGGCCGGACCAGCACCCCGCCGAGCCGCGTGACCGGACCCAGGAAGGACATGACGAACTCGTTGGCCGGGTGGTCGTACAGCTGAGCAGGCGAGCCCACCTGCTCGATGCGCCCCTGTGAGATGACGACGATCTCGTCGGCCACCTCGAGCGCCTCCTCCTGGTCGTGCGTGACGAACAACGTCGTGACGTGCACCTCGTCGTGCAGGCGACGCAGCCAGTCCCGCAGCTCCTTGCGGACCTTCGCGTCGAGCGCACCGAACGGCTCGTCGAGCAGCAGCACCTCGGGCTGGACCGCGAGCGCGCGCGCCAGTGCCATGCGCTGGCGCTGCCCGCCCGAGAGCTGAGACGGGAGCCGGTCGGCGAACTGCTCGAGGTGCACGAGCTCGAGAAGCTCGCGCACCCGGTCGCGGACCTCGGCCTTCGGGCGCTTGCGGATCTCGAGCCCGAACGCGACGTTGCGCGCCGTGGTCAGGTGCTTGAACGCGGCGTAGTGCTGGAACACGAACCCGACCGAGCGGCGCTGCGGCGGCAGGAACGTCGCGTCCCGGCCCCCGATCTCGACCGTCCCGCTGTCGGGGTAGTCCAAGCCCGCGATGATCCGCAGGAGCGTCGACTTGCCGCCGCCCGAGGGGCCGAGCAGCGCGGTCAGGCCGCCGGGCTTCACCTCGAGGTCGATGTCCTCGAGCGCGACGAAGTCGCCGAACGACCGGTGCACGCCGCGCACGACGATCCCGGACCGGGCCTCGGGGCTGGACTGCGGCGTGGCGTGGTCGTTCACGAGCGCTCCTCCTTGGGCCGCAGCGCGGCGATGACGACGATCAGCGCGACGGCGATCGCCATGAGCACGAACGCGGCGGCGAACGCCTGCCGCTGCGCGTCCGCGCCGAGCTCCTGGTACGAGTCGTTGACGTACAACGTGAGGGTCTGGGACTCGCCGGCGACCGAGCCGGAGACCACCCGGACCGCGCCGAACTCGCCCAGCGAGCGCGCCAGGCTCAGCGCGACGCCGTACGCCAGCGCCCACCGGATCGTCGGGAGCGTGACGCGCCAGAACCGCTGCCAGGCGCTCGCACCGAGCGACTGCGCGGCCTGCTCCTGCTCGACGCCGGCCTCCTCGAGCGTCGGCACGACCTCGCGCAGCACGAGGGGCAACGAGACGAGCACGGTCGCGAGCACCATGCCCGGCACGGAGAAGATGACGCGCACACCCGCGTCCTCGAGGGCCCCGCCGAACCAGCCGTACGTCCCGTAGACGAGGATCAGCGCGACGCCGACGACGATCGGCGAGATCGAGACCGGGAGGTCGATCACGGCCGAGACGAAGCGCCGTCCCCAGAACCGGTAGCGCACGAGCAGCACGCCCATGCCGACGCCGAACACCGTGTTGAGCACGGTCGCGATGCCCGCGACGACCGCGGTGAGCCGCAGCGCCGCGAGGAAGTCGTCGGACGTCAGCACGTCCCAGACGGGTGCGAGGCCGTCGGCGAAGGTGTGCTGCACGACCGACACCACGGGCAGCGCCACGAGCCCGAGCACGTACCCGATCGCCACCAGCCGCAGGACCCACGCGGTGCGCGTGGTGCGGCGACGCGCTCGTCGGACCCGCGCGTCCACGCGGTGGGGTGGGTGAGCGACTCGGCGCGGCCCGCGGGCGACGGGGCGCTCCTCCAGGTCAACCACGGCGGGCCGTCCGGCGCTGGACCACGTCGAGCTCGACGAGCACGACGACGGCGACCGCGAGCAGCAGGGTCGCGACCGCCGCCGCGGCGACCGGCTCCTGCGACTCGATCATCTTGAGGATGTAGGACGACGACACCTGCGTCTGGCCGATGAGGTTGGCCGAGATGAGGATGACCGACCCGAACTCGCCCAGCGCCCGCGCAAAGCTCAGCGCGGCCCCCGAGAGCACCGCGGGCGTGACGGTCGGCAGGATCACGCGCCGGAAGGTCGTGAACCCGGACGCGCCGAGCGACGCGGCGGCCTGCTCGACCTCGCGGTCCGCGTCGATGAGCACGGGCTGCACCGAGCGCACGACGAACGGCAGCGTGACGAACAGCAGCGCGAGCACCACGCCCGCACGCGTCCCGACGAGGTTGATCCCGAACGGCCCGCTCGGCCCGTACAGCGTGATGAGCACGAGCCCCGCGACGATCGTCGGGAGCGCGAACGGGATGTCGATGACCACCTCGAGGACGCGCTTGCCGGGGAACTGGTCGCGCACCAGCACCCACGCGATGAGCGTGCCGACGACCGCGTTGACGGCGGTGACCAGCAGGGCCGCCCCGACCGTGAACCGGATCGCCGACAGCGCCTCGGCGTCCGTGACGGCGTCCCAGAAGCCCGCGAGGCCGTCCTCGAAGGCGGTCGAGACGATCGCGGCGATCGGCAGCAGCACCAGCAGGCTCAGCCACAGCACCCCGATGCCCAGCCCGAGGCTCGCGCCGCCCGTGAGCTCGCCCGGGCGACGGCCCCGCGCGAAGGCGGAGGGCGTCGCCCGGTCGACCTGTGCGACGAGCGACACGTCAGCCGCGCAGCTTCGTGACGAGGCCGTTCTCCTTGTCGAACAGCTCGTCGTTCACCGTGCTCCAGCCACCCAGGTCCTCGACCGTGATGATGTCGACGTCCGGGAACGGGTTCGCGGGGTCGTTCGCGCCCTCGACGCCCTGCGCGGGCGCCAGGCCGCTCACCGAGCGGAAGCCGTGCGCGGTGAGCACCTGCTGACCCTCGTCGGACTGGATGAAGGCGAGGAAGTCCTTGGCGGCCTGCGGGGCGGTCGTCGTGACGGCCGCGGGGTTCTCGATGAGGAACGTCGTGTCCGGGACCACGTAGTCGAGCTCGATGCCAGCGGCGCGCGCGGCGATCGCCTCGTTCTCGTACGAGATCAGGACGTCGCCCGTGCCCTTGACGAACGCGTCGGTGGCCGTGCGGCCCGAGTCGTTCCAGCTCACGACGTTGCCGATGAACTGCTGGAGGTACGCCTCCGCGGCGGCCGTGTCGTCGTTCTCGCCCAGCGCCTGCGAGTACGCGCCGAGCAGGTTCCACTTGGCCGCGCCCGACGTGCCCGGGTCGGCCGTGACGATGCCGATGCCCGGCTTCACGATGTCCGCCCAGCCGTGGATGCCCTTCGGGTTGCCCTTGCGGACGGCGAGCACGACGACCGAGTCGGACACGATGCCCTTGTCCTCGCCGCTGCTCCAGGCCTCGTCGATCAGGCCCTCCTTGGCGATGTTGTCGACGTCGGGCGTGAGCGAGAGCGCGACGAGGTCCGCGTCCTGGCCGGCGATGACCGCGCGGCTCTGCGCCCCCGAGGCGCCGAACGAGCCCTTGACCGTGACGCCCTTGCCGGCGTCGGTCGCGGCGAACTCCTGCGCGAGGTCGTCGTACGCGGCCTGGATGACCGCGAAGCCGACGAGGTCGATCGACGTCTCGCCGCCCGCCGCACCGCCGGTGGCCCCGGCCTGGGTGTCGGTGTCGTCGGACGAGCCACACCCCGCCACCGCCAGGAGCGACGCGGCGACGAGCACCGCGGCCAGGCGAGAGGACGTCCGGGCGCGGGGCCCGCTGAGGGTGGACTTCATGGTGGGTGTGCTCCCTGGTCGACGCTCGGGGCTCGGCTTATCCCGAGTTACCCGATCAGAACGATCGGAATACTGGACCCCTGCCGCACGCCCGTCTACGCCCCGTCCACATTTCGGTCATCCGTCTCACATCCCCACGCACCCACACGCCCCCGACGACCCAGCACCGACTCCGGGTATCAGCGGGAACGGCCGGAGCAACCGCTGGCTCGCGGCCAGATGGACGACGACCCAGCGGCCGCTCCGGGGATGAGCGGGAATGGCCGGAGCAACCGCTGGCTCGCGGCCCGGCTGGGGGTAGTGGGGCTGCCGGGAATACCCCGTGGGGGTATGTTGGTTGGAGCGGGCAGACCGAGGAGGAACGCGTGCACGGCTACGACAGCTCGAAGGATGACTACCTCAAGCGACTGCGGCGCATCGAGGGCCAGGTGCGCGGGATCGCGCGCATGGTGGACGAGGACGTCTACTGCATCGACGTCCTCACGCAGATCGCCGCCGTCACCAAGGCGTTGCAGGCCGTGAGCATCGGCCTGGTCGAGGACCACCTCGGGCACTGCGTCGTCGACGCGGCTCGTCGTGACCCCGAGGAGGGCGCCGCCAAGGTCCGCGAGGCGTCCGACGCGATCGCCCGCCTCGTGCGCAGCTGACGGACCAACCGCGCACCAGAACGCAGCAGCACCAGCACCCCCACAGAACGGGAGAGACACCATGAGCCAGACCACCACCTTCGGCGTCGACGGCATGACCTGCGGGCACTGCGTCCAGCACGTCACCACCGAGCTCGAGGCCCTGCCCGGCGTCACGGGCGTCGCGATCGACCTCGCCGTGGGCGGGTCCTCGCAGGTCACCGTCACGTCCGACGAGCCGCTGTCCGACGAGGCCGTCGCGGCCGCCGTCGACGAGGCCGGCTACGCCGTGACCCCGCGCCGCTCGCTGCTCTAGCAGCCCCCGCACGAACGCCGTCACCACCGGAAGGAAACCGTCATGAGCACCGACGAACGACTCGTGGTCGACCTCGCGGTCGAGGGCATGACGTGCGCGTCGTGCGTCGCGCGCGTCGAGAAGCGGCTGCAGCGGCTGCCCGGCGTGACCGCGTCCGTGAACCTCCCGCTCGAGTCCGCGCACGTCATCGGCACCGACCCGTCCGTGACGCACGACGACCTCGTCGCCGCCGTCCGCGCCGCCGGCTACGACGCCCGCGTCACCTCCCCTCTGCCGCACGTGTCGGCGCCGGCGAAGCCCGCCGCGCACGCCCACGCCGGCCACGCGCCGGCCGACGTGCCGACCGGCGCGGTGGCCGAGGCGCGCGGGGCGGAGCACGGGGTCGAGCACGCGATGGGTGACGGCGGCCTCGAGCACGCGCTGTCCGGTCACTCGATGGCGCCGGGTCATGAGATGGACCCCGACGAGGACACGTCCGCGCCGACCGACGCGCGCGGCGCCGACCTGCGCCGCAGGCTCGTCGTGGCCGCGATCCTCACGGTGCCCGTGCTCCTGCTCTCGATGATCCCCGCCCTGCAGTTCCGGGGCTGGCAGTGGGTCGTCGGCGTGCTCGCACTGCCCGTGGCGACGTGGGCCGCGTGGCCGTTCCACCGCGCCGCGGCGCGCGCCGCACGGCACGGCGCCTCCACGATGGACACGCTCGTGAGCATCGGGATCATCGCCGCGACCAGCTGGTCGCTGTGGGCCCTGCTCCTCGGGGGCGCGGGTGAGCTGGGCATGACCATGACCCCCACGCTGTGGCCGCGCGCCGCCGAGGGGCACATGGCCGTGCCCGAGCTGTACTTCGAGGTCGCCGCGGTGGTGACGACGTTCCTGCTGGCCGGCCGGTACGCCGAGCACCGCTCGCGCCGGCGGGCGGGCGACGCGCTGCGCGCCCTGCTCGACCTGGGCGCCAAGGAGGTCGCGCTCGTCGTGACCGGCCCGGACGGGCGGCGCACCGAGCAGAACGTGCCGATCGACCGGCTGCACGTGGGCGACGAGTTCGCGGTGCGACCCGGCGAGAAGGTCGCGACCGACGGCGTGGTCGTCTCGGGCAGCTCGGCGCTGGACACCTCCTTGCTCACGGGCGAGCCCGTGCCGGTCGAGGTCGGTCCCGGCGACGAGGTCACGGGTGCGACCGTGAACTCCTCGGGCGCGCTCGTCGTACGGGCGACCCGCGTCGGGGCGGACACGCGGCTCGCGCAGATCGGCCGGCTCGTGGCGCAGGCGCAGACGGGCAAGGCGCCCGTGCAGCGGCTCGCGGACCGGATCTCGGCGGTGTTCGTGCCGGTGGTCCTGGTGCTCGCGCTCGGCACGCTCGTGGTGTGGCTCGCGACCGGCGGCGGCGCGCAGGCGGCGTTCACGGCCGCGGTCGCGGTGCTGATCATCGCCTGCCCGTGCGCCCTGGGGCTCGCGACGCCGACCGCGCTGCTCGTGGGCACCGGGCGCGGCGCGCAGCTCGGGATCCTCATCAAGGGCCCGGAGATCCTCGAGCGCACGCGCCGGGTCGACACGGTCGTGCTCGACAAGACCGGCACCATCACGCAGGGCCGCATGGCGCTCACCGACGTGCTGGTGCCCGCCTCCACCGAGGTCGGCACCGCCGAGGGCAGCACCACCGGGGCCGCCACGACGGCGGACGACCAGCAGCGCGAGGCGCTGCGGTTCGCCGCGGCGGTCGAGCGGCAGGCCGAGCACCCGATCGGCGCGGCGGTCGTCGCGGCGTGGGACGAGCTCGCCGCGGCGGGTCCGCGGGGTGCCGCGGGCGTCGGTGAGGACGGTGTACAGATCGGGTCGGACGAGGTGTACGACTTCTCGGCGGTCGCCGGACGCGGCGTCGTCGGCGTGGTCCGCACGGCGCACTCCGGGCTCGGGCTCGGCCGCCGCGTGCTCGTCGGACGGCCCACCTGGCTCGCCGAGCAGGGCGTGGACACCGCCGCGCTCACCACGGGCTTCGAGGCGGCCGAGCGGGACGGCGCGACCGCGGTGATGGTCGCGTGGGACGGCCGCGCACGCGCGACCCTCGTCGTGCGCGACCCGCTCAAGGACACGTCCCGCGAGGCGGTCGACGACCTGCGCGCGCTCGGCCTGCGTCCCGTGCTGCTCACGGGCGACAACCCGGGCGCGGCGCACGCGGTGGCACGCGAGGTCGGCATCGACGAGGTGATCGCGCAGGTGCTGCCCGAGGACAAGGTCGAGGCGGTCCGCCGCCTGCAGTCCGAGGGCCGGCAGGTGGCGATGGTCGGCGACGGCGTCAACGACGCCGCGGCCCTGGCCACCGCGGACCTCGGGCTCGCGATGGGCACGGGCACCGACGTCGCGATCGAGGCCGCCGACCTGACCCTGGTCCGCGGCGACCTGCGCTCCGCGGCGCAGGCGATCCGGCTGTCGCGCCGCACGTTGCGCGTCATCCAGCAGAACCTGTTCTGGGCGTTCGCCTACAACGTCGCCGCGATCCCGCTGGCCGCGCTCGGCCTGCTCAACCCGATGATCGCCGGCGCCGCGATGGCGTTCTCGTCGGTGCTGGTCGTGACGAACTCCCTGCGCCTGCGCGCGTTCCGCTGACCGCACGCCCCGCGACCCGGCTGCGCCGATACGCTGCCGAGGTCGCGGGGCCGTCGCGCAGCGTCCCGGGCACCGGCGCGGAGGTGCGACGTGGACGACCGGGCCGTTCCCCCCGAGCACGAGACCGGGCAGACGGTGCCGATGCACACCCCGCCCACGCGGACCCCGCCCACGCAGACCCCGCCCACGCGGACCCCGGGGGCCAGGATCGCGCCCGAGCACGTCGTCGACGTGTTCGTCTACGTCGTCGTCCTCAACCTCGCCGCTCAGTACGCGCCCGCGGTGATCGCCGAGACCTTCGCGCTCTCACTGCTGGCCGCGCTGCTGCTCAAGCTGGTCCTCGAGGTGGTCCTCGTCCTCAAGGGCCGCGCCCGGCGGCGCTTGGCCACCGCACCGACCACCGCGGGCCGGGTGCTCGGCGCCCTCACGCTCGCGGTGCTGCTACCCGGGTCGAAGATCGTCGTGCTCGAGCTGTTCGCGTGGGTGTTCGGCGACGCCGTCCAACTCGGCGGGTTCTTCCTGGTCACGGCGCTGATCCTGGTCCTGCTCGCCGCACGCCTGGCCGTCCGCCGCCTGCTGTTCCCACCGCCTCCTCAGCGGAAGCGACGGCCCTCGTCGGAGCGGTAGGCGAGCAGCGCGAGCACCGCGAACAGCACGGTCCACGCGAGCAGCACGGGCAGCGCGAGCGGGTAGGCGTCGACGCCCGCGGTGACCTGCACGACGAGGTCGCGCACCGCGCGCGACGGCAGCGCCTTCGAGAACACGTCGAGCCAGTGCGGGAACGCCTCGGGCGGCAGGAACAGACCGCCGGCGAACGCCAGCGGGAACAGCACCGCCTGCACGACGGCGATCGCCGCCTTGGCCGACATCCGGTACCCGATCGCGAGCCCCAGGAGCAGGAAGGGCACGGCCACCCCGACGACGAGCAGCACGGACTGCAGCGCCTGCAGCCAGTCGAGCGACGCCGCGGTGAGCAGCCAGCCGACGAGCACCACGGGCACGAGCGCGAAGTACGCCCAGATCAGCCCGTTGAGCACGCGCCCGGTCAGCCGCGGGCCCGTCCCGGCCGGCAGCGTCCGCAGGTACGGGTCGAACGGCAGCGCGCGCTCCTCGGCGATCCCCGCGCCGAACGAGAACAGGCACGTGGACATCACCGCGAACGTCCCGAGCTGCGCGACGGCCGCGGTCGCCGAGACGGGGTCACCGGCCACCTCGCTCTGCGGCACGACGAAGAACAGCAGCGCGAGCGCGGGGAACAGCAGGTTGCCGATCACCGCGATGGGGATGCGGATCGTCTCGAGGAACCCGAGGCGCGCGTGCAGCACCGCGAGCCGCCAGAACGGCTGGGTGCGCGCCGGGTGCGGAGCCGTCGTCGGGCGGCCCGTCGTGGTCGTCGTGCTGCTCATCGCTCCCCCTCGTGCGCGGGTGCGAGCCGCGCCGCCCGCTCGTCGTCCGTGCCGTGCTGCGGGTGCCCGTGCGGCGCGCGCCCGTCCTGAGGGCGCTCGTCGTGCGGGCGCTCGTCGTGCGGGCCGTCGGAGGTGAGCGCGAGGAACGCCTCCTCGAGGGACGCGCCCCGCACCTCCAGGCCCCGGAAGGGGATCGCCGCGCCGACGAGCCCACGCACCACCGCGTCGGCGTCGGCAGCCAGCAGCGTGAGGCGGACGTCGTCGGCGTGCGCGTCGACCCGGGAGGACGCCAGCTCACCCGACGCCCGGCTCCCCACCGGTTGCGCCTCGACGACCTCGACGTCGGGCAGCGCCTCGACCGCGAGCCGCGCGGCGGGCGGCACGGTGAGCAGGACGCGGCGGCGCGCGACGAGCGCGAGCACGTCGTCGATCCCGCCGTCGGCGAGCACCCGGCCGTGCCCGACGACCACGACGCGGCGGGCCAGCGCCTCGATCTCCTCGAGGTAGTGGCTGGTCAGCACGACCGTCGCGCCGTCGGCGTGGTAGTCGCGCAGGGCCTGCCAGAGCACGTGGCGCGCCTCGACGTCGAGGCCGGTCGTCGGCTCGTCGAGGAGCACCAGGCGCGGACGTCCGACGAGCGCGAGCGCGACCGCGAGCCGCCGCTTCTGGCCGCCCGAGAGGCCGCCGGTCTGCCGCCGGGCGAGCTCGGTGATCCCGAACCTGGTGAGCAGCTCGTCGGTCGACATGGGGTCCGGGTAGTGGCCCGCGACGAGCGCGACGACCTCGCTCACGCGCAGCGTGGGCGGCAGGCCGGTCTCCTGCGGCGTGGTGCCGAGGGCCAGGCGCGAGGCTGCGGCGCGCGGGTCGCCGCCGAACAGGCGGACCGTCCCGGCGTCGGGCTTGCGCAACCCGCTGACCAGGCTGAGCAGCGTCGTCTTGCCCGCACCGTTCGGCCCGAGCAGGCCGAGGAGCTCGCCCTCGGGGACGCTCAGCGACACGTCGTCGAGCGCGACGACGTTCCCGAACCGCCGGGTGACGTGCTCGACCTCGACGACGGGCGCACCGCGACTCGTGCCGGAGGCGGTCATCGGGCGCTCCCCAGCAGGTCGCGCAGCCGGCGGGAGTAACGGTCGAACGCGAGCCGGCCGGTGGGCGTCAGCGCGACGTACGTCGCGGGGGACCGGCCCTCGTAGGTCTTGGTGATGGTCACGTAGTCCGCCTCCTCGAGGCGTCGCAGATGGGTGGAGAGGTTGCCGGCCGTCATGTCGAGCAGGCGGCGCAGGCGCGGGAACGCGATCCGGTCGCCCTCGCCGAGAGCAGCGAGCGTGGCGACCACCCGCAGCCGGGCCTGGGCGTGGATCACGGGGTCGAGCTCGTCGTCAGGCACTGCGGCGCCCTTCGCGCAGCCGCAGCACGAGCGCGGCGGCGAGCATGCCGCCGCCGCCCGCGAAGGCCAGCACCGCGTACGAGCCGGGGATGCCGGCGAACGCGCCGAACGCGCCGGTCAGCAGGACCCAGGCCCCCAGGGCGTACATCGCGTACGCCTCCCAGAGCACGCCGCCGGCCAGGTAGAGCAGGCCGACGACCATGGTCGCCATCGCGTTGGCCGCGAGGCTGATGACGACCGAGGACGCGCCGGCGTGGGCGAGCGCGGAGACGGTCACGCCCTGCGCGACGAACCCCACGAACCACGCCCAGCCGTACATCGCGCCCTGCACCGCGCTGCGGCCGCGGATCCCGTGCGTGCGGGCGACCATGTGCCACGCGGTGGCGAGCATCGCGAGGACCGTGGCGACGGCGGCGACGACCGCTGCCCAGCCGGCCGGGGCGTCGTCGTCGAGCGCCGTCAGCCACAGCAACCCGTAGCCCAGCACCCAGACCGTCCCCCAGACCCCGAACAGCAGGGCCGCGGACGGGTGCGTGCGGGCGGCGGCGGCACGTTGGCCGGCGATGATCGCGAGCGCGTCGTGCGGCGCGAGCGCCGCGCCTGTCTCGTCGTCGTGCATCTGGTCCCCCTGAGTCGAGCGGTCGTCCCGCGTCGGCGCGGGCACGGTGTCCGGTTTGTCTCGCAAACCAGTTTGCGCCTGACCGGGACGATGCGCAACCCCCTCTTTGCGAGGGGCGGCGGCTACCGTGCGGGCATGAGCGACGCGCATCCCCGCGACGTGCTGGTCACCGGCACGCCCCCGGTGTCCGAACGCGCGCAGCGTCGGCGCCTGACCGTCGAGATCTGGATCGTCCTGGGCCTGTCGCTCGGCCGCTCCGGCGTCTACGCGCTCGTCAACATCCTCGACCGCCTCACGGCCGGGCCCCCGCTGGGCGACCAGAGCACCACGATCAACCCCCCGCTCAACGCCCGGCCCTGGCTCGACGTGATCTACCAGGTCCTCGCGATCGGGTTCGCGCTCATCCCCGTCGCGCTCGCGCTCTACCTGCTGTCCGCCAACGGCCGCTCGGCCACGCGCCGGATCGGCCTGACGTTCGCCCGCCCGTGGCGCGACCTCGGGATCGGCGTCGGGCTCGCGGCGCTGATCGGCGTCCCGGGCCTCGGCCTGTACGCGATCGGCCGGGCCATCGGCATCACCGTCGAGGTCCAGCCGACGACGATCACCGACCACTGGTGGACCATCCCGCTGCTGATCGTCCTCGCGCTCAAGAACGCCCTGCTCGAGGAGGTCGTCGCGGTCGGCTACCTCATGGAGCGCCTGCGCGACCTGCGCTGGAGCCCGCCGCTCATCGTCGTGACGAGCGCGCTGCTGCGCGGCTCGTACCACCTGTACCAGGGCTGGGGACCGTTCTTCGGGAACGTCGTGATGGGCCTGGTGTTCGCCGAGTACTACCGCCGCACGCGACGCGTCATGCCGCTCGTGGTGGCCCACACCGTGATGGACCTCGTCGTCTTCGTCGGCTACGCGCTCATCCCCGAGGACTGGCTCACAGCCGTCGGCCTCGACTAGCCGCGGCTAGCGGGGCAGCGTGAGGATCTGCGCGCCGTCGTCGGTGATCGCGATCGTGTGCTCGCTGTGCGCGGTGCGGCAGCCCGTCGCGCTGCGCAGCGTCCAGCCGTCGGCGTCGGTGACGAGCTCGGCGGTGTCCGTCATGATCCACGGCTCCAGCGCGAGCAGCAGGCCCGGCCGCAGCGGGAACCCGCGGCCGGGCCGGCCGGTGTTCGAGACGTGCGGGTCCTGGTGCATGGTCGAGCCGATGCCGTGGCCACCGAACTCGGTGTTGATCGGGTACCCGGCCCCGCTCAGGACCGTGCCGATGGCGTGCGAGAGGTCGCCGATGCGCGCGCCCGGCCCGGCCGCGGCGATCCCCGCCGCCAGGGCGCGCTCGGTCGTCGCGATCAGCGCGAGGCTCTCGGCGGGCCGGGCGTCGCCCACGACGAAGCTGACGGCCGAGTCCGCGGCGATGCCGCGCAGCGAGACGGCGATGTCGAGCGTGAGCAGGTCGCCGTCGACGAGCGTGTAGTCGTGCGGCAGGCCGTGCAGGACCGCGTCGTTCACTGACGTGCAGATGTAGTGGCCGAACGGCCCGCGCCCGAACGACGGCGCGTAGTCGACGTAGCAGGACTGCGCGCCGGCGCTCGCGATCATGGCCTGGGCCCAGCGGTCGATCTCCAGCAGGTTCGTGCCGACCCGGGTGCGGGACCGCAGCGTCTGCAGGATCTCGGCGACCAGCGCGCCGGTGTCCCGGGCGCGCAGGACCTCGGCAGGGCTCAGGATCTCGATCATGCGGCGGGGCCATCCTCAGGAGCGGTCGGGCGGGCGTGGGCCATGATGCCGCACGCACCGCACCGCCCTTCCCTCAGGACGTCAGCTCACGGCCCAACGACCGTGCGGCGAAGCCGCTGACCAGCAGCAGCACGCCCACGACCAGCGCGAACACCCCGAACAGCACCATGACGACCGAGAGCGACGTCTGCGGGTTGAACGCGAGGAGCAGGCCGATCACCAGGTTGACCAGGCCGATCGCCAGCGCGCCGTACCAGGAGTAGTCGCCGCGCCGGTGCAGCAGGACCGCGGCGACGATCCCCACCACCCCGACCGCGAGCACCCACGCCGTGACGACCCAGAACAGCACCAGCACGGTGGGCTTGGGCCAGGACACGACGACGATGCCGAGCCCGACGACGACGAGCCCGCCCAGGAGCTGCCACCACATCGCGCCCTTCTGGTGCTCGATCAGCGCCTGCAGGATGATCAGCGCGCCGTCGACCAGCGCGAAGATCCCGATGACCCAGGTGATCGCGGTCAACGTCTCCAGCGGGTGCAGCAGCATCAGCAGACCGAGTGCCAGCAGGACGACCCCGCGCAGCACCGGCAACCACCAGACGGCCCGCAGCTCCTGGCCGACCTGCTTCTCGAGGGTGTCGCTCACGATCGCCTCCCGTCAGGGCCGCGCGGCCGCTGCCCGCATGGCAGCCACGCTAGCGCCGGGAGGCTCAACAATCCCGGCGAAACGGTCGCAGGCGCGGCGGCCCGCTGCCGCGCGTGGCGCGCCGCCGGCCCCGAGTCCGCCCAGGTCCGGCCTCCGGCCCGCCGTCGCGGAAAGGCCCCGCCGCCTAGACTCGCCCGTATGTCTGCACGGAAGTCGGCCGGGTCGGCGTCGCCGCGGCCCGCTGGTCCGGCGGACGAGCTCGTGACCCCGCGCGCCGTCGAGCCCTCCTCGCCGGCGCCGCCGCCCGGCTCGTCGGCGGACGAGCAGCCGTCGCCGTCGGTCTCCGTCGGGCCTCGCCTGGACCTGCCGGACCCCGACGACGAGCGCGCCGAGCGCGCCCGCGCGGAGGCCGAGGCGGCCGTCCTCGTCGTCGACGACCAGCCGACCGTCCGCGTGCACCACCCCAGCGACCTGATCGGGACGACGCTGTCCGCCCTCGGCGTCGCGCTCGTGATGATCCTCGCGACGTACGCGCAGCACACCACCACGGGCGTCGCCGAGGACGTGCAGGGCTTCGCGACGCTGCTGCGCAAGATCCTGTTCGTGCCCGTGCAGGTCCTTGAGGGCGTCATCACGCTCGCCGTGCCGCTCGCCGTGGGCATCGAGCTCGCGCTGCGCCGCCTGGGCCGGCAGCTCATCGAGGCGATCGTCGCGGCCGTGCTCGCGATCGTCGTGGGCGCCGCCGTCATCTTCATGGTCGAGACGTTCGGGTCCGACGAGCTCGTGCGCGGCCTGTCCGTGCTGCTCGGCGGCACGTGGCAGCTGACGATCCCCGTGTACGTCGCGATGCTCGCGAGCCTGCTCACGGTGAGCGGCCCGCGCCAACGGCGGCGCACGGTCGCGTGGTCGTGGAACGTGCTGTGGTTCGCGATCGCGGTGCTGCTCGTGACCGCGCAGGTCTCGCTCGCGGGCCTCGCGGTCTCGCTCCTGCTCGGGCGCGTGTGCGGGCTGGCGGTGCGGTACGTCTCGGGCGTGCGCAGCGAGCGCGCCTACGGCGCGAGCCTCGTCGCCGGCGTGCGTCGCGCGGGGTTCGAGCCCGTGCGGCTGCGCCGCATCGCCCCCGACGACCCCGACGCGCCCAGCGAGGACCCTTCGGCCCAGCACCCGTCGGCCCAGCACTCGTCGGTCGCGGCGGCCGACGAGGGCCTGCGCTCGACCGCGCGCCTGCCCGCGCCCGACGACGCCGCGGCGCGCGCACTCGTGCGCTCGACCGGCTACCGCACGTACGAGCTCACCACCGACGACGGCGAACGTCTCGACCTCGTCGTGATCGACGGCGACCGCCAGGTCGCGAGCATGGTCTCGCGCGTGTGGCGCTCGGTGCGGCTGCGCGGCATCGAGGGACGGTCCGTCCAGTCGCTGCGCCAGACCGCCGAGCGCACCGCGCTGCTCAGCTACGCCGCGCGCGCCGCCGGCGTGCGCACCCCCGCGCTGCTGCGCGTCGCCGAGGCGCAGGACTCGATGCTGCTCGTGCAGGCGCACCCGGGCAACGCGCTGCCGCTGACCGAGCTCGCCGACGACGACCTCACCGACGACGTGCTGCGGGAGATCTGGGCCCAGCTGCGCACCGCGCACGAGGCCGGGATCGCGCACCGCGCACTGACGTCCGACACCGTGCTCGTCGACCAGCTCGTCGGGACGCCGATGGTCTGGATCGTCGGCTGGGAGAACGGCTACGTCGCGTCGTCCGAGCTCGCGCGGCGCATGGACCTCACGCAGATGCTCGCGCTGCTCGCGGTCCGCGTGGGGGTCGAGCGCGCCTTGCAGTCCGCCGCGGACTCGCTCGACGACGACGACGTCGCCGCGATCGGCCCGCTGCTGCAGTCGATCACGCTGCCCGAGCGCACCCGCGCCCAGGTGCGTCAGCACAAGGCGGTGCTCGGGGACCTGCGCGCCGCGATCGTCGCGCGCATCCCCGAGGCCTCCGTCGAGCCGCAGCAGCTCGTGCGGTTCGGTGCGCGGTCGATCCTCACGATCGTCCTGCCGATCCTCGTCGTGCTGGTGCTCGTCACGCGCATCAACCTCGACGAGATCACGGGGGCGCTCGCGCGCAGCGACTGGCGCTGGGCGATCGTCGCGTTCCTGTTCGGGCTGCTCACGATCGTCGGCGCCGCCATGGCGCTCCTCGCGTTCTCGCCCGTGCGGCTGCCGTTGTGGCGCACGCTCGAGGTGCAGGCCGCCTCCAACTTCGTCGCGCTCGCCGCGCCCGCCGGCATCGGGCCTGCGGCGCTCAACCTGCGCATGCTGACCAAGCGCGGGGTGTCCACGTCGCTGGGGGCCGCGACGGTCGCGATGGTCCAGGTCAGCCAGCTCGTCGTGACGATCCTGCTGCTCGCGGTGCTGTCGGTGGGCTCGGGCGGCAAGGAGTCGGAGCTACCCGTCTCGCCCGCGGTCCTGCTGATCGTCGCGCTCGTCGCGACGCTCGTCGGTGCCGCGCTCCTGGTGCCGAAGGTGCGTCAGTGGGTGCTGGCCAAGATCCGCCCGACCCTGCGGCAGATCTGGCCGCGACTCGTCGACATCCTCGGCCGGCCGTGGCGCCTGGCCGTCGCGGTGGCGGGCAACCTCGTCATGACGCTCGGCTTCGTGCTCGCGTTCGACGCGTGCCTGCAGGCCTTCGACCAGCAGGCGAGCCTGATCCAGGTCGCGGTCGTGTACCTCGCGGGCAACACCGCCGGCGCGCTCGTCCCGACTCCCGGCGGCATGGGTGCCATCGAGGCCGCGCTGGCCGCCTCGCTCACCGCCGTCACGGGCATCAACCCCGGTATCGCGGCGTCGATCGCTGTGCTGTTCCGCGTCGTCACGTACTGGGTGCGGATCCCGATCGGCTGGGTCGCGATGCGACATCTGCAGAAGGTCGGCGAGCTCTAGCCCGGATCGCACGCCAGGGCACGGCACGGCGACGCCCGCCGCGCGGTGGTGCTGCGGGCGGGCGTCGTCGGTCGAGGCGGGTGAGGTGTCAGGCGAGGGCCTTCGCCTTGAGCTGTGCGAACTCCTCGGGCGTGATCGCTCCCGAGTCGAGCAGGGCCTTGGCGTCGGCGATGTGCTCCGCGGCCGACTTGGTCCCTGCGACCTCGCGGATGTAGCTGTCGGTGTCGTGCTTGGCCTGCCTGACCGCGGCCGCCTGGCGTTCAGCCATCGAGCTGCCGCGGGCGATCACGTAGACGAGCGCCGTGAGGAACGGGAACAGCACCAGGCAGACGATCCAGACCGCCTTCCACCACCCGCTCAGCTTCGTGTCACGGAACAGGTCGCCGAGGATCTGGAAGAGGATGACGAGATAGGCGAAGAAGAGGAACCACCACAGGAGGATCAGAACCCACTGCCAGAAGTTCATGTCGTACGACCCTTCGACCGGGACGACGGCGGGAATCGCCGCCAGACCCGACATTAGCGACGAACGTCACATTCGCACACCGGTGGACGCCGCGCGCCGACGGTCTCACGCACCGGTGGGCGGGCGACCGGTGGAGGAACGACGACGACCGGCCCGGGGAACCGGACCGGTCGTCGTGGGTCGTGTGCCGCCAGCGGCCGTCAGGCCGTGACGTGCGCAGCTGCCGTCAGGCCGCCGCGCGCTCCCGCTGCGTGGGCAGGGCCGTCACCGTGCCGCTCGCGGCGGCCATCTCCGTCCAGGCCTGGACCCGGAGGCGGAAGGTGGAGGAGGTGGCGGGCGACTGCGACGGCTCGGCGGGGAGGCCGGTCTGGTCCATGTGCGCGTCCTGTCTGTTCGGTAGCCCGGCTGACCGTCGTGGGTCCCGTGGCTTTGCGTCCCCTCCTCGCGGAGGGTTTGCCGTTATCGCTGACAACCAGGAAGGTAGTTCACATCACGTACCCGGGCCAAGGGCCCGAATGAGGAAAATACGGGCAATGAACAAAATCACCCGTTCGGACCAGTGAGAACCCGGGTCCTATGTCTCGTTCGTCCCGCTCTGTCCCGGTCGCGCAGCGGACCTGAACCGGATCACTCGGCATCGAGCCAGGTGCGCGACGGCGGTAGGAGGCCCTCGAGCTCGTCCCAGAGAGCGTCCGGGAGAGCCCGGGCAGCGGCCTCCACGGTCGCGGTCACGTGCCCCGGACGACTCATCCCGACGATCGTCGAGGCGATCCGCTCGTCGCGCAACGAGAACTGCAGCGCCGCGGTCGCGATGTCCGTGCCGTGGGCCGCGCACGCCTCGCGCATGCGCGCCGCCGCCTCGAGCATCTCCGGCGGCGCCGGCCGGTACCCGTACGTCGTCGGACCGCCCTGCTGCGCCGCGAGGATCCCGCCGCCGTAGACCGCCGCGTTGAGCACCCCCATGCCGCGGCGGTGGGCCTCGGCCACGAGCGGGCCCGCGCTGCGGTCCAGCAGGGTCCACCGGTTGTGCACGAGCAGCACGTCGAACACCCCGAGATCGAGGTAGCGCGCGATCTCCTGCACGCGACCGCCCGCCAGGCCGATCCGCCCGACGACCCCGCTGTCACGGAGCTCGACCAGCGTGTCGACCGCGCCGCCGGGCGCCGTCATCGTGGCGAAGTCGTGCCCCTCCGGGTCGTGCAGGTGCACGAGCGGGAGCGCGTCGAGCCCGAGCCGCGCGCGGCTCTCGACGACCGACTGCCGCACGCGCTGCCCCGAGTAGTCCGCGCCCCGCGGGTCGACCTTGGTCGCCACGACCACACCCTCGGGAAGACCCTCCCAGAGCCCGATCGCCGCGCCGATCCGACGCTCGCTCTCGCCGTCCGAGTAGCCGTTGGCGGTGTCGACGAACCGGATCGGCGAGTCGAACGCCGCCAGCACCGTCGCGACACCCTCCTCGGCGGACACCTCACGACCGAACAGCTCCGGCATGCTCCCCAGCGGCCCGCCGCCGAGCGCGACGGCCGAGACCGTGAGCTCCGTGCCCGGCAGGGTGCGCAACCAGCGCTCTGCGCCGGGTGCGTAGCTCGCCTCGGTCACGAGCGGCTCTCCGCGAGCGCCGCGACCACCGGGGTCTCGAGGAACCGGGTGAGCAGCGGGCCCGCCGTCGTCGAGCCGTACTCGCCCTCGTCGACGAACACGGCGACCGCCAGGTCACCCTGGATCGCGATCATCCACACGTGGTTGCGCAGGTCCTCGGTCTCGCCGAACTGCGCGGTGCCCGTCTTGGCCATCACCTCGGCGCCGGGCACGTCCCGCAGGAAGCCCGCGCCCCCGTCGGTCACGACCGAACGCATGAGCGAGCGCAGCGCGGCACCCTCGTCGGACGTGAGCTCGACGTGGGCGCGCGGCTCGTCGGTCGCGTCGGCGTCGTCGCTCGCGGACCCGTCCGCGGAGCTCGTCGCCTCGTCGCCCTGCGCGTCGGCGGACGTGTCGGACGACGAGTCCTGCTCGACGAGGCGCGGCGTGACCGTGCGGCCCGCCGCGACGGACGCGGCCACGGCCGCCATGCCGAGC
>NZ_BJLQ01000044.1 GCF_006538725.1 Cellulomonas gelida
CGAGGCAGCGGTTGATCAGGCCTGCCGTCGATATGGCCGGAGCGACCGCTGGGTCGCGGGTGGTGGGGGGACGCTGCGGGGGGTGGGGAAAGGTCAGGGGGTCGGCCCGTCCCCCGACGGCCGACCCCCGTGGGCCGAAGACTCTCTAATCCGACTGATGTGGTCAAGTATTTGAGGGGTCCGACCACGATGCGAGACGCAAGCCCTCTGGCCTGGTCGTGCGTCAGACTCGGGCTGTGATGGACGTGCTCTCCTCCGCCGGGCCGACCGGCGCACGCCCCGGGGGCACGTGGGACTGGCTGCCCGAGCACGCCCCGATGCCGACGGAGACGGACCTCGCCCGCGCCCGCACGGAGGCCGAGGCGCTGCTCGCCGACCACGGCGTCACGTACGGCACCGCGGCCGAGCACGAGCCGTGGCGGCTCGACCCCGCGCCGGTGGTGATCGACGAGGACGAGTGGTCGGGCCTCGAGGCCGGCATCGCCCAGCGCGCCGAGCTGCTCGACGCCGTGCTCCAGGACCTCTACGGCGCCCGACGCCTGCTCACGGACTCGCTCTTGCCCCCCACCTCGGTGGTCGCGCACCCCGGGTTCCTGCGCACGGTCGACGGGCTGCGCCTGCCGGGCGGGCGCGAGCTCGTCCTGACCGCCACCGACCTCGCGCGCGACGACGACGGCACGTGGCTCGCGCTCGTCGACCGCACCCAGGCGCCGTCGGGGGCCGGGTACGCGATGGAGGGCCGACGCGTCGTCGCGCAGGTGCTCGAAGGCGTGTACCGGCAGACCCCGATCCAGCGGCTCGGCCCGTTCTTCCGCGCGCTGCGCCAGACGCTGCACGACGTCGCACCGCCGTCGGCGCCGCAGCCCCGCATCGCGCTGCTCACGCCCGGGCCTGGCTCCGAGACCGCGTTCGACCAGGCGTACCTCGCCTCGATGCTCGGGCTGCCCCTCGTCGAGGGCTCTGACCTCGTCGTGCGCGACGGTCGGCTGTGGGTGCGGGGACTGGGCGGGACCGAGCCCGTCGACGTGCTGCTGCGTCGCGTCGACGCAGCCTGGTGCGACCCGCTGGACCTGCGCGCCGGGTCACGCCTCGGCGTCCCGGGGCTCGTGCGGGCCGTGCGCGCCGGGACGCTCTCGGTCGTCAACCCGCTCGGGTCGGGCGTGCTCGAGAACCCCGCGGTGATCGCGGCGCTCCCGCGCCTCGCGCGCACGGTGCTCGACCAGGACCTGCTGCTGCCGTCCGCGCCCACGTGGTGGTGCGGCGAGGCGTCGTCGGCGTCGCACGTGCTCGCGAACCTCGCAGACCTCGTCCTGATCCCGTTGTCCCGCGAGGAACGCGGCGTGCTGGGGTGGACCCTCGACGCGGCCGCGCGCGACGCGCTCGCGGCACGGATCGCCGCCGAGCCGTGGCGCTGGGCCGGGCAGGCGCGCGTCGGCGGCGGGGCGGTCGTGGACCTGCCCGGCCCCGACGACGGGCCCGCCGGCGGTCGGTCGGCGCGGACGGACTCGGGTGTCGGGGTGCTCCGCACGTTCGCGGTGGCGCACCGCGGTGCGTACACGGTCATGGCGGGTGGGCTCGCGCGCGTCGCGGACGGACCGGTGGTCTCGTCGCGGACCGGCGCGGTCGCCAAGGACGTGTGGGTGCTCGCCGGTGCGGGCGCGGACCAGCCCGCGGAGGCGACCGAGAGTGCCGGTGAGGTGACCGTCGCGCGCCGCGCGGGAGTCGGGATCTCGCCGCGCACCGCGGAGAACCTGTTCTGGCTGGGTCGCTACGCCGAACGCGCCGAGGACCAGGCGCGCGACCTGCGCGTCGTCGTCGACCGGTGGGACGACTTCCACGGGCGGCCGCGGTCCGCGGGCGGGCGTGCGCTCGCTGTGCTCGTCGGCGCGCTCGTCGACCCGGACGCCGCCGACGACGCGACGCACGCCCCCACGCTGCGCGAGCTCGCTCTCGACCGCGCCCGCCTCGAGTCGATCGCGGCGTCCGTGGCGGGACTCGGCAACGCCGCCGCGGCGGTGCGCGACCAGCTCTCGACCGACACGTTCGGGCCGCTCGCCCGGATCGACCGCGCGCTGCGGGCCGAGCGCGCACGCCAGCGCGTCCCCGAGGTCGGGCTCGACCTGGGCCGGTTCGACGACGCGCGCGCGGCGACCGCCGGGCTGCGGCCCGTGCTCGACCGCACGCTCGAGGGCCTGCTCGCGGTCGCGGGGATCGTCGCAGAGGGCCTCGTCCGGGACGTCGGCTGGCACCTGCTCGACGCGGGTCGTCGGCTCGAGCGTGCGCAGCACGTCGCCGCCGCGCTGCGCCGCACGCTCGTCGAACCGCTGCCCCGCACGGTCGAGGCGCACGTCGTGGACTCCGTGGTGCTCGCGCACGACTCGTCGATCACGTTCCGCCGCCGCTACCCCGACGACGCGGGCGTCACCGCGGTGCTCGACCTGCTGCTGCTCGACGACGCCAACCCGCGCTCGCTCGCGTTCCAGCTCGACCGCCTGCGCCGCGACCTGGCGGGCGTCCCGATGCGCGCCCGGAGCACCGACGAGCGCGACCGCCTGCTCACGCAGGTGCTCGACCTCGTCGCCGAGCTCGACCCTGCCGCGGCCGCCGCGCGCGACGCCGACGGACGCCGCGTGCGGCTGGCCGAGACGCTGGACTCGATCCAGTGGCGCCTGCTGGCCGTCGCCGACGAGATCGAGAAGGTGCACTTCGCGCGGCCGCTCGCCGCTCGCGCGCTCGACGACCCGTGGGACGCGGGCGACGAGGAGGAGGCGCCGTGAGCCGCACGTACGACCTCGTGCACCGCACCACGTACACCTACCCGCAGGAGGTCACCGACTCCTACGGGCGCACGGTCATGACCCCGCGCGACCTGCCCGGGCAGACGTGCGTGACCAGCCACGTCGAGCTCGACCCGGCCCCCGCCGACACCGCCGTGCAGCACGACTACTTCGGCAACCGCACGACGTACTACTGCGTCACCGAGCCGCACACCCGGCTCGTCGTGACCGCGCGCTCGACGATCGAGGTCACCCGGCCGCAGCCCGACGCGGCGAGCCTGCCGACCGTCGCGTGGGACGAGACCGCGGCGTCGGTGCAGTCCGGCTCGGAGGCCGCGGCGATGTCGCCCGACGCGCTCGTCGCGCTGCGCGAGATGGTGCTGCCGTCCGCGCACGTGACGTTCGTCGACGAGGTGCGCGCGTGGGCCGAGCCGTCGTTCGCGCCGGGGCGTCCGCTCGCCGAGGTCGTCGTCGACCTGTGCCACCGGATCCGCCACGAGCTCACGTACCGCACGGGGTCGACGACGGTCACCACGACCCAGCGCCAGCTCCTCGCGCAGCGCACGGGCGTGTGCCAGGACTTCGCGCACCTCATGATCGCCGCGCTGCGCCTGCACGGCGTACCCGCGCGCTACGTCAGCGGGTACCTCGAGACGCGGCCGCCGGCCGGGCGCGAGAAGCTGCGCGGCGCCGACGCGTCCCACGCCTGGGTGTCCGTGTGGGTCCCGGGCGCGGGGTGGGTCGACGCGGACCCGACCAACGACCAGCTCGTCGACGACCGGTACGTGGTGCTCGGGTGGGGGCGCGACTACCACGACGTGCCGCCGCTGCGGGGCGTGATCTTCACCGAGGGCAGCGGCTCGAAGCTGACCGTGCAGGTGGACCTGGTGCCGTCCGGCTCACCCGCATTCGTCTGACCGGCTGCCCTGCCGGTGCCACGGCGCTAGGTTCGCCCTGGGAGGCATCCATGAGCGAAGCGGGCTGGCGGGCGTTCCTGGCGGCGGACGGTCTCGAGGACTGGGTGGTGCTGCACGGCGGTGCGGCGGCGGTGTTCCGCGTCCCGTCGCTCGCCGCGGCCGCGGCGATGGCCGTCGACGTCGCGGGCGTGCACGGGCTCGAGGGCTCGGGGGTCCACCTGTCGATCACCGACGGGCAGCTCGGCGTGCGGCTCACGCGCGACCTGTGGCACCTCGAGGAGCGGCACGTCGACCTCGCCCGCGTGATCTCGGCGGTCGCGCGCACGCACGGCGCCGTCGCCGACCGGGCCGCGGTCCAGGAGGTCCAGCTCGCGGTCTCCGCCCGGCCCGACGACACCGACCTCGGGTTCTGGCGCGCCGTCCTGGGCTACACGCAGGCGTCCGACGACAACAGCATCGACCCGCTGGGCCACGGCTCGACCGTGTGGATGCAGGAGCTCGACCCGGCCCGGCCGCTGCGGCACGCGATGCACGTCGACGTCTCCGTGGCGCGCGAGCACGCCGAGTCCCGCTTGGCCGCCGCGCTCGCCGCGGGGGGTCGTGTGGTCGAGGCGTCCGGGGCGCCCGCGAGCTGGATCCTGTCGGACCGCGCAGGCAACCGCGTGTGCATCGCCGCGTGGCCGGACGGCGCCCCCGTCCCGGGCGAGGACGACGAGCAGCCGGCACAGGGCTGAGCAGCTCAGGACCCGTCGCGGGCCCGTCGGACGAGCGGCGCGCGCGGTCAGCGCGGCGGGACCGCGCGACGCGTGAGCTCGGCGGGCTCGACGACGAACCCGCCCTCGTCGACCACGGTCCCACCCGCGGCCCGCCACAGCGCGGCGGTGACACGCGCGATCGTCGGCGCGACCCGCTGCCGAGCGATCGCCGACAGCGCCGAGTCCGGGTCCTCGCCGTCCGGCGGGTGCCACCGCACGCGGTAGGCCCAGGGCCCGTACTCGCGCCAGTCGAGCGTCGTGAGCACCGCGGGCACGTCCGTGCCGCGCGACGAGCGCAGCGTGACCGCACCGTCGTACTCGAACTGCGCCGTGACCGCGCACTCCGGCGGCCCGTCGGTCCCCGACGGCGTGGGCAGCTCGCTGGGGGCGACGCGCGCGCCGATCATCGCGGGGCGCACGAGCGGCAGCACGTCGCCCGGCGACATCGGCACGGGTGACCACAGCGTGAGCCCGGGCGCGGCCTGCGGGTCGGGGACGACGACCTGCGTGCGTCCCGCCGGCACGAGCGTCCCCCCGCTGCGCCGCGCCGCGGCCACGCACCACGCCGTGACCTGCGGCGTCGACTCACCCTCGAGCGCGTACAGGTCCACGGACCCGTCCGTGCGCAGCCGCGCGGCGCGGGCCTCGTCGACGCTCAGCGGGTGCGGCCCGACGATCACCGCGGCCGCGAGAGCAAGCCGCCCGGGCGCGGCCGCCCCGCCGTCGTCGACGACCATCCCGCGGAACCTGGCCCCGGTCATGGGCCGGGCCGCGGGCGCGGCGACGGGCGCGCGTTCCCACGCGGCATCGGGGAACCAGGCCCGCGCGAGGGCGAGCAGGTCCGTCCCTGCCGGGAGTGCGAGCACATGCCTGCCGTCGAGCGCGGCCGGGAGCGCAACGTCCATGCGCGCACGGTAGGGCCTGGATGCTGCCGGGATGTTTCGTTCGCGCTGCTACCGGGTGCTTAACCGTTCGTGCACCGGACGGGGCGCGTCGTCCACGGTATCGGCGGACGTTGTCCACAGACGCTCACGCACAGATACCCACGGGTGTGGACAGCCCTGTGGACGAACGGGTGACGGTGTGGACGACGACGTCAGGCGCGCACGTCGTGCAGGTGGTGGACCACGTCGTGCAGGAAGTACTGCCCGAGCGTCCGCACCGTGAAGAACGAGCCGTTCGAGCGGCGCCCGGAGCGCTCCCACGCGTCGTCGGCCACCGCGTCGAACGCCGCCGCGGTCGCCTCGCCGGCCTCCACGAGCTCGTCGGCCACGACCGCCGGGTCCTGCAGGTCGTACCGATCCGCGACCGCGGTCGCGTCCTGGTCCCAGTTCTCGAACAGCGGGTCCTCGTGCGCGAGCATGAGGTCGAGCCGCTCGCCGAACACCCGGAACACGTCACGCACGTGCGCCGAGTACTCGAGCGTGGACCAGACCACCGGTTCGGGACGCACGTCGGCGTCCTCGCGGTGCAGCGCCGAGACGTACCGCGGGAGCAGGTCGCGCACGGTCGCGCCGATCTGGTGGGGATCGACGTCCGCGGCCGCGAAGCCGCACTCGTCGCAGCGCTCGTGCAGGACCCACGTCCAGTCCTTCTCGTCCGGCACGATCTGGTCGGACGCGCTCGATTCGGTCGTCATGACGGCACGCTAGCAACCGTGCACGGCGTTCGGGGCCCGCTCGGCGGAGCGGATCTGCCGCGCCCGTGCCGCCCCGTCAGAGCACGCCCGTCGCCTGCAGCTCGCGGTACTCGTCATCGGTCAGCACCCGCGAGCGGATGAGGAACCGCACCCCCTCCGGCGCCTCCAGCGAGAACCCCGCGCCCCGGCCGGGCACCACGTCGATCGTCAGGTGCGTGTGCTTCCAGTACTCGTACTGCGCCTTCGTCATCCACACCGGGACGCGCACCGGGCCGGTCTCGTCGTCGCCGACCTCCAGGTCCCCCAGGTGCTCGTCGACGTCGCCCGTGAGGAACTCGCCCGCGGGGTAGCACATGGGCGACGAGCCGTCGCAGCAGCCCCCGGACTGGTGGAACATGAGCTCGCCGTGCTGCGCGCGCAGCGAGCGCAACAGCTGCGCCGCGGCGGGGGTGACCGCCACGCGCTCGACCTGCGACGTGGCCACGGATCGGCCTCCTTCCTCGTCGTCCTGCCAGCATGCGCCGCGGGACCGCGCACCGCCCGACGAGCGGGGGTGCGCGGTCCGCCGACGATCAGCCCGTCCCAGCTCTCAGAAGAACCCGAGCTTGGTGCCCGAGTAGCTGACCAGCAGGTTCTTGGTCTGCTGGTAGTGGTCGAGCATCATCTTGTGGTTCTCCCGGCCCACGCCCGAGCCCTTGTAGCCGCCGAACGCCGCGGCCGCCGGGTACGCGTGGTAGCAGTTCGTCCACACCCGGCCCGCCTGGATGTCACGGCCCGCCCGGTAGGCGGTCGCCTGCTCGCGCGACCACACGCCCGCGCCCAGCCCGTACAGCGTGTCGTTGGCGATCGAGATCGCGTCCGAGTAGTCGGAGAACGACGTGACGGCCACGACCGGCCCGAAGATCTCCTCCTGGAAGATGCGCATCGAGTTCTTGCCCTCGAACACGGTCGGCGTCACGTAGAACCCGTCGGCGAGGTCGCCGTCCAGGTGCGCGCGCTCGCCGCCCGTGAGCACCTTGGCGCCCTCGGCCTTGCCGATGTCGAAGTAGCTGAGGATCTTCTCGAGCTGGTCGTTGGACGCCTGCGCGCCGATCATCGTCTCGGTGTCGAGCGGGTTGCCCTGCTTGATGGCCTTGACCCGCGCGATCCCGTCGGCGAGGAAGTCGTCGTAGATCGACTCGGCGATCAGCGCCCGCGACGGGCACGTGCACACCTCGCCCTGGTTGAGGGCGAACATCGCGAAGCCTTCGAGCGCCTTGTCGTAGTAGTCGTCCTTGGCCCGCGCGACGTCCTCGAAGAAGATGTTCGGGCTCTTGCCGCCGAGCTCGAGCGTCACCGGGATGATGTTCTGCGACGCGTACTGCATGATCAGGCGGCCCGTCGTCGTCTCACCCGTGAACGCGATCTTGCGGATCCGCGACGACGAGGCGAGCGGCTTGCCGGCCTCGACGCCGAACCCGTTGACCACGTTGAGCACGCCCGGCGGGAGCAGGTCCGCGATCAGCTCCATGAGGAAGAGGATCGACGCGGGCGTCTGCTCGGCCGGCTTGAGCACCACCGTGTTGCCCGCCGCGAGCGCCGGTGCGAGCTTCCACGTGGCCATGAGCAGCGGGAAGTTCCACGGGATGATCTGCCCGACCACGCCCAGCGGCTCGTGGAAGTGGTAGGCGATCGTGTCCTCGTCGATCTCGGAGATCGACCCTTCCTGCGCGCGGATCGCACCCGCGAAGTAGCGGAAGTGGTCGATCGCGAGCGGCAGGTCGCACGCGAGGATCTCGCGGATCGGCTTGCCGTTCTCCCAGGTCTCCGCGACCGAGAGCATCTCGAGGTTGGCCTCCATGCGGTCGGCGATCTTGTTGAGGATCACCGCGCGCTCGGTCGCGCTGGTCTTCCCCCACGTGCGCGCGGCACCGTGCGCCGCGTCGAGCGCGCGCTCGATGTCGTCGGCGTCGCCTCGTGCCACCTCGGTGAACGTGTGGCCGGTGACGGGGCTCGGGTTCTCGAAGTACCGACCGGCTGCCGGGGCGACGAACTCGCCGCCGATCCAGTGGTCGTAGCGCTCGCGATACGTGGCCAGGCTGTCGGGCTTGCCGGGTGCTGCGTAGACGGTCATGCGGCCGCTCCCTCCGGGTGCGACGGGCGCCGGCGGGGCCGTGGCGCCCGGGCGCGGCATCGTTGCCACGCTCGTCCGCGACGCTAGGCACGCAGAGGTTGCATCACGGTTGCACGGCTCAGCCGGCGAGTGCGGCCCGGAGGAAGGCGATGTCGTCGGCCTGGCCCTCGGCCGGGGTCTCGACGATCGCGTCGCAGGCGGCCTCACGGACCACGTGCGCGATGAGCTCGGGCGGGATCGTGCCGTGCGCGAAGCTGGCGTGCCGGTCGCGGTTCGAGCCCGCCTCGTCGCGCGAGCTGTTCGCGTGGACCAGGTCGATGCGGCCGGTGATCGCGGTGACGTCCGCGACCACGGTCTCGAGGTCCAGGCCCGAGGCCCACGCGTGGCACGTGTCGAGGCAGAAGCCCACGTCGTACTGGCCGATCGCGTCCCACAGCCGTGCGATCGCCTCGAGCGTGCGGGCGCACGCGTTCTCGCCGCCCGCGGTGTTCTCGACGAGCACGCGCACCGGGAAGGTCGCGCGCTCGAACGTCTTGCGCCAGTTGTCGATCCCCACCGCGAGGTCGTCGCCCGCGCCCACGTGCCCGCCGTGCACGATGAGCCCGCTGGCCCCGAGGGTCGCAGCCGCCGCGCTGTGCTGGGCGATCATGTTCCGGCTCGGGATGCGGATGCGGTTGTTCGTCGACGCGACGTTGACCAGGTACGGCGCGTGCACGTAGACACCGAGGCCGCTCGCGACGATCGCGTCGGCGTCCGGGCGCGGCTCCGGCTTCTTCCAGCCCTGCGGGTCCGCCAGGAACACCTGCACCGCCTGCGCGCCGGTCTCGGCGGCGGCCGCCACCGGGTCCTCGCCCCGCGTGTGCGCTCCGATCAGCACCACGTCGTCACCCTCGTCCTCGTCGTCCGGTCGTGCGTCGTCAGGGGTCGTGCCTGGAGCCAGCATGCCCGACGCGCGCCCGTACGCGTCGTGACGACCCCGCTCAGCGCGCGACGACGTCGAGGCGCGAGCGCAGGACGTCCGCGCCGGAGCCGTCGAGCTCGACGGCGTACGCAGTCCGGCCCGCCATGACCATCACGAGGGCCAGCGTCGAGCCCGTGACCACGGGGTTGCCCGCGCCCACGCCCGCGGTGAAGGGGCCGTCGTCGGCGCGCAGCTCGAGGCCCGCGACCTGGGTGCGGCTCGCGACCGCGAAGTCGCGCGCCGCGTAGAACTCCGCGACGGCGGTGAGCGCCTCCACGCCCGGGGTCGTCGTCAGCCCCAGCGGGTGGCGGACGTCCTGGGCGTGCACCACCACCTCGCCGAGGTAGGCGGGCGTGTGCCCGGACGGCGCGGTGGCGCTGGCGACGATCGCGCGGAACCGCTCGAGCGTCTCCGCGGGGGTCCGGCCACGGTGCTCGGCCAGCCGCCGCTCGTTGTGCACGTCGGGGCGGAACCGCGCGCCCACCATGCTGCGCAGCCACCGCCACTGGTTCATGCTCGCCGCGGCCGTCAGGTGGGCGACGACCTCCTCGACGTCCCACTGCCCGCACAGCGTCGTGCGGCGCCACTGGTCCGCGGTGAGGGACGCGAGGTCGTCGGCGAACGCCGACCGCTCCGCGCGCATGAGGTCCTGCAGGCGGTCGTCGTCCCACGTGCGCGCCATGGTGTGCGCTCCTCGTCACGAGTCGGGGCCACGGCTCGATCTCGCCACGGCGTCGGCCGCACGACCGTCGCGACCGACGGCGAGGGCGCCCGCGCGGGACGAGCGTCCCGCGCCCGACGCATCTTGCCGCACCGACGAGCGTGCGGCCATCGGTGCCCGGACCCGGCCGCGGGGACCGGGACGGTCAGGCTCGGCGCGCCGCGTGCGGTCCCAGCTCGGCTTCCAGGCGGCCCAGCCGGGCGCTCGCCCGCAGGTGAGCCGCGGAGCCGACGGGGCTGCTCGCCGCGAGCGCGCGCCACGCGGTGAGGTCGTCGGCGCCCTCGTCGGACGCGGCCCAGCGCACGATCACGCGCGGGTCCCGCGACGCGAGGACTGCGGCGCGCACCTCGTCGGACACGGCCTGCCGGACCCGCTCGACCCCCGGCGACGACGAGCGCGGCAGCACGGGCCCCGTGTAGGAGCCGACAGCCTGCGCGACGTCGCCGAGCGCGAGGGCCTCGCGGACCGCGTCCACGTCGGTGCGCACCGCGCGCGTCAGCCGGTACGGGCGCGACTCGCTCAGCAACGGGCCGACCACGCGCCGCAGCCGCGACACCTCGGCGCGCACGGTCACGCCCGAGAGGTCGGACTGCGACAGCAGCACCCCGAGCTCGTCGCCCGTCAGCCCGGCGGGGTGCTCCGCGAGCAGGAGCAGGATCTCCGCGTGCCGGCCCGTGAGCCGGTGCGCGGCGCCGTCCACGACGAGCGTGCCCCCCTGGCTGCCGAGCACGCGCAGCGTCGGCGCCGGGAGTCCGGCGGGCGGGCTCGTCGTGACCCGCCCGACCGTCGCCTCCACGGCCGTGGCGGTCGCGCGGACCAGCTGCATCGCGAGCCCGGTCCCGACGACGGGCCCGCCGGTGATGTCGAGGACCCCGAGCACGCGCCCGTGCGCGTCGTGCACGGGCGCCGCCGCGCAGCTGAACGCGTGCACGGGACGCGCCCAGTGCTCGGTGCCGATCACCTGGACCTCGCGGTTGGTCGCGAGCGCCGTGCCGGGCGCGTTGGTGCCCGCGCAGTCCTCGCTCCACACCGCGCCCTCGACGAACCCGACACCGCTGACCGCACGTCGCACCTGCGCGTTCCCCTCGACCCACAGGAGCCGGCCCGACGCGTCCGTCATCGCCGCGACCCACTGCGGGTCGGTGTCGAGCAGGAGGCGGCGGACCACGGGGAGCGCGTCGGTCAGGGGCGTCGCGCGGCGCAGGCCGTCGAGGTCGTTCGCGGACACGTCGACGCGCGGCGCGGGGTGCTCGGGGTCGACGCCGCTGCGGCGGCTGCGCTGCCAGGAGTCCGCGACGAGGCGGCGGACCGACCCCGCGAGCCGACCGGTGCTCACGAAGGTGTCCTGCGCGGCGCGGACGTCGGCGGGCAGGGTCGTCGTGGGCTCGGTCGTCGTGGGCACGAGCACCTCCCGCACTTCGGGGTCGGTGCGGCGCGTGCACCGGCGGCACCGACGGTTGAACCGAGTGTAAGGACCAAAGTCCCGTATCGGCAGCGGGAGCCGCGTGATCACGCGGATCGCGGGCCCCTGGCCTGCGGGTCCGCGGCCGGGTGCACCCGATGCGGGCGATCTGACATGTTGTGTCAGACTGTCAGCATGCCCAAGATCATCGGCGGGTCGCTCCACGAGCACCGCGAGCAGACCCGGCAGAAGCTGTTCGCCGCGCTCTCGACCCTCATGGCGGAGCGCGGCTTCGACGCCGTGACCCTCGCCGAGATCGCGCACGCCGCGGGCGTCGGCCGCACCGCCGTGTACAACCACTTCCCCGACAAGGAAGCGCTCCTCGTCGGCTTCATCACGCACGAGACCGAGCAGTACGCCGCGTCGCTGCAGCGCGCTCTCGACGACCTCGACGACCCGGTCGAGCGCCTGCGCACCTACGTGAGCCAGCAGATCCAGCTCAAGCGCGTCTACCACGTGGCCCCCGGCCCGGAGCTGCGCAGCGTCCTGTCCCGCCAGACGCAGCAGCGCGTGCGCGAGCACGTGGTGGTCGTCGAGCGGATCCTGCGCGAGATCCTCACCGACGGCATCGCGTCGGGCGCGTTCCCGGAGCAGGACCTCGACACCACCGTCCCGCTCGTCAACGCGTGCCTGTCCGGCCGGGGCGTCCCCGACGACGGGCCCGAGCGCGAGCGCGCGATCGAGCAGACCGAGGCGTTCGTGCTGCGCGCGGTCGGCGTCCTGACGGTCGAGCCGTCCGCCGACGAGCGGCACCCGGACGACGAGGCCGCGCGGTTGCCCGCCGCGGTCGTCGCCTGAACCGCCGCGTGCCACCCTCCCGCCGCGGCCGCCCGCAGCACCCCGACCCCTCCGACCGCCCTGGCTCGTCGGGCGGACCGGGCTCCTCCGGTGGACGAGGCCCCTCCGGCGGACCAGGCTCGTCCCGCCGCTCCCGGCCCGCCAGCGGGTCGCGCAAGGACGACGCCGCACCGCGAGCCGGCCGCGCGGCCCCCTCCGAGCGGCGCGGGCGCTCGGCGCGCACCGCCCCGCGCACCCCCACCCGTCCGGGCCACCGCCCGACGCGCGTCGAGCTGACGTTCCTGCAGGGCCTCGGCGACGTCCTGGCCGACGAGGTCCGCGAGGTGCTCGACGTCGCGCCGCGCCCGGTCGCGGGACGCGAGGACGCGCTCGTCGTCGACCTGCCCGCCGACCGCCTCGCGCAGGTGCGCCGCCTGCGCACGGCCGTCGCCGCGTTCGTCGTGCTGCACCACGACGTGCCGCGGCCGCGTTCGCTGCTGTCCGGCGAGCACCTGACGCGCATCGTCGAGGCGGTCTACGCGTCGCTGCGGGTCGCGGGGTCCTCGACGTTCCGGTTCGAGGCCGCGGGCGCGGACTCCCCGACGTTCGCGCGGCTCGGCGACGAGTTCGCGCGGGCGACCGGGCTCAAGCTCGACCCGACCGACGGCGAGCTCGTCGTGAAGGTCCGCCGCGGCGCCCGCCGCGACGGTGACGTCGACCCTGGCTGGGACGTGCTGGTCCGCGTCGGGCCGCGACCGTTGTCCGCGCGCACCTGGCGGGTCACGGACTTCCCGGGCGCGGCCAACGCGACGATCGCCGGCGCCATGGTGCGCCTGGCCGGCGTGCGCGCCGACGAGCGCGTGCTCAACCTCATGTGCGGCTCGGGCACGCTGCTGATCGAGCGCCTGCTCGCCGGGCCGGCCGCAGCGGCGGTCGGGATCGACCACGACGACGACGCGCTGGCCGCCGCACGCGACAACCTCGAGGCCGCGGGTCTGACGCGCCGGGCCGCGCTCGTGCGGGCCGATGCGCTGCACCCGTCGTCGTGGGCCACCGGCCCCGGCGCCGACGTCCGCCCCGCCGACCTGATCCTCGCCGACCCGCCCTGGGGCACGCTGCACGGCTCCCACTCCGGGGCCGCGGCGCTGCACAGCGGTCTGCTGCGCGCCGCGCACGAGGTCGCCGCCGACGGCGCGCGGCTCGTCGTGCTCACGCACGAGGTCAAGGTCATGGAAGCGGCCGTGCGCGCGGCCGACGCCCTGTGGCGGCCCCGTCCGCCCGTCCGGGTCTACGCCAAGGGCCACCACCCGCGCATCTGGGTGCTCGACAAGCTCGCCTGACCCGCGGCGCCCGGTCGGTCGCGGCGAGGCTCAGTCGGTCGCGGCGAGGCCGAGGTAAGGGCCGAGCACGCGGCGCAGCGGCGCGAGCGCGGCCCGGTGCTCGTCGGCGTCGCCGCCGTGCTGGGTGCCGCGGATCTGCTGGGTCGCGCTCAGCAGCATCGCGTCGACGAGGTCCGCGACCGTGTCGACCTCGGGCTCGCCGAGGTCCCGCAGCGCGTCGCGTAGCGGCTCCTGCAGGGCGAGGTGGAACTCCTGCAGGGGCCCGTGCAGGATCGCGGGGTCCACCACCGAGCCCAGCGCGCGCGCGACACGCTGCTCCGAGCCGGAGAAGAAGGCGACGTTGCTCTCGACGTACGCCCAGACCCGCGTGCCCGGCGTGGGCGCCGCGGCGATGGCCGCGCGGATGCGGTCGGCCCAGCCGGGGAAGACGTCGGCGACGACCTCCGCCATGAGGTCGTCACGCGACCGCACGTACTGGTACACGCTGGAGCGCGCGAGACCGGCCCGCGCCCCCACCTCCGCGAGGGAGGGGGCGAGGCCGGTCTCGGCGAGGAGGTCGCGTGCCGCATCGAGGACGGCCCGCCGCTGACGAGCGCGGTGCTCGGCGACGGTGGCGGCGTTGATGCGCGGCACGGGGACCTCCGTGGTCAGTCGGTGTGCGGGAGAAGTCGACCGTCCATCATCTCCAGAACCCGGTCGCAGTGGTGCAGCACGTCATGATCGTGCGTCACCATGACCGTCGCCACACCGTGCTGGTGCGCCTCACGGGCCAGCAGCGCGACGACCTCCTGGCTGCGGGCGCGGTCCAGGGCCGCCGTCGGCTCGTCGACGAGCAGCAGCCGCGGACGGGTCATGAGCGCACGCGCGATGCCCACGCGCTGACGCTCGCCGCCGGACAGCTGGTGCGGACGCCGCGTGGCGCGCTCCGCCATGCCGACCTCCTCGAGCAGCTCCATCGGGTCACGCGGGTCGGCGACCGCGCCGAGGTGCAGCGGCAGGCGCAGCTGGTCGATCGCGGTCAGGGCGGGCAGCAGGTTCCCGCTCTGGAACACGAAGCCGATCTGCGTCCGGCGGATGGCCGCCAGGCGCCGCGGCGTGGCCGCGACGAGGTCGGCCTCGCCGACGGACACCTCGCCCGAGTCCGGGCGGGTGAGCCCGCCGGCCACGGCGAGCAGGCTCGACTTGCCGGCACCCGAGGGGCCGACGACGGCCAGGAGCTCACCGGGCTCGACGGTCAGGCTCACGTCGTCGAGCGCCGTGACGGTGCTGTCGCCGTCGCCGTGCGTGAGCGTCACGCCGGCCATGAACAGCCCCGCGCGGGTGGTCACCGGGGTGGCGGTCATCGGTTGCCTCCAAGTGCGGTCAGGGGGTCGACGCGGGTGATGCGGGTGACGGCGGAGGCGGCGCCCACCATGCCGAGCACGACGAGCGCCACGCTGGCGGCCACGATGGGCGCCGGCTCGAGCGCGAACGGCATGGCGGTCGCGGAGACGCTCGCGCCCAGCAGCAGCCCGATGCCCACGCCGAGCGCGGTGGAGCCGAGCAGCAGGATCGCGGACTGGGTCAGGCTGTCCCGCAGCAGGTAGCGCGTGCTGGCGCCCATGGCCCGCAGCACCGCGATCTCGTTCTTGCGCTGGATCGTCACGACCGTGAAGAACGCGCCGACGACGAGCGCCGAGATCGCGTACAGGAAGAACTGGATGAGCTGCAGCGTGGACGTCTCGGCCGTGAAGCCGGGCGATGCGCCGAACGACTGGGTGAGCGTCAGCGAAGTCATCCCCGCGGCGCCGTCCACGGCCGCCAGGTCGGGCCCGGCGCCGTCGTTGCGCACGGCGATCGCGCTGACCTCCTGGTAGGCGTGCTCGGGCACGGCCTCACCGGGGCGGACACCCGCGCGGATCTCCTGCCAGGTGGGCAGGTCCACGTAGCCGACGTCGACGTGGCCGAACGTGTGCTGGCCGCCGACGAAGCCCACGACCTCGAGCTCGGTCCCGACCTGGTCGATGGTGACGGCGTCACCGACGGCCACGCCCTCGTCGAGCAGGGTGTCGGGGAGCACGATCTGGCCGGCGCCGGTGAGGGCGCTGCCGGACTCGGCCTCGGGCGCGAGCCACGAGTCACGCTCGACGCCGAACAGGGCGAGGTCGAGGTCGAGCCCGCCGTCGGTGCGCGTGTTCACCAGCGACAGCCCGAACGGGCCGGCGTCGGCGACGCCGTCGGCGGCGCGCCACGTCTCGGCGGCGTCGACGTCGACGACCGAGCGCGTGAACGCCGCCGTCTTGTCCACGTCCTGCTGGAAGGCGAACGAGGACACGGGCAGCTGCTTCAGACCGGAGACGCCGTCGTTGACGAGACCGACCGACAGCCCCGACAGGAGCACCATCAGCACACCGATCAACGCCACGACCGAGCCCATCAGGGCGAAACGTCCACGGGCGAACGAGAGCTCACGCAATGCGAGGAACACGGCTACCCACCTACTCTTGTCGACACCATGTCGGCAAGAGTAGGCACGCACTGCCGGGGTTGTCGACATGATGTCGGCACGTGTGATCAGCGCGACGCGCGGTCGCGGCCGACGCGGCTGCGACCCACGTCGACACCGCCCACGCCGACGTGCGGGCGGTCCGGTCCTCACCGACGGGGCTGCTGACGCGTCCCCGTCGAGCGCACCTCGGAGGACCGGGCGACGACGACAGTTGATGGCGTGCCAACTTTCGGCCGATGCTCCCGCGGTGCTCGCGCGCCAGGCTGGCACCCCGACCTCGGAAGGGCGCGACGATGCCGACGAACCCACGGACACCGGTGCTGGCGCTGCTCCGGCCGCACCGCCGTCGACTCCTCGCCGCCGCCGTCGTCACCCTGGCCGCGAGCGGGCTCGCGCTCGTGCAGCCCGCCGTGCTCCAGAGCCTCGTCGACACGGCCGGGACGCACGCGCCGCCTCTGACACTCGTCGGTGTGCTCGCGCTCGCCGTCGTGGCGGAGTCGCTGTGCCGGGGCGCTGCGGTCTACCACGTCATGTCCGCGTCCGAGTCCGTCACGCTGGACCTGCGCGCGACCCTCGCGCAGCACGCGCTGCGCCTCCCGCTACGTCGGCTCGAGACCACGCGGCGCGGCGACCTCGTCACACGACTCACCGCCGACACCTCGCTGGTCCGGCAGGTGCTCGCGGCCGGGATGATCGAGGTCGCGTCGTCGGCCGTCCTGGTCGTCGGGTCCCTCGTCATGATGTCCCTGATCGACCCCCGCCTGACCGTGCTCACGGGCGTGCTCATCGCGCTCGCCATCGTCATGATCACGCCGTTCGCCAGACGGCTGCGGGGGGCCACCGGGCGCTACCAGGCGTCGCTCGGCGTGCTCGGCGCGGAGTTCGACTCCGCTCTCAGCTCCATCCGGCTGGTGCGGTCCTACGCCGCCGAGGACGGGCGGACGGCGCGGATCGCCACCGACGCGCGCCGCTCGTGGGGCCTCGGGCTGCAGGTCGCGCGGCTCAGCGCCGCCGTCGAGCCCGTGATCGGGATCGCAACGCAGGGCGCGCTCCTCGCCGTCCTGCTCGTCGGCGGGATCCGCGTCGGGAACGGCGAGCTCACGCTCGGCGCACTGGTCGCGTTCCTCGTCTACCTGTTCATGGTGATCCTGCCGACCGCTCAGCTCCTCGGGGCGCTCACCCGCATCCAGGCCGGCGTGGCCGCCCTCGCCAGGGTGGACGAGCTGATGCAGGAGCCCACCGAGCCGCAGGGCGGGCTGCCGTGCGCGGGGCCTGGCGGGGTGGTGCCCGCGCTCGAGCTCGTGCGGGCCAGCTTCGAGTACGAGCCGGGCCGGGGGTTGTACGACGTCGACCTGGTCGTGCCCAGCGGCCAGCACACTGCGATCGTCGGCCCGTCCGGATCGGGCAAGAGCACTCTCCTGTCGCTCCTGCAGAGGCTGTACGAGCCGACCGACGGTGAGCTGCGGGTGTTCGGCGACCCCGCCGCACTCCTCGACGCCCGGTCGCTGCGGCGCAGGATCGACTACGTGGAGCAGAACGCGCCCGCGCTCGCGACCTCCCTGCGGGACAACCTCCTGCTCGCCGATCCCGGGCTCGACGACGCGACGATGCTCAGGGCTCTCGCACGGGTCGGCCTCGCCGGTGCGGCAGAGCGTGGTCTGGAGCTGACGATCGGAGACGGCGGCATCGCACTGTCGGGCGGGGAACGGCAGCGCCTCGCGTGGGCGCGGCTGCTCCTGTCGAGCAGCGACGTCGTGCTCCTGGACGAGCCGACGTCGAACGTCGACACCGCGACGGAGAGCGTCTTCGACGCACTCGTGCAGGACCTGCTCGCGCAGCGCACCGTCGTCACCGTCTCGCACCGGCTGGTCGCCGTTCGGTCCGCGCACCAGATCGTCGTCGTGGACGAGGGTCGGATCGTCGGGCAGGGCACGCACAGCGAGCTCCTCGACGACTGCCCGACGTACCGCGACCTCGTCGCCCACGACGCTGCGCGACTGTCGGCGGCCGCGGACCCGGCGCGCCGCTAGGTCCTCAGCGGGAGGGCTCGCGCGGCGTGACGCCGTGCACGACCAGGGCGATCTGGACCCGGTTGACCAGCCCCAGCTTCGTCAGGATGCGGGACACGTTCGTCTTGACGGTCGACAGGCTCATCGTCAGCTGCACCGCGATCTGCTGGTTCGACAGGCCGGCCGCCACCGCCTCGGCGATCTCGACCTCACGCGGCGTGAGCGCACCGCGCCACTCACTCGTATCGCCTCGCGGCATGATCCCCGCGGCCGTCACCGCCTCGATCATCGTCCGGGTGACGGACGGCGACAAGGTCGCCTCACCGGCCGCCGCTCGGAGCACGGCGGCCACCACCTGGTCCGGCTCCGCTCGCTTGTCCAGGTAGCCGGCCGCGCCGGCCTGGAGCGCCGTCAGCACGTGCGCGTCGGCGACGTGGTTCGACAGCACGATCATCGGGGGCGGCTGACTCATCCGCGCACGGACGCGACGAATCGCGGTGATGCCGTCCGACAAGGGCATCTCGATGTCCATGAGGACGACGTCGGGCCGCTCGGCGACGATGACCGTCTCCGCCTGCGCGCCGTTCTCCGCCTCGCCCGCCCAGGCGACCTCCGGTGCGGACTCGAGCAACGCCCGCAACGCAGCGCGGACGAATCGGTCGTCATCGACGACGAGAACGGCGATCCCGCCAGGCTCCGACATTGCCGGTGGTTCCTTCGCTCGCGACTTATGTGTCGTGACAGGGGGTCGAACGATGTCCCAGCACCGCGGACAGTACCGGAACGCGTGTCCAAAAGGGGAATGTGCGGCATTCCCGGCGTCGTGAGACTCGAAGCGTGATCGAGGTGGAGCACGTGACGAAGACCTACCGGGGGCGGCGCGTCCTGACGGACGTGGACCTGACGTGCGTCCCCGGGACGATCACGGGGTTCCTCGGCCCGAACGGTGCGGGCAAGTCCACGACCATGCGGATCGTGGTCGGTCTCACGCGCCCCGACTCGGGCACCGCCCGGGTGTGCGGGACGCCGTTCCGCGAGCTGCGCAACCCGGGGCGTGTCGTCGGGATCCAGCTCGACTCGCGTGCACTGGCCTCCGCGCGGACCGGGCGCGAGAACCTCCTGCTGGCCGCCAGGACGATGGGCCTGGCCCAGGTCGACCTCGACGAGGTCCTCGGCCGCGTCGGTCTCGCCGGTCACGGCGACCGGCGGGTGGCCGACTACTCGCTCGGCATGCGCCAACGGCTCGGGATCGCGCAGGCCCTGCTGGGCGAGCCCGAGGTGCTCATCCTCGACGAGCCGGCCAACGGCCTCGACCCCGCGGGCATCGTCTGGATGCGCACGATCCTGCGCAGGTTCGCCGACGACGGCGGGACGGTCCTGCTCTCGTCGCACCTCCTGCACGAGGTCGAGCGCACCGCTGACCACCTCGTGCTCGTCAACGAGGGCGTCGTGGCGGCCAGCGGCCCCACGCGTGAGCTCACCGCCTCAGGCTCGACGCGCGTCAGCGCGCGCGAGCTCGATCGGCTCCACCAGGCCCTCGCCGAGCGCGGGCTGACGGTCCGACGGGACGACGACGTGCTGGTCGTCGACGCGCAGACCGCAGCGGTCAGCCGGGTCGCGCTCGACGAGCGCGTCGAGCTCACCGAGCTCACGCAGCACGCTGGCGGCGGGCTCGAGGAGCTCTTCCTGCGGATCACAGGCGAGGAGGCGGCATGAGCACCGTGCACGCGCCGGCGCCCGCGCGCTCGGCGACCTCGACGCCACCCGTCCTCCTCACGGACCTCGTGCGCGTCGAGCTGCGCAAGCTCGTCGACACGCGCGCGGGGGTCTGGCTGCACGCCACCGTCGCGCTCCTGTGCGCGGCCGTCGCCGCCGCGGCCTTCGCCCTGCCTGCCGAGGAGGTCGTCGGGACCGCGTTCGTCGCGTACGGCGGCGCCGTGGCCTCCCTGCTGCTGCCGGTCACCGCGATCCTCGCACTGACGACCGAGTGGTCCCAGGGGAGCGTCCTGACCTCCTTCGTCCTCGTCCCGCACCGCTCGCGTGTCGTGGGCGCGAAGCTCGTCGCGATCCTCGCGTCCGCCACCGTGTTCTCGGCGTTCGTCCTCGCCCTCGCCGCCCTGGCCACACCGCTGGCTCGCGCCCTCGTCGGGGCCCCAGCCGGCCGCTGGGACGTGGGCGTCGAGCACTCGCTGACACTGTGGCTCGGCATCGTGCTGTCGATGCTCATGGGTGCGGCCTTCGGCGCGCTCGTGATGAACCCGGCAGGCGCGATCGTCGTGTACCTCGTCCTGCCGTTCGCGTGGTCGGTGGTGGGCCAGCTCGTCGACGGGGCCGACGACGTGGCGCAGTGGCTCGACACGTCGATCACGTACAGCCGCCTCCTCGAGGGCGCCGTCGAGACCGGTGGGCAGTGGCAGCAGATCGCTGTCTCGACACTCGTCTGGGTGCTCCTGCCCCTCGCGGCGGGTCTCGTACGGCTCGGCCGTCGGGAAGTGCGATGAGCGCCGTGCGACCCGAGCGGGTCACCCTGCGCGCCGTCCGCGACGACGACCTCGCGCTGGTCGTCGAGTGGTTGGGTGCCGACTCGCGCGGCGCCGCCATGACCTCGGACATCCGGGAGAACGCCACCGTCGAGAAGGTGCGCGAGGCGATCGTCGCCGGCCTGCAGCTCCGCCTCGTGGTCTCCCGGGACTCGGGTCCCGTCGGGATCGTGACCTGGCGTGGCCGCGGCCACCCGCGTTCCTACGAGATCGCCGTGCTGATCGGCGATGCCGACCTGTGGAGCACAGGGCTGGGCGCCGAGGCAGTCCTGCGTGCGGTCGACTACCTGTTCATGACCCTCGACGCCGAGCGCGTCGGCGTGCTCACGGGTTCGTTCAACCCGTACACGAGCCCCGCTCTGGTCCGGGGCGGGTTCACGCTCGAGGGCGTCCTGCGCCACTTCTACTACGTCGACGGGGAGTACTACGACGCGCTCGCCTGGTCGATGCTCCGGTCGGAGCACGCGCACGTGCTGCGCGCGGCGCAGGGCACACCCGCCGCGTACCGCCCGCTGATCGCCGTCGAGGACAAGGCACGCGCAGCCCACGTCGTCGAGCGCGTCCTGTCGGAGACCGGCTTCGTCGCGGACCGCCGCGCCCGCGCCGGGTCCGCCGAGCGGCGGGACGTCTCGTGAGCCTGAACCTCGAGGCGTGCTCGCTCGGCGACCCGCTGCACTTCAGCGCACCGAGCCGCTGGTCCCCACCGTGGGACCAGCCCCTGGCGTGCACCGAGCTGCTCACGGACCCGACGTGGTCGACGAGGACCTTCGACGTCTGGCGGGCGTATGAGCCGGCCGACGCTCCGGTCGTCGACCAGGGCTGGAAGATCCACGTCTCCACGACGGTGGACACCGCGCAGCGCGTGGTCGCACTCGTGGGCCGGCACTGCCAGGAGCACCGGATCCCGTGGAAGCACGCGCTGTCGCTCGCGATGGTGGTGTCCGCGAACGGGCGCAGCTGTCACCGCGCGTCCTCCGGTAAGTCGATCGCCGTGTACCCACCCGACCTCGACGCGTTCGTCGCCACCGCGGACTCTCTCGCCGAGCTCCTCCGGGGCGAGCCCGGCCCGTACGTCCTGTCCGACCGGCAGTGGGTGCCCGACGCGCCGGTCTACTTCCGCTACGGGGCGTTCCGTGCACTGCAGGCCTGGACCGAGGACGGGCGCCGGGTCCCGGCCCTGCGCGTGCGTGGCGAGCTCGTCGAGGACGACCGTCACGTGCCCTACCGGAACCCCCGCGGCATCGACGTGCCCGACCAGATCCGCGCCCGGACCACGCCGCACGCCCTGCCGGACGACCTGCCCGTCACTCTCGTCGAGGCGGTGCAGCACTCGGGCTGCGGTGGGGTCTACCGCGGCCGGCTCCGGGCGGACGAGTCCCCCGTGGTCGTCAAAGAGGCCCGGCCCTGGACGGGCGGCACGCCGATGATGGCGGCGTCCATCGAGCGCCTGGCGCACGAGGCGCGCGTCCTCGACGAGCTCGGCGGGGTGGCCACGCCCCGGCTCCGGGCGACGTTCACGCTCGACGGCCACCTGTTCGTCGCCGCCGACCAGGTCCCCGGGGTGAACCTCCGGCACTGGGTCGCGGCCCATCACCCCCAGCTCACCGCGCATCCCACGCCGCACGCCCTGGATCAGTACGCACGGGACTGCGCGCGCATCAGCGACGGGCTGACGCGCGCTGTCGCCGGCATGCACGCCGCCGGCTGGGCGCACAACGACCTCCACCCCGGGAACGTGATCGTCGGTCCCGAGCTCGACGTCCGCCTGGCGGACCTCGAGTTCGCGAGCCACCCCGACAGCACCGAACGCCCCGGCATGGACTGCGCCGGGTTCGCCCGCGCCGACGGGACTGCGCGTGACCGGGACCTGTTCGGCCTCCTCATGATCCAGGCGTGGATGTGGCACCCCGGCGTCGGCCCCCTCGTCGAGCTCGTGCCCGAGACGCTGGACCAGCACACGGAGATCGCCGCCCGCTGGTTCGGGGCGGCGGCAGCGCCCGTGCGGGCCGCCGCCGCGGCGTACGCGCGGTCCGGCCGGCGCGCGCGGGTCGCCGAGCGCACACGCCACACGATCCACCCCGCAGGCCCGGCGGTCACCGTCGCCGACCTCGTCGCCTACCTGTCGGAGGTCGCGACTCCCGACGAGCAAGTCCTGTTCCCCGGCGGCACGCCCGTCCACTCCTCGACGTTGGACTCCCTCAGCCTCGCGCACGGCACCGGCGGGATCCTGCTCGCGCTCGTCGGCGCGGGCGAGCAGGTGCGCCCCGAGTGGGTCGAGCACTTCGCACGCACCACCGATGCGCCGCCCTCGCCCCTGTCGTCTCCGGGGCTGTGGGACGGCTGGACCGGCGTCGCGCTGGCCTGGGCGCTCCTCGGCGACGAACGCCGCGCGGACCTGGCGCTCGGCCGCGCACGCGCCGCGCTCGACGGGTGCACCGACCCCACCGTGTGGTCCGGGCTCGCCGGGCACGCGTGGGGGCTGCTGGGGATCGCGAAGGTCACCGGCGACAGCTCCTTGCGCCACGCCGCGCGTCGCGTGCTGGGCGCACTCGCGCACGATGCGGATGGGTGGGCCGGGCGCGCCGGTCCGCCCGGCCTCCTGCACGGACCGTCCGGCATCGGGGACGTGCTGGCGGTCGCCGCCGTCGAGCTCGACGAGCTCGGCTGGTCCGCCGCTGCCGCCCGCCTGGTCGAGCGCGACGTGAGTCGGTGCGTCCGTGGCGCGACCGGGACGCTCGACCTCACCGACGCCGGCACGAGCCTGCCCTACCTCGGCCACGGCTCCGTCGGCGTCGCACTCGCACGACGGCAGGTCGGACGGACCCTCGGGCGCAGCCCCGACGACGTGGACTCCTCGCTCCTGCGGGCCGGGATGGTCGACCTCATGGTCGAGCCGGGCCTGATCCACGGGCGCCTCGGCATCGCGTACGCGCTGCGTCTGCTCGGCACCCGCGACGAGTCACCCGACGCGGCGGCCGCACGCCGGTGGGCCACGGTCCACACCGACAGCCTGCCGCTGTACGCGGTCGGCGTGGGACGCGGCATCGGCATCGTCGGGCGCGGCGGCGGGCGTCTGTCCGCCGACCTCGCCACCGGCGCGGCAGGCGCGGTCGCCGTGCTGAGCCACGCCGAGCGGCCCGCGCTCATCGATCTCCTGCTCGGCCAGAGCCTCGACCTGTCCCACCCCCAGATGTCCGGGCAGCGAACTGCTGATCACGGACTGACCAGGTAAGCCCCGACGAACGACGAAAGGAGATCGCCATGGCTGTTCTCGAGCTCCAGGCCCTCGAGGCCGAGCAGACGGAGACCGCTCAGGTCCGCGGATCGTCTCTCAGCTGGTCCTGCTGAAGTCGTGGCCCGTGCCTGCGTCCTCTCGCAGGCA
>NZ_BJLQ01000045.1 GCF_006538725.1 Cellulomonas gelida
TAACCGCAGCCTCGCGGACGTCGACACGGCCGACCCAGCGCCTGCTCCGGGTATGGGCGGTGGGTGCCGGAGCGATCACTGGGTCGCGGCGGGGTGGGGTGTCGGGGTGTGCGAGATGTGAGATGGCGGTTACCCGGACCACATCGCTCGGGTTAACGTGTCCTGCCGGAAGAGGGAGGGTGTCGTGGCGAAGGTCGTGCTCGTGGGCGCGCTCCTCGTCGTCGCCGCTGCCCTCGGCCGCTGGTGGCAGGCGCGCAACGGGCGGTTCCGTGCGACGAGCGCCGCCACGGCACCGGACTCGACCTCGCCTCCCGGCAGCGACGAGGTTGCGCCGACGACGGAGCCCCGCGAGGTGCTGACGAGCGACGTGCTCGGCGTGCCACTCGGTGACCGCGCGACGTTCGTCCAGCTCTCCGCCGAGGTCTGCTCCGCCTGCGCCAGCACCCGACGCGTGCTGGCGGCCGTCTCGGCCGAGCACCCCGGTGTCCTGCACGTCGAGCTGGACGCGGCGGAGCACCTCGACCTCGTGCGGCGGTTCTCGGTCATGCGCACGCCGACGACGCTCGTGCTCGCGCACGACGGCACGGTCGTCGGCCGGATGTCCGGCGGCACGGACCGCCGCCAGGCGCTCACCGCGCTCGAGTCCTGTCCGGACGTCGCGCCGGCTCGCTGAGCCCCCTGCGCCAACCCCGCGCGGCCTCGCACATGAGTCGCAAGCGCACACACAGCGACTCGCCGCCACGCCCTGCCGCACCCCCGAACGACCGCAGCACACCTCCCCCTCGAAGGAACCCCATGACCGTCCCCGAGACCCCGACCACCCCCGCCCCCACCACCCCCACCCGTCCCGCGCCCGCGGGCATCGACCCGCGCGGCCCGCGCGTGGGTGCGGGCATCACGGGCGTGCTGCTCGTCGTCGTGCTGCTGCTGGGTGGTTCCGCGGCCGCCACGATCCTGCTGGCCGTGATCGCCGCGAGCTTCGCGCTCGGCGCGGTCGGTGGCCCGTCGGCGACGTGGCAGGGCTGGCTGTTCCGCACGCTCGTCCGTCCGCGGCTCGCGCCGCCGAGCGAGCTCGAGGACCCGCGCCCGCCGACGTTCGCGCAGCTCGTCGGGCTGGTCCTGACGACGCTCGGCGTGGTCGGCGCTCTGCTGGGTGCGGCCTGGGCGGTGCCGCTGGCCGCATCGTTCGCGCTGGTCGCGGCGTTCCTCAACGCGGTGTTCGGGCTGTGCCTCGGGTGCGAGCTGTACCTGCTGGGCGTCCGCCTGCGCACGCGCTCGGCCTGAGGCGCGGCGGCGCCGCTCCGCGCGTGGGAGCGGCGACCGCATGCTGAAACTGCTGGCGTCCGCAGCGCGGACGTGCCTACCATCCGTGCGACCACACAGGACCCGGCGGGCCGTTGAGACAGACGGCGACCGGCGACAGATGGAGCAGGCACGTGGCACTTGTCGTGCAGAAGTACGGCGGTTCGTCGGTAGCGGACGCCGAGAGCATCAAGAGGGTGGCCAAGCGCATCGCCGCGGCGAAGCGCGCGGGTGACGACGTCGTCGTCGTCGTCTCGGCCATGGGTGACACCACCGACGACCTCCTCGACCTCGCCCAGCAGGTCTCGCCCCTTCCTCCCCAGCGGGAGATGGACATCCTCCTGACGGCGGGTGAGCGCATCTCCATGTCGCTGCTGGCGATGGCGATCAACAACCTCGGCGTGAAGGCCAAGTCCTTCACCGGTCAGCAGGCGGGCGTCATCACCGACGCCGTGCACGGCAAGGCGCGCATCGTCGACGTCGTGCCGACGCGCGTGCGCGAGACCGTCGAGAAGGGTCAGGTCGCGATCGTCGCGGGCTTCCAGGGCGTCACGGAGTCGACGAACGACGTGACGACGCTGGGCCGCGGCGGCTCGGACACCACGGCGGTCGCGCTCGCGGCGGGCCTGGGCGCCGACGTCTGCGAGATCTACACGGACGTCGACGGCGTGTTCACCGCCGACCCCCGCATCGTGTCGACCGCGCGCAAGCTCGACCGTGTCTCCTACGACGAGATGCTCGAGCTCGCCGCGTCGGGCGCCAAGGTGCTCATGCTGCGGTGCGTCGAGTACGGCCGTCGCTACTCCGTCCCCATCCATGTGCGCTCGTCGTTCACCAACCACACGGGCACGCTGGTCACCAACGAGAAGAACGAGGATTCCGACGTGGAGCAGCCGATCATCGCGGGCGTCGCGCACGACCGTTCCGAGGCCAAGATCACCGTCGTCGGCGTGCCGGACGTCCCGGGCAAGGCCGCGCGGATCTTCCAGGTCGTCGGCGACGCCGGCGTGAACATCGACATGATCGTGCAGAACGTGTCGGTCGCCGCGACGGGCCTGACGGACATCTCGTTCACCCTCCCGGCGCTCGACGGGACCGCGGCGCTCACCGCGCTGACCGAGCGCCAGCCCGACATCGGCTTCCACTCGCTGCAGTTCGACGACTCGATCGGCAAGCTCTCGCTCGTCGGCGCGGGCATGAAGTCGCACCCGGGCGTCTCGGCGAAGCTGTTCGCCGCGCTCGCCGACGCGGGCATCAACATCGAGATGATCTCCACCTCGGAGATCCGCCTGTCGGTCGTCACGCGGGCCGACGACCTGGACGACGCGGTGCGCGCGGTGCACACGGCGTTCGAGCTCGACGCCGACCAGGACGAGGCCGTGGTGTACGGGGGTACCGGACGATGAGCGCGCTGAACCTCGCCGTCGTCGGCGCGACCGGGCAGGTCGGGGCGGTCATGCGCCGGCTGCTCGAAGAGCGCGACTTCCCGGTCGCGTCGATCCGCTACTTCGCGTCCGCACGGTCCGCCGGGCGCACGCTGCCGTGGCGCGACCAGGAGATCGTGGTCGAGGACGTCGCGACGGCCGACCTGTCGGGCATCGACGTCGCGCTGTTCTCGGCGGGCGGCTCGACGTCCAAGGAGCACGCTCCGCGCTTCGCCGCGGCCGGTGCGATCGTCGTGGACAACTCCTCGGCGTGGCGCCGTGACCCGCAGGTCCCGCTCGTCGTCTCCGAGGTGAACCCCGAGGCGCTCGACGAGATCCCCCTGGGCATCGTCGCGAACCCCAACTGCACGACGATGGCCGCGATGCCGGTCCTGCGGCCGCTGCACGCGGAGGCCGGCCTGCGCCGCCTCGTCGTCTCGACCTACCAGGCGGTCTCCGGCTCGGGCCTGGCCGGTGCGCAGGAGCTCGACGCGCAGGTCCGTGCGGCCGTCGAGCAGGACACGCTCGCGCTCGTGCAGGACGGCTCGGCGGTCACCTTCCCGGCGCCGGTGAAGTATGTCGCGCCCATCGCGTTCGACGTCGTCCCGCTCGCGGGCTCGATCGTCGACGACGGGCTCAACGAGACCGACGAGGAGCAGAAGCTGCGGCACGAGTCGCGCAAGATCCTGTCGATCCCCGAGCTGCTCGTGTCGGGCACGTGCGTGCGCGTCCCGGTGTTCACGGGCCACTCGCTGTCGGTCAACGTGGAGTTCGAGCGGCCGCTGTCGCCCGAGCGGGCCCGTGAGCTGCTCGCGGACGCGCCCGGGGTCCAGCTCGAGGACGTCCCGACGCCGCTCAAGGCCGCGGGTGCGGACCCGTCGTTCGTGGGTCGCATCCGGGCCGACGAGGGTGCGCCCGACGGTCGCGGGCTCGCGCTGTTCATCAGCAACGACAACCTGCGCAAGGGTGCGGCGCTCAACGCGGTCCAGATCGCCGAGCTCCTCGCGACCCGCCTCGCCACGCGCGCCTGACCCCACCGACCCAGCGCCCGCTCCGGCTCCGACCCGAGACCCGGAGCGGGCGCTGGCTCGTCCCTGCTAGCTCCGCCGAACCAGGGGTTGCTCCGGGTCTGGCGGGGCCGGGCCTGAGCAAGCGCTGGGTCGTCGGGGGTGGACGGGGGTTGTCCCTACCCGGGGTTGGGGGGTGGGCGGGATGTCGGGCAGGTGCGGCGACGGCCTAACTTCGTGCCATGACCTCACAGCTCGCACCCGAACCGGTGCCACGGCCGGCGGCTCCCCCGGCTGACCGGCCCTCGCTCGGTCAGTCGCACCCGCTGACGACCAGCGACATGTCGTCCGTCGCCCCCGCCTTCCTCGGCGGCCGCGAGCTCGCCCTCGCCCCCGTGTCGGGTGCGACGGGCCGCGCGCTCGCACAGGTCGTCGTCGCGTGGCCCTGGCTGCTCTTCTTCGGGATCCTCGCGCTGACGTGGGTCCCGACGAGCGCCGCGATGGTCCTCGTGTTCGGGATCGGTCTGCCGATGCTGGCGATCGGACTGCTCGCGGCCCGCTGGTTCGTCGGCGCCGAGCTCGCCCGCCTCGGTGCGCAGACGGGCGTCCAGGTCCCGCGGCCGGCGGACCGTCGACGCGGCGGACCCGGCTGGTGGTCGGCGTTCCTGTCGCCGCTGCGCGACGGGCGGGCGTGGGCCGCGACGGGCTACGCAGCGCTCTCGTCGCTCACGGCGCCGCTGGCGTTCGCGGTCGTCGTCGCGCTCGGCGGCGCTGGCCTGGCGGCGATCCTCTCGCCCGTCTACGGCACCGGGCCGGTGCTCGAGGAGTACCTCGGCTGGTCGCGCGGACTGCTGTGGATCGTGCTCGTCGTGGCGGGCCTGGGCGCGATGTGGCTCGCGGCGCTCGCCGCGCAGGGTGCGACGCTGCTGCAGCTGCGCATGGCGCGCGGCATGCTCGGTCGTCCGCGCGCGGACCTGCGAGTGGCCGTGGCCGACGAGGCGCGCGAGCGCGCCGAGGTGCGTGCCGCGCACGTCGAGCAGACGCGCACCCTCGTCGTGGGTGCCGCCGACGACGAGCGCCGGCGCATCGAGCGGGACCTGCACGACGGCGCCCAGCAGCGGCTGGTCGCCCTGGGCGTGGAGCTCGGTGCGGCCAAGCGGCGCACCGCGACCGACCCCGAGGCCGCCGCGGAGGCGCTCGACCGCGCGCACCGCGAGGTCCAGGAGACGCTCGCCGAGCTGCGCGACCTGGTCCGCGGCATCCACCCCGCGGTCCTCACCGACCGTGGCCTCGACGCCGCCCTGAGTGCGCTCGCGTCGCGCAGCACGGTGCCCGTGACGGTGCGCACGCCCGACGACGACACGTTGCGGGCCTGCGGCTCGTCCGCGCAGGCCGCGGCGTACTTCGTCGTCGCCGAGGCGCTGACCAACGTCGCGAAGCACGCGTCCGCGACGTCCGCGAGCGTGGACGTCGCGTGCGCCGACGGCCGGCTGCGGCTCGTCGTGCACGACGACGGGCGTGGCGGCGCGGCGGCGGCACCCGGCAGCGGCCTCGACGGGCTACGCAGCCGTGTGGCGGCGCTGGACGGCACCTTCGACCTCGCCAGCCCCGTCGGGGCCGGCACGACCCTCACCGTGGAGCTCCCGTGCGCATCGTGATCGCCGAGGACTCGGTCCTCCTCCTCGACGGCCTGACCAGGCTGCTGACGGACGAGGGGCACGAGGTGACCGGGTACCGCACGGCCGACGAGCTCGTCGCCGCACTGGGACCTGGCGCCTCGACCCCCGACCTGCTGGTCACCGACGTCCGGATGCCGCCCTCGCACACCGACGAAGGGCTCCGGGCCGCCATCCACCTGCGCAGCCTGCACCCGCGGCTGCCGGTGCTCGTGCTCTCCCAGTACGTCGAGCAGCGGTACGCCCGCGAGCTGTTCGCGGGCGACGTGCGCGGCCTGGGCTACGTGCTCAAGGACCGCGTGACCGACGTCGACGAGCTCCTCTACGCGATCTCCCGCGTCGCCTCGGGCGGCACGGTGATCGACCCCGAGGTGGTCGCGCAGATCATGGCGCGCGCCACGCGCACCGGTCTCGAGCTCCTCACGCCCCGCGAGCAGGAGGTCATGGCGCTCGTCGCCGAGGGCCGCTCCAACTCCGCGATCGCCGAACGTCTGGTCGTCGGCCTGCCGGCCGTCGAGAAGCACGTCACGTCGATCCTCACCAAGCTCGGGCTCCCGCCCGACTCCGACGACCACCGTCGCGTGCTGGCCGTGCTGCGCTGGCTCGAGCACCGACCGAACGGAGAGTCATGACCACCGTCCTGGACACCCCCGCGAGCACGCCCCCGGCCACGCCGCCCGCCCCGCGGCTGCACGGCACGGGCCGGGTGCTCGCCTGGATCGGCGGCACGCTCGGCGTCCTGGCGATCATCTGGTTCTCGCTCGACGTGGCGAGCATGATCGCCCGCGAGGAGACCTCCGGCGAGGCGACGCACCCCGCGCGCGGCGTGGTCGAGCTCGTCGCCGACGGCCGCGTCACCGTGACCGCCGCCCCGGCCGGCACGAGCACCGACGAGATCCACGTCGCCCGCAAGGCGCACTTCGCGTTCGTCGACCCGAAGTACTCGACCACCGTGACCGACGACCGCACGGTCGTCTCCTACGGCTGCGTCATGGGCTGGGTCTGGAACTGCTCGACGTCGCTCGACGTGACGCTCCCGGCCGGCACGACCGTGCAGGTGCGGACCTCCGACGGCGACATCCGGGTGCAGGGCGTCGTGGGTGACGTCGAGCTGCGTACCAGCAACGGCCGCGTCGAGGCCAGCGCGCTCGGCGGTGACGTGATCGCGACGTCGAGCAACGGCGACGTGCGCGTCGTCGACGCCGTCGGCGCCGTGCAGGCGCGCTCCGACAACGGCTCGGTCACCGTACGGGGAGCCGCCTCCGTGCAGGCGCACTCGAGCAACGGTCGGGTCGAGGTCGAGGACGTCGCCGGTGAGGTGAAGGCGACGTCGAGCAACGGCGACGTCAAGGTCGCCGACGCCCGCAGCGACATCACGGCGGAGTCGAGCAACGGCGACGTGCGCGTGTACGGGACGGGCGAGCCCGTCGCGCTCGTGATCGACACGTCGAACGGCGGCCGGACCGTGGAGGCCCCGACCGACCCGGCCGCACCCGTGCAGGTGCGCATCCGGTCGTCGAACGGCTCGGTGTCCTACCTCGCCCCGCAGGGCTGACGCACCGGACCGCACGCCGGGCGTCGCAGGGGGACGCCGCACGACGAGGGCCTCGACCGGATCCGTCCGGCCGGGGCCCTTCGTCGTCGGCTCAGCCGCGCGCCGTCACCGCGGGGCGACCGTGACGCGCACGCGCCAGCCGACGACCGCGAGAGCCACCGCGACGAGCAGGCACGCGAGCGCGCGCACGAGCGCGTGGTGCGCGCCGGCCTCGAGCGTCGCGGAGTAGCCCGGGTCGTCGGCGAAGGCGGTCGAGACGTACCAGCGGTTGCCCCACCGGAACAGATCGGCGACGGCGAGCAGGAACACCCCGACCGCCGCGATCCGCACGAGGTGCCAGGCGCCGCCGGCCGCGTCGCGTGTCATCGGAGTGGGGACGGCGGCGTCGCTCATGCCCGCCAGCGTAGACGCGCGGCACGTCGCGTGGGGGCGTCGGCGACGAACGTGCCGGGTGAACGCGAGAGCCCGGGCCGACTCGTCGTCGGCCCGGGCTCTGCATCTGTCGGGGTGGCGGGATTTGAACCCACGACCTCTTCGTCCCGAACGAAGCGCGCTACCAAGCTGCGCCACACCCCGTGAAAGCCTGCTCAGACTACCCGACGAGGCGCGCATCTCCGAATCCGTTCCGCGTGCCGCGCAGCACACGGTCCACGGCCGGGTCAGGCGGGGACGAGCGTGAGGAGCGTGGCCTCCGGGCGGCACGCGAAGCGGACCGGCGCGTACGGGGACGTGCCCAGGCCCGCGCTCACGTGCAGCCACGTGGACCCCGAGCCGCCGGGCGCGTCCGGGCGCGCGCCGGGCCAGCCGTGCAGGCCCTTGGCGCGGCGCGGGTCGAGGTCGCAGTTCGTCACGAGCGCGCCCCAGCCGGGCACCGCGAGCTGGCCGCCGTGCGTGTGGCCGGCGAGGATCAGGTCCGCGTCGTCGGCGAGCAGGCCGTCGAGCACGCGGCGGTAGGGCGCGTGCGTGACGCCGACGTGCAGGTCGACCGTCGGCGTGCCGGACGCGCCCGCGAGCGTCCGTGCGTCGTCGGGCCCGCCCGCGGCCGGCAGTCGGTCGCGGTCCAGGTGCGCGTCGTCGGTCCCGACGAACGACACGCGGCGCCCGTCGAGGTCCAGCACGCCGCGGCGGTTGTCGAGGTCGAGCCAGCCCGCCGACCGCATGAGCCGGACCAGCTCGCGCCACGGCATCGCGCGTGGCGGCTGCGGGGGAGCGGAGCGCGCGTCGCTCAGCAGGTAGCGCGCGGGGTTCTTGGGCTGCGGCGCGACGTAGTCGTTCGAGCCCATCACGAACACGCCGGGCCGCTCGAGCAGCGGCTCGAGCGCGTGCGCGAGCGGGCCGAACGACTCGAGGTCCGCCCAGTTGTCACCGGTGTCGACGACGAGGTGCGGGTCGAGCTGCGCGAGCTCGCGCACCCAGGCGACCTTGCGGTCCTGCGAGGGCGTGAGGTGCAGGTCGGAGATGTGCAGGACGCGCAGCGGCTCCTGGCCCGCGGGCAGGACGGGCACGGTCGCCTCACGCAGCGTGTACCAGCGGGCCTCGACCAGCGACCAGGCCAGGCCGCCGACGGCGAGCGCGGCGAGCCCGCCCGCGGCCCTGGCCGCGGACGAGCCCGTCACTGCTGGTTCGCCGAGTCGCGCCCGCGGTCACGCCCGGGCGGGCCCTGGTCCGGCGGGCCGTTCTCGTTGCCGCCGCAGCCCGGGAACTCGGGGTGGTCCTGGCACGGGTCGCGCTGCTGCGACCCGTCGGAGAGTCGCAGCGTGATCACGGAGCCCGCGACCGCCCAGCCGCTCGGGTCCTGCTGCGCGACGCGGCCCGCCTCGAGGTCGGACGGCACGCGCTCCCTGGACACGACGACCTGGAAGCCCCGCGAGGTGAGGACGCCGCGCGCCTCGTTCTCCTTCATGCCGATGACGCTCGGGACGGAGATCTTCTTGCCGTAGACGAGGTCGTTGGGCAGTGAGTCGAAGCCGGGGTTCTTGCCGTCGCCGAGCGCGTCGTTCATGAACCGCACCCAGGTCGGGGCCGCGATCGACGAGCCCCACGGCCCGGCGCCGAACCCGCTGTAGCTCCGGCCGTTGATCTTCAGGCCGTGCATCGTCTTCATGCCGTCGGTGTGCCCGACCCACACGGCGGCCGCGAGCCGCGGCGTGTAGCCGACGAACCAGGTGTGCTCGTTGTGGGTCGTCGTGCCGGTCTTGCCGGCCGCCGCGAACGGCGGGCGGGCGACGCCCTTGGCCGTGCCGTTCCAGACGTTGCTCAGCGCGTAGTTCATGGTCTTGGCCACGCCTGCGTCGATCTTCTGGCTGCACCCGGCGCTCGGGACCTCGAGCTCCTTGCCGTCGGTGTCCGTGACCTTGAGGATCGCGATCGGGGCGCAGTACTTGCCGTTCGAGGCGAACGTCGCGAACGCGTTCGCCATCGTCAGCGGCGAGATCGACTGCGAGCCCAGCACGTTGGCGGGCAGCGGCTGGACCGGGCCGTCACCGGCGGCACCGCCGGCCAGGTGGACGCCGATGTCGCTCGCGCCCGTGAAGATGTCACACATGTTGATCTTGCTGGCCATCGCGACGTAGCCCGAGTTCACCGAGTTCATCGTGGCCTGCAGCACGGTCATCACGCTGCCCTTGCCCTCGGCGTTGCCGAACTCCCACGAGCCGGTGAGGTTCGTGCAGGGCGCGTTGAACTCCGAGAGGTTGTACTTCAGCTTGGTGCCGTTGATCGTCTCGCCGAGCGCGTGGCCCTCCTTGAGCCACTGCAGCAGCGTGAACGGCTTGAAGGTCGAGCCGGGCGGGAAGCCCGAGGCGCTGCCGTACGCGTTGTCGGTGTTGAAGTTCACCGCGGTCTCGCGGTCGCCGTGGTCCTGCGTGTTGTTGTAGACGCGGTTCTGGGCCATCGCCTTGATCTGGCCCGTCCCGGGCTCCACGACGACCATCGCGGTGCCGATCCCCGAGGGGTCGTCGACCGGGATGCCGGCCTTGACCTCCTTGTCGGCGGCCGCCTGCATCGTCTTGTCGAGCGTCGTCCAGATCGTCAGACCGCCGCGGTACAGGAGCCGCAGACGCTTCTTCTGCGTGTCGCCGAACGCCTCGTCGTTGCGGATGACCTTGGTGACGTAGTCGCAGAAGTAGCCGGCGCCGGCCACGGAGCCGTTGGCGGACATGCAGCCGAGCTTGGGCGTCTGGACGTTGAGGGTGTCCTCGATCGGGATCGCCTTGCCCTCGTCGTACTCCTTCTGAGTGATGTACTTCTCGCGCAGCATGAGACCGAGCACCACGTTGCGGCGCTTCTCCGCGCGCTCCGGGTGCAGGGTCGGGTCCCAGTACGACGGCGACTTGGTGATCCCGGCGATGGTCGCGGCGCGCAGGTAGTCGAGCTTGACCGCGCGCATCCCGAAGTAGCGCTGCGAGGCGGACTCGACGCCCCACACCGACGAGCCGAACTGCGCGATGTTGAGGTACTTCTCGAGGATCTCGTCCTTCGACATCCGCTTCTCGAGCGTGATCGCCAGCTTGGCCTCGCGGAGCTTGCGCGCGATGCCGGCCGTGCCCTTGCTCGCGCGCGCCTCGTTGATCGCGGCCTGCTTCTCGGCGTCGGTCTCGGCGGAGTCGGCCCCCTCGATCAGCACGTTCTTGACGTACTGCTGGGTGAGGGTCGACGCGCCCTCCTGCGAGTCGTCGTCCATCGCGTTGCGCGCCGCGGCGCGCACCATGCCCATGACGTCGACGCCCGCGTGCTCGTAGAACCGGCGGTCCTCGGTCGCGATGACCGCCTGCTGCATGATCTCCGCGACCTCGTCGAGCGGGACCACGACACGGTCCTGGTTGAAGAACGTGGCGAGCAGGGTGCCGTCCGAGGCGAGGATGCGCGACTTCTCCGGCAGGGCGCCCTCGTCGAGCTCGGTCGGCAGGTCGTCGAACGCGGTCTGCGACATCTCGGTGATGCCGTTCGCGATCGCGACGCCGGGCAGTGCGAGACCTGCGGCGAGCACTCCACCGAGCCCCGCGACGAGCACGAAGGACAGCAGGAGGGCCAGCGCCTGGAAGGCGTTGACCTGTCGACCTCGTCCGCGGGCAGTCTTCGGCATGCCCGCCAGGGTAGTCGGCACTCCTGTGCCCCACCGCCGTCCCGGGGCGAGGTCCGGCAGCCTGCACCGGACCTGCACAACCAGGACGAACGTCCTGGACGACGTGATGCGGGACCGCTCCGGAGGGCTGCGCAGCACGATCACCCGATTGCGGGAGCGCGTCCACACCTCGGGATGACCCGAACGGAGTCTCGTCAACAGACCTGGTCGCACGCTAGTTTTCGGGCAAACAACCACGCTTGCGTGCTATTGCGCAAGGTCGTGGCGAACCAACGGCGACGACGCAACAGGGGGAGCGCGGGTGACAGCGACCAAGGACGGCCACTGGACCGCGTCTGCGGCATGTGGCTCTGGGAGCGTCTCGCCCGACGCGCTGTTCGTCGAGGGCTCCGCCCAGCGGGACGCGCGCTCGGTGTGCCAGCAGTGCCCGGTGCGGCTCGAGTGCCTCGCGGACGCGCTCGACAACCGGATGGACTTCGGGGTGTGGGGCGGCATGACCGAGCGCGAGCGGCGTGCGCTGCTGCGGCGGCGGCCGGAGGTGCGCTCGTGGTGGTCGGAGCTCGTGCCCACGGGCGAGCTCGTCCCGAGCTGACCGGCGCGGCTGACATGCGCCGACTGCGGACCCACCGCGGACCCGGGCGGCGAGGACGCGGTCCGGTGAACGTGGGCTGACCGCGCGCTCGTCGGCTGGCTAGGGTGTGGCCATGGCGACCAAGTGGGAGTACGCGACCGTCCCCCTCATCATCCACATGACCAAGGCGATCCTGGACCAGTGGGGCTCCGACGGCTGGGAGCTCGTGCAGGTGGTCCCGGGCCCCGGCGACGGCCTGGTGGCGTACCTCAAGCGGCCGCTGGAGTCCTGATGGGAGCCGCACAGCGGCTCGCCGAGCTCGGGCTGACGCTCCCCTCGGTCGCGGCGCCCGTCGCGGCGTACGTGCCCGCGGTGCGCACCGGACGTCACGTGCACACCTCGGGCCAGCTCCCGTTCGTCGACGGCGCTCTCGTCGCCACCGGCAAGGTGGGGGCGGACGTGTCGGCCGACGAGGGCGCGGCGCTCGCGCGCACGGCGGCGCTGAACGCGCTGGCGGCCGTCGCCGCGCTCGTCGAGCGGGAGGGCGGCCCGGCCGGCGCGGACGCGCTCGACCGGATCACGCGCGTGGTCAAGGTGGTCGGCTTCGTCTCGAGCGACCCGTCCTTCACGGCCCAGCCCACGGTGATCAACGGCGCGAGCCTGCTGCTGCACGACGTGCTGGGCGAGGCGGGCGTGCACGCCCGGTCCGCGGTCGGTGTCGCGGTGCTGCCGCTCGACTCGCCCGTCGAGGTCGAGATCGTCGTCGAGCTCGCGGACTGACCCCCGCGGACCGACCCGCGCGCGACTGACACCCCGTCACTGCAGGGCCTGCGAACGCAGAACGGCCCGGACGAGCTCTCGTCCGGGCCGTTCGCGTCGTCAGGCGGTCAGCGCGCGCGGCGCTCCAGGCGGTCGACGTCGAGCAGCACGACGGCACGGCCCTCACGCCGCACCCAGCCGCGTGCGGCGAAGTCGGCGAGCGCCTTGTTGACGGTCTCGCGCGACGCGCCGACGAGCTGCGCGAGCTCCTCCTGCGTGAGGTCGTGAGCCACGCGCACGCCCTCGTCGACCTGCTCGCCGAACCGGGTCGAGAGGTCGAGCAGAGCTTTGGCGACGCGGCCGGGGACGTCGGAGAAGACGAGGTCGGCGAGCGCCTCGTTGGTGCGGCGCAGGCGGCGGGCCAGGGCCTGCAGGAGGTGCCGGGCGACGCCGGGCTTGTCCGCGAGCCAGCGGACCAGCTCGTCGTGGTCGAGCTCGAGCAGCGCCGCGTCGGCGACGACCGTCGCGGTCGCCGTGCGCGGGCCCGGGTCGAACATCGAGAGCTCGCCGAACATCTCGCCCGGACCGAGCACCGCGAGCAGGTTCTCGCGACCGTCGCTCGAGCGCCGGCCGAGCTTGATCTTGCCGTCGCGCACGATGTAGAGCCGGTCGCCCGGCTCGCCCTCATGGAACAGCACGTCGCCGCGTACCGCCTCGATCGGGGTCATGTTCGCGACGAGCGCGAGCGCCGACTCCTCGTCGAGACCCACGAACAACGGTGCCGACAGCACGACGTCCTCAGCCACGGTCGCTCCTTCTCACTCTGAACCGCTGGACCGCACCCGCCGCACCGGGGCCCGGGCGGCGAGATCCACGCCACAGTCTGCCGCATCGCGCGCGGGTGTCTCCTCGGAGCGCGCGGTCACCGCCGCGTCGGCGGACCTGCGAGGAGGTCGCCGCCGCTCGTCGGGTCGTCCGCGAGGCGGGAGATCAGGCTGTCCGTGGCGCGGGCGAGCGCGTCGGTGACGCCCCGCTCGTAGGACGCGAGCCGGTCGTCCAGCGCGCGCAGGCGGTCCAGCTCGGCGACGTCGGCCGGGGCCGGGTCGGGCAGGAGGCGCACGAGCTCGCCCATCTGCGGCACCGCGAGCGAGACGTCGAGGGGCAGCTGGAACGCGACGTCCTCACCGAGCGGGTCGGGGCGCGCCGCGCCGGCCACCGCGAGGTCGATGCGCGCGCGCACGAGCCGCCGCCACCAGCCCACGCGGGCCTTCTCGGCCCGCAGTGCTCGGCGGTCGAGTCGGAGACTGCGCACCTTGTGGTCGCCGCCAGGAGTCATCGTGGCTGTTCTCCGTCCCGCTGCACCTAGTCACCTACGGCTCATGGGACGTCCTTCTTGAGTGTTCCGTCCCGTCGTGTCGCGCAGATCACTCCCTGGGAGCAATGACACGACGGGACGGCCACCCGATCGTCGGCGTGTCACGAAGGTGTCGCGGCGCGGTCACGCGGCGGTCACGGTCGTGTCGGAGGGGAGTCGTACGCTGCCCGGGTGACGAGGCGGACGTCGGACCAGGTGGAGAGCCCTCTGGCGCGCACGCGCCGCGCACGACGAGTCGACCGGCTGCTCGCGCAGCGGTACCCTGACGCGCGCTGCGAGCTCGACTTCACGGACCCCTTCACGCTCCTGGTGGCGACCGTGCTGTCGGCCCAGACGACGGACGTGCGGGTCAACGCGACGACGCCTGAGCTGTTCGCGCGCTACCCCGGCCCGGCCGAGCTCGCGGCCGCCGCGCCCGACGAGCTCGAGGCGATCCTGCAGCCGCTGGGCTTCTTCCGGGCCAAGGCGCGTGCCGTCACGGGCCTGTCGCAGGCGCTGCTCGAGCGGTTCGACGGGCAGGTGCCCGGCCGGCTCGAGGACCTCGTGTCGTTGCCGGGCGTGGGCCGCAAGACCGCGAACGTCGTGCTCGGCAACGCGTTCGGGGTGCCGGGCATCACGACCGACACCCACGTCCTGCGCCTGTCGCGGCGGCTCGGCTACACGACCAGCGAGGACCCGCTCGTCGTCGAGCGCGAGCTCGGCACGCTGCTGCCGCGCAAGGACTGGACCATGGCCTGCCACCGGCTGATCTTCCACGGCCGCCGGACGTGCCACGCGCGTCGCCCGGCGTGCGGTGCGTGCCCGGTCGCCGCCCTGTGCCCGTCGTACGGCACGGGGGAGACCGACCCGGCTCGCGCGGCGGCGCTGCTCAAGGGCTGAGCCGGCCACGACGCGCCAGAGCGGCAGGGCCGGCTAGAGCGGCGCGACCCGCTCGAGCCAGGTGAGCAGGGTCCGGTTGACGTGCTCGGTGGCCTGCTCGGGCAGGAAGTGCCCCGCGTCCGCGACGAGCTCGTAGGTGTAGTCCGGGCCGACGAGCGCCGCGGCCTCGCGCCCGAGCGCGACGGCGTGGGGCGGCACGAGCCCGTCGCGGCCGCCGTGCAGGTGCAGCACGGGCAGGGGGCGGGCGGTGCGCAGCGCGGCCAGGAAGCGCCGACCGTCGGGCCGCGGGCCGGACCGGCCCAGCCAGCGCAGCTGCTCGAGCTGGGAGTGCGCGGCGAACGGGACGCGCAGCGCCTCGAGGTACGTGCGCTCCGTGTCCCGGTCGAGCCAGGGGCCGCCGCCCCACTCGGCGAGCAGGTGGTGCGCGAGGTCACCGCGCGCGAGCGCCCGCTCGGGCAACGACGGCAGCTGGACGAACCCGAGGCGGCGCACGGCCGCGGGCCGGAACGACCCCAGCGGCCGGCGCATCGCGTCGAGCGGGTGGGGCGAGGACAGCACGGCCACCGCGGTCGTCGCGACCCGCTGCAGCGCGGGCATCGCCCACGCGATCGTGCCGCCGGTCCCGCACCCGACGACGACCGCCGAGCTCGCCCCGAGCGAGCGGATGACACCGGCGACGTCGGCCGTGAGCGTCGGCACGTCGTACCCCTGCGGGGGCTTGTCCGAGCCACCCGTGCCGCGCACGTCGAGCGCGGCCACGCGGTAGCCGGCCGCGGCGAGCGCGGTGAGCTGGTGCCGCCAGGCCCACCAGAACTGGGGCACGGGGTGCAGCAGGACGACGAGGGGGACGTCGCGGTCGTCAGGACCGGCGACCGCCACGTGGAACCGTGCGCCGTTGGCGGCGACGAACCGGTGCTGCCACGGCCCGTCGAGCAGGAGCGTGGCGGAGTCGACGGCAGTCATCGTCGTGAACCTATCCGTTCGGCGGTGACGGGTGCGGCTGGCGGTGCCCGTCGGGCTCGTCAGGGACCGGGTCGGACGCCGTCCCGGCCGGATCGGTGCGCAGCCGGCGTCGACCGCGCGCTGCGAGCACCGTACCGCCGGTGACGGCCGCGAGGAGGGACGCGACGAGCACGGCGAGGACGGCGTGCTCGTCGTGCGGCGACCCCGGGCCGAACGCGAGCTCGGCGACCAGCAGCGACACGGTGAACCCGATCCCGCCGACGAGACCCACGCCGAGCACGTCGCCCCAGCCGAGGCCCGGTGCGAGCCGTGCGCGCGTGAACGTCGCGACGGCCCACGTCGCGGCGACGATCCCGAGCGGCTTGCCGACGACGAGCCCGAGGGCCACGCCCTGCGCGACGGGGTCGCTCACGGCATCGGCCAGCACGTCCGCCGAGACCGCGACGCCTGCCGCGAACAGCGCGAACACGGGCACCGCGAACCCGGCCGACAGCGGCCGCCACCGGTGCTCCCAGCGCTCGGCGAGCGACTGCTCGGGCAGCGCCGCGAGCCCGTGCGCCCGCGCGGTCGCGGCCGGGCTCGCGGGCACGACGAGCCCGAGGGCCACGCCCGCGAGCGTCGCGTGCACGCCCGACGCGTGCAGCGCCGCCCACGCGGCGACCCCGAGCGGCACGAGCAGCCACCCGTTGACCCGGTGCCGCCGGACGAGCCACGCGAACACCCCGACGCACGCGAGCGCGCCGAGCAGCGCGACCAGGTCGAGCGACTCCGTGTAGACCGTGCCGATCACCAGGATCGCGAGCAGGTCGTCGACCACCGCGAGCGTGAGCAGGAAGGCCCGCAGCGCGGGGGGCAGGCCGCGTCCGACGAGCGCGAGGACCGCGACCGCGAACGCGATGTCGGTCGCGGTGGGCACCGCCCATCCCTCGGTCGCGCCGCCCGCGCGTCCCGCGTTGACGGAGAGGTAGAGCGCCGCGGGCACGATCATGCCGCCGACGGCCGCGACGATCGGGACCGCCGCCGTCGCCGGGTGCCGCAGCTCCCCGACGGTCAGCTCACGTGCGAGCTCGAGGCCGACCACGAAGAAGAACACCGTGAGCAGGCCGTCGGTCGCCCACTGCGCGAGCGTGAGGTCCAGGTGCAGCGCGCTCGGACCGACCACGGTCTGCGACACCGCGTCGTAGGCCGCGGGCCACGCGTTGGCCCAGACGAGCGCGACGACGGCGCCGACGAGCAGCAGCACGCCACCGGCGCGCTCGCCGCGCAGGGTGTCGGCGAGGTTGCGCTCGCTGCCGGGCGTCAGCCGCGAGAACAGCGCGGTCCGGCCTCCGGACGTGGCCGGCTCGTCGTGCTGCTGCCCGTGGTCAGACCGCGGGTTCGGTGACACTGTCGCGGTCCCCCGCCGGGCGCCGGTCCTTGGGCGGGTCGAAGCGGTAGCCGACGTTGCGGACCGTCCCGATGAGCTGCTCGTGCTCGGGGCCGAGCTTGGCCCGCAGGCGCCGCACGTGCACGTCGACGGTGCGCGTGCCCCCGTAGTAGTCGTAGCCCCAGACCTCCTGCAGGAGCTGGGCGCGGGTGAACACGCGGCCCGGGTGCTGCACGAGGTACTTGAGGAGCTCGAACTCCTTGTAGGTGAGGTCGAGCGGGCGACCGCGCAGACGTGCGGTGTAGCCGCCCGCGTCGATCGTGAGCTCGCCCGACGAGATCTCCTGCGGCGCGTCGTCGTACCCCGCGACCGCGGCGCGCTCCATGACAAGCCGGAACCGGGTCTCGACCTCGGCCGGGCCCGCGGAGTCGAGCACGATGTCGTCGGCGCCCCACTCGGCCGTCACCACGGTCAGCCCGCCCTCGGTGAGCACCAGGACCAGCGGGACCGCCAGACCCGTGGCGCGCAGCAGGCGGCACGTGGTGCGCGCGGTGACCAGGTCGCGGCGCGCGTCGAGCACGACGATGTCCGCGTCCGGGGCGTCGACGAGCGCGGACGGCTCGACGGGCAGCACGCGCACGCGGTGGGACAGCAGCCCGAGCGCCGGCAGCACCTGTGCCGATCCACCGGACGCCGGGGTCAGGAGCAGAAGGTCTGCCACCGTGGAACCTCCCTGCGGCGAGTGGGGACACGCTACCGCGTGCCCCGGCCTGGTCGTGGCAGTGTCCGCAGGCGTGCCCACGCGCACGTCAGGCGCGTGTCGGGGCGCCTCACGGGGCGGACCTCCCACGCGGGTCACGAGCCCGGCGCGCATGATCTGCGAGACTGTCGGCCGTGCTCCCCCAGGTCCTGACCGCGACGCCCCGCGTCGTGCCCGCCCCCGCGCCGGCGCGTCGCGCCCTCGCGGCGGCCGAGGCCCGGCGGTAGTCCCCGTGCTGCTCGCCACCCGAGCGGTCGTCACCGCTGCCCTCGCCGCGCTCGTCGCCGTCGCCGGCTACGTCGGCGGCCTGCCCGTCACGGTGCTCGCCGCGCTCCTCGCGCTCGCGTTCGCGGTCGGCTGGCCCTCGCTCGCGAGCCTGCCGTTCAAGCCCGGCTCGAGCGCCGTCATCGCGATCGGCGGGGTCGGCGGCGTGCTCGCCGTGCACTACGTCCAGGACCAGCCGTACCTGCGGTACCTACCGGTCGTGTTCGCCACGTCGATCCTGCTCGCGTTCCTCAACGAGCTGCTGCGGCGCGACGGCCGCGAGCGGATGGTCGAGTCCGTGGCCGGCACGGTCACCGGGACGCTGCTCGCGGTCGCGGTCGCGGGCTGGGTCGCGATCGGCCGGACGCCCGGCGGCGAGCCCATCGTCGTCGTGGGGGCGCTCGCGCTCGCGGTCGGTGCGGCTGTCGTCGCCCTGCCCCTGTCGTCGTGGCGCGGCGCGCTGGTGACCACCGCGGCCTCGACGCTCGCGGGCGTGCTGGCCACGCTGCTGCTGCCGGACATCGACGTCCTCGCCGGGCTCGTCCTGGGCGCTGCCGTCGGGGTGCTGATCTCGTCGCTGCACGTGCTGTTCGACGCGCTCGAGTCGCTCGCGCGCAAGCTCCCCTCGGTCGCGGCGATCGTGCTTCCCGTGACCGTGACGGGGATCCTCGTGTACGTCGTCGGGCGCGTGCTCGTCGGCTGACGGCGACCGGGCCGGGGAACCGGCCGGGACGGTGTGACGCGTCTCGTCGCCGTCGGGACCGGCGAAGCGCCCCGGGATCGTTAGGATCGGCGCATGACAGCGCTCGAGGGGTTCTTCATCGGTCTGCTCGTCCTCACGACGCTCGCGATCGCCTGGACGGCGGGGCTCGTGGTGCTCCGCTTGTTCAAGTCGCAGCGCTGACCCACAGACGACACGCTCAAGGTCCGCCTCGCCTCGTCGGCCCCGTCGCCGCGGGCACCGCAGGACCCGGATCGGAAGGCAACACTCATGGCGTTCGTCCTGCCCGAAGGGCTCGCCCCGGAGGTCTACCCGCTCGCCTGGCTCGTCGGGCGGTGGTCGGGTGAGGGAGTCGTCGGCTACCCCGGGGTCGAGGAGACCGCGTTCGTCCAGGACGTCGTCTTCGACCACGACGGCGGGCCGTACCTGTCCTACACCTCGACCATCCGGCTGGTCGTCGCACCCGACGACGCGTCGGCGCTCGACGAGGCCGCGGCTGCCGACGAGCCCGCCGACCCGCCACTGCACGACGGCCCCGTCTGGTCGACGGAGTCCGGCTACTGGCGCGTCCCGCCCGAGCGGCCCGAGGGGCTGACCGACGAGCAGTTCCCCGTCGAGGTCCTGCTCGCGGACCCGTCCGGGCACGTCGCGGTGTACGTCGGGGCGGTCGGCAACGGCCGGGTCGACCTGGCCTCCGACCTCATCGCCCGGACCTCGTCGGGCGCCGAGGTCAGCGCGGCCACGCGGCTGTACGGCCTGGTCAACGGCGAGCTCATGTGGGCGCAGGACCTGGCGGCCTTCGGCCAGCCGATGCAGTCCTACGCCTCGGCCCGGCTCGCGCGCGTCGAGGACGTCGAGCACTGATGACGCAGGTCCCCGCCCCCCGCGTCGACGAGCCCACCGACGAGCCGCTCGGCTACGAGCCGGCGCGCCACCGCAGCCCGCTGCTCGGCCGGCGCGGCGCCGTCGAGGGCGCCGGGCCGGACGCGGGCGTCGCGTGGCACTACGGCGACCCGACAGCCGAGCAGCGGGCGCTGGCCCGCGGCGGCGCGGTCGTCGACCAGTCGCACCTCGGCGTCGTGCGGGTCGCGGGCCCGGACCGGCTGACCTGGCTGCACTCGATCACGACCGCTCAGCTCGCCGACCTGCCGCCGCGCACGTCGACCGAGCTGCTCGTGCTCAGCCCGCACGGGCACGTCGAGCACGCCGCCGCGGTGGTCGACGACGGCGAGGCGACCTGGCTCGTCACGCAGACCCCGGTCGCGCTCGCGGCCTGGCTGGACCGCATGAAGTTCATGATGCGCGTCGAGATCGCCGACGTGACCGACGAGTGGGCCGCCCTCGGCGAGCCCGTCGCGGCCGAGGGCGGCCCCGACGAGCCCCTCACGTGGCGCGACCCGTGGCCGCACGTCGTGCCCGGCGGCACGCGCTACGGCCCGGCCGACGACGAGCACCCGGGTGCGGACCGCGCGTGGCGGCTCGTGCTCGTGCCCCGTGAGCATCTGGCCGACGAGGTCGCGGCGCGCGAGGCGACCGGCTGGCCGCTGGCCGGCACGTGGGCGAGCGAGGCCCTGCGCGTCGAGGCGTGGCGCCCGCGTGCGGCGACCGAGGTCGACCATCGGACGATCCCGCACGAGCTCGACTGGCTGCGCACCGCGGTGCACCTGCACAAGGGCTGCTACCGCGGGCAGGAGACGGTCGCGCGCGTGCACAACCTCGGGCGGCCGCCGCGTCGGCTCGTCATGCTGCACCTCGACGGGTCGGGGCACCTGCTGCCCGAGCCCGGCGCGGGCGTGCACGAGGTCACGGACGTCGCAGGGGAGCTCGGCCGGGAGGTCGGCCGGGTGACGAGCGTCGCGCGGCACCACGAGCTCGGGCCCGTCGCGCTCGCGGTGGTCAAGCGCTCGCTCGCCGTGGACGCGCCGCTGCTCGTCGCGTGCGACGGCGGGGCCGTGACCGCGGCCCAGGAGGTCGTCGTGCCCGGTGAGGGTGTGTCGACCGACCGGCCCGCGCCGCGCGGCCCGGTCGCGCGCGGGCTGGGCGTCCACCCCTCGCTCTGATGACCCCGTCCGAGGACCCCGAGCCGCGCCCACGCGGGTGGCACGACGTGCGCCTCGTCGCGCGCGTGCGGGTCCGGCAGGGGACCGACCGGGTGCGCGCAGCGTGGTTCCCGATCCTGCAGGCGTCGGTCGCCGCGGGACTCGCGTTCGCGATCGGCCGGTACGTGCTCGACCACCCGTACCCGTCCTTCGCGCCCGTGTGCGCGTGGATCGCGCTCGGGTTCACTGCCGACCGGTCGCTGCGGCGCGTGGCCGAGATCGCGGCGGGCGTGGCGATCGGCGTCGGCCTCGGTGATGCGCTCGTGCACGTCATCGGCACCGGGCTGTGGCAGGTCGCCCTCGTGCTGTTCGTCGCCGCGACGCTCGCGCGGCTCCTCGACCGCGGCGCCCTGCTCACCACGCAGGCGGGCGTGCAGGCCATGATCATCGTCGGGCTGCCCACGCTGGCCGCCACCGGCGGACCGTTCGGGCGCTGGACCGACGCGCTCGTCGGCGGTGGTGTCGCGTTCGCCATCGCGGTGCTTACGCCGTCCGACCCGCGGCGGCACCCGCGCGAGCTCGCCCGCAACGGCACGCTCGAGGTCGCCGGGATCCTGCACGAGCTCGCGGGCGGGCTCGCGACGCGCTCGGTCTCCGACGTCGAGGACGTGCTCGTGCGCGGCCGCGCGTCCCAGGCCGCGCTCGACGAGTGGCACGAGGTCACGACGAACGCGCGCGAGCTCGTCCGGCTGTCCCCCGCGCACCGCAAGCACCGCGGCGAGCTGTCCCGGCTCGTCGCGGCGTCCGTGCTCATGGACCGCGCGATGCGCAACACACGCGTCATGACCCGCCGCGCCCTGGCGTTGCTCGAGTCGCCCACCGTGCACGACCTGGGCGCTGCCGGGCGGCGCATCGAGGCGACCGCCGCCGCTGCGACCGAGCTCGCGTCCGCGCTCGGCAGCGGTCGGGACCCGGCGCGGGCCCGCGCCGCGCTGCTCGCGTCCGCCGGTGCGCTCGACCCGTTCGTCATCGCACCCGCCGACTGGCAGGTGCAGAGCCTCGTGCTGCTGCACCGCTCGCTCGTCGTCGACCTGCTCGAGGCCGCGGGCGAGGAGTCCGGCGCGGCCCGCGCGGCGCTCCCGGAGATCTGACGCGTGCCCTGCGGTACGCCCGCCCGGTAGCGTCGGGCCCGTGGAGGTCGCGGTGAGCGCGTTGCGCGCAGAGCTCAAGCAGTGGATCGAGACGGCACGCGAGGGGCAGGACGTGGTGATCACCGAACGCGGGATCCCCGTCGCGCGTCTCACCGGCATCGACTCGGCCGACCTGCTGGCGCGCCTCGAGCGCGACGGCCTGCTCTCGCCGGCGTCCGCTGCGCGCGAGGCGGCCGAACCCGTCGGCACCGAGCCCGGGCGGCAGGGCGTGTCCGGCCTCGTGCGGCGGCTGCGCCGCTGATGGCCGTCTGCTACTTCGACACGAGCGCGCTCGCGAAGCTGTGCGTCACCGAGTCCGGCAGCGACCTCGCCGCCGCGCTGTGGTCCGGCGCCGACCTCGTCGCGACGTCCCGGCTCGCCGACGCCGAGGTGCGTGCGCTGCTCGCCGGCGGTCGTCGCGCGGGAGTGATCGACGCGGGGACCGAGCGGGCCGCGCTCGCGCAGTGGGAGCGGCTGTGGCCCGCGCTGCACGTGGTCGAGCTGCACGAGCCCGTCACGGCAGCCGCCGCGACGCTCGTCGGCTACCACGCCCTGCGGGCCGCGGACGCGCTGCACCTCGCGTCGGCGCTGCTGCTGCGGTCCGACGAGCTGGTCGTCGTCGCGTGGGACGAGCACCTCGCGTCGGCGGCACGCTCCGAAGGGCTGCGCGTCGTCCCGTGACGCGCGGAGTCGGCACCGGCCGGCTGGTAGGACCTGCGCACCGTCCCGGCGCCCGCGTGACCCCTGCTCGTGCACAGGTGACTGCGCGTGGGGCGTTCGGCCCGTAGGCTCGGCGCGTGGGAATCGTCGGAAGCCTCCAGTGGATCGTGTACCTGCTGTTCCTGCTCGCGATCTTCGTGCTGTGCGTGTGGGCGCTGGTCGACCTGCTGCGCCGGCCGGCGAACGCGTTCCCGGCGGCCGGGAAGCGCACCAAGAACTTCTGGCTCGCGATCCTCGGGGTTGCGACTCTGCTGTCGTTCATCGCGATGCCCCCGCTGCAGCTGCTGCCGTTCCTCGGCATCCTGTCCGCGGTCGCGGCGATCGTGTACCTCGTCGACGTGCGGCCCGCCGTCGCGCCGTACACGCGACGGCGGCCGGGACCGGGTCGGTCGTCGGGCGGCTGGTGATGTCCGGGCCGGAGCCTGGGGCCGTGGGAGGCGTGGCGGCGCACGACGGCGGCCGGGCTGCCGGCGCCGGTCACGGCGACATCTCGCGTGACGCGGTGCCGCTGGCGCGCGTGGTCCGGGGCGGGCTCGTCGAGTCCGTCCACACGGGCCACGTCGTCGTGCTGGCGCCGGACGGCGACGTCCGGCTCGCGCTCGGCGACCCCGACGCGACGATCTGGGCACGCTCGTCGCTCAAGCCCCTGCAGGCCGTCGGCATGCTGCGGCACGGCCTCGACCTGGACGACGAGTGGCTCGCGCTCGCGTGCGC
>NZ_BJLQ01000046.1 GCF_006538725.1 Cellulomonas gelida
TTCGGGATCGGCGCGGACGTGAACGATCGGCTCGCGGATGCCGGGCCGGCGGTCCCGAGCAGCATCACGATCATCCCGATGATCGCGGCAACCGCAGATGCGGGGTTCCGCAGCGCTCGTGCTCGGAATCTGTCCTCCGCCATGGTGTACTCCTCGCGCCTTTCTGCTCCCGGCGGAGTGCGCGACCCCTACGTCTCGCCAGTACCCGCAGATCGGTGAGACGCTAACGGCCCGGATCAACGCTCAGGAAGTCGCTCGATCGTGGCGCCCCCTCCTGCCATCGCGTGCTATGCGCGTGCAGTATCGGATGGTCTGGTACACGAGCAGGTGGCTGATGCTCCTATAGCTGTCAACCGGCCTGCGCAGTGCCGGTGGCCGCGACGCGCGGGGGCGTATGGCGGGCCAGGGACCACCACTCGGGCGGCCACGCCCGCCCGCAACACCACTCCGGACCCTGCTTGGCCGCGACCCTCCACTGGGCGAAGAGCCTTGAGAGCCCGGTACGACGAGGTCTCAGTACGACGAGGACTGCGAGACCGGGCGGCGCAGCGCCCGCGCCGGCCCGGGCGACCACGTGTGCGGCACGACCTGGTTGGTCTGGATGTCCGTGAGCTCGGCCGCGTACACGACCGCCTCGTAGACGCCCGCCTCGACGCGGTCGAGGCGCAGGTGCTCGGCGTGGTCCAGGTCGTCGCCCAGGTGCGAGATCCGCGCGACCACGTAGCGCTGCGCGTCCTGCCACTGGTCGACGACGCGTACCGCGAGCCCGTTCCAGCGGGCCGTGAGGTCGAGCTCGAACAGCTCCGAGACGTCCTCGCGCGGCACGCGGCGGAACCACCGGCCGGAGTGCGCCTGCTGGAAGCCGGTCTCGGCGAGCGGCGGGTTGGCGAGCGCGAGCACCACGGTGTTCCCGCCGTCGACCAGGTCCGCCTCGAGGTAGGCGCTGTGCCACTTCGCGACCGGTCCGACGCACCTCGACAGCGAGGCGAGCGCGGGGCGGTACCCGAGGTTCGTGACCGACCAGCCCGTGCCGACGTCGCCGTAGCGCGCCAGGAGCGTGACCGACCCGTCGGCGAACACGCGGACGAGCTCGGCGCCCGGCGTGACGCGGGAGTGTCGCAGCCACCACAGGGGGACGATGTAGCCCGGCACGTCGCGGTACTGCAGCTGCGGGCCGGACTCGAAGCGGAGCAGGTCGATGAACTGGGCGTCCCGGCGGAACGGCGAACCCGGGTAGCCGAGCCCGTGGACCTCGAACAGCTGGGCGGGCGTCGTCGCGAACGCGACGTCCTCGGCGCGGACCACGTAGCCGGCCATGCGGTCGTAACCGCCCTCGACGTGGGCCCGCGCGAGCGCGGGGGTGATCGCCTTCTGCATCAAGGTCATGGCGGCCTCGCCTACGACTTGGGGGGATGGACGATGACGGTTCCCCGGCTGCGAGCCCGAGGGCTCAGGAACGGGTAAAACGGACGGATCGGGCCCGATTCTGCAAGGAAACGGGTCACATGTCCAGATCGGTTCCGTCGAAAGTGGTAGCGCGCCCACACCGAAACCGATTCCGGGCGCGCCGGGGTGATCACGGTCACACCCGCTCCGCTGGGATCGCCGCGGATCCGCTGCACGGACGCGCTCGCGCGAGCCCCGGACGGGTCAGGCGTCGAGGTGCGCGACGAGCGCGGCGGCCAGGCCCGTGTAGCCGGCGGGGGTGAGCTCCTGCAGGCGCGCGGCCACGTCCGCGGGCAGGCCGAGGCCCGCGATGAACTCGCGCATGTCGTCGGCCGTCAGACGACGACCGCGCGTGAGCTCCTTGAGCCGCTCGTACGGGTTCTCCATGCCGGTGACGCCCGCGACGGAGGCCGCGCGCATCGCCGACTGGACGGGCTCGCCGAGCACCTCCCAGTTCTCGTCGAGCTCGCGCGCGAGCAGCGCCGCGTCGACGGACAGCGCGCGCAGCCCTCGTCGGACGTTGTCGATCGCCAGGAGGCTGTGCCCGAACGCCGGGCCGATGTTGCGCTGCGTGGTCGAGTCCGTCAGGTCGCGCTGCAGGCGCGACGTGACCAGGGTCGAGGCGAGCGTGTCGAGCAGCGCCGACGAGAGCTCGAGGTTGGCCTCGGCGTTCTCGAACCGGATGGGGTTGACCTTGTGCGGCATGGTCGACGAACCGGTCGCGCCCGCCACGGGGATCTGGATGAACACGCCGCGCGAGATGTACGTCCAGACGTCGGTCGCGAGGTTGTGCAGCACGCGGTTGAAGCGCGAGACGTCGGCGTAGAGCTCGGCCTGCCAGTCGTGCGACTCGATCTGCGTGGTCAGCGGGTTCCACGTCAGGCCCAGGTGCTCGACGAACGTGCGCGAGACCTCCTGCCAGTCGGCGCCCGGCACGGCGACGACGTGCGCGCCGTACGTGCCGGTCGCGCCGTTGATCTTGCCGAGGTACTCGTCCCCGGCGATCCGGCGCAGCTGGCGGCGCAGCCGGTGGGCCAGGACCGCGAGCTCCTTGCCGAGCGTCGTGGGCGTCGCGGGCTGGCCGTGGGTCAGGGCGAGCAGGGGCTGGTCGGCGTGCTCGTGGGCCAGCACGGCGACCTCGTCGGCCAGCGCGGTCGCGGCCGGGAGCCACACCTCCTGCACCGCGCCGCGGACCATGAGCGCGTAGGAGAGGTTGTTGATGTCCTCGCTGGTGCACGCGAAGTGCACGAGCTCGCCGACCGAGGGCAGGACCGTGCCCTCACCCAGGGCGCCCGGCGCCGCCTCGAGCCGGCGCTTGAGGAAGTACTCGACCGCCTTCACGTCGTGCACCGTGACGCGCTCGATCTCCGCGAGCTCGGCGACCTCGGCGGCGCCGAACGTCGCGACGACGTCCCGCAGGTAGGCGACCTCGGCGTCGCTCAGCACCGGCGCGCCCGGCACGACGCCGCGGCTCGTCAGGTGGATGAGCCACTCGACCTCGACGTGCACGCGCGCCCGGTTGAGCGCAGCCTCCGACAGGTGGTCGACGAGCGGCGCGACCGCGGGGCGGTAACGGCCGTCGAGCGGGCCGAGGGCGATCGGCGGGGTGACGTCGGCGAGGCTCACGCGCGCGGGAGAGGTCATGGCGCCCATCATCCCAGGGCGTGCCCCGCGCGCGGGCACCGGTCCATGCACGGACGGGCGGGGCGCGGACCGGCGGGGCGCGGACCGGCGGGGCGCGGACGGGCGCAGGGTGGACCGGGGCGATTCGCCCAGCGTGTCGTCGGGCGGGGCCGCGGGTCGTTACCGTGAGCGCGCGGGCGCGGGACGCACGCGGTGCGGCGGGACGACGATCCGCCGCCGACGACGCACGACGAGGTCTGGGGAGGGCGCATGGCGGTCCGCCCGACGCGCCCCGACCGTCCCGGAGCGCACGACGCCGCGCCGGGCGACCCCTCCGCGAGCGACCCGACGACGATCGGCGCCGCCACGGCCGCGCGGATCCGCTCGGCGCAGCGCACGGCGCTCGTCGCGGGCGGGCTCGTCGTCGTGACCGTGCTCGCCGCGGCCGTCGCCGGACCGTTCGTGCCCGGCCAGCGACCGGGCGCCGAGTTCGACCTCCCCACCGCCCTGCTGCCCGACCGCAACCAGCCCACCCCCGCGCCGACGGGCGACGCGGTCGCCGACGTCGTGCCCGAGAACGGCATGCCCGCGTGGCTCGTCGTCATCGGCTTCTTCGTGGTGCTCGCGCTGCTCACGTTCCTGGGTCGTCAGGCGGTGCGCGTCGTGCGGCGGTGGCTCGAGCAGCAGCGCGAGCTCGGGTTCGAGGAGGGCTTCACCGCCGGGACGCTGCTGCGCGGCGACGTGCTCGACCTCGCGCAGCCCGCGCTCGCGGCGGGGGTCGAGGACGCGTTCGACGCACTCGCGCGCGACCTGCCGCCCGGCGACGCCGTGATCGCCGCGTGGGTCGCGCTCGAGCAGTCCGCCGAGCGCAGCGGCGTGGTGCGCGAGCGCGCGCAGACCGCGACCGAGTTCACGCTCGACCTGCTCGACACCACGCGCGCCGACCCCGCCGCGAGCCGCACGCTGCTCGACCTCTACCTCGCGGCGCGGTTCAGCGAGCACCCGGTCACCGACGACGACGTCACGCGAGCCCGTGCCGCGCTCCACGACATCGCCCGCGGCCTGCGCCGTCGCACGGACCCGGAGTCCGACGAGGGCGCGTCGTGATCGGCCAGCTGTGGCACCTCGTGTGGCGCGAGGGCGTCGGCGTGCTCGTGGGCGTCGGGCTCGGGCTCATGGCCGGGTTCACGTGGTGGTCGTCGATCGTCCTCGGCATCGCGGTCGCCGCGTTCGTCGTCGTCGTGACGCGGCTCGAGCCCGACCCGGAGCCCGACTGGGAGCGCGAGCGTCACGTGCGCCCGGACGGCTCGCGCGGCGACCTGCAGGACCTCGCGTGGTCGATGGTGGGCCGCGACGGCCGTGCGGGTGAGCGCGCGATGCGCCGCCTGCGCGAGACCGCGACGGTCCGGCTCGCGCGCCACGGCGTGGACCTGGCGGACCCCGAGCAGCTCGACGCCGTCGTCGCGCTCGTCGGCCGCCGCGCCGCGCAGACGCTCACGCGGCGGTCCGCGCCGTTGCCGTCGGTCGCGGACCTGACCTTCACCCTCGGTGTGCTCGAGGCCCTCGGCCCGCGTCCCGCGAGGTCCGACGAGCCGGTCGACCAGCCCGACGACCAGCCTGACGACCAGCCAGCGGACCGGCCCGGCGACCCCACCGACCTCGTGACACCCGCCGGCGGTCGCGCGCCGGCCCCCGACCAGCCCCGCACCCCGCGCCCCAGGAGGAACCGATGACCGAGCGCATCCCCGAGCCGGCGTCCGCGCCGCGCACCGAGCCCCACCTGCCCGTCACGGAGGTCGCCGCGCACGGCCGCGCGGTGCTCGACGAGGTCGCCACCGCGGTCGTCGGCATGCGTGAGCCGCTGACGGTCGCGCTCGCGGCGATCCTCGCGGGCGGGCACGTGCTGTTCGAGGACGTGCCCGGCCTGGGCAAGACCCTCGCGGCGCGCTCGCTCGCGACCGCGCTCGGCCTGGAGTTCCGGCGCGTGCAGTGCACGCCCGACCTGCTGCCGTCGGACATCACCGGGTCCTCGGTGTTCGACCCGGCCTCGGCGAGCTTCGACTTCCGGCCCGGCCCGGTGTTCGCGGGGCTGCTGCTGGCCGACGAGATCAACCGCACCGCGCCCAAGACCCAGTCCGCGCTGCTCGAGGCGATGGCCGAGCGGCAGGTCACGGTCGACGGCGTGACGCGGCCGCTGCCCGACCCGTTCCACGTGGTCGCGACGTCCAACCCGGTCGAGTACGAGGGCACGTACCCGCTGCCCGAAGCCCAGCTCGACCGGTTCATGGTGCGTCTCGCAGTCGGGTACCCGCAGCGAACCTCCGAGGTCGACGTGCTCGCGCGTCGCCTCGCGCGGCGGCAGGAGGCGGCCACCGTGCGCACGGTCGTCGACGCGCCCACGCTGCGCGCGATGCAGGCGGGCGTCGAGGCCGTCACGGTCGACGACGACGTGCTCGGCTACTGCGTGGACCTCGCCGCCGCGACGCGTCAGCACGCCGCGGTCGAGGTCGGTGCGTCCCCGCGCGGGTCGCAGGCGCTCGTGCTCGTCGCGCGGTCCGTCGCGGTGCTCGAGGGCCGCGACTTCGTGACGCCCGAGGACGTCAAGGCCGTGGGCGTCGCGACGCTCGCGCACCGGATCTCGCTGACGCCGCAGGCGTGGGCGTCGGGCCTCGCGCCGCAGCGCGTCGTGCAGGAGGTCCTCGCGCACGTGCCCGGTCCCGCGACGGTGCGGGGGGTCGGCGCCGCGCGATGAACGAGCCCTGGTCCCGCGGGCAGACGACGGCGGTCGGCGCGACCGTCGGCGTCGTGCTGCTGCTCGTCGGCGCGGCCGTGGGGCGCGCGGACGTCGCGGTGCTCGCGGTACCGCTCGTCGGGGCGGCCGTGTGGGGCTGGCTGCGCACGCCGTCGCGCGAGATCGAGGTGCACCTGGGCGCGTCCGACGACGTCGACGACGAGACGAACGCTCCGGCCGACGAGGGTGCGGCCGACCTCGACGGCGGCGAGGGTGCGACCACCGCAGCGGCTGACGACGAGCCGGGGACCTTGCGCTCGCGCGTGCGGATCACCGCGCCGCGCGGCACGGCGGCCGTCGTCGTGGCGGTGCGGCGCTCGAACCGCTCGCAGGACGAGGTGGTCGTGCAGGTCCGCGGGCAGCGCACGTTGCCGCTCGTCGTGCACACCGTGCGGACCGGTCCGCAGACCGTCGCGGAGATCGACGCGATCGGCATCGGCCCGGGCGGCGCGACCGTCTCGGAGCCGGTCGAGCCTGCGACCGACGACGCGCTCGTCCTGCCGACGCCCGGCCCGCTGGGCCAGCTGCCCCTGCCGTTCCGGCTGCGCGGCCTGTCGGGTGCGCACCCGTCGCGCCGGCCCGGTGAGGGTGGCGGGCTGCGGGACGTGCACCCGTACACGCCCGGCGACCGCCTGCGCCGCATCGACTGGCGCGTGACGGCGCGCCGTTCCCCGGCGCTGCAGGAGCTGTACGTGCGCCGTGAGCTCGCGCTCGCGGAGGCCGCGGTGCTGCTGGTCGTCGACTCGCGCGACGACATCGGCCCCGACCCGCGCACGTGGCGCGGCTCGCTGCGACCGCGCGCGTCCGACCCGACGTCGCTCGACCTCGCGCGGCAGGCGGCCACATCCCTCGCGCAGGCCTACCTCGCGGCGGGCGACCGCGTGGGGCTCGACGACCTGGGCGCGGTCCGCCGTCCCCTGCCGCCCGGCGGCGGCAGGCGCCAGCTCGACCGGATCCGGCACGCGCTCGCGCTGACCAGGCCCGAGGGCGAGCCGCTGCACCGCGTGCGTGCACCGCAGCTCCCGTCGGGCGCGCTCGTGATCGTGTTCTCGACGTTCCTCGACGACGCCGCGGCGGACGCGGCCGTGCAGTGGCGGCGCGCGGGGCACCGGGTCGTGGCCGTGGACGTGCTGCCGACGCTGCGCGAGGCCGTGCTGCGGGACCGGGAGCGCCTCGCGCTGCGGCTCGTGCGCCTCGCGCGGACCGACCGGCTCGCGGGTCTGCAGGACGCGGACGTCGAGCTGGTGACGTGGCGCGACGCGCCGCAGGTGGCGCTCGCCGGGCTCGCGCGCAGCGGCCAGCGGCGGCCCGGGGCGGGGGCGGGAGTGCGATGACCGAGCCGACGAACCCGCGAGTGACGACGCCCAGGTGGTGGTCCGTGCTGCCCGGGCTGCGACCGGCACCCGAGCCGGAAGCCGAGCTCGAGGTCGGCCCGACCGTCAGCGGCGGGGTCGTGCGGATCTGCACGGGCCTGCTCGTCGCACTGCTGCTGATGGTCGGCTGGTCCGTGCTGCTGCCGCTGTCGTTGTCGTCCGTCGTGGGCGCGCTGCTCCTGGCGGCGCTGGTCGCGGCGCTGCCGAGGCTGTCGCTCGTGTGGGTCGCGGTGCTGGTCGTCGGGTTCGAGGTGCTGATCGGCGGCCCGCCCGCGGTGCTGACGACGCTCGCGCTCGTCCTGCTCGTGCACCTCGCGGTGTGGGCGAGCACGTGGTCGGCGCGCGTGGCGCTGCGCTCGCGCATCGAGATCGCCGTGCTCGCCGAGGGCCTGCGCGAGGTCGCGCTGCTGCAGGTCCCGGCGCAGGTCCTCGCCGTGGTCGCGCTCGTGCTCGCCGGCGCGACGCTCGACGCGGGCGACCTGTGGCGCGTCCTCGCGCTCGTCACGGGTGCGGCAGTCGCGGCGATCGTCCTGCCGCGCCGCCTCTGACGCCGACGACGTGCGCGTCGACCAGGCGCACGCCTGACGCGCGTCCGTCGTCGCGCGCTGCCTGCTCGCGCCCGGCTACTTGCGCGAGCCGGGCAGCAGGATCGAGAGCGCGAACGAGACGATCGAGATGATCAGCGCGCCGCCGACGGCCCACCAGAAGCCCTCGATCTCGAGGCCCCAGTCGGTGAAGCCCGTGATCCACGCGGTGAGCAGGAGCATGAGGGCGTTCACGACCAGCGTGAACAGACCCAGCGTGAGGATGTACAGCGGGATCGAGAGGATCTGGACGATCGGCTTCACGACCGCGTTGACGATCCCGAAGATCAACGCGATGAAGCCGATGATGAGGACCTTCTCGCTCGTCGAGTCCGCGCCGACGATCTGCAGGCCGTCGGACAGCAGGACGGTCGCGAGCCAGATCGCGAACCCGTTGATGATCACGCGCAGCACGAAGGACATGCGTCGATCCTGCCAGGCAAGCCTGCGCGCTGCCGGAAGTTCGCACCTGCGGACAGGTCGGCGCGCTACCATCGCGCAGGTTTCGGCGACGACGCCGAAAGTCGATCGGAGACTCGATGCCTCACGCCGTGCCCTCCCGCCGTCGCGCCGTGGCAGCGCTGCTGCCCCTGCTGCTCGCCCTGCCGCTCGCCGCGTGCAGCGACGACCCCGAGCCGGGACCGACCGCCGCGCCGACGCAGGGCGGGACCGGACCGGTCCTCGCGGAGATCGCGGGGGGCAGCGCGCTCGACATCGGCTTCGCGGTCGCCCCCGAGCTGCTCGACGAGCCCGAGTACCGCGAGATCGTCGACACCCACGCGTCCCTCGTCGTCGCCGAGAACGTCATGAAGTGGGAGACCACCGAACGCGTGCAGGGCCAGTGGGACTTCGCCGGCGCCGACACGCTCGCGCAGTACGCGCGCGAGCACGGCAAGAAGCTCTACGGCCACACGCTCGTCTGGCACTCCCAGCTCCCCGACTGGGTCGCCGCGCTCGACGCGCCCGCGATGCAGGCCGCGATGGAGGAGCACATCCGCACGCAGGTCGAGCACTTCAAGGGCCAGGTCTTCGCGTGGGACGTGGTCAACGAGGCGATCGACGACGACGGCACGCGCCGCGCGGGATCGCCGTTCCAGGCGACCCTCGGTGACGGGTACATCGAGGATGCGTTCCGCACCGCGCACGAGGCGGACCCCGACGCCCAGCTCTGCTACAACGACTACGACCTCGAGGCGATCGGCCCGAAGTCCGACGCGGTCTACGCGATGGTGTCCGACCTCGTGGCGCGCGACGTGCCGATCGACTGCGTGGGCTTCCAGGGCCACCTCACCGGCGGCAAGCTCGGCGACGACCTGCAGGAGAACCTCCAGCGGTTCGTCGACCTCGGCCTGACCGTCCGGTTCACCGAGGTCGACGTGCGCATCCCGACGCCGCCCAACGACGCGGACCTCGCGCAGCAGGCCGAGGACTTCGGCACGGTCGTCAGCACGTGCCTCGCGGTCGAGGGCTGCCTGGGCGTCACGTTCTGGGGCGTCACGGACCGCTACTCGTGGGTCCCGCAGTGGTTCCCCGGCTACGGCGCGGCGTTGCTGTGGGACGAGGACTACGCCACGAAGCCCGCGTTCGACGCGGTCGTCGAGGCGGTCGGGGCCGGGCGGCCGGGTCGCGGCTGAGCCCGCGGGCATCGGTGGCATCCTGTGCACGTGAGCCGCCCCGTCCTTCGTCGTGCCCTCGCCGACCTGCCGCCGTACGTCCCCGGCGCGCGCTCACCGGTGGGGGCGGCGGCGTTCAAGCTGTCGTCGAACGAGAACCCGTACCCGCCGCTGCCGTCCGTGATGGCCGCGATCGCCGATGCCGCGGTCGACGTGAACCGCTACCCGGACATGTACGCGACCGAGCTGACCGAGGCGATCGCGGAGCAGCTGGGCGTCACGCCCGAGCAGGTCGTCGTGGGCTGCGGGTCGGTGGCCGTCCTGGGGCACGTCCTGACCGCGTTCTGCGAGGCCGACGACGAGGTCGTGTTCCCCTGGCGCTCGTTCGAGGCGTACCCGATCGCGGTGACCCTCGCCGGCGCGCGCGGCGTGCGCGTGCCCGTGACCGACGACGGCCGGCTCGACCTGCCCGCGATGGCCGCGGCGGTCACCGACCGCACGCGGGTCGTGCTGGTCTGCACGCCCAACAACCCGACCGGCCCGGCCGTGCGCGCCGACGAGCTCGAGCAGTTCCTCGACACGGTGCCGGAAGAGGTGCTCGTCGTGCTCGACGAGGCGTACGTCGAGTTCGTGCGGGACGCCGCGGCCGCTGACGGCCTCGCCGTGTTCGCCGCGCGCCGCAACGTGGTGCTGCTGCGCACGTTCTCCAAGGCCTACGGCCTGGCCGGGCTGCGCGTCGGGTACGCCGTCGCGCGGACCAGGCACGCCGCGGGCATCCGGGCCGCGTCGACGCCGTTCGGGGTCTCGAGCGTCGCGCAGCTCGCCGCGGTGGCGTCGCTGCGCTCGCGCGACGAGCTGCTGGCGCGGGTCGACGCGATCGTCAAGGAGCGCTCGCGGATGCTCACCGCGCTGCGCGCGCAGGGCTGGACCGTGCCCGACAGCGAGGCCAACTTCGTGTGGCTCGGTGTCGGCGACCACGCGACCGCGCTCGCCGAGCGCTGCTCACGGAACGGCGTGATCGTGCGGGCCTTCGCGGGCGACGGCGTGCGCGTGAGCGTGGGCGAGCCCGAGGCGACGGACCTGCTGCTCGAGGTCACCGCCCAGCACCTGAGCCGCTGACCTGCGGACCTTTCCCCGAGGCGTCGTCGCGGGACAGCATCAGAGCCCCGTGAGGCGCTCCGGGTGCCCTGTGGGGTGCCGACAAGTCGGGCGACCGATCCTTGTCGCCAGGGGTTGCCTGGAACCTACGGAGGCGTAGGCTACGGTGTCGTAGGTTGGGTGCTGGACCAGGCCCCACGTCCCGGAGCGGCTACCGCCGCTGCACGCGAAGGAGCACCGCGTGAGCTCGTCCGGCCTCCCCCACGCCGACATCTCTCCCGCAGCAGCCCTCGGGCACGGTCAGACCGGATCACCGTCCGGGTCGACCGCGCCGGCTGCCCCATGGACCCCCGCCGCTACCCCCGGCGGGCCGGCCGCGGCCCCCGTCCCCACCTCGGACGGACGGGCCGCGGCCCACTCCACGTCTCCCGCGGCGTCCCCGTCGCCGGCCTCGGCCGACGCCGGGCCGCTGACGGAGGAGGGGCTCGTCCAGCTCCTCACGCCCAGCGGCGAGCGCGTCGCGCACCCCGAGTACGACGCCTACGTGGCGGACCTGACCGACGACGACCTGCGCGCGATGTACCGCGACATGGTCCTGGTCCGCCGGTTCGACACCGAGGCCACCGCGCTGCAGCGCCAGGGCGAGCTCGCGCTGTTCGCGCAGGCGCTCGGCCAGGAGGCCGCGCAGGTCGGCTCCGGGCGCGCGCTGCGCCCGCAGGACCACGTGTTCCCGAGCTACCGCGAGCACGGGGTCGCGCACGTGCGCGGGGTCGAGCTCACCGAGGTGCTGCGGCTGTTCCGCGGCGTCGACCACGGCGGCTGGGACCCGGTCGCGCACGGCTTCCACCTCTACACGCTCGTGATCGGCTCGCACACGCTGCACGCGACCGGCTACGCGATGGGCGTCGTGCGCGACGGCCTCGTCGGCACGGGCGACCCGGACAAGGACACCGCGGTCGTCACGTACTTCGGCGACGGCGCGACCTCGCAGGGGGACGTGAGCGAGGCCCTCGTCTTCGCGGCGGTCAACCAGGCGCCCGTGGTGCTGTTCTGCCAGAACAACCAGTGGGCGATCTCGGAGCCGACGACGCGCCAGGCCACCGTGCCGATCGCGGCGCGCGCCCCGGGCTTCGGCATCCCCGCGGTGCGGGTCGACGGGAACGACGTGCTGGCGAGCTACGCGGTGACCGCGCAGGCGCTCGAGCGCGCGCGGTCCGGCGGCGGCCCGACGTTCGTCGAGGCCTTCACGTACCGCATGGGTGCGCACACGACGTCCGACGACCCGTCGCGCTACCGCAGCTCCGAGCAGGAGGAGCACTGGCGCCGGCGCGACCCGATCGACCGCCTGCGCGCCTACCTCGAGTCGCGCGACGCGCTGCCGTCGCAGTTCCTCGCGTCGCTCGCGGCGGAGGGGGACGCCCTCGGCGAGCACATCCGCACGACGATCCGCGCGATGGGCCACCCGTCGCCCGCGTCGATGTTCGAGCACGTCTACGCCACCCCGCACTCGGGCGTCGAGGCCGAGCGCGCGTGGTTCGAGTCCTACGAGTCGTCGTTCCTGGACCGTCCCGGTCACTCCGAGGGGAGCCACCGATGAGCACCGCGACGCACGACACCCGCACGGCTGCTGGGGCACACCGGCCCCCCGCCGCGCTGCACGGCCCGACGAGCGGCACCAGCGCCGCGGGCGCGACGAACGGCGTGGCCACCGGCCCGTCGTCGGCCGCCACGCAGGCGACCACCGCGCCGGGTGCGCCCGCACCCTCGTCGGACGTGGCGCCGTTCCCCACGGGCGTCCAGCGCCTGACGTTCGCCAAGGCGATCACGCTCGGCCTGCGCCGTGCGCTCGCGGACGACGACAAGGTCCTGCTCATGGGCGAGGACATCGGCCGGCTCGGTGGCGTGTTCCGCGTGACCGACGGGCTGCAGGCCGAGTTCGGCGAGGACCGCGTGGTCGACACGCCGCTCGCCGAGTCGGGGATCGTCGGGACCGCGATCGGCCTCGCGCTGCGCGGCTACCGCCCGGTGCTCGAGATCCAGTTCGACGGGTTCATCTTCCCCGCGTACGACCAGATCACGACGCAGCTCGCGAAGATGCACTACCGCTCGCGCGGCCGGCTGAACCTGCCCGTCGTCATCCGCGTGCCCTACGGCGGCGGGATCGGCGCGGTCGAGCACCACAGCGAGTCGCCCGAGGTCCTGTTCGCGCACACCGCGGGGCTGCGCGTGGTCACGCCGTCGAGCCCCGCCGAGGCGTACGCGCTGATCCAGCAGGCCGTCACGTCGCCCGACCCGGTGCTGTTCTTCGAGCCCAAGGGCCGGTACTGGGAGAAGGGCGACGTCGACCTCGACGTCCCCGCGACCGCCCCGCACGGCGCCGAGGCGACCGGCATGGACACCGCGCGGGTCGTGCGCGCCGGCACCGACGTCACGCTCGTCGCCTACGGCCCGACCGTCACCACCGCGCTCAAGGCCGCCGAGGCCGCAGCGACCGAGGGGACGAGCGTCGAGGTCGTCGACCTGCGCACGCTCTCGCCGCTCGACACCGCGACCGTCGCCGCGTCCGTGCGGCGCACCGGCCGCTGCGTCGTCGTGCACGAGGCGCCCGTCATGTACGGCACCGGGGCGGAGGTCGCGGCGCGCATCACCGAGGAGTGCTTCTTCCACCTTGAGGCGCCCGTGCTGCGCGTGGGGGGCTTCCACGTCCCCTACCCGGTCGCGAAGATCGAGCACGACTACCTGCCGGGCCTGGACCGCGTGCTCGACGCCGTGGACCGCGCGCTCGCGTTCTGACCCCCGGCTGATCCGCTCACAGGAGACCACGACGTGCCCACGTACCAGCAGTTCCCGCTCCCCGACGCGGGTGAGGGCCTCACCGAGGCCGAGATCGTCGAGTGGCACGTCGCCGTCGGCGACACGGTCGAGGTCAACCAGACGATCGTCGAGATCGAGACCGCGAAGTCGCTCGTCGACCTGCCGTGCCCGTGGGCCGGGGTCGTGACGCGGCTGCTCGTCGAGCCCGGCACCACGGTCGACGTCGGCACGCCGATCATCGAGATCGACACCGACCCGACGGGCGCCGCGCCTGCGGATGCCCCGGGTGCGGCGACGGCCTCCGACGGGTCCGCGTCCGACGAGGCTGCGTCCGACGAGGGTGCGTCCGACGAGGGCGAGCCGGTCGCGACGACCGGTGCGGTGCGCCACGTCGGGCGGACCGCCGAGCGCCGCGGCGTCGAGCCGGGCGGCTCGGACGAGATCGAGGCGGCGCGCGACTCGGCGCTCGCCGGTGGTGCGCAGCGGGAGTCGGTGCTCGTCGGCTATGGGCTCGCCGAGGCCGGCAGCGCGCGTCGTCCCCGCGCGGGTGCGGATCCCGCGCCGCAGGCGCCCACCACGTCGCCGCCGGCCGGCACTGCGTCGTCGACTGCTGCGTCGTCGTCGGCTGCTGAGTCGTCGGCCGTTGCTTCGTCGGCCGCGACAGCCGTCGCTCCGCCGTCGGCCCGGACGACCGCCTCGTCGGGCCTGGCGCCCGCCGCCGCGTCGGGTGTGACGCCCGCCCGCGCGACCCACGTGCTCGCCAAGCCACCCGTCCGCAAGCTCGCGCGTGAGCTCGGTGTCGACCTGGACTCGGTCACCCCGACCGGTCCCGGCGGGATCGTCACGCGCGAGGACGTGCTCGCGCACGCAGCGCAGGCCGAGGCGCGCACGCTCGCGACGTACGCCAAGGACGACGACCGCGCGTGGCTCGCGTCCGGCACGGTCTCGGTCGACGGCCGCCAGACGCGCGTCCCGGTGAAGTCGGTGCGCAAGCGCACCGCGGAGGCGATGGTGACCTCGGCGTTCACCGCGCCGCACGTCACCGTGTTCCACACGGTCGACGTCACGCGGACCATGAAGCTCGTCGAGAAGCTGCGTGCGGACCGCGAGTTCGCGGACGTGCGCGTCACGCCGCTGCTCATCGCCGCCAAGGCGCTGCTGCTGGCCGTGCGCCGCCACCCCGAGATCAACGCGAGCTGGGACGAGGCCTCGCAGGAGATCGTCTACAAGCACTACGTGAACCTGGGCATCGCCGCGGCGACGCCGCGCGGGCTCGTCGTGCCGAACGTCAAGGACGCCCACCGGCTCGGGCTGCACGAGCTCGCGCAGGCGCTCGGCGAGCTGACCGCGACCGCGCGCGCGGGCCGTACGAGCCCGGCGGACATGAGCGACGGGACGATCACCGTCACGAACGTCGGGGTGTTCGGCATCGACACGGGCACGCCGATCCTCAACCCGGGTGAGGCGGCGATCCTGGCGTTCGGCGCGATCCGGCAGCAGCCGTGGGTGCACAAGGGCAAGATCAAGGTCCGCCACGTCACGCAGCTCGCGCTGAGCTTCGACCACCGCCTGGTGGACGGCGAGCTCGGGAGCCGCGTGCTGGCCGACGTCGCCGCGGTCCTGGCAGACCCGGCCCACGGCCTGGTCTGGGGCTGACCCTCTCCCAACGCTGACCCAGCGCTTGCTCCGGCTCGACGCGCGTCAGGCCGGAGCGACCGCAGTTTCGTCGTCGCTCAACCGCGCGACCCAGCGGCTGCTCCGGCTCTGTACGCGTCAGGCCGGAGTGACCGCAGTCTCGTCGTCGCTCAACGTCCCGACCCAGCGGTTGCTCCGGCGCTGCGCGCGTCAGGCCGGAGCAGGTGCTGGGTGGGCGGAGCTGGTGGGGTCAGCGGCGGGCGCGTTCGGCCGTCAGGGCCGCCAGGGCGAAGACGACGGCGAGCGCCTCGGTGATCGCCGAGACCCACTCCTGCCAGCCGGCCCACTGCGACTGCACCCCGAACAGGCCGTCGGGCAGGTAGACCGCGAGCAGGAACCCGGCGAGGGTGCTCGCCCCGAACCCGGCGGCCCCCAGCAGCGGCAGCGGCGAGCGCCAGACCAGCACGAGCACGGCCAGGACGAGGCCGCCGACGCCCTGCAGCCAGAACGCCGTCGCGAGCCAGTTGCCCGTCCCGCCGCCGTAGCCCTGGGACGCGACGAGGTACAGGTGCACCGCCGCGGAGATCGCGACGACGAGCGCGGTGAGCACCCGCCAGGACCACGCGACCGGGCGCGTGCCGCGTCCGGCGACGATCGGGTCCGCGGCCATGTCAGGCCGTCCCGGAGAACACGGCACCGTCCTTCACGTGCACGTCGACGGCCGGCAGCGGCTTGTCGGCGGGCCCGCTGATGTTCGCGCCCTCGAGCGTGAACTTCGAGCCGTGGCACGGGCAGTCGAGCTCGTCCTTGGCGGGCTGCACCGTGCAGCCCTGGTGCGTGCAGATCGCGCTCACCGCAGTGATGGTCCCGGCGGTGGCCTGGACCAAGAGGACCTTCTCCCCGCCGTTCTCGACGAGCAGCGCACCGCCCACCGGCACGTCCGCGACCTGCGCGAGCGGGGTGGCCCCGTCGGCGCCGGGGGTGGCGGCCGGGTCCTTCGCGGTGTCGTCCGTACCGCCCCCGCCCGGCGACGAGCTGCTGCCGCACGCGGCGAGCACCGCGGCGGCCGCGACGGCGATCCCCGCACCGCCCGCACGGGTCAGGAGCTGGCGCCGGTCGAGACACCCCGCACAGGCGGTGTCGTCGTGGTGGCCCTGCGTCACGTCGTCGACTGCGGCCGTGCTGACCGGGCCTGTCGTGGTGGTGCTGGTCATGGCGTGCCTCCGGTGTGTGCGTCCGGCTCGTCGTCCCACGGCCCGGCCCGACAGCCGGTGAGTGCGACGCTAGTGGTCGATGCTGTGGGTCGGCTGGGAACCGACCGGCGGTGACTGCGCGTGCAGACGTTGTTCCTGGTCGGGCGGCTCCACTGCCCGGTCCGAGGCGTCCACCTGGTGAGCAGCGGGCTCGGGGTCCGCCGCCGCCGCGGCCGCGGCCTCGTCGGCCAGGCGGCCCTGGATGCCCGAGACCGTCCGCAGCGGCAGCTCCGGGAGCAGCAGGGTGAGCACCACGCCCGCGATCATCACGAGGCCCGCGATGAGGAGCACCAGGTCGATCGAGGCTGCGAACCCCTCGAGGATCGGCCGCGCGAGGCGCGGGTCGAGTGCCGAGATGAACGACGAGTCGTCGATGCTCAGGCCGTCGGTCCGGCCGGTCTCGAGAAGCTCGAGGACATGCGTGTTCGCGGGGTCGGCGCGCACAGCCGGGTCCGCGACGGCCGCCTGCAGCTCGGGCGTGGCCGCGGCCGACGTGAACGCCTTCGAGATGTTCCCGACGACGGTCGAGAACAGCACCGAGAGGAACAGCGCGGTGCCCAGCGTGCCGCCCATCTGCCGGAAGAACAGCGACGACGAGGTCGCCACGCCCATGTCCTGCACCGGGACGGCGTTCTGCACGGCCAGCACGAGCGGCTGCATCGTGAAGCCCAGGCCCAGGCCGAACACCACCGAGAACGCAAAGATCCACCCGAACGCGGTGTCGACGTCGAGCGTCGCGAACGACAGGCTCCCGACGATCATGAGGATCGTCCCCAGGACGGGGAAGATCTTGTACCGGCCGGTGCGGGCCGTGGTCTGACCGGCGATGACCGAGCCCGCCATGATCCCGACCGTGAACGGGATCAGGGTCAGCCCCGCCTGCGTGGGCGACTGCCCGCGCACGATCTGCAGGTACAGCGGCAGCACCGCGAGCCCACCGAACATGGCCAGGCCGATCACGACGTTCGCCGCGGCGCCGACCGAGAACACCCGGTTGCCGAACAGCCGCAGCGGCAGGATCGCGTCCGCGCCCGCGCGCCGCTCGAGCAGCCAGAACGCGAGCAGTCCCACCGCGCCGACGACGTAGGCCGTCACGGCCCGCGGCGACGTCCAGCCCCACGTGCGGCCCTGCTCCGCGACGACGAGCAGCGGCACCAGCGCCACGACGAGCGCGAGCGCACCCGGCCAGTCCACCCGGTGGTGCACGCGCCGCACGGGCGGCAGGTGCAGCACGCGCGAGACGACGGCGAAGCCGAGCACCCCGAGCGGCACGTTGACCAGGAACACCCAGCGCCAGCCTGCGAAGCCGAGGATCTCGTCGGCACCCGAGAAGAACCCGCCGATCACGGGACCCAGCACCGACGACGTCCCGAACACCGCGAGGAAGTACCCCTGGTAGCGCGCGCGCTCACGCGGCGGGACCAGGTCGCCCAGGATCGTGATCGCGAGCGACATCAGCCCGCCCGCGCCCAGGCCCTGCACGCCGCGGTACACCGCGAGCTGGTACATCGAGTCGGCCGTGCCGGACAGCAGCGAGCCGACGACGAAGATGCTGATCGCGGCCAGGTAGAACGGCTTGCGGCCGTACATGTCGGAGAGCTTGCCGTACAGGGGCGTCGAGATCGTCGCTGTCAGCAGGTACGCCGTGGTGACCCAGGCCTGCAGCGACAGGCCGTGCAGGTCGTCGCCGATCGTGCGCATGGACGTCGCGACGATCGTCTGGTCGAGCGCCGCCAGGAACATGCCGATCATGAGCCCGCCGAGGATCGCGACGATCTCGCGGTGCGAGGGCGGCTGGACACCACCGTCGTCGGGCGGGCTCTCGGACGTGCCAGTGCCAGGCGCGGTCGGCTGCCCCGCGGGGGCGAGCGTCGGTGCGTCGTCGGGGGTGGTCTCGGGCTGCGTCATCTGACCTCGATGGAGGTGGGACCTGGGTGGGACCGGTTGCGCCGGCGGCTGGAGCCCGCCGACGTCCCGGGGCACGACGATCGACCCACCGGGACGCGAATGTCAGCAACAATTCGGGCCCATGGATGTGTTCCCGGTCACAGGGTGCGTCTTGCCGTCCGGACGATCACGCGCCGTGGGGGATGCTGGACGCGTGCTGTGCGTCGACGACTGGTCCGGGCGCCCCCTGGGGGGCGTGAGCGCATGAGCGTCCTCACCGACGTGCGGCGGCCCGGGCCGTGGCGGGTCGTCACGCTCGTCGTCGTCGCCGTGATCGCCGTGGTCGTCGGCGTGTGGTTCTCCGGTGCGGCGCTGCCCGCGCTCGTGCTCGACCCCGGGCCGCTCGTCCGGTGGGGCCTGCCCGTGACCGAGACGCTGGGCGAGGTCGCGGCCGCGACCACGATCGGCGCGCTCGTCCTGGCGGTGTGCGTCCTGCCGCGGCGCGAGGAACGCGCCCCGGGTGCGCGCCGACCCCTGCGCGGCGGGCCCGCCGCCGAGGGCACCGCCTACCCGCGGACCCTGCTCGTCGCCGCGTGGGCCGCGGGCGTGTGGACCGTGGCCGCCGTCGCGCAGCTCGTGCTGTCCTACGCCAACGTCGCCGGGACGTCGGTCACCGCGCCGAGCTTCGGCGACGAGCTGTGGCTGTACGTCACGCAGATCCCGCTCGGCCGCACGCTCGGCTCGGTCGTGGTCGTCGCCGCCGTCGTCACGGCGCTGTCAATGGTCGTGCGCACCCCGACCGGTGCCGCGTGGACCCTTGTGCTCGGGATCGTCGCGCTCTGGCAGCTCGCGCAGCTCGGGCACGCCGCGGGCGCCGCCGGGCACGACCTGGCGACCTCCGCGCTGTTCGTGCACCTCGTCGGCGCCGCCGTGTGGATCGGGGCGCTCGCCGCGCTCGCGGCGCTCGTGCGGGTGGTCGGCACCGACCTCGCCCCCGCGGTCGCGCGCTACTCCGTGATCGCCGGCTGGTGCGTCGCGGCGGTCGCCGTCTCCGGGCTCGTGAGCGGGTGGCTGCGCCTCGGGTCGTTCGCGGGGCTCGACACCCGGTACGGCGCGCTGCTCGTCGCCAAGGTCGTCCTGCTGGTCACGCTCGCGGGGCTCGGGCTGTGGCACCGTCGTCGGACCGTGGCGGCCCTGGCCGGCCGCACGTCGGAGTCCGTGGCGACCGCTACGGCCGGAACCGGAGCGTCGAGCGTCGGAGCGACGGGCACCGCAGCGGTGGGCACCGGCTCCGACCCGCGCGCGAACGGGACCAGGGGCACTCTCGTCGCGGGCGCGACCCGGCTGTTCTGGCGGCTCGTGCTCGTCGAGCTCGCGGTCATGGGGGCCGTCTCGGGCGTGGCCGTGGCGCTCGCGTCCAGCGCGCCGCCCGTGCCGGAGACCCCGCCGGCCGACCCGACCCCGGCCTACCGGATCACCGGCCACCCGCTGCCGCCCGAGCTGACGGCCTCGCGGTGGCTCACCGAGTGGCGCTGGGACCTGCTGCTCGCGTTCGCGACCGTCGCGGGGCTCGTCGTCTACTGGCGCTGGGTGCTGCGGCTGCGCCGGCGCGGCGACGCGTGGCCCTGGGCGCGCACCGCCTCGTGGACCGTCGGGCTCCTGATCTTCGGCTGGACGACGAACAGCGGGCCCGCGACGTACGGCCACATCCTGTTCAGCGCGCACATGATCCAGCACATGGTGCTCGCCATGGTGGTGCCCGTGTTCGTCGCGCTGTCCGCGCCGGTCACCCTGGCGCTGCGGGCGCTGCCCGTGCGCGGGGCCCACCTGTCGGGCGACGTCTCGCGCGGGCCGCGTGAGTGGCTCCTGGTGCTGGTGCACAGCAGGGTCGGGCAGTTCTTCGCGAACCCGATCGTGGCGGCGGTCAACTTCGTCGTCTCGATGCTGCTCTTCTACTACACAGGTCTGTTCGAGTGGTCGCTGCGCAACAGCGTCGGGCACCTGTTCATGGTCGTGCACTTCTCGCTCGCCGGGTACCTGTTCGTCAACTCGATGGTCGGGGTCGACCCGGGCCCGAAGCGGCTCGGGTACCCGCAGCGCCTGCTCGCGCTGTTCGCGACGATGGCGTTCCACGCGTTCTTCGGGGTGTCGCTCGTGTCCGGCGAGTCGCTGCTCGTCGCCGACTGGTTCGGCCTCATGGGCCGGCCCTGGGGGCCGTCCGCGATCGCCGACCAGCAGACCGGCGGCGCGATCACGTGGGGGATCGGCGAGCTCCCGACCCTGGCGCTGGCCATCGGCGTCGCGCTGGCGTGGTCCCGCGACGACGACCGCACCGCGCGCCAACGCGACCGCCGCACTCGCGACGAGGACCCCGAGCTCGACGCCTACAACGCCATGCTCAAGTCCCTCAACGACTGACCCCACCACCTCACCCCCGTCCCCCCCCACCCCAGCCACCCCACCCCCGTCGACCCAGCGCGTGCTCCGGCTCCCGGCGGGACTGGCCTGAGCATCCGCTGCCTCGCGGCGTCACCCCCTGTCGACCCAGCGCGTGCTCCGGCTCCCGGCGGGACTGGCCTGAGCATCCGCTGGC
>NZ_BJLQ01000047.1 GCF_006538725.1 Cellulomonas gelida
CCCGTGCCTGCGTCCTCTCGCAGGCACGGGCCACTTCCCCCGGCTGTGCGCCCCAGGCCCTCCGCCGTCGCCCACCCTGACGGGAGTCACCGTGCCTCACCCGCCCGCACTCGCGGTCGCCAGCCCGCGCAGCCAGCTCACGCACGCCGCTCTCGCGCGTGCCACCTCCACCGCTGCCACGGCCCTCCATGCGGCCGGCGTCCGAGCCGGGGACCGGGTCGGTCTGTGCATGCCGAACTCGCCCGCTCTCGTCGTGGCGTTCCTCGCCCTCGCGCGGCTCGACTGCTCGATCGTGCTGCTGGACGAGCGAGGCTTCGGTTCGCTCGCCGAGGCCGTCGCACTGACCGGCGCCACGCGCCTGGTGCTCTCGCGTGAGACCTGCGCCACCGAGGCGGCCGATCGAGCCGGGTGCCCGACGATCGACGGCGACGGCCTCGCCGCGCTCGCACACGGGCTCGTCGACGACGTGGCCGACGACACGCTGCGGCTCGAGGAGCTCGGCTCCTGGCCCTGGGCCGACCGTCCGGACGGGCTCACCCTCGTCACGTCGGGATCCACCGGCAGGCCCGACGTGGTCCCGCGCAGGCCGCGCGACTTCATCGCGAACCTGCGCCGGACCCACGACGTGATCGGCTACCGGCCGGACGACGTGCTCGCCCCGCTCCTGCCCCTGACGCACCAGTACGGCTTGTCGATCCTCCTGCTCGGGATCGTGCTGCGGCTGACGGTCGTCGTGGGTCCGCACGACCGCGTCCTCGAGGCGCTGCGGCTCGCGCGGCGGTTTCGCGCCACCGTCGTCGATGCCACGCCGCAGGCGCACGACGCGGTGCTGCGCGCGGTCGAGACAGGACGCATCGAGGCCGCCGGCCTGGACTCCGTCCGGCACTGGTGCGTGGGGGGTGGCCCCGTCGCGGCATCCCTGCAGCAGCGCGCCCAGCGGGTGCACGGATCGCTCCTGCTCGACGGATACGGCTCGACCGAGCTCGGCAACGTCGCACACGTACGACCCGACGATCCCGCACGGTTGCGTGCGCTGCCCGGGATCCGGCTTCGCGTCGTCGCCCCGGACGGCGACGAGCTCCCCCCTGGGGCGTGGGGGCATCTGCTCGTGCTGACGCCCGACGCGGGAGCAGAGACGTGGCACCCGACGGGCGACCTCGCAAGCCTCGAGACGGACGGCACGCTCGTCGTCCGGGGCCGTCACGAGGCAGTCCTGCGCAACGGTCTGGTGGTCTATCCGGCCGCGGTCGAGCGAGCCGCCGCAGAGGCCGGCATCCTCGGCGCCTGCGTCACCACCACCCACCCGGCCACGGCTCAGGACCGCCTCGTGCTGGTCGTCGAGGACCGGCTCCGCCACGGGCCGGGGTACTGGCAGCGCCGGGTGCGCGACGCCGTTCCCCCGTCGGTGCGCCCGGACCGCGTCGTCGTGCGTGACCACCTGCCGCGCACACCGGTCACGCACAAGATCGACCGGCGTCGGATCCGGGACTTCGTCGCGGTCCTCGACGGCGGGGTCAGGGACGAGCAGTTCACGTCCGTCCCCTTCCCGATGCGCATCGAGGCGCTGCATCGGGTCCGCGAGCACCTCACCGCGCGATCCGACGAGGTCGTCCAGCTCCTGCTGCCGTACTCCTCCCGCGAGGCGGCGCACATCGAGCTCGACGCGACCCTGTCCGCTCTCGCCGGCGCCGAGGCCGAGGTCGTCATGCACCGTCCGCCGGTCGTGCCCACGTCGTGGGTCCACATGCCGTCGAACGTCCTGCTGTACTCGTACGCGCTCTACGTGCTCATCCCGGCGCTGTTCACCGAACGCCTCGTCCTGCGGCCGTCGTCGCGCGTGCACGAGGCGACGGTCGCGCTGCACCGCGCGCTGCAGGCCGTGCACGGCCTGCCCGTCACGCTGGTCGCCGGCACGCAGGCCGAGCTCGTGCGGAGCCGCGGCAGTGCCCCGGGCACCATCGTCTTCACCGGCAGGTACCCGAACGCCGAGGAGGTGCGCCGGACGCTCGCGCCCGGCCAGCTCATGCTCTTCTTCGGTCAGGGCACCAACCCGATCCTCGTCGGCGAAGGTGCCGACGCCGCCGCCGCCGCGCGTGACGCCGTACGGATGCGCCTGCTCAACTCCGGCCAGGACTGCTTCGGGCCGGACCTGCACCTGGTGCACCGGGCGGTCGCCGACGAGTTCGTGCTCACGGTCACCGACCTGCTCGCGACCCACACGCTCGAGTCGATCGTCACCGCGGGATCGGACCACGTGCCCATCGCTGACCCGCTGGTGCTGCGCGACGTGATCGAGCACGTCGGCCGGCACCGCGCGCACGTCCGCTGGGGAGGTCGCGTCGACCTGCGACGCATGCTCGTCGAGCCGACCGTCCTGGTGTGGGACGTCGTCGACGCACCCGAGTGCTCCGAGGTCTTCGCACCCGTGCTGAACATCGCGGTGTACGACGACGAGCACCAGGTGCGCGAGGTGCTCGGCTCCGAGTTCTACCGTGAGCGATCCATGTGCGCCTCGCTGTACGGCGCCTCGGACGCGCTCGCTGCCTGGTGCTCCGACCGGATGACGACGTCGGTCGACGCGAGCATCGTCGCCACCGACGACCCCAACCAGGCGTTCGGCGGCGTCGGGGGCATGGCGAACTACGCCGCGTGGGCCGGCCGTACCGAGATCGGCCCGCTGCTCATCTCCGAGGCCGTGAGCCGCTGGTTCAGCGCCGAGCTTCCCGAGCCCACGCCGCTCGCGCCGCAACCACTTCGTCGATCGACGCCCTGAGACCAGAGGAGACATCATGACGGTCAGGGTCACCGGCCTGGGAGCGTTGTCGCCCCTCGGCGTCGGGATGGCGGACAACTGGGACGCCTTGCTGCGCGGCACGGTCGGGATCACCCGCATCACCGCGTTCGACCCGCTCGAGTTCCGCGTGCACATCGCGGGCGAGGTCGTCCCGTTCGACGCCGCCGAGGTGCTCCCTCCACAGGACGCGCGACGGCTGGACTCGTACGCCCAGTTCGGCGTGGTCGCGGGCATCCAGGCTGTCGAGGACTCCGGGCTCGACCTCGCCGCAGTCGACCCGACGCGCTTCAGCATCGTGGTGGGTACCGGGTACGGGTGCACCGCGGCGAACACCGAGGCCGTCCGGCTGCTCGACCGGTCCGGCCCCGCCCGCTTCACGCCCGCGCCCGCCGTCTACGGGGCGCAGGACATCGTCGCGGCGTACCTCTCGCTGCGGTGGGGCGCGCTCGGCGAGAGCCTGTGCCTGAGCGCGGCGTGCGCCTCCGGGACGGTCGCGATCGGTCAGGCGATGCGCCAGATCGAGTGGGGTCTCGCGGACGTAGTCGTGGTGATCGGAGCCGACGGCGCCGTGACGCCGCGCGACCTCGCGGTCGTGTGCGGCTCACGGGCGCTGACCGCGACGCACAACGACGACCCGAAGTCGGCGTGCCGGCCCTTCGACCGCGACCGCGACGGCTTCGTGCTCTCGGCCGGTGCTGGCGCGCTCGTGCTCGAGAGCGCCGAGCACGCGGCGCGGCGCGGCGCGTCCGTACGGGCGTCGCTGGTCGGGTACGGGGCCGCGTCGGACGCCCACCACCTCACCGCACCGCACCCGGAGGGCCGCGGGGCGGTGACCGCGATGCGCCGTGCGCTCGCGTCCGCCGGACTCGAGCCGGGAGCGGTCGACCACGTCAACGCGCACGGCACCGGGACGCCCAAGAACGACGAGGTCGAGGCTCACGCCCTCAGAACCGTCTTCGGGGACCACGTGGGTGCTGTCGCCGTGACCTCGACGAAGTCCATGACGGGTCACATGATCGGCGCGGCGGGCACGTACGAGGCTGCCGCGACCGTCCTCGCGTGCGCCGAGGGCCGGGTCCCTCCGACCATGAGCTGCCCCGACCCGGAGTTCGACTTCCTCGACGTGGTGCGCGACGAGGCACGGGCGACACCCGTCACGTACGCGTTGACCAACTCGTTCGGGTTCGGTGGGCACTGCGCGACCGTCGTCGTCGGACCACCCGATGCGTGACGCCGACCGCAGCTGGTGGGACGAGGCGGCGGACGAGCTCGTCGCCGCGGGCATCGACCAGGTCTTCGCGCTGCCCGGTGACGACATGCTCGCCCTCGGCGCTCTCGACGCCCGAGGTGTCGGGGTCGTGCTCGCGCACTCGCAGCGCACCGCGGTCCACATGGCGTTGGGGTACGCGGCGACGACCCGTGGCGTCGGTGTCGTCGTCGTCGGCCGCGGCCCCGGCATCGCGGGCGCGTTGGGCGCGATGCTCGAAGCGGCGACGGGCAGCACGCCTCTCGTCGTGCTCTCCGGCGGCGCTCCGCTCGGTGAGGCGCATCCGCAGACCTTCCAGTACGCGCCGCAGCTCGAGCTGGTCCGCCCGCTGTGCCGCAGCGCCGTCCGCGTCGAGACCTCGGGCGAGGTCCGCGCGCGGGTGGCCCAGTCGCTGCTCGTCGCGGCGGGACCGCCGGCCGGCGTGGCGTACGTCGAGCTCCCCGACCCGCCGCAGGACGACCCACCCCGCGCACAGGTGTCCGAGCCCGCAGTGGCGGTGACGCGTCCCGCGCGCGCGCACGACCCTGGTGCGGTGCCGCCACCGCCGGTCCTGCGGGAGGCACGTCGCCCCGTCATCCTCGCGGGTGGCGGCTGCCAGGCACTGCCCCGCGGCGCGCTCACGGCATGGTCGCAGTCGTGGGGAGCGCCCGTGGTGTGCACCGCGAGCGGCCGCGGGGTCGCCGACGAGCACAGCGACCTGTACCTCGGCGTCGCGGGCCTCTACCTGCACCCGGAGGCGCGCCGAGTGCTCGCGGACGCGGACGTCGTCGTCACCCTGGGCACGCGGCTCGAGGACACGGCCACCATCGGCCTGCCGGTGGCACCGCAGACCATCCAGGTGAACGTCGAGGTCGCCGACTTCGACGTCTCTCGTCCCGGAGCGCTGGTCCAGGCGGACGTCCGTTCGGTCGTCGGTCACTGGGCCCGGCCCGACGCGGTGGACGCGCAGTGGACGAGCCGTGTCCTGGCAGCCGGCGGGGCGCTGCAGGCGTGGGCGCAGGAGCGCGTCGCGACGAACCCCGTGGCCGCAGTCGTGTCCGCCGCGGTCGCGGGGTTGCCACCGGGCTCGACGTTCTGCCAGGAGAACGGCCTGATGGACATCTGGTCGTACCTGTTCCCAGTGACGCGGCTCCCGCCGGAGGTCGACATGATCGTCCCCTCGGAGCAGACGACCCTCGGGTTCGGCTGCGCCGCGGCCGTCGGCGCTCGGCACGCGCGCAGGGGCGACGGCGGGGTGGTGCTCGTCGTCACGGGGGACGGTGCCGCGGCGACGCTGGGCCAGGACCTCGACGCCCCTGCACCGGGCGCGCGCGGCGTCGTCCTCGTCGTCCTCGACAACGCCGGGTTCGGGTGGCTCGAGGCGCAGGACCGTCGCGTCAACGGCGTGCACGGACGGTTCGTGGACATCGCCCGTCCCAGGCTCGCGAGCGCCGCGGTCGCGCAGGTCACGATCAGCCCGGGCGACGTCGCCACCGTGCGCGCGGCCGTCGCGGGCGTCGCATCGGGAGAGATCCGGGTGGTGCGCGTCCCCTGCTCGCTGGAGGACGGCCCGCCCGTCGTGGACGACGTCTGGTGACCGCTCGGGTCGTGGTCGTGGGCGCCGGCCCGAGGACCGCCGGGCTCCTCGGGGCGCTGGCGTCCACGCTGCCCCGCGACGTCGAGGTGACGGTCGTGGACCGCGGTCCGCAGGCGTCGTCCCCGTGGGACGCCGGCCAGGCCGCGCACGTGCTGTCCAACTCGTACGCCCGCGACATCACGCTGACCCGTCCGGGCGTCGGCGTCGGCACCTTCCTCGAGTGGTGCCGCGGGGTGTGCGCCACCGACCTGGCCCGGACCGGGGGCGAGCCCGAGGAGCTCGTGCGCGAGGCGCGGGGGATGTCGGAGCTGGACTTCGCCAGCCGCGGGCTCGTCGGCTCGTACGTCGCTGCGGTCATCGCGGACGCGACCGCGCGCGCGCCGTTCGCGACCCGCTGCACGGCCGGTGACGTGGTCCGCGTCCGTCCTGGGTCGGCACCCCGCGTCGACCTGGCGGACGGCCGGACGCTCTCGGCGGACGTCGTCGTCCTCGCGACCGGGGACGACGACCCCGGACCCCCTGTGCTCGGCGCGTCGGGCCCGCGGACCCTCGACGCCCTGACGCCGGGGCAGCCGGTCCTCGTGCGGGGCATCGGGCTGACGTTCCACGACGTGCTCGCAGCGGTCACCGTCGGTCGTGGCGGCCGCTTCGAGCACGCCCGCGCCGGCCTGAGGTACGTGCCGAGCGGGGCCGAGCCGCAGGTGTGGGCGACCTCGCGGACCGGGGTGCCTCTCGGCCCGAAGCTCGCCCCGATCGCGCTCACGAGCAGCACTCTGGGGTGGGACGACGGCCTCGCGCTCCTCCGGCAGTGCACCGACGTGCCCGCCGCGCACCGAGCCGTGCTCGACCTGCTCGCACGCGTCCTGTCCACGACAGGCCGCGACCTGCTCCTCGCCCAGCTCAAGGGCGTGGGCTCGACGGCCCACGAGGCCCGCCGCCACCTCGCCGCGCAGGTGCGCTCGATCACTGCACCTGAGCCCGAGCGACTCGCTGCGCAGTCGTGCGTACTGGCCACGCTCGAGGCGATCGCCGGCCCCGTCCTCGCGCCGCCCTCGGGGTACCTGGAACGGGCGGCACACGCGACCGCCGCGCTGGAGTCGATCGGGGCACGCCTGACGTCCGGGCCTCCGGCCCGACGCACCCGTGAGCTCGCGGCGCTCGTCGACCAGGGGGTCGTCGTCCTCGCCGGGGCCGAGGAGGGCATCGTGCCGGACGCCGACGGCTGGACGCTCAGGACCCGGTCGGGTGAGCGCGTCACCGGCTTCCCCGCCTTCGTCGACGCACGCGTCCATCCCCGCCGCGCCCTCTGGGCCACCGGTCCCGGCTGGCCGCGCACGCCCGGCGGTCGCCTCGACGTCGACCCGACGACCATGCGGCTGCGCGCGGCGGCCGGCGAGGACGAGCACGCCGTCTTCGTGGTCGGCCCGTCGGGCGCGGGGGCGATCGCCGCACTGCCGCGGCCCGGCGGGCCCGAGACCTTCTTCCAGCAGAACGACGCGCTCGCGTGCGCCGTCGCCGACCTGCTCAGCTCCCCGGTCGACGTCCCGCTCGTCCCTGCAGGCTCGGCGCACGACGTGTCATGACTCGGAGACGAGTCGCCGCGGTGCCGCGCGCGGCACCGTCACCGCCACGAGCCACCCGGACCCGTCGTCGGTCGGGCCGTGCTCCAGCCGGCCTGCGAACGGGGCGATCCGATTGGCGATGTTCGCCAAGCCCCAGCCACCTCGTACGCCCGTCGAGCCCTGGCGGTCGACGGCCACGGAGTTCCACGCGCGCAGCGTCATGGCCACCTGGTCGCTGCCGATCTCGAGAGTCGCGCGGCACGGGCTCGCGTGGGTCACCATGTTCGCCACCACCTCCTGCGCGACGACGTACAGGGTCACACCCGCGGGACAGCTCAGGTCAGTGCCGTGCTCCCGCAGCGTCAGGTCGACGCCCAGGCTCCGCGCGACGCGCACCGTGTCGTCAAGACGGCGCCGGCACTCCGCGAGATCGGGAGTCGTGCTCCCGTCCGCCCCGAGCTCGTCGATCATGGCGCGGACCTCGCCCAGCGTCGCATCCGCGCACGCCTTGATCTCCCGCACCGCGCGCGCCACCTGCCCGGGGTCGTCCGCGCGCATGGCGAGCGACGCCTGGAGCGACACCGCCGCGAGCCGACCCGCGACGATGTCGTGCATGTCGCGCGCCAGACGGACGCGCTCGGCGCTCACCGCGAGCGCGCTGCGCGCCTCGGACGCCTGGCGCTCGTGCCGTGCGGCCAGCTCCTGAGCGATCGAACCGGCCGCCACCTTCTGGGTCTGCTCGCGCATGCGCCGCAGGTTCTGCGCCCACCACACCGCCAGCCCGCTGAGCACGACGTTCTGCAACGCCAGGACCATGACGTGGTCCTGGCCGACCACCTGATGGACCGCGGCGGCGATCGTCGCGACGGTCACGGCGCCGGCGACGCTCCACGCACACCATCGCCACACGCCGCGCGCCTCGAGCGTCCCGACGAACAGGAGCTCGAAGAGCATCAGCATGGCCAGCGGGCCCGCATCGGCGAGCACCGCCACGAGGAGCAGCACCACGAGACCCGGGATCACGACCGCATAGCGCGCGCGGTGACGATGTGCGAGCGCGACGAGCGTCCCCGCCACGACGGCCGCCGTCGCGACAGCTGTCGAGCCGCGACCGTCGAGTGCGGCCGGCGGTCGCGCCAGCGTCAAGGCCGCGGCGGCGGCCCCGGTGCCGAGCGCCGCGCCCCATCCGGGCACGTCCCCCGGGCGCCTGTGCACCCACATTCGTGCTGCCCCCCGCATGGCCGTCATCGTGACACAGCACACACCTCGTCGGGTGAGCGACTTTGGTCGCGCCGATGGTGGGATGTGCCGGTGCGGGTTCCCCCGTAGCGTGGGGCGCTGCCGGAGGGGGCGGACATGGACGAGCTGACACCTGCGCTGGTCGCGGCGCTCGCGGGGCTGGCGATCGTGGACAGCGTGAGCCTGGGCACCCTGGGGATGCCCGTCTGGATGCTCGCCCAGCCGCGCGTGCGCACCCGTGCGGTCGTGGTCTACCTCGCGACGATCGCGGCGTTCTACTGGGCGGTCGGCGTCGCCCTCCTCGCCGGGCTGCAGGCCGTGATCGAGGGCTTCGCCGACGTCGAGAGTCGCGTGCTCGACTGGGTCCAACTGGTCGTCGGCGTCGGGCTGTTCGCCGCGAGCTTCCTGTTCGACGGCGCGATCGCACGGCGCCGGCGCGAGCGCCGCGAACGCTCGGGCCGGGTCAGCCGCTGGCAGAGGGCGCGTCAGCGGATCGTCGGTGAGGACGCCAGCCCACGCGTCGCCGCGGGCGTCGCGATCGGCGCGGGGGTCGTCGAGCTCGCAACGATGCTGCCGTACCTCGGCGCGATCGGCCTGCTCACCGCGAACGGGGTGGGGCTCGCGGCAGGATCGCTCGTGCTCGTCGGCTATGCGCTGGTCATGGTCCTGCCTGCGTCCGTGCTGCTCGTGGCCCGCCTCGCTCTGGCCCGGCAGGTCGAGCCGACGCTGCAGGGCATGAACGGCTGGTTCGAGCGTCGCGGCGGAGACGTCCTGGCGTGGACGCTCGGGATCGTCGGCTTCCTCGTCGCGACCGACGCCGTCGGTCGCCTCCAAGCCGGGTCGTGAGCCTCAGGCGCCCTTCTCAGCGATCCACTCGTCGATCGCGCGCCAGTGTCCGAACAGCCATGCCTCCTGCGCGGACCCGTCACGGGGGACGTCGTCGGGCTGCAGCGACCAGCCCTTCATCACGATGCGCTTGTCCATCGGCAGCTCGCGCCAGATGTCCCGCACGGTCACGAGCTTGTCGAGGCCCGTGTGCGCGACGAACACCACGCCCGCCTGCGGCGCCGCGTCCAGCGCCGACAACAGCCCGCCCGCGTGCGGGGCCATGACGTTGACCATCTGCTCGGCCTGCGCGGCGAGCTCGCTGCGACCCGAGCGGTGCAGCGCCTCGATGCGGCGCAGCCGGCGGCGCGGCGTGACGTTGCCGCCCTCGGGGAAGATCAGCAGCGCGTCGTCGCCGTCCAGCCCCAGCGCCAGGTCAGCCACCGCGTCGGACAAGGGAGGGGCACCGTGCGGCCGCGCGCTGCGCGGGGTGATGAACTGCGCCGGCAGCCGGTTGAGCAGCACGTCGATCGCCGGGTCCCACTGGAGCGTGTCCTTCAGGACGATCCGCGGCTCGCGGTCGAACCAGTTCAGGAGCGCGTGCACGAGGATGAACGAGTCGCCGGGCCCCGCGTGCCGGCTCGCGACCACGATCGGCCTGCCCTCCAGCACGTTGCCCAGGTCCGCGTCCTCGATGTCGATCGTGAGCCGCAGCGTCTTGCTGATCTGCCAGAACAGCACGCGCAGCATCGACCCCGCGAAGCGGTAGTGCGCGCGCTGGAACGCCGGACGCCGGATGCGCCAGCCGAACCCGCTGCCCACCCACAGCACGAAGCAGACGACGAGCACGGCCGCGTCCCAGTAGAGGTAGAACACCGCCATCCACAGCACGCGCAGGATCCGTAGCCGTCCCGGCAGGAGCCACGTGATGACCGCGCCGACGAACGCCGCGAGCAGCACGCCGATCGGCAGCACCACGATCGCGAGCAGCAGGAGCACGGGGGCGAGGACCACGCGCCGCACCCACCGCGGCGGCAGACGCCAGCTCACGCGCGTGCCAGGTAGGCGCTCGTCGCGGCGTGCGCGGCGTCCATGCGGGCCCGGACGGTGTCCATCCGTTTGTACGAGCTGAGCTTCTCGTCGCCCTTCGTCGGACCGCCGCTCGGCAGGATGTGCACGGTGACCCCCTCGGGGACCTCGTCGATCTCACGGGCGAACCGGTGCCTACGGGCGATCTCGAAGCTCACGCGCGCGACGTCCGAGGGCTTGTCGGGTGCGACGAGGGCCTCCTCGATGCGCCCGACCTGCAGCACGTACACGGTCGTCGCGCCGCGGCGCCACGCCTCACCGAGCGGGATCGAGTTCACGAGACCCCCGTCGACGAAGTGCTCGTCGCCGATCTGCGTCGCGGGCAGGATCCCCGGCACGGACGCCGACGCCATCACCGCGGGCACCACCGGGCCGGTGTCGAACCACTTCTCCGCGGCCCGTTCGATGCACGCCGCGGCCACCGCGAGGGGCACCGTCAGGTCCTCGAACCGGGTGTCCGCGCCGATCATCTCGGCGACCAGCTCGCGCAGCGGCCCCGGGTCGTTCAGGTGCGTGCGGGACTTGGCGAGCCGCGCGAGCTGCTTGGGCCACGAGTCCCCGTAGACCGCGGCCGCGGTCGGCGACGCCCAGGCCCGCGCGAGCCGTTCGACGACGGCCGGCGTCGGGTCGGCCGCCACCGCCGAGCCGTTGATCGCCCCGATCGAGGTCCCGACGACGAGGTCGGGCCGGATCCCGGCGTCGAACAGCGCGCGCAGCATCCCGACCTGCACGGCCCCGCGCACCCCGCCGCCACCGAGCACGAACCCGACACCCATGGCCACACCCAACCACCCCCACCCCCACCCCGCGATCCCCACCCCGATCCCACCCGCCCCACCGCGACCCAGCGCTCGCTCCGGCCTCACCTCGTCGAAGCCTGAGCGAGTGCTGGGTCGCGGGAGGAGCGTGGCGGGGGTGGAGGGAGGAGAGAATGGGGGTGTGACTGATGGGCGACTTCCTCGGGTGCGGGCATCGGAGCTGCGTGGACGGGGGTGGCTCAACACCGGCGGGCGCGACATCACGCTCGCGGACCTGCGCGGCAAGGTCGTCGTCCTCGACTTCTGGACCTTCTGCTGCATCAACTGCCTCCACGTGCTCGACGAGATGCGCGAGCTCGAGGCGGAGTTCTCCGACGTGCTCGTCGTGATCGGCGTGCACTCCCCGAAGTTCGTGCACGAGGCGGACCCCGACGCGCTCGCGGCGGCGGTCGATCGCTACGAGGTCCACCACCCCGTCCTCGACGACCCGCAGCTCGTCACGTGGCAGGCGTACACGGCGCGCGCCTGGCCGACGCTCGTCGTGATCGACCCCGAGGGGTACGTCGTGGCGCAGATGGCAGGCGAGGGGCACCGGCACAACCTCGAGGTCCTGGTGCGCGAGCTCGTCGCGGAGCACGACGCGAAGGGCACGCTGCACCGCGGCTCGGGCCCGTACGTGCCGCCGCGCGCGACCCCCGGGACGCTGCGGTTCCCGGCGAAGGCCGTCGCTCTGCCGAACGGCAACCTTCTCGTCGCCGACGCCGGGCACCACAGCCTGGCCGAGCTCGCGCCGGACGGCCAGACGCTGGTCCGCCGGATCGGCTCGGGCGAGCGTGGCCTCGTCGACGGCGGTCCCGACGACGCGCGGTTCAGCGAGCCCAACGGCCTGTGCCTCGTGCCCGACGAGCTGCGTCCCTGGCTCGAGTACGACGTCCTCGTCGCGGACACCGTCAACCACGCTCTGCGCGGGGTCCGGCTGAGCGACGGCGCCGTGACCACGGTCGCCGGCACCGGTGAGCAGCTCATGGTCGGTGCGTCGGACAACGTGTCCGCCGCGTTCGGGGGCGGCACCGGTGCGGGCTTCGCCGGTCCGGCGCAGGGCGTGCGGCTCTCGTCGCCGTGGGACGTCGCGTGGTCGCAGCGGTGGGGCGCGTTCGTCGTCGCGATGGCCGGCAACCACACGCTGTGGGCGTTCGACGACAAGGAGGGCTCGATCGCGCACGTCGGCGGGACCATGAACGAGGGGCTGCTCGACGGGCCGCTGCGCGACGCGTGGTTCGCGCAGCCGTCGGGGCTGGCCGTGGGGCCTGACGGGCGGATCTGGCTCGCGGACTCCGAGACGTCCGCGCTGCGCGTGGTCACGCCGACGCCTGCGGGCGAGGGTTCCGTGGACACCGTCGTCGGCGCCGGGCTGTTCGAGTTCGGGCACCGCGACGGACCGGCCGACGAGGCGCGCCTGCAGCACCCGCTCGGCGTCGCGGTGCTCCCCGACGGCTCGGTCGCGGTCGCGGACACCTACAACGGTGCGGTCCGCCGCTACGTGCCGGCCGACCCCGAGGGCACCGACACGCCGGTGGGCGAGGTCACGACGATCGCCACCGACCTGGCCGAGCCGAGCGGGCTCGTCGTGCTGGGCACCGGAGCCGACGCGACGCTGCTCGTCGTCGAGTCCGCCGCCCACCGGGTCACGCGGATCCCGCTCGCCGGCATCGTCGCTGCGGCCGTCGACGGGGGCGTGCACCGCACGCAGCGACCCGTCACGGACCTCGCGCACCGGGTGCGGCTCGACGTCGTGTTCACGCCCGCGAAGGGACAGAAGTACGACGACCGATTCGGCCCCTCGACGCGGCTGCAGGTCTCGTCGACCCCGCCGGGGCTGCTCCTCGCGGGGGCCGGCGACGACGTCGCGTTCGACCGTGAGCTCGTGCTCGACCCCGCGGTCGGCGAGGGCGTGCTGCACGTGACCGCGCACGCCGCGTCGTGCGACGACGACCCCTCGGTCGAGTACCCGGCGTGCCACCTCAACGCGCAGGACTGGGGCGTCCCGGTCCGCGTGACCGCGTCGGGCGACACCGCCCTGACGCTCCCGCTGCACGGCTGACCGGGACGGCGTCAGCGGGGCGCCGGCGTCAGGACGCGCCCTCGATCGCGACCGCAGCCAGGGCGTGCAGCGCCGTCGTGACCGCGGGGCCCTGCGCGGCGTGCGGCGAGGCGCCGATCTCGACCAGCCACGCGCCGTGCACCACCTGCGTGACGAGCTGCTCGTGGTCGCCGTCCGCCGGGCTGCCGCCGCGCGCCACCGCCGAGGCCGTGCCGTCGCGCTGCATGAGCACCGCCCACGCCGACCCGCCGAGCGTCTCGGTGGTCGCCGCCGCGAGCGCGCACAGCCGAGGCACCACTCCCGACTGCGCCGCGGTGATCGCCGCCGCACCGGCCACCACGACGCGCTCGGCGGTGACCGCGGGGTCCGCGATCGGCACCGCGGACTGCCGGGCACGCGCGCGGGCGCGCTTCACGCGGTACTGCGCGATGTCGGCGCGGCGGAACAGGTGCCGCGCGGAGATCTCGCCGGTGATCGCCGTCGAGGCCAGGCCGTAGGAGATCGCCGCGCCGTGCGGCAGGGGGAAGTCGAGCGTGGTCGAGAGCATGACCTCGGCGACCTCGGCGCGGTGCTGGCCGACCGTCACGAGGCAGAACTCGTCGCCGCCCAGGCGCGCCGCGGTGCTGCCGGGCAGCCGCTCGACCGCGCGGCGCATCACGTCCGCGACGCTGCGCAGCAGGTCGTCGCCCACGTCGTGGCCGAGCTCGTCGTTGACGCGCTTGAGGCCGTCCACGTCGCACATGACGATGCAGACCTCCTCGCCCGACTCGAGCGCGGCCTCTGCGGCGTTGTCCGCGACGCGGCGGTTGGCCAGGCCGGTCAGCGGGTCGTCGGCGACGAGGTGGCGGATCTGCTCCTCGAGGTCGACGCGTGCGATGGCCCCGGCGACGAGCGCGGCGAGCACCTCGGCGGTGGCGACGTCGTCGGTGGTGAACAGCCCGCCGTCAGGACCGCGCAGCGCGAAGATCTCGCCCCACACCGCACCGTTGACGACGATCGGCGCACCGAGCGAGCTCGCGGCCCCGACCTCGAGCAGCTGCGCGACCTCGACGGGGTCGCCCGCACCCTCGGCACCCGGCTCGGTGGGTTGGCCGGTGACGTCCTGCGCGTGCGCGACCCAGCTCTCGCGCTCGCGGATGAGCCGGCGCAGCGCTGGCCGGTCCTCCGCGCGGTAGGTGGTGAGCAGCCGCCACCCGTAGCGCGGGTCGGACGCGGGCTCGTGGTGCAGGACGCGCATGGTCTCGTGCTCGATGCGGCAGGTCGCGGCGAGGCGCGCGCGCAGCATCTCGGCCGCGAGCGCCGCGGCGGTCTGGACGACCTCGTCGAGCGAGCGAGCGCTCTCCAGCCGGTGCGCTGCCAGGGCGAATCCGCGGGCACCGCTGAGCGCCGCGGCGGCCCGTCGGCCCCCGCGAGCTCCGGCCGTCACCCGTGGCGTCACGGGGACATCATCGCCTGCCGAGGGCACCTGCGGACACCGGCGGACGAGGAATCACTCGTTCCGCACAAATCACCCGCCCGCGCAGGTCAGACGCGCACGATCGACGCGGCTCAGGCGGAGGTGTGCCGCTCGCCGAGCTCGGCGAAGACCGCCTGGTTGAGCCGGAAGGCGACGCGCGCCTCCTCGACGGTCGCCGCGACCTGCTCGTCGTCGAGCGGCAGCTGGTCCAGCCGGTCCCGGTAGACGTCCTTGAACGGCTTGAGCTTGTGGATCTGCGGGAAGTCGTAGAAGCCGACGCCGTCGTCGGGCACGGCGTAGTGCCGCTGCACCATGCGCTTGACGACCTGACCGCCCGAGAGGTCCCCGAGGTAGCGGGTGTACGCGTGCGCCGCGTAGAGCGTCACGTCCGACGAGCACGCGACGAGCCGCTGCGCGTAGTCGAGCGTCGCGGGCAGGTAGGTCACCTGCGCGGACCAGTCGGGGCCGAGCAGGAACGCGAGGTCGCGCTCGATCGCCGGGACGCGCGTCAGCTCGTCGAAGACGAGACCGTGGTCATCACCCGCGGCGCGCAGCACCGCCCCGGCCCGCTCGAGCGCGGTGTAGATCGCGAGCTGCTGGACGGCGAGCGCGGTGTACGCGTCGCGGCCCAGGCGCCCGGAGACGAGCCCGTCGATGAACTCCATGCCCTCGGCCTGGCTGTGCTGGTCGCGCGTGCCCTCGCGCAGCGACGCGGAGAGCGTCATGCCGGTCGCGGTGGCGACCGTCGGGACGGAAGTCGTGGTCACGGGCGTCTCTCTCGTCGGCGTCAGCACGTTGGTGACGTGTTGTCAGCAAGAGTATGCCACGGAGTAAGGCTTGCCTATCCTACGACCACGATGCGGGCAGAGCGCGGGGGCACGGCGGGCACGGCCCGGGCGCACGACGAGCGCCGCGCAGCTCGTCGGCCGCGCGGCGCTCGTCGTCCCCGTCTCCCGTGGCCGCCTCATACGGCCCGGACCCTGCACCCAGCCGGGTGCCCTCACACGGCAGGCGGCGGCGTCTCCCGGTGCTCGACCACCGCGGTGTGCGACGTGTTCGCACGCTGCGCGTTGATCACGAGCGCCAGGATCAGCATCAGCGCACCGGCGCCCATGCAGATGTAGCCGATCAGCCCCAGGTTGACGCCGTCGATCGCGTCGCTGACCGCGAACGACAGGATGGCGCCGATCACGAGCAGCGCGATACCTCCACCGATACCCATGCTTGCTCCCTCTCGTCGGTCGGCCGAAGCTCGGCCGGTCTCAGATGGGGGAGTCTTCCCGCAGCCCTCCGTCGGCGCGCGCCAGTCGCCCGGTTCGTCCCGGTATGCCCGGGGTCGGGGGCGCCGGCCGTCACCCGGACGAGCGGCGCCCCTGCCCCCAGCCCCGCGCTCAGCCCAACGTGTCCGGGTACGCCACCGCGTCGTCGCCCGTGCGACCCAGCACGTGCTCGGCCAGGAACGCCTCCACCACCTGGTACCAGACGATCGCGTGCTGCGGCGTGAGCACCCAGTGGTTCTCGTCGGGGAAGTACAGGAAGCGGTGCGCCGTCCGACCCTCGTCGTCCGCCGGCAGCCCGGACTTGGCCAGCAGCTCGTACCAGAGGCGCAGGCCCTCGCCGATCGGCACCCGGTAGTCCTTGTCGCCGTGCACGACGAGCATCGGCGTCACGATCTGCCCGACGAACCGGTGCGGCGAGCTCTCGAGCGCCATCTCGTCGGTCATCTCGCGCTGCCAGTAGAACGACGCGTCCGTCGTCGGCCCGAACTGGTCGAGCGCCCACAGGCTTGCGTGCGTGACGATCGCGCGGAACCGGTCCGTGTGCCCCGCGACCCAGTTCGCCATGTACCCGCCGAACGACCCGCCCATCGCGGCGGTGCGCGTCTCGTCGACCGCCTCGTGCCGCTCCGCGACGTCCGTGACCGCCATGAGGTCCGTGTACGGCGCCCGGCCCCACGCACCCCACCCGGCCTGCACGAAGTCCTGCCCGTAGCCCGTCGACAGCGCCGGGTCCGGCAGCAGCACCGCGTACCCGCGCGCGACCAGCAGCCACGGGTTCCAGCGCCACGACCACGCGTTCCACGACCCGAGCGGCCCGCCGTGGATCCACAGCAGCAGCGGGGCCGGGTGCGCCGCGTCCGCGCCGTCCGGCAGCGCGAGCCACGCGCGCACGCGGCGGCCGTCGGCGACGGTCGTCTCGACCTCCTCGAGCCGGCCCGGCAGCTCGGGCGTCGGGGCCGGCGAGCGCAGCGCGACCGCGGTCGTCGGGAGCACCGTCAGGTCCACCCGCACGGGATGCGCCGGGGCCAGGTACGACGAGCGCAGCGCATACGCCGTGCGGCCGTCCGGGCTCACCTGGACGTCCGAGAACGCCGCGTCGTCGCTGGTCACGCGCGTGACCGTGTCCTCGCCGCCGTCAGTCGCCAGGTCGATCCGGAAGATCGGGGCGCGCCCCTCGTCGTCCGCGACCACGAGCAGTCCCGACGAGTCCGGCAGCCACACCGCGCCGCCCGGCCACCGGTCCCAGCCCGGCGCGAGCACCCGTGACGGCCCGCCCGCGAGCGGCACGAGCGCGAGGCCCACGCGCGGCGCCTCGTGCGGCGTCGAGATCGTCTCGTACGCGTACACGACCCACCGGCCGTCGGGCGAGACCACCGGCGACCCCGCGTCGATCCCGTCGTCCTCGACGAGCGTCCGGCGCTCGCCCGTGGCGACGTCGATCGCGACGAGCCTGCTGCGCTGGTCGGCGCGCGCCCGCAGCTGCGTCCAGCCCGTGACGATCGTCGTGCCGTCCGGGGAGATCGTGGCGTGCTGCTCGACGAGTGCCGCGCGCGCGTCGGGCGTGCGGTCCGTCAGCTCGAGGCGCGGGTCGTCCTGCCCGGCGAGGAGGGCGTGCTCGTCGTCCGCACCGTCGCCCGCCTGGATCTCCGCCGTGAACAGGTGCGGCGCGGCCGGTCCGAGGTCGTGGTCCCAGTACCGGACCGGGTAGCCGTCGTGCAGGATCGCGGCGACCTTCTTGTCCTTGCGGTCCTTGCGGAGCTTGTCGTCGCTCTCGGCGTCGCTCGCGCGCGGCAGCACGTCGCCCGCGAGGAGCACGGTGCGCGCGTCCTTGGCCGTGACCAGGCCACCGAGCCCGCCCGTGCGCGCCGCGACCACGCGCGCCTCGGCGCCGTCGCGCGGCAGCAGCCACAGCGCGGGCGGGGCCTCGTCGTCCGCGTCCTTCGCGGCGGGGTCCGGACGCGCACTCGTGAACAGCAGGTCGCCGTCGCGCGTGAACGCCGCACCACCCTCGGACTTCGCCGACCGGGTCAACCTCCGGGCCGGCTGCTCACCGGCGGGATCGACCTCCCACAGCGCCGTCAGGTACTTGGTCTTCTTCGTGTCGAGCGTCGACACCGCGACGACGAGCCGCTGCCCGTCCGGCGAGAGCGTGAGCCCTCCGACCCGCGGCACAGCGACGTACTCCTCGAGATCCCCGATCTTCACCATCCCCCCGTCCTATCACCCCCCTCCCCCACTCCCACCCCGTTCCACGAGCACCACAGCCAAACCGCCCCCGCCCGCGCCCCACCCCGGACCCCACCATCACCGCCACCCAGCACCTGCTCCGGCCTCTGACCCGATTCACCTGAACAACCACTGCCTCACCACACCCCACCGGGCGACCCAGCGTCTGCTCAGCCGTCCGAGCTGAATCACCTGAACAACCGCTGTCTCGCCACACCCCCACCGCGCGACCCAGCGCCTGCTCAGCCGTCCGAGCTCAATCGCCTGAACAACCGCTGTCTCGCCACACCCCCCACCGCGCGAGCCAGCGCCTGCTCCGGCAGGACGCCCCGCTCGCCGGAGCAGGTGCTGGGTCGGCGTGCTGCCCTTGCAGGCCCCGGGCTCTCCGGCCTCGGGACCGTTGAGCGACAGTGCCCGCTGAGCAGTCGAAGGGGTGATGGCGAGCCGTCCACAGGTCAGGCTCTGCGCACGGCCGTCCACAGGTGGGAGGCCGTGGGCCCACGAGCGGCCTCGGGCGCGGTGACCTTGGGGGATGCGTCCGATCGTCGTCCCCGCCGAGCTCGTCGGCCTCGCCCTGCAGCAGGAGGGTCTCGTCTCCCACACGCAGTGCGACGCGCACGGTCTCGGGCGGGATACCCGCACGCGGCTCGTCGCGTCAGGTCAGTGGCATCGCGCGACCCGCGGCGTCTACGACACCACGCCTGGGCAGGAGCCCTCGCACCCCGGACGACGCCGACGCGCAGCGTGGCTCGGGATGCTCGCCTACGGTCCGGACGCGATGGCGGTCGGCGTCGGCGCCCTGGCCTTGCACGGCGTCCAGGGGCTCCCGATGCACCCGCGACCGGAGGCGGCGCTGCCTGACGGCTCCCCGCGCCACGCTCGCGACGGCGTCAGGCTGCGGTGCTTCGACCCGGTGGTGACCGTCGAGCTGGGCGGTCGCCAGATCGCCACCCTTGCCGATGCCCTGGTGAGGGCGTTGCCGGAGCTGCCCCGACGCAACGGGTTGGCGGTGATGGACGACGTCGTGCACCGCGGCCTGCTCTCGTCGGACGAGGTCGCGTCGCTGCCTGCGCGCATGGGGGGCAGGCGCGGGGTCCAGCGTGTGCGGACCTGGTGGCCGTTCGTCGACGGTCGGGCCGAGTCGCCGTTCGAGAGCTTCGCTCGGCTGGAGTGCATCGACGACGGGGTCCCGCCCGACGTGCTGCAGCTCGAGATCGTGCCGCCCGACCAGGGCGGCACGCTTCGCGGGGACATGGGCTGGCGGCTGAAGGGTGGTCGCTGGCTGGTCGCCGAGCTGGACGGTGACGAGTTCCACACCTCGCCTGACGCGGTGCTGGCCGACCGTCAGCGCCAGAACCGCATCGCGACCGTCGGCTGGGTCGACCTCCTTCGCTTCGCATGGCCGGACCTCGGGGCCATGACGATCCCGCGCCAGATCCGCCGAGCCCTCGCGTACCACCGCTGACCACCGAGCGCACGCATCCCTCGTCGTGCACGGGCGCCCGTCCCCCGGAGCAGACGCTGGCTCGCGCTGTGGGGTCGCGCTGTGGGCCAGCGCCACGCACTCGCTAGTCGGGAGCGGTGACGCCGCGAGCCAGCGGATGCTCAGGCCAGTCCCGCCGGGAGCCGGAGCACGCGCTGGGTCGACAGGGG
>NZ_BJLQ01000048.1 GCF_006538725.1 Cellulomonas gelida
ACGCCTGCTCAGGCTCACCGCTCCGGGGCCGGAGTGTCCGCTGGGTCGTTGCGTGACGCTGTGTCTGCTCCGGCCGACGGGGTGGATTCCCGGAGCAGTCGCTGGTTCGGGGTGAGTGGTGGTCGCGTGGGGCGGGGGTCAGGGGAGGGAGAAGGCGGCTCGGAGGGTGCGGACGACGCCGTCGTCGTTGTTGGACGGGGCGATGAAGCGCGCGATCGCGCGGACGTCGGGGTGCGCGTTCGCCATGGCGAAGGACCAGTCGGCGGCCTCGAGCATGCCGACGTCGTTGAAGTAGTCGCCGAACGCCATGGTCTGCGCCGACGAGATCCCGAGCTCGGCCTGCAGCCAGCGCAGCGCGTGGCCCTTGTCGGCGTCGGGGCCCATGACGTCGACCCAGTGGGTCCCGGACACCAGCACGCGGTCCGGTCCGTCGAGCGGTGCGAGCAGAGGACCCGCGCCGAGCTCGGCCGGGCCGAAGTCGAAGACCGCCACCTTGAGCACCTCGTCGTCGACGGCGTCCAGGTCGTCGACGTGCTGCAGGAGGCGGTAGTACGGGCGCACGTGCTGGAGGAACGCCTTGTCGGTGCGCTCGACGTACGCGGACCGGACGCCGCACAGCACGGTGCCGAGGTCGGCGCCGTCGCGCACCGCCCCGCGCACGAGGTCCACCGCCCGGCGCGCGCTCGCCCGGGCCAGCCCGGCGACCGCGACCGGCTCGCCCCGCCGCACGACGATCGCGCCGTTCTCCGCCACGTAGGTCAGGTCGTCGCGCCCGAACTGCTCGCGCAGCGTCGCGTACTGCCGGCCCGAGGCGGGGCACACGACGACCCCGCGGGCGACGAGCGCGTCGAGCACCGGCCAGAACCCGTCGGGGATCTGCTTGGCGTCGTCGAGCAGCGACCCGTCCATGTCGAGCGCGACGAGCCGCACGCCGCTCGCGTCGAGCCTGGTGGCGAGGTCGGCCAGGAGCTGGTCGGTGTCGCGCCGCTCGACGGCGGGCTCGGCGGGCTCGGCGGGGGTCGGCTCAGGGGTCGGGTCAGGCGTCTGGTCAGGGGAGGCGGAGGTTGTCGCGGGCACACCCGATCGTCTCAGGAGTCGCGCAGGGCGTCCTGCACGCCCGTCTCCGCAGGGCCCAGGTAGACCGGGTCACGCCCCGTGAGGCCGTCCCACCACGCCTTGTACGAGGCCGGAACCTCGCGCAGCCGCCACTGGGTGAGCTGCTCGGGCCGCACGCTCGCCGACGAGACGCCGATGCCCTGCGTGTCGATCCCGGCGGCCGAGCATGAGAAGACCGCGCGCCGCACGTGGTAGTCCTGCGTGAGCACGACCGCCGCGTCCACGCCGAACACGCGGTGCGCACGAACGCACGTGTCGTGCGTGTCGAAGCCCGCGTAGTCGAGCACGACCGCACCCGTCGGGACGCCCGCCGCGACGAGGTAGTCGTGCATGGCCGTCGGCTCGTCGTGGCCGATCGAGCCGCTGTCGCCGCTGACGAGGATCACCTGGACCTTGCCCGACTCGTACAGCGTCTGCGCCGCGTCGAGCCGGCGGCGCAGGTACGTCGACGGCGAGCCGTCGGGCCGCAGCCCGGCGCCGAACACGAGCGCGACGGGTGCGTCCTGGACAGTCTCCTGCGTGCGGAGCCGCGCCTGGCCCGCGCCCTGCACCCATGCGAGCGGTACGAGCAGGAGCACGACGAGCGCCGCGGCGATGCCGAGCCGACGGCGCCAGCGGCGGCGCGCGCGGCGCGGGACCGCGGCGGGGGTCGCCGGCGGCGTGCCCTCGTCGGTCCGCGCGTCGGCGTCGATGCTCACCGCAGCAGCCTAACCACGCGGCCCGACACAGGATGAGAGCTCTCTCATGCGGGCCTCCTGCTGGCCTCATGGACCGCCCCGAGAGTCGGTGGTGTCGCGGACAGGCCGCGGCACGACGAAAGAGGCCCCTCATGCGCACCCTTCCCCGCTCGGTCTGGATCATCTCCGGCACGCTCAGCGCCGTCGCAGTCGCCGGTGGCAGCGCGCTCGCCGTGAGCACCACACCGTCGCCGGACACGACGACCTCGTCGGTCCCGACCGACGCGCCGACGGACACGCCGACGGACAGCGCGACCTCGGTCGGCACCCCGAGCGACGCCCCGAGCGCGACCCCCACCCCGTCGGCCGGTGCGACGGACCCGACGCGCACGCAGAACTCGTCGGTCGTCACGACCGTCACCGCGTTGACCCCCGCGTCGGCGGTGACGCCCGCCAGCGCGACCACGGCCGCCAGCCCGGCCACACCTGCCAGCACCGCGACGTCTGTGACGCCCGCGAGCCCGGTGACGGCCGCGAGCCCGGCCAGCCCGGTCACCCCCGCCACCCCCGCGAGCCCGGCCTCGCCGGTCAGCGCCGCGAGCGCGGACTGACGGAAACGGACAGAAGCCCCAGGCGCCGCTTGACCGCCCTGGCAGGCTTGACCTCCATGACGCCCCGGCCCGCACGTGGTGCTGCGCGCCCGACGGTCGGTGACCGTCGGGCCGCCGGGGGAGCCTCCGTGCCGGTCGCGTCGAGCTGGGAGCCCGCGCCGGACCCGCCCTCGACCGGGTCGCACGGGCGGTGGGCGGACTCCCGCGGCAGCGCGTGGTCGGACGAGCCGCCCGACGAGCGGAACGACGGGCAGCACGACGAACGGCCCGACGATCGGCCCGACGAGGCCGAGGCCCTCGCGGTGCTCACGCACGCGGCCGCCGGCGACCTGCTGGCCGCGGCGCTCGCGACGAGCGGCACCGGCATCGCGTCGTGGAGAGTCGACGCCGTGCACCATCGCCCGGGCGACGGCGTGACCGTGGGCTACGTCGTCCAGACCGCGGACGGCCGTCACGAGTACCTGCTCGCGACGACGTCGCGGACCTGCCCGCGGGACGTGCCGGGGACGTTGGTGGCGCGCGGGCCGGCCGGGGTCGTCGTCGTGTGGCGGCACCCGCAGGACCCGGTGCTGCCCGCGCTGGGCCGCGCGTGCGACCCGCACCGGCTGGCGGACGCGCTGCCCGGTGCGGGTCCCGTCACGGCGCTGGAGCTCGTCGGGTACCGACCGTTGCGCCGGGCCGTGGTCCGGGCGGAGCGGGACGGTGTGCCGTGGTTCGTCAAGGTGCTGCGGCCGGGTGACGGCAACGCCGCGGACGTCGTCGGGCGGCACCGCCTGCTGGCGGACGCGGGCGTCCCCGTGCCGCGCGTCGCGCACGCGTCCGACGACGGGCTCGTGGTGCTCGAGGCCATCGACGGGGTCCCCCTGCTCGACGCGCTCGTCGCGGGCTGCACGCCGGCGCTCGCGGACGTGCTCGCCCCCGTGCTGGCGTTCCCGCCCACGGTCCTCGACCTGCCGACGCGTCGTCCGTGGTCGTCGCGCGCGCGGGCCTACGCCGGTGCGCTCGAGGTCCGTCCGGCACTGGAGGGACGCGCCCACGCGGTCGCCGCCGGGGTGCGGTCAGGGCTGCGGCGCACGGACGCCGGCCCGACCGTCCCCACGCACGGCGACCTGCACGAGGCGCAGCTGCTGGTCGACGACGCCGGCCGGGTCTGCGGTCTGCTGGACGTCGACACCGTCGGGCCGGGGCACCTCGTCGACGACCTCGGGTGCCTGCTCGCGCACCTGCACGCGGTGCGGCCCATGACTCCCGCGCTCGCGGCGACCGCGCTGCGCTGGACGGGTGAGGCGGCGGCGTTCGTCGACCCCGACGCGCTGCGGGTGCGGGTGGCCGGTGTGCTGCTGTCGCTGGCGGCCGGTGCGCTGCCCGCCGACCCGGAGGCCCCGGTGGACGACTCCGAGCGGCTGCTCACCATCGCCGAGGCGTGCCTGGCCTGACGGGGCCCGAGCGCGGCTCATGCCTCGAAGCGGTACCCGACCCCACGGACCGTCGAGATGAGCTCCGCGCCGAGCTTGGTGCGCAGGTAGCGCACGTACACGTCCACCACGTTCGACGACGGGTCGAAGTCGTACCCCCACACGCGCGAGAGCAGCTGCTCGCGCGACAGCGCCGTGCCGGCGTTGCGCAGGAACGTCTCGGCGAGCGCGAACTCGCGCGCGGACAGGTCCACGCTGCGTCCGTCGACAGTCGCGCGACGCGAGCGCAGGTCGAGGGTGACCGCACCGCGCTGCAGCACGGTCGTGTCGTCGGGCGAGTCCGCCTCGGTGCGCAGCCGCAGGCGCACGCGCGCGAGCAGCTCCTCGAACCGGAACGGCTTGGGCATGTAGTCGTCGGCGCCGCCCTCGAGCCCGGCGACGGTGTCCTCCACCGAGCTGCGCGCCGTGAGGATGATGACCGGCAGCCGCGAGCCCGCGGCGCGCACCTGGCGGAGCACGTCGAACCCGTCGCCGTCGGGCAGGCCGATGTCCAGGACCATGAGGTCCATGTCGCCGGTGAGGGCGAGGTCGAGCGCCTCGCGCGCCGTCCCGACGACCGTGGGTGCGTAGCCCGCGGCCTTGAGCCCCTTCGCGACGAACGACGCGATGCGTGCCTCGTCCTCCACCACCAGCACGCCGCTCATGCGTCCGCCCCTTCGTCGTCGCCACTCTCGTCGGACCGGCCCGTGGATACCGGGACGGCCGGGACGGAGACGACGAACGTCGACCCGATCCCGGGCTCCGACGAGACCCCCACGTCACCGCCGTGCGCCCGTGCGATCGCCGCGACGATCGCCAGCCCCAGCCCCGCGCCGACCGTCCCCGCGGACTCCGGCGCGCGCTCGAACCGCTCGAAGATCCGCGCCTGACGCTCCGGTGCGATGCCGACGCCCTCGTCGCGCACCCACAGCCGCAGCGTGCCGTCGGCGACGGCCGAGCCGAGCGTGATCGTCGTGCCGTCCGCGGAGAACTTCACCGCGTTGTTCGCGAGCTGCAGCCACGCTTGCGTGAGGCGACGTGCGTCGACGAGCAGCTCGACGTCGGCGCGCTTGTCGACCCGCCACGTGCGCGCACCGAGGCCGGTGGCCTTGTCGAGCACCTCGTCGGTCAGGACCCCGACGTGCGTCGGAGCGGGCTGGACGAACCCGTCGCGGTCGGCGACGGCGAGCACCAGCAGGTCGTCGACGAGCAGGCCCATGCGGTCGACCTCGTCGAGCGCGAGCTCGCGCGTGGCGCGCACGTCGTCGGCGTCGTCGACGTCCATGAGCTCCAGGTGCCCGCCGATCACCGTCAGCGGCGTGCGCAGCTCGTGCCCCACGTCGTCGAGCAGGCGTCGCTGCGCCGACATGCTCGCCTGCAGCCGGTCGAGCATCGCGTTCACGGTGTGCCCGACCTCGCTCACGTCGTCGTCGGTGGTCACCGGCACGCGCGCGTCGAGGGTGCCCTCGTCGACCTTCGCCGCGGTCTCCCGCAGTGCGCGCAGCGGCCGCAGCACCCGCCCGAGCAGCACCCACGCGACGACGCCCGTGGCCGCGAGCGCGCCCGCCGCGACGAACGTGTACGTGCGCCACGTGTCGTCCAGCGCCGCGATCTCGAGGTCACGCACCGTCGCCGCGACGAAGAGCCCCGCCGGGGCCGCAGGGTCGTCGAGGGTCACCGGGACCGTCACCACGCGGTACTGGGCACGGTCGGTCGTGACCGTCCGCAGCCGCACCTGGTCCCCCGCGGGCACCTCGCGCAGCAGGGCGACGAGCTGCGGGTCGTCCTCGAGCCGGACCGCGACGGTCGTGGGCGCGTACCAGGCCGGGGAGCCGTCGACGAGCGCGATGCTGCCCGCACTCGGGTCCGGCAGCGTCTGCTGCATCGCCGCGCGCAGGATGCCGTCGACCGGCAGGTCCGCGTTGGCCTGCGCGATGCCGCGGAACTGCTGCGCGGCGCGCGTGAGCTCGCTCTCGATGCGGTCGTCGACGTCCTGACGCTGGATCGCGTACGTCGTCAGCCCGGCGCCCAGCAGCCCGAGCGCTGTGGTCGCGAGCGTGACCGCGACGACCTTCGTCCGCACGGTGCGCCGCGGGCGGCGCGACGGCGCCTCAGTCACGGTCGCGCTCGTCGTCATCGTCATCGGGGTCCGGCGTGTGGTCGTCGTCGTCGTCGTCATCGTCGTCGTCCGGGTCCCGAGGGGTGGGCAGGTCGACGGGCGCGGGCGTCCTGGGCGCCCCGGATGTGGACGTCGGGGTGGGGCTCGGGGTGCCCGTGGTGGTCGGCGACGGCGTCGGATCGGTGCTCGGGCTCGTTCCCGCGGGGGTCACGACGACGGGCTCGCCGATCGAGCGGTCCCCCGGCGCGGACAGCGCGACCGTCAGCGCGTAGGAGCCGGCACCGAGCGCGAGCACGACGAGGCCCACCGCCAGCCACGTCCGCACCTCTCGCACCATGCGCTCATCGTGCCTGGTCGGCATGAGACGCGGATGAGAACGTGCAGCGGCGGCGGTCAGCCGTTCACCCAACAGGCTGACATGGGTGGAACTGGCTCCTCGCCCGCCCTGCCGTCGCTACCGTTCCTCACGTGCGGCGCGCTCCGCTCCGCCTACCTGGATGCTGGAGAAGGTGGGAGTGCGCGATGCCCTCTGTCGGCTTTCGAGTACTGGGTCGGCACGCGGCCCTCGTCGTCGCGGCGGCGCTCGCGTTGCTCTTCGTCGTGGTGGCGCCGGCAGACGCCAGCTCCCCGAGGACGTTCACCGCCAGTCCGAGGCCCACCGTGACGGGAACGGCGCAGGTCGGCGCGACCTTGACCGCACGGTCAGGCACGTGGAGGCCCGCCCCCGTGAAGCTCACCTACCAGTGGAAGCGTTCCGGGGTCGCGATCGCTGGAGCGACGAAGACCACCTACAAGCTCGCCCCCGCGGACGCGGGCAAGCTGATCACGGTGAAGGTGACGGGCAGGAAGGCCAACTACAAGACCGTCAGCAGGACGAGCAAGCCGACTGCAGCCGTCAAGACCGCCAGGTTCGTGTCAGCTCCGAAGCCGAAGATCGTCGGCACCGCGACCGTCCGCGGCACCCTGACGGCGAACCCTGGCACATGGTCGCCGACCGCGAAGATCACGTACCAGTGGCTGCGCAACGGCTCCGCGCTCCCCGGCGCGACGGGCAAGACGTACAGGCTGACCTTCGACGACGAGGGCGCGGGAGTCGCGGTCCGCGTCACGGGGTCGCGGACCGGCTACGCATCGAAGACCGTGACCTCGGCAGCGGTGACGGTCCTGGCGACTGACCAGCTCCGCAGCGACGAGGTCCTCAACGCGGGCAGGTCCCTGCGGTCCCCGAACGGGAGCTACACCCTCGTGATGCAGGGCGACGGGAACCTCGTCGAGTACGGCCCGTCGGGCGCCACCTGGTCGACGGGCGGTGGCGACGCCAACCACGTCGTCATGCAGAGCGACGGCAACCTCGTGAGCCGCAACGCTGCGGGCACGCCACGGTGGGACTCGGGCTCCTGGGGAACCGGCGGAACGGTGCTCGCCGTCCAGGATGACGGGAACCTCGTCATCTACGACGCTGCCGGCAAGGCGGTCTGGGCGCGCAACGTGGTCGGCTGGCTCTCCGTGTACACGGGCTCGACGGCCAACGGTCAGCCCGGGACGCAGAGCCAATCGGCACCGAACCTGACGAGCACCCTGTTCAAGGTGTACCCGGTGGCCACGCGCCTACCGGTGGTCTGCGGCGTCACCAACGGCCAGGCCGTGGACGGCAGCGCCACCCCCGGGACGACGAAGACCTCGACCTGGCACCGTCTCCTGTGGGGCGACTGGGTGCCCGACGCGGACTTCAAGACCACGGTCAACGGCCTGGTGCCGAAGGGGACGATCGGGTTCGTCGCCTCCGAGCCGAACTGCAACGGATCCTCCGTGCCGTCGACGCCCTTGCCGGGGATCAACGGCTGGGTCTTCCCCATCCAGCCGCACGCCACCCTGACGACGTACTCCGGGCACAACGGCGACGACTTCCCCGTCCCGATCGGCACCCCCGTCTACGCCATGTACGGCGGCGCGGTGAGCATCCCCGCCGCGTACAAGGTCGAGGCGAAGTGGTGCCCCGTCCCCGCAGCCATCGGGCGTGTCCAGCAAGACCTGATCGTTACCTCGAACCGCGACGGCGCGACCTACCGTTTCGACTACGCCCACCTGGACAGCTTCTCGGTGAGCAACGGCCAGGCGGTGAATGCTGGCGACCTGCTCGGATACTCCGGCAACAAGGGCTGCGTGACGGGGCCTCACCTGCACATCGACATCAAGCTCAACGGAGTGGCCAACCAGGTCTTCCCCCACTCGCTCATTGGCTGGAAGTACTAGGGCGGAGGGGCGATCGCCCTCCCGGGGGGACTCGATCGGAGCCTCCTCAGCGGAAGCCGACGGGGCCGGCCTGCTCGCTCGACGGTTCAGGAGCGAAGTCGTTCCATCAGCGTGGGGATGGCCTGGTCGATGGGGTCGCGGATGACCTCGTCGGCCAGGTGGTCGTAGGGCGTGGGCTCGGCGTTGACGACGACGAGGCGCGCGCCCGAGTCGACGGCGAGCGCGGCGAGGCTCGCGACGGGCTGCACGGTCAGGGTCGTGCCGATCGCGACGAAGGTCGTGGCGTCGGTCGCAGCGGCGACGGCGTGCTGCAGTGCGTCATCGGGCAGCTGCTCGCCGAAGTACACGACATCGGGCTTGAGGATGCCGCCGCACTCGGTGCACAGCGGGTCGGGATCGTCGGCCAGGCGCGCGAGCACGTCGGTCGTCGGCCAGGTCGTCGTGCACCGCAGGCACGAGGTCGTGGCGAGCGAGCCGTGGAGCTCGACGGTGCGGTCGTCGGACGAGCCGGCCGCCTGGTGCAGGCCGTCGAAGTTCTGCGTGAGGACCGCGATGAGGTCGCCCGCCTGCTCGAGCTCCGCCAGCGCCCGGTGGGCGGCCGTGGGCTGCGCGTGCCACGTCGGGTGCTCCGCCCACGCCCGCCAGCCGCGCACCCGCACGTCGCGCTCGCGGACGTAGCGGCCGATCTCCAGCAGCTCGGCCGCGGCCGGGTCGCGCGTCCACACGCCCTGCGGCCCGCGGAAGTCGGGGATGCCCGACGAGGTGGAGATGCCGGCGCCGGTCAGGACCGTGATCGTCGGGTCGTCGTGATGGTGCGGCACGTGCTCAGCCCTGCGCGTCGAGGCGGGCCGCGACCTCCGCCGGGAAGCCACCCGTCGCGAGCGGTCCCCACCGGACCGGGGTGATGCGCAGCAGGCTCTTGCCCTGCAGCCGCATCGCGGCGCGGTACTCGTCCCAGTCCGGGTGCTCGCCGGCGATGCAGCGGTAGTAGTCGACGAGCGCGTCCTCGGCCTCGGGCATGTGCAGCACCTGCGCGGTGCCGTCGACCTGCACCCATGGGCCGTTCCAGTCGTCGGACAGCACGCACACGCTGACGCGGGGGTCACGCTCGGCGTTGCGCGTCTTGGCGCGGCCCGGGTACGTGGAGATGACGATGCGGCCCGCGTCGTCGACGCCGCCGGAGACGGGGGAGACCTGCGGGCTGCCGTCGGCACGCGTCGTGACGAGGATCAGGTGGTGGCGCGGCCGGACGAAGTCGAGCAGGTCGTCGAGCGGGACCGGGGTCGTGGTGGCGATGGGGCGCGGCATGAGACGACCGTACGACGAGTGCTGCCGTGGTCAGCCGTCGAGGCGGCTGCGGAGCTCGATCACGTCGAAGGGGTCGAGTGTCGTGGTGGTCGTCGCGGTCCCGGAGATGTCGCGCCACTCGCCGTCGGGGTCCTCGTCCACGCGGTACGTGCCCTTCCATGTGGTCGTGAGGACGACGGTCGCGGAGGTCGCCTCCCGGTACGTGTGAGCGACGTCGAACGACGGGTACGGGCTGCCCGGCGAGGTGGTGGTGAGGGTCTCGCCGTCGCCGAAGTCCCACGCGTACTCGACGGGGTACACGTCGACGTCGATCCCGTAGGTGAACAGGCTCGTGCGGAACGTGCGGTGCTCGGCGTCGGCGTAGACGATCAGCGGCTTGTTGACCAGCACCTCGTCGCGTCCGGGCTGCCGATGCGCCGCCAGGGGGTCGATCTTCAGGCGCCGGAAGTCGGCCTGCGGGAACGGCGGGAGCAGGTCCTGGGGACACGCCCAGCCGGCCAGCATCTCCCACCGCGACCAGTTGTCCGATGCGGCCGATGGGCGGGTGCGGCGCCAGAGCGGCTCGACGGGCGAGTCGTCTCCGCACGCGGGCACCGGAACGGTGCCGTTGGGTGGTGAGCACTCGCCGTCGATCCCGGGGGCAAGGTACTGCGAGCCCACGTTGCACAACGGGGCGTGGGCGTACTCGACCAGAGGATCCGGGTGGGCCCTCCAATGCCGTAGCTCGAGATTCGCCTTGAACGCGTCAGTGAGGTGCGCCTCGTCGTCTTCGAGCTCGGTGCTAGCACTGGCGAATGCGGGAACCGCGGATGCTGCCGTGAACGCCAGAACCAGCACCACAGACGAGACGAACGCGCGGCGCATCAGGCCGACCCAAGATCGTCGCTGCTCGCGCCCAGGATCTTCCAGGAGCCTTCAGCCCAGCGGAGTTCGAGGTGCGCCCTTGCGGTCGTCGCCTCGGGGTAGTCCTTGAGGACCGTGCCGTCGGCCGCGATCCGCTGAGAGGGGTGTTCGACGTAGTCGATGCTCGCCGAGAAGACGCCCTCTTCCTCCGCCTCGGAGGCATGGCCGAAGCCGACGTCGATCGCGCCACCGGTCACCCGCTGCCCTTCGGTGGCAACCTCCAGCCCAAGTTCTCGCGCGCTGGCGCAGAACTTGCAGTCCGGACCCGACAACGCGTCCCACTGCGCAGTCTCGCCCGTGGCGATCACGTAGGGGATGAGCTGGATGAAGTACTTCCCGACAAGCATGGCGTTGTCTGCGGTGGCCGGACCGTCGAGAGCAGCGGGGGGCGTGGGTGCGACGGTCACGTCCTGGTCCGGCCCGCTGGTCACAACGACGTCCGGCGTGGGTTCTGGTGTCGGCGTGGGAGTCGGCGAGGCCTTCGCCGTCGCACTGGGGCCCGAGGTCGCCGACGCGACGGGCTCAGGGCCCTGCGACGTGCAGCCTGCAGCGAGCAGGACCGCGACGACCATCACCAACGAAGCAGCGGCGCGAGACATGGGGCGAAACTACTCAATCGGGACGCGGCGCGGGGTGGTGTCCGCCCGTCTGTGGACAAGCGTCCGCGACGGCCCGGTCGGCTGTCTGAGGTCCGAGTAGCCGCCTCGTGGGCCGCGGGCGCGGTTCCGACGTCGCGTAGGTCAGGCAGCCGGTTCGGGCACCCGGTGCGGGATCGCCGCGGGCTGTGAAGGTGCACATGAACGGCACGCTGAACGAGGATGGCGCGGTGTGTGCGACGAGGTACGGGACGTTCGCCATCAAGACCGATGGAACGAAGCACACGTGGTACGTGCCACTGATGTACTCAGGTGGCTCGGGGTGCGGTACGTGGAAAGGGCGGAACGTGGTGACGAGCACGGTGCCTTCGGGCATCGCGCCCGATGGGGTCGTCTTCACGAGTACGAGGTCGGGATGTCTGCAGGGATGATCGAGAGCTCTGCGCTGGAGCCGGTGCTCGGTCGGCTGCCTGAGGGTCGGGTGGCCGACGTCCGCCCCACCTACCTCGTGACGTTCCTGACTGGACCGGTCGAGGGCGAGCTCGAGGACGTGGCGGGCGAGGCGACGTACCTGGTCGCGGGAGCGAGGGACGTCACGGCAGTGATCGCCTGGGCGGAGGCGAACCTGCCAGACCGGCTCCTGCTCGCGGAGGTGAGCGTGCAGCCGTACGGGACGACTGAGCGGGCGCGGGTGTGGTCGCGGCAGCCCGAGACGCCGTGGGCAGCACGCGTCGGTCCGGACTACACGCATTGAGCACGGAACCGCCCCCGTGAGCCGCGGGGGCGGTTCCGACGTCGCGTGGGTCAGGCGGCCGGCTCGGGCACCCGTTGCGGGATGGCGGCGGGCTGCGGTTCGGGGCGGCGGGCCAGGCGGCTCGGCCACCACATCGTCGGGCCGATGTCGAGGTTGAGCGCCGTGACGAGCACGGACCGCACGACGAGCGTGTCGAGCAGCACCCCGAACGCGACCGCGAACCCGATCTCGGCGAACGCGACCGCGGGCAGCGTCCCGAGCGTCGCGAACGTCCCCGCGAGCACCAGCCCGGCGGACGTGATCACACCGCCCGTGGCCGCGAGCCCGACGAGTGACCCGCGCCGGTGTCCGAGCCGTTGCGCCTCCTCGCGGACGCGGGTCATGAGGAAGATGTTGTAGTCGATCCCCAGTGCCACGAGGAACACGAACACGAACAGCGGGAACGACGAGTCGGCGCCGGCGAACCCGAACACGTTCTGGAAGATGAACGCCGAGACGCCGAGCGCGGCACCGAACGACAGGACCACGGTGCCCATGAGGACCAGCGGCGCGACCACCGCGCGCAGCAGCAGGACCAGGATCAGGAACACCGCGAGCAGGATGATCGGGATGATCACCGCGTTGTCGCGTGCGGACGCGCGTTGGACGTCCAGGTTCGTCGCGGTCTCCCCGCCGACGACCGCCTCGGCCCCCGGCACGGCGTGCACGGCGTCGCGGACGCGGTCGACGGTGTCGTAGGCGGCGTCGGAGTCGGGCTCGCTCGTGAGCGTGCCCTCGAGGTACGCGACGCCGTCCTTGACGACGGGCTCGGTCACGGTCGTCGGGTCGATCCCGTCCACGGCCGCGAGCGCCGTGTGCACGTCGTCGGCGGCCGCGCCTTCTGCGATGACCACGACGGGCGACCCGGCACCGCCCGGGAAGTGCGCCGACAGCACCTTCTCGCCCACGATCGAGGGCTGCTCGCTGCGGAACGACTCCTCGGTCGTCAGGCCCGTCGCGTTGAGCTGCAGGATGCCCACGGACGCGATCGCCAGGACCACGGCCGTGCCGATCCACGTGCGCCGCGGGTGCACCGCGATGCGCTGACCGGCGCGCGCCCAGAAGCCGTGCTCGGTCGGCTCGGCGTCGCCCACGTGCGGCACGCGCGGCCAGAACACCCACCGGCCCAGGACGACGAGCAGCGCGGGCAGCAGCGTCAGCATGACGAGCAGGCACACGACGATCCCGGCGGCGGCCACCGGCCCGAGGCCTGCGGTCGAGCTCATCGTCGCGAACAGCAGGCACAGCATGCCGACGGCCACGGTCGCGCCGCTCGCGATGATCGCGGGGCTGGCGCGGTGCAGCGCGACGGCCATCGCCTCGTGCCGGTCGGTGTGCTTGCGCAGCTCCTCGCGATATCGGGCCGTCAGCAGCAGCGCGTAGTCGGTCCCCGCACCGAACACCAGCACCGTCAGGATGCCCGCGCTCTGCGCGTTCACGGTGAGGTCCGCGTACTCGGCGAGCAGGTACACCGCCGCCTGCGCGACGGTCAGCGCCACGCCCGCGGACACCACCGGCAGGAGCCACAGCACGGGGCTGCGGTACGTCAGCAGCAGGATCACGACGACCACGCCCGCCGCCGCGAACAGCAGGGTCGAGTCGATGCCCTCGAACGCCTTCGCCGAGTCGGCGGCACCGCCGACGGGTCCGGTCACGTGCATGGCCAGGCCCGCGGGGTCGTCGTCGGCTGCGGCCAACAGGTCGTCGACGACGACGATCGACTCGTCCCAGTCGGTCAGCTCGATCGGGACGATGACCTGGGCCGCCTCGCCGTCCTGCGACGTCACGGGCCCGACGATCTCGCCTGCGAGCCGGTCGATCGAGCCCCACGCGGCGACGTGGTCGGCGATCGCCGCCTCGTCGTCCGCGGTCAGCCCGCCCTTGCGCTCGAACACGACGACCGCGGGCGCGGTGTCCGCGGGGACGAATGCCTCCGCCTTCTCGAGCACCTGCGTGGACTCCGCGTCCTTCGGGAGCCAGCTCGCGGCCTCGTTGTCCTGCGCGCCCGTCAGCTTGCCGGCGAGCGGGCCGAGCAGCGCGACGGCACCCAGCCAGAACGCGATGACGACGTACTTCACGTAGCGATGGGTGATCCACCCGGCGACCTTGGCCATGACACGTCCCCTGATCGGCGTCGAGAGTGAGGGAGTGCGCCCGCGCAGGGGCGCTCAAAGACACACTGACGACTCAGGAGCGATCCGGACTATCCGGGATACCCCCGGTTCTTCCCGGGGGTATCCCTGACGTGCGGTCGGGGCGGTCAGGTGGCGACGGGGACGGGGGCGAACCGCTTCGCCACGTCCTGCAGGGCGATGCTGCTGCCCGAGGTGAGCTCCTGGCTGTCCAGCTTCGTCCTCAGGCCCAGGGTGGTCCCGTCGTGCAGGGCGAACTCCACCCCGACGGGGAATCGCTTGCTGACTCGGCCCGAAACCACGTCCTCGAACGGCACGAACCAGTTCTGGGCGGCGATGTCGGCGGGAGCGGCGCTGGCAGCGAGCTCGCGCAGCCGGTTGCGACCCTGGTTGTACACCTTCGGGCACGGCACGAGAACGAGCCCGTGGGTCAGCACGAGCACGTCGTACTGCTCACCGTCGACCACGACGTTCGCGACGCCTGCGACGATGGCGGAGCCGCGAGCGTCGGCCTCCGCGGACGCTCCGATCGCGTCGAGGTCCACCCCGAGATCGGCGAGACGTCCTCGCAGCTCTGCGGCGCCGCGCGGGCCGCCGGCGCCCAGCAGTGCGAGCGGCCGGACGTCGTAGGGCGCGCCGTCGGGTCCGACGAACGGGTCGCCCGCGTCCCAGCGGTGCTCCCACCGTGCTGCGCCGCTCGTGGCGAGCGCGCACTGCAGGACGGCCGTCCACACGACCGTCGCGGCGGTGTCGCCGTCCGCATCGGGGCCGGCCGAGGCGTCGAGGTCGAGCGCCTGCAGCACGTCGTCGAGGCGGTCGGCCTCCGTCAGCTCGAGCAGGTCACGCAGTGAGCCGCGCTCGACTCCCACGCGGCGGCCCACGGCACGGAACACGATGTCGGCCGAGTGCTGCGCGCTCGCCGCCCTCGCCCGCGGGGTCAGCAGCTCCCAGGGCAGCCGCTCGCGGTCTGCATACTTCACGACGACCTCGGCGAGCATCGCGGTGAGGGCCGGGAGCCCTCGCACGAGCACGCCGGCCGGTCGCGTGTCGCGGGTGAGCGCTGGAGAGGCGACCGCGCCCATCGCCGCGATCCTGGCCGACGTCGACGGGTGGCTGTCCCACCGCGACTCCTGCGACGGCGGGGCGAGGGTGCGCAGCCGGTCGAGCTCGTCCTGCCGCGCGGCGAGCAGAGCCGCGAAGCCGTCGAACATCGCGTCGCTCGTCGGCGCGAGGCCGGCGTCCCACGCGACCGACACGTACCGGTCGAAGTAGAACGTCCACGCGGCCGAGAGGACCTCCATCTCGTGCAGGGTCTCTGCGGCGACCTCGCGGCCGGCGACCTGCACCGAGACCGCGTCGGCCTCGAGCTCCTGCCGGCGGCTGATCGCGGCGGACGCGAGCAGGTAGAGCCGGCCGTAGCCGCGCAGCACCCAGCCTGCGAACCCCGTGACCTCGCCGGCAGCGGCGCCCACGACCTGGCGCCCTCGGTAGGCGATCGGCGCGAGGCGGGTGTGCCCGTTCGAGTAGTGCGCCAGCTCGTGCGCGAGCACCGAGCGCATCTGCGCGACGTCCAGGGCCTGCAGGAGCGGCACCCCCACATAGAGGCGCCGCGTGCCCGGGACGAGCCCGAGGAGGCGCGCGTCCTCGGAGACGAAGGCGTTGAGGTCGGGGACGAGCCGGATCTCACGCGGGACGCGCGTCTGAGCGGCCGCGGCGAGCTCCTCGACGACGTCCCACAGCTCGGGGGCGACGTCTCTGGGCAGGGCACTCCCCGAGGGCTCGTGCTTCTGGGCCTTGCTGACCTTGCGCATCGTGAGGACGAACCCGATCGCTGCCGCGACCGCGAAGAACGCGAGCTTGGCCCCGACGGCGTGGCCCGACGAGATCAGCGCGACCGCGACGCCGAGGATCCCGAGGAGCACGATCAGGGCCGTGACGTAGAACCCGGCGATCAGCGCGAGGCACAGCAGCGCGCGCATGGTGGTCTTCACGCGCCGAGTATGGCGACGTGGGCAGCCGCCCGGGCGGGATATCGACGAGTGCGGCTCGGCGTCCCCCATCCGGCCGAGCGTGCGCCGCGGACCGCCCTCGTCGGGTGCCGTCGCGCGCTCGTCGGAGCGGGGTTTCACGCCTGCGGCGAACACGGGCAGTACCGGGCACATGCCGCCGTTAGCATCGAACAACGCCGCATCGTCGTCGGCCCTGCGCTCCGTGCCGGAGCGCGTGGGTACCCCGATGAGCACGCTGCTCGTGAGGAGTGCACATGTTCGAGAGATTCACGGACCGAGCCCGTCGCGTGGTCGTCCTCGCCCAAGAAGAGGCGCGGATGCTCAACCACAACTACATCGGCACCGAGCACATCCTCCTGGGGCTGATCCACGAGGGTGAGGGCGTCGCTGCCAAGGCTCTGGAGTCGCTGGGGATCTCGCTCGAGGCCGTGCGCGCCCAGGTCCAGGAGATCATCGGCGAGGGCCAGCAGGCTCCGTCGGGCCACATCCCCTTCACGCCGCGCGCCAAGAAGGTGCTGGAGCTGTCCCTGCGCGAGGCGCTGCAGCTCGGCCACAACTACATCGGCACCGAGCACATCCTGCTGGGCCTGATCCGCGAGGGTGAGGGTGTCGCCGCGCAGGTGCTGAACAAGCTCGGCGCGGACCTCAACCGCGTGCGCCAGCAGGTCATCCAGCTGGTGTCCGGGTACCAGGGCAAGGAGCCGGTCGCCGCAGGCGGGCCCACCGAGGGTCAGCCCTCGGGCTCGGCCGTGCTCGACCAGTTCGGGCGCAACCTGACGCAGGCCGCGCGCGACAACAAGCTCGACCCGGTCATCGGGCGCGAGAAGGAGATCGAGCGGGTCATGCAGGTGCTGTCCCGCCGCACCAAGAACAACCCGGTGCTGATCGGCGAGCCCGGCGTCGGCAAGACGGCCGTGGTCGAGGGTCTGGCGCAGGACATCGTGCGCGGCGACGTGCCCGAGACGCTCAAGGACAAGCAGCTCTACACGCTGGACCTGGGCGCCCTCGTGGCCGGCTCGCGCTACCGCGGTGACTTCGAGGAGCGCCTGAAGAAGGTGCTCAAGGAGATCCGCACGCGCGGCGACATCATCCTGTTCATCGACGAGATCCACACGCTCGTCGGTGCGGGTGCCGCCGAGGGCGCGATCGACGCGGCCTCGATCCTCAAGCCGATGCTCGCCCGCGGCGAGCTGCAGACCATCGGTGCGACCACGCTCGACGAGTACCGCAAGTACGTCGAGAAGGACCCGGCCCTGGAGCGTCGTTTCCAGCCGATCCAGGTCAGCGAGCCGAACCTGCAGCACGCGATCGAGATCCTCAAGGGTCTGCGGGACCGCTACGAGGCGCACCACCGCGTCTCGATCACGGACGGCGCGCTCGTCGCCGCCGCGACGCTCGCGGACCGTTACGTCAACGACCGCTACCTCCCGGACAAGGCCATCGACCTGGTCGACGAGGCCGGTGCGCGCCTGCGCATCCGCCGCATGACGGCCCCGCCGGAGCTGCGTGAGCTGGACGAGGAGATCGCCACCACGCGCCGCGACAAGGAGTCGGCGATCGACGAGCAGGACTTCGAGAAGGCCGCGCGCCTGCGCGACCAGGAGAAGCAGCTCGGCCTCAAGCGCGTCGAGAAGGAGAAGGCCTGGAAGTCGGGCGACCTCGACGCCGTCGCGGAGGTCGACGAGGAGCTCATCGCCGAGGTGCTGGCGAACGCCACCGGCATCCCCGTCTTCAAGCTCACCGAGGAGGAGTCCAGCCGGCTGCTCCACATGGAGGAGAACCTGCACAAGCGGGTCGTCGGCCAGAACGCGGCCATCAAGGCGCTCTCGCAGGCCATCCGCCGCACGCGTGCGGGCCTCAAGGACCCGAAGCGTCCCGGTGGGTCGTTCATCTTCGCGGGCCCCACGGGCGTCGGGAAGACCGAGCTCGCCAAGGCGCTCGCGGAGTTCCTGTTCGGTGACGAGGACGCGCTGATCCAGCTCGACATGTCCGAGTTCTCGGAGAAGCACACCGTCTCGCGCCTGTTCGGCTCGCCCCCCGGGTACGTCGGGTACGACGAGGGTGGTCAGCTCACCGAGAAGGTGCGTCGCCGGCCGTTCTCCGTCGTGCTGTTCGACGAGGTCGAGAAGGCGCACGCGGACATCTTCAACTCGCTGCTGCAGATCCTCGAGGACGGTCGCCTGACCGACTCGCAGGGCCGCGTCATCGACTTCAAGAACACCGTCATCATCATGACGACGAACCTCGGCACGCGGGACATCGCCAAGGGCGTCATGACCGGCTTCCAGGCCGGCGGCGAGCTCGCCACCGACTACGAGCGCATGAAGGCGAAGGTCAACGACGAGCTCAAGCAGCACTTCCGGCCTGAGTTCCTCAACCGCGTCGACGACGTGGTGGTCTTCCCGCAGCTCTCGCAGCCGGAGATCTTCCAGATCGTCGACCTGATGATCGCCAAGCTCGACAAGCGGCTGCACGACAAGGACATGGGCATCCAGATCACGCCCGCGGCCAAGAAGCTGCTGTCGGAGAAGGGCTACGACCCGGTCCTGGGTGCTCGGCCGCTGCGCCGCGCGATCCAGCGGGACATCGAGGACGCGCTGTCCGAGAAGATCCTGTTCGGCGAGCTCAAGGCCGGCCAGCTCGTGATCGTCGACGCCGAGGGCGAGGGACTCCTGGGGGAGTTCTCCTTCCGCGGTGTCCCGCGCGGGACGGTCGACAAGGAGCCGGTGCCCGTCGGGGCTTCGGCGGGGACGCCCGGCTCCGGCCGGGACCTGCCCGCCGCGCCGCCGATCGCGGCGTCGGGTGACGGGGGCTCGGGCCTCCAGCCCGCCTGACACGACCAGCACCACCGGCGAGGGCCGGGACCACGACGGTCCCGGCCCTC
>NZ_BJLQ01000049.1 GCF_006538725.1 Cellulomonas gelida
CGCGTGACGGACCCGCTCGGCGCCGCAGGCACGCCGCAGGACGACCGGCTGGACGCGCGTCCGCTCCAGCCGGTCATCCTGGGCGCCGACATCGGCGTCTACGCCCTTGCCCGCTCGTTCCACGAGCAGTACGGGGTGACGTCGATCGTCGTCGCCGGCGCCGCGCTCGGGCCCGTGCAGCACTCGTCGATCGTGCGGCACGAGATCGTCGCGGACGGCCACGACCCGCGCCAGCTCGTCGACCGGTTGCTCGACGTCGCCCGCCGCACCCCGGACCGCCGCCTGCTGCTCATGGCGAACTCGGACTGGCTCGTGCGCGTGGTCGTCGAGCACCGTGCCGAGCTCGAGCCGTTCTACGCCGTGCCGTTCCTGTCCGCCGAGCTCCTCGCGCGGATCAGCGACAAGGCGACGTTCGCCGAGATCTGCGCCGAGCTCGGCATCTCCGTGCCGCGCACCCTCGTGCAGGGCTTCGGGGCCGGCGAGCCCGACGTGCCGGTCGACCTCGAGTACCCGCTCATCGCGAAGGCGGCGAGCAGCGCGGACTACCAGGACGTGGAGTTCGAGGGGAAGAAGAAGGTCTTCGAGATCTCGTCACCCGCCGAGCTCGCCGCGTTGTGGCGCTCGCTGCGGGAGGCGGGCTTCGCCGGACGCTTCGTCGTGCAGGAGCTCGTCCCCGGCGACGACACGCAGATGCGGTCCGTGACGGCCTACGTGGACCAGCGTGGGGTCGTGACGCTCTCGTGCTGCGCGCACGTGCTGCTCGAGGAGCACACGCCGTCCGGCCTCGGGAACCCCGCGGCGATGATCACCTACCGCGACGACGCGATGCTCGAGCAGGCGCACCGCTTCCTCACGAGCACCGGGTACGTCGGGTTCGCCAACTTCGACGTCAAGGTCGACCCGCGTACCGGCGCGTTCCGGTTCTTCGAGGTCAACCCGCGCATCGGGCGGAACAACTACTACGTCACCGCGGCGGGCGCGAACCCGGTGCGCTTCGTCGTGGAGGACCGGATCGAGGGACACGCGGTCGAGCCCGTCGTCGTCGACCGCGAGGTGCTCTACTCGATCCTGCCCCACCGGCTGCTGCTGAGGTACGTCCGCGAGCCCCAGCTGGCCGCACGTGTCCGTCGGCTGATCAAGGCGCGTGCGACGGCCCACCCGCTTCGCTACGAGCGGGACCTGTCGCCGCGACGCCGGTTCTACATCCTGGCGGCCTCGGTCAACCAGATCCGCAAGTTCCGTCGGTGGTACCCCGAACCGACGGACACGGGCTTCTGACCCGCACGGGCTCCGGCCCCACGCGGGGCTGACGCTGCGCGTGGGTCCGGATGAACGACGCCGGAGCCGCCACGAGGAGCCCGGCGGGAACCATCCCGCCGGGCTCTCCTCGTGCCCGTGCGGCTCAGCCGAGCTCGGACGTGCCGGAGTACAGGTGCAGCACCGGGACCTCGAGTGCCTCGCGGGCGCGCGACGCCCAGTCCTGGTGGAACGTGTCCAGCCAGGCGTGCGGGTAGGTGACGATCGCGACCTCGCGCGCGTCGCCGTCGGTGACCGCCTGCCGCAGCGCGGGGAGCGGGTCGTCCGCGACGACCTCGCCGGTGGCCGCGCGCCCCGCCGCGGCGAACTCTGCGAGCGTCGCGCTGAGCTGCTCGTCCGCAGTGGCCTTGGCCTCGGTCGGGGTCGGCTCCTTGCCGCGGAGCCGGGCGAGAGCGTCCTTGAGCTCGCCCAGACCGAGGTTGTCCACGATCGTCGGTAGCAGAGGACGGTTCGAGTCCGCGGGCACGAGCACGTGGTAGGCGAGTTCCTCGCCCTCGTGCAGCGCGAGCAGGTGCTGGACGTCGACGGGCGCGAGGGTGTCCTCGATGAGGACCAGGATCGTGTCGGTCACGTGGCGAGCCTAGTTGGACTCGTGCCGTCCCGGCGCGCGCACGCCCCAGCGTCCGAGCAGCACGCCGTCGGCGTGCAGCAGGTGCAGCAGCGCCGCCTCGCGCGGCGGGTTCAGCCACGGCGCGCCGTCGAGGACCCGCGGCGCCGGGCCGCCCGTGAGCACCGGGGACCACGTGAGGAACAGCTCGTCGACGAGGTCCCGCGCGACGAGCTCAGCCAGGACGGACGGTCCGCCCTCGGTGAGCACGTTCGTCAGCCCGCGGTCGACGAGCGCCCGCAGCGTGACCACGAGGTCGACCTCGACGTCCCCGGCGACCACGACCCGGTCCGCCCCGACGCGTTCGCGCAGCGCGTCGAGCCGCGGGTTGGCGGCGGTCGTGACGACGAGCGGCGGACGGTCGGCGTCGAGCAGCAGGTCGGGCAGGTCGCCCGATCGGGTCACCACCGCGAGCTCGATCGGCGCCTCGCGCCCGTGCGCGCGGCGCGTGGCTGCGAGCGGCTCGGGCAGCGTGAGCGTGTTGTACCGCTCCTGGCGCACCGTGCCCGCGCCGACCAGCACGACGTCCGCCAGGACCCGCAACGCCTCGAACACCCGCAGGTCGGCGGGACCGTTGATCGAGCCGGTGACGTGGTCGGGGCCGGTCGCCGCGCCGTCGAGCGTCGTGATCATGTTGGCCCGCACCACGAGCGTCGGCCCGGTGTGCTGCGTCCGCTCGGCGGGTCGCTCGTCGATCAGGGCCACGAGCTCCGCCTCGTCGGCGCGCGGCTCGAGCCGCACGGGCGTCCGGTCGGACCGGGGGAGCAGCACGTCCAGCGGAGGCGCGTCGGTCATGGCTCGACCGTAGGCCCCCGGCGCGGGAGCTGCCGAGCCCTGCTCGTCGGACCGCCGTTCACGAGCACCGGCTACAGGACGTCTGCCAGCGCGGCGACGTCCCCGACGACGATCACGGCGGGGTTCGCCACCGCGCGGGCGACCGCCAGGTCGGCGATCGTCGCGAGCGTGCCCACCGTGGTGCGCTGGCCGGGCAGGGTGCCGTTCTCGACGACCGCCACCGGGGTCGCGGCGTCGCGGCCGTGCGCGACGAGCGCGTCGGCGTACGCGCCGATTCGTGCCACGCCCATGAGCAGCACGAGCGTCCCGTCGAGCTGGGCGAGGGTCGGCCAGTGCGGCGTCGAGTCGTGCGCGGACAGGATCGTCACCTGCCGGGACAGGCCGCGGTGGGTCACGGGGATGCCGGCGGCTCCCGGCACGGCGATCGCGCTGGTCACGCCGGGCACCACGGTGACCGGCACGCCCGCCGCGACGCACGCCTGCACCTCCTCGCCGCCACGCCCCAGGACGTACGGGTCGCCGCCCTTGAGCCGCACGACGCGCCTGCCGACGCGCGCCCGCTCGACGAGCACGGCGTTGATCTCGGCCTGCGTGAGCGTGTGCGCGTGCGGTGCCTTGCCCGCCTCGATGACCTCGACGTCCGGGTCGAGGTCATCGAGCAGCGCGCGCGGCGCGAGCCGGTCGACCACGACCACGTCGGCCTCGGCCAGTGCGCGTCGTCCCTTCGTCGTGATGAGCCCGGGGTCGCCGGGCCCGCCACCGACGAGCGTGACGCCCCCGGCCGCGGGCGCGCGGTGGTGGCGCAGGGGGAGCGAGCCTGTGTCGAGCAGCACAGCGATCGCGGACCGCAGCCGGGCCGCGCGGCGCGGGTCGCCGCCTGCGCTCACCGCGACGGTGACATCACCCGCGCGGGCGACGGCGGGGCTCCACGCCGCCGAGAGCGCGGCGTCGTCGGCGCGGACGCACCACACGCGCGCGGCCTCGGCGTCCGCAGCGACGCGCGCGTCGGTCTCGCGCACGCCGGTCGCGGTGTGGACGAGCCACGCCTCCGCCAGGTCCCCGTCCGCGTAGTCACGCTGCGCCCAGCGGACCGCGCCGGAGCCGACCAGCGCCGCGAGGTCCTCGCACACCGCGGGCGCCACGACGAGCACGTCGGCGCCGTCCTCGACGAGCCTCACCGTGCGCCGCGCGGCAACGGGCCCGCCGCCGACCATGACGACGCGCCGTCCGCGCAGGTCCAGGAAGAGCCCGTGCATCAGATGCCGGCGCCCGCGAGCCAGTCCGAGTCGGACTCGCCCCCGTCGCCAGGGGCCAGTCGGTCGAGCAGGGTGGGGCCGACCATGCCCGCCGCGAGCGTCGTGCCGTCGGACGGGTCGACGAGCAGGAACGCCCCGGTCCCGCGGTGCAGGGCGTAGTCGTCGAGCAGGACGGGCTCGGCCAGACGCACGCGGACGCGCCCGATCGCGTTGAGCCCGAGCCCCGAGGGTGCCGCCTCCGACGACGTGTCCGTCGCGTCGACCGCGTGCGCGGTGTCCACGCCGCTGAGCAGCTCGACGGTCTGCGTGTCGACGTCGAGGCGCGCGTCGACCTCGCGCAGCAGGGCGCGCACCGTCCGGGTGCCGATGCGCACCAGCAGGCGGGCGCCCAGCACCGAGCGGCGCTCGGACAGCCAGCAGACCGTGCCCACGAGGTCCTGACCGACCGTCGTCCGGGCGCCCGTCGGCACGAGGACGTCGCCGCGGGAGATGTCGAGCTCGTCCGCGAGGCGGACCGTCACCGACCGGCCCGCCGCGGCCGCCTCGAGCGGACCGTCGAACTCGTCGATGCCCGTCACGACGCTCGTCTTGCCCGAGGGCAGCACCGTGAGCGCGTCGCCGACCCGCACGGTGCCCGACGTGATGCGGCCGCCGTACCCGCGGTAGTCCGGGTGCTCCGCCGTGCGCGGACGGATCACGAGCTGGACGGGCAGGCGCAGCTCGTCGTCGGCCCGGACGTCGGAGACCGGGACGGTCTCGAGGTGCTCGAGCAGCGTCGGACCGTCGTACCAGGGCGTGCGCGACGAGCGGTCGACCACGTTGTCACCCGTGAGCGCCGACACGGGCACCGCGAGCACGTCCGGCAGGCCGAGTCCCTGGGCGTACGTGGCGAAGTCGTCGCGGATCGCGCGGAACGTGGCCTCGTCGAAGTCGACGAGATCCATCTTGTTGACCGCGAGCAGCACGTGCGGGACGCCGAGCAGCGCCGCCACGGTCGCGTGCCGGCGTGTCTGCTCCAGCACGCCCTTGCGCGCGTCGACCAGGACGATCGCGAGCTGGGCGGTCGAGGCGCCGGTGACCATGTTGCGCGTGTACTGCACGTGGCCGGGGGTGTCCGCGAGGACGAACGCCCGCCGGGCCGTGGAGAAGTACCGGTAGGCGACGTCGATGGTGATGCCCTGCTCGCGCTCGGCGCGCAGGCCGTCGGTGAGCAGCGCGAGGTCGACCTCGCCGACTGCGGCTCCGCGGGCGGCGGTCGCACGCTCCACGGCCGAGAGCTGGTCCGCGAGGACCGACTTCGTGTCGTAGAGCAGGCGGCCGATGAGCGTGCTCTTGCCGTCGTCGACCGAGCCCGCGGTCGCCAGGCGCAGGAGCTCGCGGCTCGCGTGCTGCGCGGCGCCGTCGAGCGCGTCGTCGAGCGTCTCGACGGGCCTCTCGACGGGAGCGGCGGTCGTCGTGGGGTTCGTCGTGCTCGTCGTCATCAGAAGTAGCCCTCGCGCTTGCGGTCCTCCATGGCGGCCTCGGAGGCCCGGTCGTCGGCGCGCGTCGCCCCGCGTTCGGTCAGCCGGCTCGCAGCGACCTCCGCGATGACGTCGGCGACCGTGGTCGCGGTCGACTCGACCGCGCCCGTGCAGCTCATGTCGCCCACGGTGCGGTAGCGCACCGTGCGGGTCTCGAGCCTCTCGCCGTCGCGCGGCCCGCCCCAGTCGCCGGGGGCCAGCCACATGCCGTCGCGCGCGAACACCTCGCGCTCGTGCGAGTAGTAGATGTCCGGCAGCTCGATGCGCTCGCGCTCGATGTAGCGCCAGACGTCGAGCTCGGTCCAGTTGGACAGCGGGAAGACGCGGACGTGCTCGCCCGGCTTGTGGCGCCCGTTGTACAGGTCCCACAGCTCGGGCCGCTGACGGCGGGGGTCCCACTGGCCGAACTCGTCGCGCAGCGAGAAGACGCGCTCCTTGGCGCGCGCCTTCTCCTCGTCGCGCCGCCCGCCGCCGAACACCGCGTCGAACCTGTGCGACGTGATCGCGTCGAGCAGGGGGACGGTCTGCAGCGCGTTGCGCGAGCCGTCGGGACGCTCGTGCACGCGGCCGTCGTCGATCGCGTCCTGCACGTGCGCGACGACGAGCCGCAGGCTGTGCTCCGCGACGGTCGCGTCGCGGTACGCGAGCACCTCGGGGAAGTTGTGGCCCGTGTCGACGTGCAGCAGCGTGAACGGCACCGTGGCGGGCCAGAACGCCTTGCGCGCGAGGTGCAGCATGACGATCGAGTCCTTGCCGCCCGAGAACAGCAGCACGGGACGCTCGAACTCGCCGGCCACCTCGCGCATGACGTGGACGGCCTCGGACTCGAGTGCGTCGAGCTGCGTGAGCCGGGTGGGTGCCGGGGTGGCTGCCGGCGTGGGGGACGGGGCGCCGAGCGTCGTCGTCATGTGTGCAGACCGCATTCCGTCTTGGAGGTACCGGACCAGCGCCCCGCCCGCGGGTCCTCACCCGGGGCGACGGCGCGCGTGCACGGGGCACACCCGATGGAGGCGTACCCCGCCTGGCGCAGGGGGTTCAGGACGACGCCTTCCGCCTCGACGTAGGCGTCGACGTCGGCCTGGGTCCACGCGGCCAGGGGGTTGAGCTTGACCTTGCCTCGCCGCGCGTCCCAGCCGACCACGGCGATGTCCGTGCGTGTGGGGGCGTCCTCGCGGCGCATTCCCGTGATCCACGCGCGGTACGGCGCCAGCCCGCGCTCGAGCGGCTCGACCTTGCGCAGCGCGCAGCACAGGTTCGGGTCGCGGTCGTGCAGGCGTGCGCCGTGCTCGGCGTCCTGCTCGGCCACCGTGCGCAGCGGGAGGATCGTCGTGAGGTGGATCGGGGTGAAGTCGGCGTAGTAGTCGCGCGTGCCGATGGTCTCGGCGAAGTGGTAGCCGGTGTCGAGGAAGATCACCTCGATGCCCGGGGCCGCCTGCGCGGCGAGGTGCACGAGCACCTCGTCGCCCATCGAGGAGGCGAGCACCAGGTCCGGGCCGAACGTGCGCGCGGCCCACGCGACGATCTCCCGCGGGTGCGCGCCCTCGAGCTCGGCACCGGCCTGCTCGGCGAGCGTGCGCAGCTCGTCGTCGGTCAGGTCGGCCGCAGCCGGTGTCGACGTGCTCATCGGTCACCTCCCGTAGCGGACAGCCCGACGAAGCGCAGCGCGAACGTGCGCGTGCACGAGCGGCACTCCCACTGACCGTGCGTCTCGCTCGCCGGCCAGAGGTCCTCGCTCGCGCAGAACGGGCAGTAGTACGGCACCGCGCGCCCCTCGGACGTGCTCATCGCAGGTCCTCCTCGTCCGCGCGCTGGACCCACTCGGCGAAGAGCTCGCCCTCGAGGCGCTGCTCGTCGAACCGGCGGGTCACGCGCTCGACGTAGTCCTCGAGCTCCGAGGCCGGGACGCGCAGACCACGCAGCGTCTTGCCCAGTCCGAGCGACAGCCCGAGGCCGCCGCCGAGGTGCACCTGGTAGCCCTCCTCACCCTGCGCGAGCGCGCCCTTGAGGCCGATGTCGGCCGTCTGGATGCGGGCGCACGAGTTGGGGCAGCCGTTGACGTTGATCGTGATCGGCTGGTCGAACGTGGGCAGGCGCTTCTCGAGCTCACCCACGAGCGCGGTCGCCCTGGCCTTGGTCTCGACGATCGCGAGCTTGCAGAACTCGATCCCGGTGCACGCGAGGGTGCCGCGCCGGAACGTCGACGCGTGGCGGACCTGCAGCCCGAGCGCCTCGAGTCCGTCGACCACCGTGTCGACGTCGTCGCTCGCGACGTCGAGGACGACGAGCTTCTGCTCGCTGGTGAGCTGGACGCGATCGGAGCCGGCGGCCTCGACCAGGTCGGCGACCGCGTCGAGGATCGGCCCCGAGATGCGGCCGACCATGGGGGCGGCACCGACGTAGAAGCGCCCGTCCTTCTGGGGGTGCACGCCCACGTGGTCGCGGCGACCCGTGGGTGGCGGCGCGGGCTCGGGGCCGTCGGGCAGCGCGTAGCCCAGGTACTCGCCCTCGAGGACCTGGCGGAACAGCTCGGTGCCCCAGTCGGCGAGGAGGAACTTCAGGCGGGCGCGCGTGCGCAGCCGGCGGTAGCCGTAGTCGCGGAAGATCGACGTGACGCCGACCCACACCTCGGGCACCTGCTCGAGCGTGACGAACGCGCCGAGCCGCTTGCCGAGCATGGGGTTGGTCGACAGCGCGCCGCCCACCCACAGGTCGAATCCCGGCCCGAGCTCGGGGTGCACGACGCCGACGAACGCGACGTCGTTGATCTCGTGCGCCACGTCCTGGTGCGGCGACCCGCTGATCGCGGTCTTCCACTTGCGCGGCAGGTTCGAGAACGCCGGGTCGCCGATGTAGCGACGGTGGATCTCCTCGATCGCGGGGGTGCCGTCGACGATCTCGTCGGCCGCGACGCCCGCGACGGGCGAGCCGACGATGACGCGCGGGACGTCACCGCACGCCTCCTGCGTGGTCAGGCCCACCGACTCGAGCCGTCGCCAGATCTCGGGGACGTCCTCGATGCGGATCCAGTGCAGCTGGATGTTCTGCCGGTCCGTGATGTCGGCCGTGTCCCGCCCGAACTCGCGCGAGATGGCCGCGACCGTGCGCAGCTGCTGCAGCGTGAGCTTCCCGCCGTCGCAGCGGACGCGGAGCATGAAGTACGAGTCCTCGAGCTCGTGCGCCTCGAGGGTCGCCGTCTTGCCGCCGTCGATCCCGGGGCGCCGCTGCGTGTACAGGCCCCACCAGCGCATCCGGCCGCGCAGGTCGTCACCCGGGATGGAGTCGAAGCCCTGATGGGCGTAGATGGTCTCGATGCGGTGGCGGACGTTCAGGCCGTCGTCGGCCTGCTTGAGCTCCTCGTTGCCGTTGAGGGGCTCACGCTGGTCGAAGGCCCACTGGCCTTCGACCTTCGCTGCGGGTGGGGCGATCCGGGTCTGCGCCATGTGGCGCTACCTCCAGGACGTTCACGGCGTACGGCTGCACCCAGGACACAGCGGGAGCGCTGGTCTTCCGTCCGGGCACGACCGCGCGCCCGGGTGGGGGACGAGGGGCGGGGTCAGTTGCTCCGCAGACAGCAGCACATGCACATGGACGTGCGGGCACGCGCTGCCGAGCCGGCACACGGCCGACAGACACGCACGAACCCGACGAAGATCACGCGTCGAGATTCACACGGGTTCGCTCGTTCGGGGAGTCCTAGACCGGATGGTGAGACGAGCGCGACGGCATGTGGACGCCGTTCCGACCATGTCGTGGACGTACTCTGGACCCTCGTGACGGACCTCCAGCCCGCCGGCCCACCTCTGGCGCTCACCGCGCGCGTGCCCGCGGTCGACCCGGCCCGCCTCGTCGCCGAGCTCGTCCCGCCGCCCCACTTCGCGTCCGCGTCGTTCGAGTCCTACGTGCCGGATGCGGCGCACGGCAGCCAGGCGGCGGCGGTGGCACGCCTGCGCGGCGCGGCGCAGACGATCGGGCGGCCGGCGGCCTCGTCGTGGTGGAAGAAGCGCCGCGCGCAGCCCGAGGCCGTGTACCTCGACGGCGGGTTCGGCGTCGGCAAGACCCACCTGCTGGCCGCGCTCGCGCACGCCGTCACCGCGGCGGGACAGCGCGCGGCGTTCGGGACGTTCGTCGAGTACACCAACCTCGTCGGGGCGCTCGGCTTCCGGCAGACCGTCGACGCGCTCGCGGCCTACCGGCTCGTCTGCATCGACGAGTTCGAGCTCGACGACCCGGGTGACACCGTGCTCATGTCGCGGCTCCTGCGCGAGCTCGCCGACCACGGCGTCGCCCTCGCGGCGACCTCGAACACGCTGCCCGGGTCACTGGGCGAGGGGCGGTTCGCGGCGGACGACTTCCTGCGCGAGATCCAGGCGCTCGCGGCACGCTTCGACGTGCTGCGCGTCGACGGCGACGACTACCGCCACCGCAGCGTCGAGCACGGCGAGGCGCTGCCGGACGACGTCGTGCAGGCCGTGGCCGCGGGCCGCGACGGCGCCACGCTCGACGACTTCGGCGCGCTGCTCGACCACCTGGCGACCGTCCACCCGTCGAAGTACGGCGCGCTGCTCGACGGCGTCTCGCTCGTCGGGCTCACGGGCGTGCACGCTGTGCGCAAGCAGGACGTCGCGCTGCGGCTCGTCGTGCTCGTGGACCGTCTGTACGACCGCGACGTGCCGGTGCTGCTCGGCGGCGGCGGGACCGACGAGCTCTTCTCTCAGGAGATGCGGCGCGGCGGGTACCGCAAGAAGTACTACCGCGCGCTGTCGCGGCTGGGCGCGCTCGCGTCCGAGGGCGCCGCGCTTGCGGCCGCAGCACAGGTCCGACCGGCGCCCGGCGCCTGACGGCTCACGCCGAGGTCAGCACCTCGTCCGTGAGGTGGTTCGGCGTCCCGAACCGGTGCGCCGTGACGCTCACGGCCTGCTCGCGCAGGAACGGCAGGAGCTCGACCCGGCCCGACTCGGTCGCCGGGTGGTCCCAGATCGCGACGTCGGGCCGGCCCCGCGTCGCGGAGACCACCGAGCCCGCGGGGGCACCGACGAGCCGCACCCGGCCCCCGTCGAGTCCGGCCAGGCGTGCGAGCCAGGCGCCCTCGTCCTCCACGTGCAGCTCGACCGCCGCCGCGCCGATCGCCGCGGTGAGGCCCGGCGGGAGGGTGTTCGCGCTCGACACGACCACGCGCGTTCCGGCCGCGGCCGCGGCGGCGACCACGCGCGCCAGACCACCCGCGAGCTGGCCCGCCGCGAGCCGCACGAGCACCGGATCGCCGTAGGGCAGGTGCCGCAGCACGTTGCGCTCGGCGACGAGGCCTGTGACGTCCCGGGGGGCGAACCGCGTGGCGAGCGCCAGCGCGTCGCTGCGCGCGCCGCGCTCGACCGCATCCGCCTCGGCGACCGTGAGCTCCTGGCGTGCGGCGTGCACGATCGCGCGGACGCGCTCGTCGGTGACGTCGGCGCCCTCGGTGGCGGTCGCGGTGCGCCAGGTGCCCAGGCCGTCGAGGTAGCTCGGGCCACCGGCCTTGGCGCCCGGGCCCACGGCGGACCGCTTCCAGCCGCCGAACGGCTGCCGACGCACGATCGCGCCCGTGATCCCGCGGTTGACGTACAGGTTGCCGGCCTCGACCCGGGCGAGCCACGTGGCGATCTCGTCGGGGTCGAGCGAGTGCAGGCCCGCCGTGAGGCCGTAGTCGACGTCGTTGGCGATCGCGACCGCCTCGTCGAGGTCCGCGGCCGTCATGACGGACAGCACCGGCCCGAAGTACTCGGTCAGGTGGGCGGGGGCGCCGCGCCGCACGCCCACGCGGACGCCCGGGCTCCACAGCCGTCCGGTCTCGTCGAGCCGACGCGGCTGCAGCGCCCAGTGCTCACCCGGGGCCAGCTCCGTCAGCCCGGACAGGAGCTTGCCCGCGGCCGGCTCGATCACGGGCCCCATCTGGGTGCGTGCGTCGTCCGGGTAGCCGACGACGAGCGAGGCGGCCGCGTCGAGGAGCTGGTCGCGGAACCGGCGCGACGTCGCGACCGAGCCGACGAGCACGACGAGCGAGGCCGCCGAGCACTTCTGGCCCGCGTGCCCGAACGCCGAGGTCACGACGTCGCGGACCGCCAGGTCCAGGTCTGCGCTGGGAGTCACGATGATCGCGTTCTTGCCGCTGGTCTCGGCGAGCAGCGGCAGGTCGGCGCGGAACGAGCGGAACAGGGCCGCGGTGTCGTACGCGCCCGTCAGGATCACCCGGTCGACTCCGGTGTGCGCCACGAGCGTGCGGCCCAGCGCGTCCTCGTCGACCTGGACCAGCCGCAGCACGTCGCGCGGGACGCCCGCGTCCCACAGCAGCTCGGCGAGCACGGCGCCGCAGCGCTGCGACTGGCCCGCGGGCTTGAGCAGCACCGCCGACCCGGTGGCGAGCGCAGCCAGGGTCGACCCCGCCGGGATCGCCACGGGGAAGTTCCACGGGGGAGTGACGAGCGTGAGCCGGGCGGGCGTGAACCGAGCCCCGTCCACGTGGTCGAGGTCGCGCGCGAGCTCGGCGTAGTAGTGGGCGAAGTCGACGGCCTCGGACACCTCCGGGTCGCCCTGGTCGATCGTCTTGCCGGTCTCTGCGGCCATGACCTCGAGCAGCTCGGCGCGGTGCGCGTCCAGCACCTCGCCCGCGCGGTGCAGCACCCGCGCGCGCTCGTCGGACGGCAGCGCGGCCCACGCCACTGCGGCTTCGCGGGCGCCCGTGACCTGGGCGTCGACCTCGCTGGACGTGCGCAGCCAGGCCCCGTCGATCGTCGCGGAGCCCAGAGTCGAGCCCGGCACGCGGGCGAGCAGGTCGCGGGCCCACGTGCGGTTCTCGGGCACGGCCGGGTCGGTGTCCGGCGTGCTGACGAACCTGCCCGGGCCCGGGTGCGGCGCGCCGGCCGGGTACCGCTCGGGCGTGCGGTGACGGTCCGGCACCTGCTCGCCGAGGGCGGCGACGGAGTCGAGGAAGCGGCCGCGCTCGCGGGCGAACAGCTGCGGGTCGGAGTCGAGCTCGAAGACCGCCGACATGAAGTTCTCGGTCGAGGCGCCCTCCTCGAGCCGCCGGATCAGGTAGGCGATCGCGACGTCGAACTCGCGCGGCGCGACGACCGGCGTGTAGAGCAGCAGGCCGCCGACCTCGCGCCGGACGACCCCGGCCTGGCCCTGCGCCATGCCGAGGAGCATCTCGACCTCGACGGCGTCGCGGACCCCGCGCCGGCCCGCGAGCAGCCACGCGTACGCGACGTCGAACAGGTTGTGCCCCGCGACCCCGAGCCGCACGTTGTGGACGCGCTCCGGGTGCAGCGCGTACTCGAGCACGCGCTTGTAGTGCGTGTCGGACTCGCGCTTGGAGTGCCACGTCGCCAGGGGCCAGCCGTGCAGCTCCGCCTCGACGTGCTCCATGGGCAGGTTCGCGCCCTTGACCAGACGGACCTTGATCGCGGCGCCGCCGCGCGCGCGACGTGCCGCGGCCCAGCCCTGCAGTCGCCGCATGGCGTGCAGCGCGTCCGGCAGGTAGGCCTGGAGCACGATGCCCGCCTCGAGGTGCAGCAGGGCCGGCTCGTCGAGCAGGCGCATGAACACCTCGAGCGTGACGTCGAGGTCCTTGTACTCCTCCATGTCGAGGTTGATGAACTTCTTGCTCGCGGCCGACGCCGCGAGCAGGAACAGCGGTCGGAGCTGGTCGACGGTGTGCGCGACGGTCTCGTCGTGCGCCCAGGGGTTGTGCGGCGCGACGGTCGAGGAGACCTTGACCGAGACGTAGTCGACGTCGTCGCGCGCGAGCAGGCGCATCGTGCCCGCGAGTCGGCGCTCGGCCTCGCGGCGGCCCAGGATGGCCTCGCCCAGCAGGTTGACGTTGAGCCGCGCGCCGTCGGCGCGTAGCCGTGCGATCGAACGGCCCAGGCGGCGGTCGGTCGCGTCGATCACGAGGTGGCCGACGAGTCGGCGCAGCACCGCGCGGGCCGCGGGGACGACGAGGTGCGGCAGCACGGGTGCGAGCGCGCCGCCCAGGCGGACGAGCGCGCGCAGCCCGGGGGACAGGAACGCGGGCGCGCGCCGGGACAGGTCGCGCAGCGTGGCGGCGGCGACGTGCACGTCGTGCGGCCGGATCACGCCGTCGACGAACCCGACGACGAACGCGAGGCCGGCCGGGTCCCGCAGCGCGTCGGCGAGCTGGGCGGCCGAGCGGTCGACCGGGTGCCCCGCGGCCTCGTGCAGCCAGCGCTCGACGAGCTCGACGGCCTCCTGGGCGAGCGCGGGGTCGAGGGCGTCGGTCGTCGCGGGCCGCGGCGCGGGCTCGTCGAGCCGGTCCCCGGACGGGAGGACGGGCGCGGGCTCGTCGGGCTGCGCGTCCGACGGCAGGGCAGGCGTGGGCTGGACCGTCATGGTGTTCCTTCGTGCGAGGCGACCGGGCTCGGCGCGAGCGGGACGTGGCCAGTATCGGTCGGGCAAGTCGTCACGAACAGTGAAGGAACTGGCAGAGTAATCATCATCAGCGCTGACGAGTGGAGGCTCCCGTGCTCGATCTTCGTCGCCTCGTCCTGCTCCGCGAGCTGGCGATCCGCGGCACGCTCGCGGCCGTCGCGGAGGCGATGAGCTACAGCCCGTCCGCGGTGTCGCAGCAGCTGAGCCTGCTCGAGAAGGAGACCGGACTGGAGCTGCTGCGCAAGTCCGGTCGCGGGGTGCGGCTCACGCCGCAGGCCGAGGTGCTCGTCGCGGCCGCCGGCGAGCTGCTCGACACGATCGAGCGCGCGGAGGCCGAGGTCGCCGCGTCCCTCACCGAGGTGCGCGGCCGCGTGCGCGTCGCGGTGTTCCAGTCCGCCGCGCTCGCGCTCATGCCCGCCGCGCTGCGCGTCACCGCGCACCGGTACCCGCAGGTCCGGGTCGAGATGGTGCAGCGCGAGCCCGAGACGGCGCTGCACGAGACCTGGGCGCGCGAGTTCGACATGGTCGTCGCCGAGCAGTACCCCGCCCATGCGGCGCCCTGGCTGGTGGGCCTCGACAGGCATGAGCTCACCACCGACGCGATCCGCCTCGCGCTGCCGCCCGACGACCAGCTGCCCGACGGTCGGCTCCCGGACGGACACCTCGTCGGGTCGCTGCTCGACGCGCGCGACCTGCCGTGGGTCATGGAGCCCCGGGGGACGGCGTCACGGCACTTCGCCGAGCAGACCTGCCGCGCCGCGGGCTTCGAGCCCGACGTCCGCTACGAGACGGCCGATCTGCAGGCACAGATCCGCCTCGTGGAGACGGGCAACGCGGTCGCCCTCATGCCCGACCTGGTGTGGACCGATCGGGCCACGACGTGCCGGCTCGTCGCCCTCGCGGGCGGCCCGCGGCGCACGGTGTTCACGGCTCAGCGGCTCGCCGGCCTGGCCTCACCCGCGGTGCGCGCGTTCCGCTCGGTGCTCGAGGAGGTGGCGGCCGGGACCTGAGGTGCTGCGTCCTCAGGCCTCCGCTGCGGGCACCAGCACGGCGACGGACCTGCCCGCGACGACGAGACCGCCCGGGACGGCCCGCACCTCACCCCACCGGGCCGCGAGCACGAGCGGGGCTCCCGCGGAGCCCTCACCGTGCTGGCGGGTGCCCGGGGCGTGCGGCTCGACCGTGGGGTCCAGCGCGACCGTGCGCTCGTCGTCGTCGAGGTTGACCACGACGCGGGCGCGTCCACGGTGCAGCACCAGGACCCCGTGCCACGGGCCGTCGGCCGTCTCGGGGCCGTCCCAGGTCAGGTCGGTCGCCGACAGGTCGCCCGAGGCGAGGTCCGGCACCGAGCGGCGCAGCGCGACGAGCGTGCGGTACCAGTCGTGCAGGACCGCGTGCTCGCCGCGCGTGCGCTCGTCGCGGTCCAGCACCGCCGCGTCGCGCGTCGCGGGGTCCTGCGGGTCGGGGACCTGCACCTCGCCGTCGTAGAGCTCGCGCCAGCCGTGGCCGGAGAACTCCGCCGCGCGTCCCGCGCGGACGGCGTCGGCGAGGTCCGGCTCGGCGTAGGAGGTGAAGAACGGGAACGGCCGGCGCGTGCCCCACTCCTCGCCCATGAAGAGCATCGGCGTGAACGGGGACAAAAGCACGAGCGCCGCCTCGCCCGCGAGCGCACCGGAAGGGAGCCGCTGCGCGGGTCGGTCGCCGAGCGCGCGGTTGCCCACCTGGTCGTGGTTCTGGACGCTCACGACGAACCGGTGCCCGTCCGTGCCCGGCGGTACCGGGCGTCCCCATGCGCGACCGCGGAACGTCGAGTGACCGCCGTCGTGCACGAACACGCGTGTGAGCGCGTGCCGCAGCGTCGCGGGCGTGCCGAAGTCCACGTAGTACCCGTGCCGCTCGCCCGTGACGAGCGCGTGGATCGCGTGGTGCACGTCGTCCGCCCACTGCGCGGTCATGCCCCAGCCGCCGTCAGCTGTCGGGGCCAGGGAGACGGGGTCGTTGAGGTCGGTCTCCGCGACCAGGGACAGGGGCCGCCCGAGCGCGTCGGCGAGCGTCGCGACCGCGTCGGACAGCTCGGCGAGCAGGTGCGGCACGGACTCGTCCTTGAGCTCGTGCACCGCGTCCAGCCGCAGCGCGTCCACGTGGAAGTCGCGCAGCCAGCGCAGCGCGGAGCCGACGATCCACGCGCGGACCTCACGCGAGCCCGGCTGGTCGAGGTTGATCGCCGCGCCCCACGGCGTGTGGTGCGCATCGGTCCAGTACGGCCCGAAGTCGCCCACGTACGCGCCGACCGGGCCCAAGTGGTTGTGCACCACGTCGAGGCAGACTCCCAGGCCGTGGGCGTGCGCGGCGTCGACGAAGCGCTGCAGCGCGGCGGGCCCGCCGTACGCCTCGTGCACCGCGTACAGCCCCACGCCGTCGTAGCCCCAGCCGCGGTCGCCGTCGAACGGTGCGATCGGCAGGAGCTCGACGACGTCGACGCCGAGCTCGACGAGCTCCTCGAGCCGCTGCGCCGCGGCGTCGAGCGTGCCCTCGGGGGTGAAGGTCCCGACGTGCAGCTCGTAGAGCACGCGACCGCGCACGTCGACGCCCGCCCAGCCGTCGTCGGTCCATGCGAAGGCCGCCGTGTCGAACACGCGGCTGGGGCCGTGCACCCCCGCCGGCTGCCACGCGCTGCGCGGGTCAGGCCGGGCGGGACCGCCGTCGAGGCGGAACGCGTAGTCCGTGCCGTGCGGCAGCTCGCGGTCGTCGTGCCACCACCCGCCGTCGGCGCGCGTCAGCGCCCGGACCTCGCGCGCGTCCGGACCGACGACGAGCTCGACCGTCTCGGCCTCCGGTGCCCACACCTCGGCGCGCACGTCAGCCCTCGCGGACCAGCAGCGCGACCGGCAGCCGCTCGAGCAGCGGACCGACGGACACGACGCCGCCCGTGACCTCGCGCCCCGTGAGCACGTCGCGCCAGGCGCCGTCCGGGACCGCCACGGTGTGGTCGGCCCAGCCGCCCAGCCGGTCCACCGACACGGCCAGGCGCGTCGCGACGACCACCACGCGCGCGTCGTCGGCCACCGTGCGGGCGTACGTCACGGCGTGCCCCGAGGAGTGCGCGAGCGGGACGTAGCCCGCGTCGGGGCCGACGAACGCCTCGGGCAGCTCCCGGCGCAGCCGCAGCGTGCGCGAGGTGACCAGGAGCTTCTCGTCGGACAGGTCCCGCGGTCCGGCGCCGTCGTCGAGCCGCTCGAGCCGCGCGGCGAGCGGTGCGACGTCGACCGGCCGCCGGTTGTCGGGGTCGACGAGCGTCGGCTCGTCCACCTCGGTGCCCTGGTACACGTCCGGGACCCCCGGCAGGGTCAGCTGCAGGAGCTTGGTGCCCAGCGTCGCGGCACGCACGGCCTCGCGTGTGCGCTGCTCCCAGTCCGCGAACCGCGCGACGACGCCGTCGTGCGCGAGCGCCCGGTGGGCGAGGTCGAGCACCGCGGTCTCGTATCCCTCGTCGGGCGCGGTCCAGAACGTGTGCGTCTTGGCCTCGCGCACGGCCTTCGTCAGGTACTCGACGAGCCGGTCCTCGGCGATCGGCCCGGCCGCGGTCCACGTCCCGGCGAGCGTCTGCCACAGCCACTGCTCGGTGCGGCCGTCGACGCGCGAGCTGCGCGACCCGGCGGTGAGCGCGCGCACCTCGCCGACCAGGCGGGCCCACTCCTGCGGGAGCTCGCTGAGCACCCCGAGCCGGTTGCGCGTGTCCTCGCCGCGCTTGGTGTCGTGCGTCGACAGCGTCGTCATCGCCAGCGGCGAGGCGACCTGCTGACGTGCGGCCCACGCCGACAGGTCGGAGGGGGTGAACGCGAACCGCGACGGCTCGCCGCCGACCTCGCACAGCCCGACGAGCTGCGTCCAGCGGTAGTACGCCGTGTCCTCGACGCCCTTGGCGGTCACGGCGCCGCACGTCTGCTGGAACCGCACGACGAGCTCGTCGCGGCGCTGGCCGCGCGTCCGGCCCGCGCTGCCCACCTCGCGGCCCAGGAGCAGGTCGAGCACGACGTCCATGGTCGCGGCGCGCTCGGAGGACATGCGGGTCCGGGCGAGCGCGGCCGCGTGCTCGAGCGCCGCGACCGAGTCCGGGTGCGCCTGCTCGCCCGGCACGACGTAGGCGCGGTAGCGGTCGAACGCGACGAGGAGCTCGATGAGGCACTCGTGCAGCGCGCGCCAGGTGTGGTCGCGCAGGCGCAGGTCGTCGGCGCAGATGCTCGCGGCGAGCGTGGTGAGGCGGTAGATCTCGGCGTAGAGGGGTCCGTCGATCACCTCGCGCTTGGCCTGCTCGACGACGTGCGCGTAGTCGTCGGAGGCATCGCCGGTGAGCCGGTGCATGAGGGCACCCAGCGGCGCGGCGCCACCCGGGTCGACGAACGTCTGCTGGATGCGCCACAGCGCGTCGTACCCCGTGGTGCCAGCCGTCTCCCAGTCGCCCGGCAGCGCCTCGTCGCCTTCGAGGATCTTCTCGACCACGACCCACGCGCCACCGCTCGCCTCGCGCAGCCGGGCGAGGTAGCCCGTGGGGTCGGCCAGGCCGTCGGGGTGGTCGATCCGCAGGCCGTCGATCGTGCCGTCCGCCAGCAGGTCGAGCACCAGGCGGTGCGTCGCGTCGAAGACCTCGGGGTCCTCGACGCGCAGCGCGACGAGCGTGCCCACGTCGAAGAACCGGCGGTAGTTGAGCTCCTCGTCAGCGACGCGCCAGTACGCGAGCCGGTAGTGCTGACGCTCGAGCAGCTCGACGAGCGGCAGGGGG
>NZ_BJLQ01000050.1 GCF_006538725.1 Cellulomonas gelida
GGACGAGCCGTGGCCCGACGAGCCGCCGTTCGACCCGTTCTACGACGACGCCCCGCCCGACCTGGACGCCTGGTCGCACGGCGTGCCCCACGACGCGGGCTCCGACGAGCTCGCGGCGGCGGTCGCCGCGAGCGTCGGGAGCGTTCGTCGGACCGGTGCGCGTGCGCCGTCGCGAGGGGCCTCGGGACGCTCGTCGGCGGGCTCGTCGGACGCTCCCGTGCGGGCCGCGGCGGCGGCGACCGGGACGCCGCTCGAGGTGCTGCGGCGCGTGTGGGGGTACGACGAGTTCCGCGGGGACCAGGCGCAGATCATCGACGCGGTCGTCGGCGGCGGGGACGCGCTCGTGCTCATGCCGACCGGTGGCGGCAAGTCGCTGTGCTACCAGGTGCCCGCGCTCGTGCGCGAGGGCACGGGCGTCGTCGTCTCGCCGCTGATCGCGCTCATGCAGGACCAGGTGGACGCGCTGTCGGCGCTCGGCGTGCGGGCGGGATTCCTCAACTCGACGCAGCAGGCATGGCAGCGGCGCGAGGTCGAGGAGGCCTACCTCGCGGGCGAGCTCGACCTGCTGTACCTGGCACCCGAGCGCCTCAACGTGCCGGACACGATCGACCTGCTGGACAGCGGGACGGTCGCGCTGTTCGCGATCGACGAGGCGCACTGCGTGTCGCAGTGGGGCCACGACTTCCGGCCGGACTACCTGCGCCTGTCGATGCTGCACGAGCGCTGGCCCGACGTGCCGCGCATCGCCCTGACGGCCACCGCCACCGCCGCCACGCACCGGGAGATCGCGCAGCGCCTGCAGCTCGAGGACGCGCAGCACTTCGTCGCGAGCTTCGACCGGCCCAACATCCAGTACCGGATCGCCCCGAAGGACAACCCGCGCGCGCAGCTGCTCGAGCTGCTGCGCGCCGAGCACGACGGCGACTCCGGGATCGTCTACTGCCTGTCGCGCGCGTCGGTCGAGCAGACGGCCGAGTACCTCGTCGGGCAGGGCATCTCGGCGCTGCCGTACCACGCGGGTCTCGACCGGCAGGTGCGCGCGCACAACCAGGCGCGGTTCCTGCGGGAGGACGGGATCGTCATGGTCGCGACCATCGCGTTCGGCATGGGGATCGACAAGCCGGACGTCCGGTTCGTCGCGCACCTGGACCTGCCCAAGTCCGTCGAGGGCTACTACCAGGAGACGGGGCGTGCGGGGCGTGACGGGCTGCCGTCGACCGCCTGGATGGCGTACGGGCTCGCGGACGTGGTCCAGCTCCGGCGGCTCATCGACACGTCCGAGGGGGACGCCGCGCACAAGCGCCGTCTCACGCAGCATCTCGACGCGATGCTCGCGCTGTGCGAGACGGTGTCCTGCCGTCGCGTGCAGCTGCTCAACTACTTCGGCCAGTCGGCCGAGCCGTGCGGCAACTGCGACACGTGCCTGACCCCGCCGGTCACGTGGGACGGCACGGTCGCGGCGCAGAAGCTCCTGTCCACCGTCGTGCGCATGGCGCAGCGCGGCCAGCGGTACGGCGTCGGCCACGTGGTCGACGTGCTGCGCGGCAAGCGCACCCCGCGCGTCGCCCAGCTCCGGCACGACGAGCTGTCCACGTTCGGAGTCGGCGCGGACCTCTCGGACGCCGAGTGGCGCGGGGTCGTGCGCCAGCTGATCGCGGCCGAGCTGCTGGCCGTCGACACCGAGGGCTACGGCACGCTCCAGCTCGTCGAGGCGTCCGGCGACGTGCTCAAGGGCACGCGCACGGTGGCGATGCGGCGCGAGCCGGAGCGGACCCGACGACGGTCGTCGTCCGGCTCCTCCTCCGGCGGCTCGTCGACCTCGAAGGCCGCCGCAGACCTGGACGGCGACGCGCTCGAGCTGTTCGAGAAGCTGCGCGCGTGGCGCGCGGGTGCGGCCAAGGAGCAGGGCGTGCCGGCCTACGTGGTGTTCCACGACGCGACGCTGCGCGACATCGTGCTGCGCCGCCCGTCGTCGATCGAGGAGCTCGGCACCATCGGCGGCGTCGGCGCGACGAAGCTCGACCGCTACGGCGAGGGCGTGCTGGCGACGCTCGCCGGCTGAGGCACCGAACCCCGCAGCCCGCGTGTCGTTGCTGCCGGAAACGATTCGCCCGGTTGTCCACGTCGTCGTCCGGTCCGCAGCCTGGACGGACACCGCTCCCGCCGGTGTCCAGTCCTGCGGCGACGAAGCCGCGCAGATGAATCAGGGTGATCCGACATGACACGGCACCGCACCATCCTCCGGACCGGGCGAGGCCTCGCCGCGGTCGTCGTCACAGCGATAGCACTGGCCGTCGTCCCGAGCGCTGCGCAGGCGCACGGAGGTCTCACCGACCCCGCGACCCGCACGTGGGCCTGCTACCAGGACGGCCTGGCAGGTGGGGCCGCCGCCGGCGAGGCCGGCAACATGAAGCCCCGCAACGCCGCGTGCGTCAACGCCTTCACCAACGAGGGCAACTACTCGTTCTACAACTGGTACGGCAACCTGCTCGGCACGATCGCGGGCCGCCACGAGACCATCCCCGACGGCAAGCTGTGCGGGCCGGACGCGCGCTTCGCCTCGTACAACACGCCGTCGACCGCGTGGCCCACGACGAAGGTCTCGCCCGGTCAGCAGATGACCTTCAAGTACGCGGCCGTCGCGCGGCACCCCGGCTACTTCACGACGTGGATCACGAAGACCGGCTGGAACCCGAGCGAGCCGATCGGCTGGGACGACCTCGAGCCGGCGCCGTTCGACCGCGTGCTGAACCCGCCGCTGCGTGAGGGCGGCGTCGCCGGGCCCGAGTACTGGTGGAACGTCAACCTCCCGTCGAACAAGACGGGCAAGCACGTGCTGTTCAACATCTGGGAGCGCACGGACAGCCCCGAGTCGTTCTACAACTGCGTCGACGTCGACTTCGGCGGCGGCACCTCGACCCCGACGCCCACGCCCACCCCGACGCCGACTCCGACCCCCACGCCCACCCCGACGCCGACACCCACCCCGTCACCCACGCCGGCGCCCACCGGCACGCCGAACACCAGCCCGTCCCCCGTCGTGACCAGCACGCCGACGCCCGTCCCGGACGGTCAGTGCGAGATCGAGGTCGGCGTGGTCAGCTCCTGGCCCGGCGGCTTCCAGGGCAACGTCACCGTGTTCAACGGGACGATGCAGCCCGTCAACGGGTGGAACGTGACCTGGAAGTTCGGCAACGGCGAGACCGTGCAGCAGGCCTGGAACGCGGTGACCACGCAGTCCGGCAACACCGTCACGGCGAAGAACGTCGCCTGGAACGCGACGATCGCGCACCACAACGCGGTGTCGTTCGGCTTCATCGGCTCCGGCACGGCGGGCCCCGTGACCGCGGCGACGCTCAACGGCAGCACCTGCATCATCCGCTGACGCCCGGCCGCCCGACGAGGTCGGCAGTCCGCACCGAGATCGGCACTCCCCACTGCCGACCTCGCGCGGGACTGCCGACCTCGTCGGCGCGCCTGGGCGCGGCGGCGGGTCGCGTGGTCGGGCTCAGTCGGTGGGGCGGCGCTTCTGCGGGTACGGGGTGCGGCCCTCGGCGAGGTCGGCGACGAACGTCGCGATGCGCCGGGCCCGGGTCTCGGCCCGCTTGGCCTGACCGATCCGGTGCAGCACCGAGAAGCGGTTGGCGGACGTCAGGACGTCGAACCACGCCCGGGCGGCGGGCACTGCGTCGAGTGCCTGCGCCAGGTCGTCGGGCACCTCGATGCTCGCCGGGCCGCGGTAGGCGGCGTCCCACCGGCCGTCGGCCTGCGCGGCGGCGACCTGCGCGCGCCCCGCGTCGTGCATCCGACCGTCACGCTCGAGCTGCGCGACGCGTTCGACGTTGACCGCCGACCACACGCTGCGCGCGCGGCGCGGGGTCATGCGCTGGAAGCTGCTGTGCTCGTCGCGCCTCCGCCCCTGCCCGTCGATCCAGCCGAAGCACAGTGCCTCCTCGACGGCCTGCACATAGGTCAGCTCGGTGACGGTGCCGCCCTTCTTGTGCAGGACGAGCCACACCCCGGTCGGCTGGGCGTGGTGCTCGGCGAGCCAGGCGCGCCACGCGCGCGCGTCGGGGAGCAGCAGCTCAGGAAGGTCGTCAGCCACCCGCGTCATCCTGCCGTCCACCACCGACACCGCGTCACGTGGTGAGGGTGCGCAGGATCTCCTCGGCGCGGTCGTCGCGACCGGCAGCGCGCAGGGTGGCGACGAGGCTCGAGGCCGCCTCGGTGCGCTGGTTGCGTTGACGGGCGATGCCGAAGCCCTCGACGGCGGACTCGAGGTTCCAGAGCGCGTCGTCGACGTTGCCCAAGGAGTCGTGCAGCCGCCCCGCGAGCCAGAAGGCGTGGGCCGCGTCGGCCACCGCACCGGCTCCCGCGTAGGACTCGGCGGCACGCGCGGCCCTGTGCGCGGCCTGCGCCGCGTGGTCCGGCCCGCTCGAGGCGAGCACGCGGGCGGCGGTGTCGTCGAGGTCCGCGCGGGCACGGGCGCGCGCGGCGGCGACCCGACCCGCGAGCTCCGCGCCCGCCGCCTGCGCCGAGGCGTCCGCGCCGGCACCGGAGCCCGCACCGGCCTGCCCGGGGTCGTCGGCGCGCGGGGCCCCGCTCGCCGGGACGTCGGTCAGGTCCTCGAGCAGTCCGTCCGCGGCGGCGAGCACGGCGGCGGTCGTGCCGGTGGCGACCGCGATCGGGGCCCACGCGACGACGACCGGCACGATGTCCTGCGGCGGCAGCCCGCCGGCACGCATCCGTGCGACCGCGCCGGGGTACGCCGCTGCGGCGCCGTCCTCGTCGCCGACCTCCTGCGCGCAGCGTGCGGCCTCGGCGGTGGCGATGCCGGAGTCGGCGAGCCGGCCCTCGGCGGCGGCCTGCGCGGCGGTCTCCAGCCAGGCGGCGGCCGCGGCGACGAGGTCGCCGGAGCTCACCAGCCGCTCGGCACGCGCCGCGAGCGTCTCGGCTACGGCGGCCTCACCTGCACCGCTCGCACCGGTCCCGCCCGCGTCGCGTGCACGAACGTCGTGCTCACGGACGTCGTGCTCACGGACGTCGTGCGCCCGGACGTCGTCTGCGCGCGCGCCGCCCGCATGCTCGGAGGCGTCGGGAGCGGGGATCGCGTCGGGACGGATCACCGCGAGGTCCAGGGTCACGTCCGCGGGCCGGGTCGCGCGGGCCTCGGCGAGCCCGCGGGCGAACTGGTCGGTGCCGTTGCGGGCGTCGAACGCCGCGGCGAGCTCGGCCGCCTGCGCCACGGCCCACGCGTGCAGCGACGCGACGTCGGTGGCGGGCACGCCGTCGAGGGCGACGGGCGCCTCCGCGTGCGCGGGCAGGAGCGCGGCGGTGCCGGCGACGACGTAGCGCAGGAAGTAGTAGCGGTCACCGGGGGTGTCGGCCACGAGCAGGAGGTGCGCGTCCGCGGTGAGGGCGCGCAGCGCGCGCACCGGCTGGCCGCCGCGGGCCAGCAGCTCGAACCGCTGCCCGCGAGCGCCGGCCATGTCCGACTCGGCACCGGCGAGCGCGGCGATCGCCCGGCGGTGCGCGGACACGGCGGCCTCGGCCCGGCCTGCCTCGAGGTGCGCGAGCGCGAGGGTCGCGAGCATGTCGGCGGGCTCGGTCGCGCAGGTCACGCCCGCGTCGAGCGTCTGCTCGATGAGCCGGATGCCCGCGTCAACGTCGCCGCGTCCGATCAGGTACGACGCGCGGTCGCCGGGGTCGCACGCCTCGCACTGCGAGTACTCGTCGCGAGGGGTGCGCACCCACTCGTCGTACAGCGCGTCGGCGTCCGCGGTGCCGCGCGAGCGCGCCCAGGCGAACCGTTCACGGGCCACGGCGTCCCGCCCCAGCCCGGCGAGCAAATAGCGGCGCTCCATGTCCTCGAGCGTCGCCTCGATCTGCGCCGCAGGCACGTTCGGGAAGTCCGACAGGTGCCCGACCATCCACTTGAACGACCAGAACAGCCCGTGCGCATCGCTCTCGTCGAAGTGCTCCGGGTGCTCGTCGTACCAGCGCACGGCCTTGGTGAACGGCAGGTAGGCACGCTCGACCTCGCCGTTCCAGACGAGCGACTCGATCAGGACGAGCAGCGCGAACGCCCGCGCGCCGTCGGGACCCTCCGCCTCGACGAGGCGCACCTGCTGCTCGGCGGCCTGCGTGCGGGCCGCGCCGTACGGCATGTCCCGCACGCGGACGATCTCCCGGTTCGCGTCGTCCAGCGAGCGGCTCATACGTCCTCCTGCGTCTCGTCGCGGACCTGCTCGCCGGCCAGGCCGGCCTCGAGCAGGACGCTCATGGCGTCGTTCATCAGTGCGGCCTCGCGGGCGCGCAACGGTTCTCCGGCGAGCAGCACCGCGGTCACGTACAGCGAGCGCACGCCGGCCGCGAGCACGGGGTCGGCGGGGTCGGCGGCGAACAGGCGGCGCACCGTGGGGTTCGCGTCGTTCACGACGAGGCGGCGCGCGGGCGCCGGGGCGTCGCCGGCGAGCCCGGACAGCACCCCGCCCCACAGGTCGTCGTCCGCGGCGACGACCTGGCGCACCTCGCGCGCGTACTCGCCGTCGCGGTCCTGCAGGAGCACCGCGGGCACGTGCTGCGGTTCGAAGCTGCGCGCGACGAGCTCGCAGTCGAGCGGCTGCACCACGGCCTGCGCGGCGCGGAGCTGGTCGAGCACCTCGAGCTCGCGGTGCGGCTCGAGCGGGGTGAGCACCTGCGCGATGTCCCCGGCCGAGAGCTCGCGCGCGCGCCAGCCGGGCCGGCGCGCGAGCCGGGCGAGCAGCTCGCTGTCGTAGACGTAGCCCCCGTTGACGACCGTCATGCCGTGCGCACGCGCGACCGGCGCCACGCGCCGGAAGTCCTCGACGCGCGACGTGAACAGCACCTCGCCCTCCTCGCCGCGGACGTCGGCCAGGGTGCTCGCCCCGTCGGTCGTCTCGAAGGGCAGCACCTGCGCGACCAGGTCCAGCACCTCGTCGTCGACGAGCGCGAGCGAGCGCAGGGCCAGGTGGTGCGTCGCGACGACCTTGCGGCTGACGGCGGACGACGAGGAGAGCGTCGCTACCGCCCACGCGCGGACCTGCCCGGCGAGCACCTCCTGCGTCGCGAGCAGGGCGTCGTCGGTGTACAGCTGCTCGCGGGACGCGGTGGGTCGCAGGACCGTGGTGTCGACGACGCACCGCACGAAGAACGCCCACTCGGGCAGCAGGTCGTCGACGTGCGCGCCCAGGAGCATGCGCTTGAGGTACACGCGGTGCCGGCTCGCGGCGCCCGGTGGCACGGCCGTCGGCAGCACGAACGCCACCCCGGAGAGCCCCGCGAGCGGCACGTCGAGGTCGAGGTGCGCGAGCGGGGTGAACCCGAGCGTCCGCTCGCAGTAGGCCGTGAGCGCCGCGTCGCGGGCGGCCTCGTCGGCGTACTCGCCGCGCCACGGCAGGACCGGCTCGCTGACGCGCCGCCACGCGGTCCCCGAGCCGTCCGGCAGCGGGACCTCGACGGACACCTCGACGGGCAGCAGCGCGCCGAACTCCTGCGCGAGCGCGACGACCATGTCCGCGCCGAGCCAGTGCTCGGCGTCCCGGCGCGGCCGCAGCCGCACGGTGCTGCCCACGGCGACGTCCGCGTCGTGCGGCAGGACGGACAGGTCGTACCGGCCGTCGGAGTACCCGACCCAGCGCACGGGCGGCGCCTGCTCGTCGACCGCCGAGCGCGAGACGAGCTCGATCTGGTCCGCCACCATGAACGCCGACAGCAGCCCGATGCCGAACTGCCCGAGGAACTCCTCGCGGCCCAGGCCCAGGTCGAGGTCGCGCTTCGAGGACCGGCCGACGGTCGCCAGCAGCTCCTCCGCCTGCGCAGGGGTGAGCCCGATGCCGGTGTCCGTGACCTCGAGCGACCCGTCGTCGCCGGGGCGCAGCCGCACGGAGCCCGGCGCACCCTCGTCGTGGGCGCGCCGGGCCGTGATCGCGTCGACGCCGTTCTGCAGGAGCTCGCGCACGTAGACGCGCGGCCCCGAGTACAGGTGGCGGGCGAGCAGGTCGACGACGCCGCGCAGGTCGACCTGGAACGCCCGGCCCGCTGCGGTGGTCTCCTCGCTCACGCTCAGTCCCGCTCCTCCTGCTCGGCCTTCGCCGCCGCGGCCTGCTCCGGGTACTGCTCGTCGAGGTGCTCGAAGAGCTGCAGGCCCGTCGCGATGCTGCACGCGAGCTGCAGGTCGATCTGCTGGTCGGTCACGCCGTGCTCGTAGTCGACGGTGTGCTCGGCGTAGACGCCGACCTCGCCGTCCTCGTCGCGCACGTAGCCCTTGGGCCACAGGCGCGTGGCGTTCCACTCGTTGACGAGCCGGTTCAGGGCGTCGAGCTGGTCGCTGCCGACCTTGCGGTTCCAGCGGCCCCGCGCCTGCAGGTACTCGCCGTTCTGCCCCAGGACGAGGAAGTAGAAGACGTGCCCGTCCCAGTACCCGCCGATGTCCCCGTCGTCGTCCACTCCGTAGTTCAGGCCGCGCGCGTCGAGGCACGCGGCGACGCGGTCGCGGCTGAGCGGCTCGAGCACGGACGGCTCCGGCGCGGACGTGTCCTTGGTGAAGAAACCCATGATCTCCCTCGTCGTCTGGTGAGGCGGGGCGGTCCGACCACGACCCTGCCCCGGGCCCGACTGTCGAGCCTAGACAGTGCACCTGCAGCGCACGGGCGGTTTGGGCACTCGGATCTGCCCCGGGCGCACCGACCACGCCGCACGCCGGACCTCACGCGAGCGCCTCGCCGGGTGTGAGGTTGCGTGGGCCGTACGGCCCGATAGGCACGGCGTGCGCCGTTGAAAACTGGCAGCCATGAGGGAGCAGCGCAGTCCGGGTCGCGTGGTCGTCGTCGGTGCGGGCATGGTGGCGCACCGGTTCGCGGAGCAGCTCGTCGCTCGTGAGGGCGACTGGCACCTGACCGTGATCGGCGACGAGCCGTACGCCCCCTACGACCGCGTCCACCTGTCGGACGCCATCACGGGCGCCACGACGGCCGACCTGACGCTCGACCCCTCGGTGTGGGACGACGAGCGCGTCGAGCTCGTCACGGGCGACGCGGTCCAGACGCTCGACCGCGACGCCCGCACGGTCACCACTCGCTCGGGCCGGGTGCTCGAGTACGACGACCTCGTGCTCGCCACAGGCTCGTGGGCGTGGGTCCCGCGCACCGAGGGCGCCGACCTCCCCGGCGTCCTGGCCTACCGCACGCTCGACGACATCACGCGGATCAAGGACTGGGTCGCGGACCGTGAGCGGGCGCTCGGCCGGACCGTGCGCGGTGCGGTGGTCGGCGGTGGCGTACTCGGTCTCGAGGCCGCCGCGGCGCTGCAGAACCTGGGCGCGACGGCGACGGTCGTGGAGTTCGCGGACCGCCTCATGGCCGTCCAGCTCGACGCGGGCGGCGGCGAGGCGCTCCGCGTGCTCGTCGCGGACAGGGGCATGGACGTGCGGACGACGACGGCCGCGACCCGGGTGCTGCCCGGCGACGACGGCGCCGTCGCCGGGCTCGAGCTGTCGAGCGGCGAGCACCTCGACGTCGACGTCGTCATCTTCTCGACCGGCATCCGGCCGCGCGACCGCCTCGCGCGCGAGTCGGGGCTGGGCATCGGCGAGCGCGGCGGCGTGCTCGTCGGCCCGACGTGCCGCTCGTCGGACCCGCGGATCTGGGCGATCGGCGAGTGCGCCTCGCACGACAACGAGTGCGCGGGGCTCGTCGCGCCCGGCAACGCGATGGCCGACGTCGTCGTCAGCCAGCTCTTCGGCGGCCCGCGGACGTACACGCGCGCACCGGACGGCACCAAGCTCAAGGGCGTCGGCGTCGAGGCCGCGAGCTTCGGCGACGTGCTGGCGCTGACCCCCGGCGCGCTCGAGGTCACGTTCGCGGACCCCGTCGCGCGGACGTACCGCAAGCTCGTCGTGTCCGACGACGCGCGCACCCTGCTCGGCGGCGTGTTCGTCGGGGACATCGCGCTGTACTCGTCACTGCGGCCGCTGCTGGGCCGCCCGCTGGGCGCGGACCCCTCCGCGTTCCTCGCCCCCGAGGGCGGCGGCGCACCCGTGTCCGCGGACCTGCCCGACGACGTCGTCGTCTGCTCGTGCGCGAACGTCACCGCAGGCACGATCCGCGGCGCGGTCACCGAGCACGGCTGCCAGAGCGTCGGCGAGGTCAAGACCTGCACCAAGGCGGGCACGGTGTGCGGGTCGTGCGTGCCGCTGCTGACGAAGATCGTCAACGTCTCGCTCGAGCAGGCCGGTGTCGCAGTCTCGAACGCGATGTGCGAGCACTTCGCGATGTCCCGCGCCGAGCTGTTCGCGCTGGTCCGCACGGGCACCGAGCGGACGTTCTCGCAGATCGTCGCCACGCACGGCACGGGCCGCGGGTGCGCGATCTGCCGGCCCGTCGTCGCGTCCATCCTGTCCTCGCTCGGGGTCGGGCACGTGCTGCAGCCCGACCAGGCCTCGCTGCAGGACACCAACGACCACCTGCTCGCCAACCTGCAGAAGGACGGCACGTACTCGGTGGTGCCGCGCATGCCCGGCGGAGAGGTCACGCCCGACAAGCTGCTCGCGTTCGCGCAGATCGCCGCCGACTTCGGCCTGTTCACGCGCGTCACCGGCGCACAGCGGCTCGGGATGTTCGGCGCGCGCCAGGACCAGCTGCCCGCGATCTGGCGTCGGCTCGTCGACGCCGGGTTCGAGTCCGGGCAGGCCTACGGCAAGTCGCTGCGCGCGGTGAAGACGTGCGTGGGCTCGACGTGGTGCCGGTTCGGCGTGCAGGACTCGTCGTCCATGGCCGTGCGGCTCGAGCTGCGCTACCGGGGCCTGCGCTCGCCGCACAAGTTCAAGGTCGGGGTGTCCGGGTGCGCCCGCGAGTGCGCCGAGGCGCGCGGCAAGGACGTCGGCGTGATCGCGACCGCCGCAGGCTGGAACGTGTACGTCGGCGGCAACGGCGGCTTCACGCCCCGGCACGCCGAGCTGCTGGCCGAGGACCTCGACGCCGACACGCTCGTGCGGGTCATCGACCGGTTCCTCGCTCTCTACATCCGCTCGGCCGACCGCCTCCAGCGCACCGCGCCCTGGGTCGCCGACTTCCCCGGCGGGCTCGCCGAGCTGCGGGCGATCCTCGTCGACGACCGCGACGGCATCGGCGCCGAGCTCGAGGCCGAGGTCGAGCGGCACGTCGAGGGCTACGTCGACGAGTGGCGCGCGACGCTCGACGACCCGGCCAAGCTCGCCGCGTTCACTCCGTACCTCAACGCCCCGTCGTCGACCGACCCGGACCTCGCCTACGAGGAGCGTCGCGGCCAGCCGGTCCCCGTGGCGTTGTCCGCCGGCCCGATGAGCACCGGCGCCGGCTCGTCCACCGGCACGACGAGCGTGCCCGCGTCGTCGTCGGCCGTCGTCTGCCGGCTCGCGGACCTCACGCCCGAGCGCGGGGCCGGCGCCCTGCTCGACGGCGTCCCCGTCGCGCTGTTCCGCCTCGCCGACGACCGCGTGCTGGCCGTCCAGCAGCGCGACCCGTTCTCCGGCGCCAACGTGCTGTCCCGCGGCCTCGTGGGCGACCGCGCGGGCCGGCCGACCATCACCTCGCCCATGCACAAGCAGGTCTGGGACCTGGAGACCGGCGAGTGCCTCGACCCGGTCGGCAAGGACCCGCAGCCGCTGCGCACGTTCGACGCCCGCGTCGACGCCGAGGGCGCGGTCCTGCTCACCACCTGACGTCCGCTCGCGGGCGTGCGGCCCGGTCAGCGCGTGATGCGCCAGACCAGCTCGTGACCGTGCGGCTCGGTGAAGCCGAGCTGCTCGTACAGCGCCCGGCCGTGCTCGGTCGCGGACAGCCCGACGCGCGTCACCTCGCTCTCGTCGTGGAACCACCGCATGACGGCGGCGACGCACGCCCGCGCGTAGCCGCGACGACGCGCGTCGGGCTCGGTCGACACGTTGAACACGTGACCGCGCCGGCCCGACGGGTTCCACGGCTCGGGCGCGTGCGCGTGGAAGTCGCCGACCGCGCACGCGACGGGCCCGACCGTCCCGTCCTCGAGCTCGCCGTCGACGACGAACGCCACGACGAGGGTCGGCTCCGACAGCCGCTCCCGGAACCACCGCGTGCACGTGACCTGCCACTGCGGCTCGTCGAGCCCGTCGACACCCATCGCTGCGAGCATCCGGCTGCGCAGCCGGGTCAGCGCGGCAGCGTCCTCGACCCCGGCGCGCCGGACGGCGGGTGCGGTGCGGAACGTCGTCACGAGGTCGTCAGCCACGGCCGCGTCGCGGCGTGCGCGCACGAGTACACGGGCGGGTGAGCATGCGTCGTCCTCTCGTCGGGAAGCCGCGTGCACGGTATCCGACGCCGCGGGGCACGTCCCGCGTCAGGCGCCGCCCGGGAACCCCAGCTGGCGCCACGCCTCGTAGGTGGCGACGGACGCGGCGTTCGTCAGGTTCATGGAGCGGCGGCCGACGAGCATGGGGATGCGCAGCTGGTCCACCACGCGCGGGTGGGCGAGCACCTCGGGCGGCAGGCCCGTGGGCTCCGGGCCGAAGAGCAGGACGTCGTCGTCGCGGTACTCGATGTCCGTGTACCAGCGCGCGGCGGTGGTCGTGAACGCGAGCACCCGGCCCGGGACCGCGGCGAGCATCGAGTCCAGGTCCGGGTGCACGACGACGTGCGCGAGGTCGTGGTAGTCGAGCCCCGCCCGACGCAGCTTCGCCTCGCTCAGGTCGAAGCCGAGCGGCTCCACGAGGTGCAGGGTCGAGCCGGTGCCTGCGGCCAGGCGGATGGCGCTGCCGGTATTGCCCGGGATGCGCGGTTCGAAGTAGACCAGATGGAGCACGCGCCCATCCTCGCAGGCAGGGCGGCGGCTCCCGTTGCGCGGTCTTCGCGCCGCGCCGCACAGCCGAGCGTGTGGCGTACCCGGCGGTGCTACGGTCGCCCCGGACACAGGAGGAACACATGACGACGACCGGGCACGACGGCGCGTCCGGCGACGTGGACGTCGCCACGCCCGCGCACGGCACGACCGTCGCGACCGACCCGACCGAGCCGCACGGCGAGGGCGGACGCGGTTCGCAGACCACCATCGCCGCGATCGCGGCCGAGGCGGGCGTGTCCGTGCCGACGGTCTCCAAGGTGCTCAACGGACGGGCCGACGTGGCCGCGTCGACGCGTGCCCGGGTCGAGGAGGTCATCGAACGGCACGGCTACCGTCGCAGGCGCTCGTCGTCCGGCACGGGGTCCGGCCTCATCGAGCTCGTCTTCCACGAGCTCGACTCGCCGTGGGCGCTGCAGATCATCAAGGGCGTCGAGACCGTCGCCGGCCCGGCGCGCGTCGGGGTCGTGCTGTCCGAGCTCGGTGGCGAGCACCGGCCCCCGCAGGAGTGGCTGGACGACGTGCTCGCCCGCCGCCCGCGCGGCGTGATCTTCGTGCTGTCCGAGCTCGACGCCGCCCAGCAGGCGCAGCTCAAGAGCCGCTCCATCCCGTTCGTCGTGGTCGACACCGCGGGCGAGCAGCCCGCGGGAGTCCCGGTCGTCGGGTCGCAGAACTGGGCCGGCGGCCTCGCCGCGACCCGTCACCTCCTCCAGCTCGGCCACCGGCGCATCGGCGTGGTCTCCGGGCCGCGCGACGTGCTGTGCTCGCGCGCCCGGGTCGACGGCTACCGCTCCGCGCTCGACGAGGCCGGGTTGTCGTACGACGCCGGCCTCGTGCGGTGGGGCAACTTCTTCGTCGACGGCGGGTACGAGCACGGGCACGAGCTGCTCAGCCGCCCCGACCGTCCGACGGCGATCTTCGCGGGCGCCGACTTCCAGGCGCTCGGCGTGATCCGCGCGGCCCGCGAGCTGGGTCTGCGGGTCCCCGAGGACGTGTCGGTCGTCGGCTACGACGACCTCCCCGTCACCGAGTGGGTCCAGCCGGGTCTGACGACCGTGCGCCAGCCCCTCGCGGACATGGCGGCGACCGCCGCGCGCATGCTGCTGGAGATCGCCGGTGGTGCGCGGCCCGCGAACCTGCGCATCGACCTCGCGACCGAGCTCGTGGTCCGCAGCAGCACGGCCGCGCCGTCCGCCTGACGACGACGAACGCGCCTCAGTCCGGGGCGTGACCGTCGTCGAGCCCGCGCCCGCTGGCGAGCCCTCCGTCGGTGCCCGCAGCGCCTTCGAGCCCGAGCGCGACGAGCGCCTGCTCGACGACCTCCTCGGGCGGCGCACCGATCGGGACGACGACACCGGGCTCGTCGTCCCGCAGCGGTTCGAGAGTCGCGAGCTGGGACGGGAGCAGCGTGGGCGGCATGAAGTGGCCGGTGCGCTGCGCGATGCGGGCGCCGATCAGCTCCGGGTCGCCCTCGAGGTGCACGAACCGCACGTCGCCTGCGGCGCTCGCCAGCACGTCGCGGTAGGCCCGCCGCAGCGCGGAGCACGTGACCACCGTGCTGCGGCCCGCGGCGTCGGCCTCGCTCACCCACTGCGCGATCGTCGCGAGCCACGGCGCACGGTCGTCGTCGTCGAGCGGGGTCCCGGCGGCCATCTTCGCGACGTTGGCGGGCGGGTGGAAGTCGTCGGCCTCGGCGAACGTCCAGCCCAGGCGCTGCGCGAGCAGCACCGCGACCGTCGTCTTGCCCGAGCCCGCGACGCCCATCACGATCAGGTGCTGCACCCTCGTCCTCCGCTCGTGGTCCAGACGCGAGCGTTCCACACCGCACGCGCGGCCCTCCACCCGGCCCGCGGGCGTCGCGCCACCCGTCAGTGCTCGACGAGCTGCGTGCGCGCAAGCTGCCGGTAGAGCATCGACGTCCGCAGCAGCTCCTCGTGCGTCCCCTGGGCGACGAGCCGGCCGCGGTCCATCACGAGGATCACGTCGGAGTCGACCACGGTCGAGAGCCGGTGGGCGACGACGACGAGCGTGCACCCGGCCGACACCCGGTCGATCAGGTCCCGCACACGGGCCTCGTTGAGGCCGTCGAGGTGCGACGTCGACTCGTCGAGCAGCAGCGTCGTGGGACGCGCGAGCAGGGCACGCGCGAGCGCGAGGCGCTGCCGCTCGCCGCCGGAGAGCATGACGCCGCCTTCACCGACCTCGGCGTCGAGCCCCGCCGGAGAGCGGTCGAGCACGTCGAGGAGGTTGACGTCCGCGAGCGCGGTGCGGCACTCGTCGTCGCTCGCCGGGACGGCCAGCGTGAGGTTGTCGCGCAACGTGCCGGCCAGCGCGGGCGCGTCCTGCTCGACGTACCCGACTCCGGCGCGCACCTGCGACCGCGTGCGCTCACGCACGTCCTGCCCGTCCACCCTGACGATCCCGGCGACCGGGTCGTAGAGCCGGACGATGATGTTCAGCAGCGTGCTCTTGCCGGCGCCCGAGGGCCCCACGACCGCGACCCGCTGCCCGCGGCGGATCGCGAACGTGAGGCGGTCGAGCACCGCCGGGCCGTCGTCGTAGCGGAACGAGACGTTGTCGAGCACGAGCGCGAGCTCCGGGTTGGGGCGCGCACCCGAGAACGCGAGCCGGGTCGCGCCCTCGTCCTCCTGCGGCACGTCGAGCACCTCACCGATCCGCGTGAGCCCGCCGAGCGCCTCGCCGACCGCACCGACCGTCCCGACGATCCTGCTCAGCGGCATGATCAGCAGGAACAGGTACAGGATGAACTGCACGAGCTCGGCGACCGTGAGGTTCCCCGTCGCGACCCGCCAGCCCCCGAGCCCGAGCACGGCCAGGAAGCACACCTGCGTCGCGATGCTCGACAGCGGCGAGACGAGCGCCGTCACCCACGCGACGTCCAGACCGACCTTCCACGCCTTGTCCACACGGCGCACGACGCGCGCGGTCTCGATCTCCGTGGCGTTCGCGGCCCGGACCGTGCGCACGCTCCGCAGCGCGCGGTCGGTCGCGCTGCCGAGCTCGCCCACGGCCCGCTGCAGCCCGTGGCTCGACCGCTCGAGCTGCTGCGTGACGGCCGCGACGCACGCGACCGCGACGAGCGCGACGGCGAACGCGACGAGGAGCAGCATCGGGTCGAGCAGCAGCATCGCGATCATCGCGCCGAGGAGCGTGAACACCCCGGCGATGCTCTCGACGAAGCCCTGCGTCAGCGCGGTGCGCACCACGTTGGTGTCGTTGCCGACCCGCGCGACGAGATCGCCGGTGCGCCGACGGTCGATCTCGGCGACGGGCAGCCGCAGCAGGTGCGTGACCAGGTCACGCCGTGCCGAGCGGACCGCGCCCTCCGCGGTGCGCTGCACCAGGTAGTGCTGGATGCCGCTGAGCACCCCGCCGCAGATCACGACCGCGACGAGCACCCAGGGCAGGCGCCCGACGGGCTCGTCGGCCGCGACGCGCTCGAGGGCGCGGCCCACGAGCGCGGGCTGCGCGAGGGTCGTCAGGGCCGTCGCGGCGCCGAGCCCGAGCACGACGCCGACGAAGCCGCGCTGCACCCCGACGAACCGGAACAGGTCCATCACGGTCGCCCGGCGGCTCGCCGCGACCGGCTCCGCGGGCGCGTCGACGCGGCGGTCGTCCTGCAGCGCGGTCACGCCGTCCCGCCCTCGTGCGCAGACCGCGTGACGAGCCGTGCGCACCCGTCGTCGGCCATTGTTCGGGGCCAGAACAAAGCGCGGAGGGCTTGGTTCGGACGGCGCGGAACGTGACCGCCGGACAGGGCGAAGAAAGGCATGTGGAGTATTCCCAGAATCGGATCGAGATCGCTATTAGTGCGCGTCACGGGCGAAGGTGCCGCGAGACGCCGCGCCACACTCGACGAGCGCCCGTCACCCGAGACGATCCGCCGCACCGCCACCACCCGTCGCCGTCCATCTGCACAGGTCAGCGCGGACGACGATGAGGACGGCCCGACCGCCGGGCGCGTCCTGCAGTACGGGGACGTGCTCTCGCCGACGAGCGCAGCACGAACGCTAGAGGTTCGGACATATCGGGTCAACGCCAGCGCTGCCCCCGTGAGACAGCGGTTGCTCCGACGTGGCGGAATCGGCGCACAAATGGCTCCCGCGCACACAATGGACACGTGTCAAGGTGGACGCGCGTCCATCTACATGCGTTCCAGCACCCGCCGGTACCCGGCACACCCCCGTCGCTCAGGAGTCGGGCCACCCGCACGCCGTGCCGATGAACCGGTGGACCGCCCCGCGCAGCTCGTCGCTCGGAGTCAGGAAGAACACCGGCAGATCGCCGCCGGCGACGCGCGTCCGGATCCCCAGGAACACCCCGCGCTTGTCCTCGGCGACCGCGTGCGGGTCGCAGCGCGCCGGCTCGAACGTCAGCGTCACCTCAGCCGGCCCGTCCGACGAGTCGAGCTGCACCGGCCACGAGGGCGCTCCACCCAACGGCGTGAGGAGCACCGTCCCGTCGACCTGGAGCACCTGCACGCGCGGCCCGGACGGCACGGGGTCGAGCCGGAGCGTCACCGAGCCGACCGTGCGCCCGTCGACCTCGCCGAGCTCGACCGTGTCGCTCAGCGTCAGCCGCGCACCGCTCCCGACCGTCGCCGCGGCGCAGTCCTCGCCGTGGATGCGCGCGAGCAGCCCGTTCGGGTCGCCCGGCACCCCGCGCCACGTCCCCGTCCGCCCGGCGTCGTCGACCACGTCGAGCTCGACGAGCGCCGAGGCGTCGCCCCCCTCGGAGCTGCTGGCGGCTCCGTCGGGTGAGCCGGGAACCGCACCGCGCGTGCCGACCTCGCGCCTCGGCTCGTCGGTGCAGCGCGCCGCCCCGAGCGCCACGGACAGGTCGCGGTCCACCCCGTCACGCACAGGGCGCGGGCGCGCGCTGACCGCGACCCCCTGCGCGCCGGGCGTGGTCAGTCGCGCCTCGGTCACGGTGACGTCGACGCCCGACTCGTTCGCGACCCGCACCTGCACGACGCGGCGCTCCCAGTCCAGCCGCGCCTGGGCGAGCTCGACGTCGAGCCCCGCGAGCACCGGCTGCGGCAGGCGGGGGGTCGGCGACGTCGTCTCGACGGCAGGGTCGGGCGGTACCGCGAGCCCACCGCACCCCGCCCCGAGCCCGACGAGCCCGACGATCGCGCCGACCCCTCCCAGCCTGACGAGCCGGCGCACTGCACCCCACCCGCGCCCACGCCCACGCCGAGTGGCGACCGCCCGCCGCCGGGCTGTCGAGGGCGACGCCACCTCCGGCACCTGCACGCCCCGATCCTGCGCCACCCCCGCCCCCACGTCGACCCCCACGACCCAGCACCCACTCCGGCCAACCCACCCCCAACCCGGAGCACACGCAGGCTCGCCCACCACCCCCACCCCGACCCAGCGCCCACTCCGGCCAACCCGCCCCTAGGCCGGAGCAGGTGCTGGGTGGTGGGCGTGTCAGGGGTGGAGACGCGGCGAGGGCCGGGACCGTCGTGGTCCCGGCCCTC
>NZ_BJLQ01000051.1 GCF_006538725.1 Cellulomonas gelida
GGGGTGCCGGAGCTCCTCCTCCGGCACCCCGCGCCGCGGCCACGTCCCCAGGTGAACCCCTCATGCGAACCTCCCCCCACGGGTCCGACGAGCTCGTCGGCCCGCCCGACGCGCGTCGGCCCGGCCCCGACGCCGACGAGCCACCCGTCCTGCGCGCCGTCGGGCTGCGCAAGCACTTCCCGGTGCGCGGCCTGCGCAACCACGCGGTCGTGCACGCGGTCGACGACGTCTCGATCGACCTGCACCGCGGCCGCGTCGTCGCGCTCGTCGGCGAGTCCGGCTCGGGCAAGTCGACGATCGCGCGCCTGCTCGCGCAGCTCGTGCCCGCCACGAGCGGCCAGATCCTGCTGCACGGTACGGACGCCACGGCCACCGGCCGACGCGCGTTCGGCCGTTACGTGCGGCGCGTCCAGATGATCTTCCAGGACCCGTTCGGCTCGCTGAACCCGATCCACACCGTGCGCTACACGCTCACGCGCAGCCTGCGGATCCACCAGGGGCGCCTGCGCGGTGCCGAGCTCGAGGCGGCGCTCGACGAGCTGCTGACCCGCGTGCAGCTCACCCCACCGGCGCGTTACGTCGACAAGTTCCCGCACGAGCTCTCGGGTGGTCAGCGCCAGCGTGTCGCGATCGCGCGCGCCCTGGCCGCGGACCCCGAAGTGCTGCTGGCCGACGAGCCCATCTCGATGCTGGACGTCTCGATCCGGCTCGGCATCCTCAACCTGCTGCGCGACCTGCGCGACCGCCTGCACATCGCGATCCTGTACATCACGCACGACATCGCCTCCGCGCGCTACTTCGCGGACCGCACGATGGTCATGTACGCGGGGCGCGTGGTCGAGCAGGGCGACAGCGAGTCGGTGACGCAGGACCCCGCGCACCCCTACACGCAGCTGCTCATCAGCTCGGCGCCCGACCCGGACGACCTCGCGGCCCGGGCCCGCGGCGCACGCGGCGAGGCGCCGAGCCTCGTGCGGCCACCCGCGGGGTGCCGGTTCCACCCGCGCTGCCCGTTCGCGGTCGACCTGTGCCGCACCGAGGTCCCACCGCTCCTGCCGGTGAGCGACGGCCGCGAGGCCGCGTGCTGGGGGTACTCGCAGCGCGACGGCCGGCCCGAGGTCGGCTCGGTGCTCGAGGCCTACGGCGCGCGTCCGGGCGCGGCGGGGGAGGTGGACCGATGAGGTTCTTCGTCCGCCGCACGGTCTTCTACGCGATCACGTTCTGGGCCGCGATGACGATCAACTTCTTCATCCCGCGCCTCATGCCGGGCGACCCGGTCTCGGCGCTCATCGCCGCCAACCAGGGCAAGATCAGCCCGGACGCGATCGACGCGCTCAAGGCGCTGTTCGGGCTCGACGAGAACACGACCCTGTGGCAGCAGTACGTCACCTACTGGGCGCACCTGTTCCAGGGCGACCTCGGGATCTCGTTCTCCGGGCGTGAGCCGGTCGTCGACATCCTCGCGCGCTCGCTGCCGTGGACCATCGGGCTCGTCGGGATCGCGACGATCATCAGCTTCACGATCGGCACGCTCGCGGGCGTCGCGATCGGGTGGCGACGCGGCACGCGCGCGGACATCCTGCTGCCGATCTCGACGTTCTTCTCGACCGTCCCGTACTTCTGGCTCGCGCTCGTCGTGATCGCGGTGTTCGCCGTGCGGCTCGGGTGGTTCCCCGCGAGCGGGTCGTACGACCGCAGCATGGTCCCGAACCTGTCGTGGGAGTTCGTCGGCTCCGTCGTCTACTACGGCACGCTGCCCGCCCTGACGATCGTCGTGACGTCCGTCTCCGGCTGGATCCTGGGGATGCGCAACATGATGGTGACGGTCTCGTCGGACGACTACGTGACGGTCGCGCAGGCCAAGGGCCTGCCGGAGCGCACCGTGATGCTCGGCTACGCCGCGCGGAACGCGATCCTGCCGCAGCTGTCGAGCTTCGCGCTGTCGCTCGGGTTCATCGTCGGCGGGACGCTCGTCATGGAGACGGTCTTCTCGTACCAGGGCATCGGCTACCAGCTGCTCAAGGCGACGTCCGCCAAGGACTACCCGCTCATGCAGGGCTGCTTCCTGGTGATCACGCTCGCCGTGCTGTTCGCCAACGTCATCGCCGACTTCGCGTACGGCGTGCTCGACCCCCGCACGCGACAGGAGGGCTGACCGTGGCCGCCGAGCTCGTCACGACCGAGACCACGCAGGTCGGCACGGAGCAGACCGCCCCGACCGGCACCAAGCGGCGCTTCCTGTGGATGCGCAACACCAAGGCCCTCACGGGGTTCGGGATCCTCGCCTTCTTCGCCCTGATCGCGGCGATCGGGCCGTGGATCGCCCCGTACGACCCGGACGAGCGCTCGTCGGACCTGCTGCAGCCACCCTCGTGGGAGCACTGGATGGGCACCACGCACCTGGGGCAGGACGTCATGTCCCAGGTGATCCTCGGGACCCGGTCGGTGCTGCTCATCGCGTTCGTCGCCGGGTTCCTGGCGACGTTCATCGGCGTCGTCGTCGGCATCACCGCGGGCTACGTCGGCGGGTTCGGCGACGAGGGGCTGTCCGCGCTGTCGAACGTCTTCCTGGTGATCCCGCAGCTCCCGCTCATCATCATCATCGCGGGGATGCTGCCGTCGGCCGGCGGCCTGACCGTCGCCGTCGTCATCGCGATCACGGGGTGGGCGTGGGGCGCGCGCGTCCTGCGGGCGCAGACCCTCTCGCTGCGCAAGCGCGACTTCGTGGAGGCCGCCCGCGCGAACGGCGAGCGCACGTGGCGCCTGATCCTCGCCGAGATCCTGCCGAACCTGACCGCGATGATCGCCGCGGGGTTCGTCGGGACCGTGTCGTTCGCCGTGCTGTCCCAGATCACCCTGTCGTTCATCGGCATCACCCCCACCGACACGTGGAACTGGGGGACGGTCCTGTACTGGGCGCAGGCGCAGCTCGCGCTCCAGCGCGGGGCGTGGTGGTGGTACATGTTCCCGGGCCTGTGCATCGCGCTCGTCGGGATCTCGCTGACCCTCATCAACTTCGGCATCGACGAGTTCGTCAACCCGCGCCTGCGCAGCACCGGCCTGAATGCCAAGACCCTGCGCCGCCGCGGCATCCGCCCGCGCATCGGCTTCACGCCGGTCGTGCACGAGGCCAAGGAGGACCGCGCATGAGCGCGCAGCCCGTCTCGCCCGCCGCACCCCACGCCCGTGGCCGGGGCGCGGACCCCGTGCTGGAGATCCGGAACCTGTCGGTGGACTACGGGTACGACGAGCCCACGCACGTGCTGCGGCAGGTCTCGCTGACCCTCAACCGAGGCGAGGTGCTCGGCCTCGCGGGGGAGTCCGGGTGCGGGAAGTCGACCCTCGCGTACGCGGCGACACGGCTCCTCCCGCCGCCCGGCCTCATCACCGGCGGGGAGGTGATCTTCACCGACCGCGACGGCACGCAGCGCGACATCCTCACGCTCGACGACCGCGCGCTGCGCGCCTCACGCTGGCAGGACCTCGCGATCGTCTTCCAGGGCGCGATGAACTCGCTCAACCCCGTGCACCGGATCGGCCGGCAGATCGCGGACGCGATCACCGCGCACCGGCCCGGAATGAAGAAGCCCGAGGCGCTCGAGAAGGCCGCCGAGCTGCTCGACCTCGTCGGCATCAACCCGGACCGCGCACGCGACTACCCGCACCAGCTCTCCGGCGGCATGCGCCAGCGCGTGATGATCGCGATGGCGCTCGCGCTCGACCCGCAGGTCCTGATCATGGACGAGCCGACGACCGCGCTCGACGTGGTCATGCAGCGGCAGATCGTCGAGCAGATCGCCGACCTGCGTGAGCGGCTCGGGTTCTCGGTCGTGTTCATCACGCACGACGTCTCGCTGCTCATCGAGATCGCGGACCGCATCGCGATCATGTACGCGGGCGAGATCGTCGAGGACGCCGCCGCGCTGGACGTGTACCGCGCACCTCGCCACCCCTACGCCGACGGGTTGCTGCACTCGTTCCCGCCGCTGCGCGGGCCGCGTCGCGAGCTCGGCGGGATCCCCGGCTCGCCGCCCGACCTGGCGAGCCTGCCCACGGGCTGCCCGTTCCGGGACCGGTGCGCGCACGCGTTCGACGCGTGCGCCGCGATCCAGCCCGAGCTCGTCCCGAGCGCCGTCCCGGGCGACGACCCCGCCCGCCGTGTGGCCTGCCACCTGCACACGCCCGCCCTCGTCGAGGCCGCAGGGTTCAGCCCCCGCCTCCTCCCGCCGGCCCTCACCCACCCCGCCCCCTGACGGTCGTCCCGTGCCCGAGCGCCCACCGCACTCGCGTCGGCTGGTGCTCGGGGGGTCGTTGGGGCGGGTGTGTGGTCAGGACGTGGAGACGGCGGGGGTGGGGTGCTCGGGTGGCTTAGCGTGGGCGCGTGACGAGCACGACGACGACGCGACGGCCCGAGCGCGCCCGCGCCGGGGTGGTCACGGCGTGCGTGCTCACCGCCGTCGCCTGCATGGCGGGAGTGCTCGCGCTGTGGGGCGTGTTCGTGCGCACCGAGAAGGGTCAGCAGGTCGACGCGGCCGCGGTCGAGGGCGCCGCGTACGGGCAGACCGAGCTGTGGCGCGTCGCCGAGCGCGTGCTGGACGTCGTGTCGGTGTCCGCGATCGCGGTGGTGCTGCTGGTCGCGGTCGGGATCGCCGTGCTGCGCCGGCGGTGGGAGCTCGCGGTGCAGGTCGCGGTCGTCATGGGCGGGGCGAACCTCACCACGCAGGTGCTCAAGTACGCGGTGCTGGCGCGCCCCGAGCACGGCATCCCGATCGGCAGCCAGGCGAACTCGCTGCCCAGCGGTCACACGACCGCGGCGATGTCGATCGCGGTCGTCCTCCTGCTCGTCGTGCCGTCCCGGATGCGGCCGCTCGTCGCGGCGGTCGGCGCCGCGTACGCCGCCGCGACCGGCGTCTCGACGCTCGTCGGGCAGTGGCACCGGCCCTCGGACGTGATCGCGGCCGTGCTCGTCGTGCTCGGGTGGACCGCGGCCACGTGCGCGATCACGGCGCTGTGGCCCGCGCGGCTGTCGGAGGACGCGCTCGACGGACCGCCGCCGACGCCCCGCACGCTGCGTGGCACACTCGTCGCGCTCGGCTCGGTGGGCGCGTGCGCGGCCGTCGTCGCGGCCGTCGCGCTGTCGCGGACGTTCGCCGCGCTGCCCTCGGTCGAGACGCGTGACGAGCTGCTCACCGCCTACGCGGGCGGCGTCGCGGGAACCGTCGCGGCGTGCGCGTGGGCCTTCGCGATGAGCCTCGCGCTGCGCCAGGGAGCGGGCCGACGATTGCGGAGCGCTTGACCGGGCGTCGTAGAGTCCCCAGACGGACGGCACCACTCGAACGGCCGAGTGGGCCGAGCACGAAGGAAGAGGCACGCATGTCGGCAGGGCGCAAGCTCGTCATCGTCGAGTCGCCCGCCAAGGCCCGCACGATCGCGGGGTACCTGGGCGACGACTTCGACGTGGAGGCGAGCGTCGGGCACATCCGTGACCTGCCGCAGCCCTCGGAGCTGCCGGCCGACATGAAGAAGGGCCCCTTCGGCAAGTTCGCGGTCGACGTGGACAACGGGTTCACCCCGTACTACGTGGTCGACTCGGACAAGAAGAAGAAGGTCGCCGAGCTCAAGAAGCTCCTCAAGGAGTCCGACGAGCTCTACCTCGCCACCGATGAGGACCGCGAGGGCGAGGCCATCGCGTGGCACCTGCTGTCCGAGCTCAAGCCCAAGGTCCCCGTCAAGCGCATGGTGTTCCACGAGATCACCCGCGAGGCGATCACCCGCGCGCTGGAGAACACGCGCGAGCTCGACGACCGCCTCGTGGACGCGCAGGAGACCCGCCGCATCCTCGACCGCCTGTACGGCTACGAGGTCAGCCCCGTGCTGTGGCGCAAGGTCCGCCAGGGGCTGTCCGCGGGTCGCGTGCAGTCGGTCGCGACGCGCCTCGTGGTCGAGCGCGAGCGCGAGCGCATGGCGTTCGTCGCCGCGGACTACTGGGACGTCACCGGCACGTTCGCGGTGGCCGACGACGACGAGCCCGCCTTCTCCGCGCGGCTGTCCGCCCTGGACGGCGTGCGCGTCGCCTCGGGCCGGGACTTCACCGACCGCGGCGTGCTCAAGAGCGAGGCGGTGCAGCTCGACGAGGCCGCCGCCACGTCGCTCGTCGCGGCGCTCGACGGCGCGGGCTTCGAGGTCCGCAGCCTCGAGACCAAGCCGTACACGCGCCGCCCGGCCGCGCCGTTCACCACCTCCACCCTGCAGCAGGAGGCGTCGCGCAAGCTGCGCATGTCCTCGCGGCAGACCATGCGCACCGCGCAGTCGCTGTACGAGAACGGCTACATCACCTACATGCGTACCGACTCGCCCGTGCTGTCGTCGCAGGCGATCTCCGCCGCGCGCCGCCAGGCGGCCGAGCTGTACGGCGCCGAGTACGTCCCGGACGCGCCGCGCGTCTACACCTCGAAGGCGAAGGGCGCCCAGGAGGCGCACGAGGCCATCCGTCCCGCGGGCGACCACTTCCGCACGCCGGCGCAGGTCGCGCGCGAGCTGTCGGGCGACCAGTTCCGGCTGTACGAGCTGATCTGGAAGCGCACCGTCGCCTCGCAGATGGGCGACGCGCGCGGGCAGACCGCCTCGGTCCGCCTGGGTGCGGTGGCGTCCGACGGTCGCGACGCCGTGTTCTCCGCGTCCGGCACGGTCATCACGTTCCGCGGCTTCCTCGCCGCGTACGAGGAGGGTCGCGACGTCTCGCGGTACGACGACGACGCGGCGCCGGCCGACGAGAAGGACGCGCGCCTGCCCAAGATGGAGCAGGGCGACCCGCTGACGGGCCGCGACCTGGCGGCCGACGGCCACCGCACCTCGCCGCCGCCGCGCTTCACCGAGGCGTCGCTCGTCAAGGCGCTCGAGGAGCGCGGCATCGGCCGACCGTCGACGTACGCGGCGACGATCTCCGTGATCCAGGACCGCGGCTACGTGACGAACCGCGGCCAGGCGCTCGTGCCGTCGTGGCTCGCGTTCGCGGTGACGCGCCTGCTCGAGGAGAACTTCGACTGGCTCGTCGACTACGACTTCACGGCCGAGATGGAGCAGGACCTCGACGCGATCGCGGCGGGCGACAAGGACCGCGTGGCGTGGCTGACGCGCTTCTACTTCGGCGACGGCTCGGGCAGCACCGAGGGCGAGGGCCTGCGGGACCTGGTGGCGAACCTCGGCGAGATCGACGCGCGCGAGGTCAACTCGATCCCGATCGGCGACGGCATCACGCTGCGCGTCGGCCGCTACGGCCCGTACCTCGAGGACCCGTCGGTGCTGGGCGAGGACGGCAACCCGCGCCGCGCGTCGGTCCCCGAGGACCTCGCGCCCGACGAGCTGACGCCCGCCAAGGCGCGCGAGCTCATCGAGAGCGAGCCCGAGGGCGACAAGGTGCTCGGCACGGACCCGACCACGGGCACGACGATCGTCGCGAAGAACGGCCGCTACGGGCCGTACGTCACCGAGCTGCTGCCCGAGCCGGAGATCGACCCGTCGCTGTCCGCCGCGGCCAAGAAGAAGGCCCTGGCGGCCGCGCCGAAGCCCCGCACCGCGTCGCTGTTCAGCACGATGTCGCTGGACACGGTGACGATCGAGGACGCGCTCAAGCTCTTGTCCCTGCCGCGCGTGGTGGGCGTCGACCCCGAGTCGGGTGCGCAGATCACGGCGCAGAACGGCCGCTACGGCCCGTACCTGAAGAAGGGCACGGACTCGCGCACGCTGGCCTCGGAGGAGGCGCTGTTCTCGACGACGCTCGAGGAGGCGCTGGCGATCTACGCCCAGCCCAAGCGCGGGCGCGGGGCCACCGCGACGCCGCCGCTGCGCGAGCTCGGCGACGACCCGACGTCGGGCAAGCCGATCGTCGTGAAGGACGGCCGGTTCGGGCTGTACGTGACCGACGGCGTGACGAACCGGACCCTGCCGCGCGACGTGACGGCCGAGTCGATCACCGCCGAGCAGGCGATCCAGCTGCTCGCCGACAAGCGTGCGTCGGCCCCGGCCAAGAAGAAGGCCCCGGCCCGCCGCACGACGACGACGCGCAAGAAGGCCGCCACGAAGTCCTGAGACCTCCACGTCCTGAGCGCCTCGACGTCCTGAGCACCTCGACGTCCTGGGCACGCGGGCGTGACGACGCCCCGCCGGCAGCCCATCCGGCGGGGCGTCGTCGTCTGTGGGGTCAGCGCACGCGGAGGGTCGCCGCGTGGCTCGTCACGCGACCCTTCTCGTTCGTGACGACGACCCGGAACCTCGCCCCGGACAGGCCGGCCGATGCGCGTGTGGTGTACGACGAGCACGTCGCGCCCCGGACCTCGACCCACGTGCTGCGGCCCGGCGACTGCCGGTACCACTGGTAGGTCGGCGCCGGGTAGGCGTCGACGGTGACGCGGAAGGTCACCGCGGCGCCGCGCGCCACGGTTGCCGACGCCGGCTGCGACAGCAGGTGCGGCGCCTTGCGTGTGATCGTCACGGTGGCCGCGTCCGAGGTCGCCTGGCCGAGCGTGTTGGTGAAGACCGCGCGCACCTGCGCGCCGTCGAGGCTCGGGGTGAGCCGCAGCGCGAGCGTCGTGGACGTGGCTCCCGGGATCGGCTTCCAGGTCCCGTGGCGCGTGCCGCGGCGCTGCTCCCACCGGACCGTTGGGGCCGGCTGGCCCGAGGCCGCCGCGGTGAGGGTGACCGTGCTGCCGTGGGTGCCGCTCACGGACGTGGGCTGCGTCGTGACCGCGGGTGCCGCCGGGGCGGGCTCGTCGGGGAAGTCGCCGACGGACAGGTCGTCGACGAAGAACGACCCGGTCGCGGGCCGGGAGGCGTCCGCCTGCGTGGCCATGAGGATGACCTCGTTGACCTTCGCGAGCTGGGCCCGGGTGGGGCGCAGCGCCTGGTCGAGACCGTTCGGGTACGTCACGACGGCGTCGTCGAACGCCGCGTGCACGGTGCGCGCGGCGCCCGTGAGCGGCACCGGCAGGTCCCAGTACCAGTCGTCGCCCGTACCGTCGGCCGAGGCCGTGCGGAACCGCAGCGACAGCGACTGGCCCGAGCCGTTCGGGTCGACCCACGCGGTGATCCCGTCCAGGCCCGCCCACGAGTGCCCACCGAGCCAGCGCGACTCCTGCAGGTACGTGGTCGAGGTGAAGTCGTAGACGAACTCGCCCGCCTTCGACCCGCCGGAGCCCTTGCCGGGCGCGAGCGCCAGCTGCCAGCCGTCGCCCCACGCCTGCTCGGCGATGTTGCCCCACATGACCCGCAGGTCCGTGGTGGTGCCGTACGCGTCGAACGTGTCGAGGACCTCGGGCGTGCCGTCCGGGATCTCGGGCGCCCCGTCGCCGCCGACGACCGTGAGGTCGTCGACCCCGAACGTCCCCGCACCGCTCGTCGAGCTCGACGCGAGCACGAGCTCGTTGACGACCGCGAGGCGTGCGTCCGTCAGGGGGTCGGTGAGCTCGGGCGGCCAGGACGGCGCGAACGACGAGAACGGGATCTCGACCGCGTGCCACGAGGTGTCGGTCAGCGGGACCTGCGCGAGGTAGTAGCCGCCCGAGCCCGTGCCGATCTGGACCGCGAGCTGGTTGGCCGAGCCGTCGCCCTTGACCCGCAGCGACAGCGCGTCGCGGCCCGACCAGTCCTGCCCGCCGAGCCAGCGCGCGACGTCCTGCCAGCCGCCGTCCGCGTGGTCGTACGTGAACGCGAGCGCCTGCGCGCCCTGGCCCGCGTCCGTGGACAGCGCGATCCGGTCCGTCTTGGCGCGGTTGCCCCACGCGGCGTCGAACGCGGCCTCGTCGGCGTAGGACTCGAAGTCGTCGACGACGATCGGGTCGGCCGACGGCTCGGGGTCGACGTACTCGCCCTCGCCGCTGGCCTTGAGGTCGTCGACAAGGATCGACCCGGTCAGCGGCGCGGTGCCGCCCGCGTCGTTCACGTAGACGAAGACCTGGCCGACCTTCGCCAGGCGCTCCCACGTGAGGGTCGCCTCCGCGTTGGCGGTGTCCCACGGCGCGGGCGCGAAGGTGCTCCACGGCAGGTGCGCGACGTACGGGTCGTCGCCGGTGAGCGAGGGGTACGCCTCGAACGCGACACCGCCCGCCTGGACCTGGACGACGAGCTTGTGGCCCGAGCCGTCCGGGTCGATCCACACGTCGAGCTGGCCGAACCCCGACCAGTTCTGCGTGGGCGCGAACGACCGGCCGAAGCCCAGGTAGCCCGTGCGGGACGCGGGGAAGTCGTACGACAGGCGCGCGGCGTGGCCGGCATCGGGCGCGGACGCGTCGTGCGGCGCGAGCGTGAGGGCCGACGAGGTCGCGTTCGCCACCGTGTACGCGGCGCGCAGCGCGAGGTCGTCGCCGTAGCCCTCGAAGTCGTCGACGGTCCCGACCGGGAGCACCGGAGCCGCGCCGAGGATGAGCGAGACGGTGCTCGACAGGTCGTGGCCGCCGCCGGTCGCGGTCACCGTCGCCTGCACCGTGCGGTTCGTGAGGTTCTCCTCGCCGACGTCCCACGTGGCCGAGTAGTACCCGTCGGCGTCGAGAGTCAGCGCGAGCGGGTCGCCGCCCGCGGGCGTGAACGTCACGGAGTCCACGCCGGGTGCCGCGGTGAGCCGGGCGCGCACCGTCGTCGTCGCGGTCGTGACGCGCGCGCCGTCCGCGGGGGAGACGACCCGCAGGAACGGCTCCTGCGCGCCGGGGCTCGCGGCCAGGTCGAAGCGCGGTCCGGTCTGGCTCGCGAACACCGAAGCCTCGTCGTCGTACAGGGCCTGGAAGTCCGCGGCCATCTCGTGGCCGGCGTACGGGACGTAGATCTGCCCCGAGCCGAAGTTCGCCCACGTGAGCATGAACGCGACCTGGCCGGCCCTCGGGTCGGCCGTGAGCCCGTCGAGCAGCTGCGTGAAGAACGTGAGCGACTTGTTGCCCGTCGGCTGGATCGTGCGGTCGCCGTTGCGGCCGAACTCGGTGTACGCGGGGATCTTGCCGCGCTCGCGCGCGACGTCGACGACCATCGCCAGGTCGGTGACGGACGCGCTCACGTACGCCGACGAGTCGTCGGCCGCGTTCGAGCTCTCGTAGTTGTCGTAGCCCAGGACGTCGACCCACTGGTCGCCCGGGTACGTCTCGAGGTAGCGCGCGGAGTCGCCGTCGAACGAGCCGTTCGGCGAGAACGCGTACAGCAGGTTGTGCACGCCCTTGACGTCACGCAGGTACTCGACGGTGAACCGGAAGATCTCCTTGTACTCGCCGGTCGTCGCGTGCGCGGCGCCCCACCAGAACCACGAGCCGCTGTTCTCGTGGAACGGCCGGAAGACGACGGGCACGAGCGAGCCGTCGGGCCGCTCGGCGCTCTGCGCGGTGAGCGCGACGAGGTCGAGGTACGCGCGGTACTCGGCGTGGGTGTCGCCGCCCGGCAGGATGTGGCTCACGACGCGGCCGGCCGTGTCGTTGTAGGGCCCGCCGGTGACGAAGTTGGGCATGTGCGCCGAGAGCGTGACGACAGCGCCCAGCGCGTCGGCGCGCACGAGCTCGTCGGCCAGGGCGCGCGCGTTCTGCTCGCCGGTGTTCTCGTGCGTGCCAGGCTTCTCGTCGCCGCGCAGTGCGAGCGTGTCGAAGCCGAACACCCCGGGCAGGTCGCCCGTCACGTCGTGCACGTCGGACCGCAGCGGCTTGCCGTCCGGGCCGGTGACCGACGACGAGACGGACTCGTCGACCGCGTGCTGCTGGCCGAACAGGATGCCGCCGGACTCCTGGTCGCGCAGGTAGCGGAACAGGGCGCGGGTGTCGGCGGTGGCCTGCGGGTCGGAGATGGCGACGGTCTCCCCCTCGGGATCCGTGCTGGCGGCGGCGGTCGTGGCGGCAGCGGGCTCGGCGTGGGCCGTGGTGCTCGTGGCAGTGAGCCCCGCGAGGGCGAGCGTGGCGGTCGCGGCGAGCGCGAGGGCGCGGCGTGGTCCTGACTGGCGGCCGGGTCTGGTCATGGAGCTCTCCGTTGAACTGTCCGACGGGTGCGTCGGGATGACCGCTCGGCCCACGGGCGAGCCCGAGCAGACCGACGCTAACTAAATCAAGTAGGTAAAGAAAGTGCCTGACGGAAGACGAAACGGTACGGATCTGGCGGGGGCGACGACGTCGCTGGTGGGCCGGCGGTCCGTGGACGCGCCGGACCAGGGCGGTCGCTGCTCGTCGGGACCGTGCGCGCTTGCCGAGAGGCCGCACGTGCGCGCTACGTTGGCGCCATGGCTCGCACCGAGGACCCCCGCACCGCACCGTCGATCCGCTGGGGCATCCTCGGCGCAGGACGCATCGCCGGCGCCTTCGCCGACGCCGTCACGCAGCACACGCGGGCGCAGCTCGTCGCCGTCGGCTCGCGCCACCGCGACCGCGCCGAGCGGTTCGCCACCGCGCACGGCATCCCGACGACCCACCTCGGCTACGAGGCGCTCGTCGAGGACCCGCAGGTCGACGCGATCTACGTCGCCACGCCCCACTCCGAGCACCTCGAGCACGCCCTGCTCGCGATCCGTGCGGGCAAGCACGTGCTCGTCGAGAAGGCGTTCACCCGGAACGCTGCCGAGGCCGAGCAGGTCTTCACCGCGGCGCGTGAGGCCGGCGTGTTCGTCATGGAGGCGATGTGGACGCGGTTCCTGCCGCACGTCGCCGCGCTGCACCAGGTGATCGACGCGGGCGAGATCGGCGAGATCGTCAACGTGACCGCCGACCACGGCCAGCTCATGGCGTTCGACCCGACCTCGCGCCTGTACGACCCCGCGCTCGCGGGCGGCGCGCTGCTCGACCTGGGCGTCTACCCGGTCTCGTTCGCGCACGACCTGCTGGGCGCGCCCGACGCGGTCCTCGCCGCCGGGACGCTCACCGAGACCGGCGTCGACGGGCAGGTCTCGATCGTCCTGTCGTACGGCGCGCGCACGCAGGCCACGCTCTCCACGACGCTATGGGCCAAGACCCCGACCGTCGCGCTGATCTCCGGGACCGAGGGATCGATCGAGGTCGCCGGGCCGTTCTACACGCCGACCTCGTTCCAGGTCACGCGCGTCGACGGGCGTCGGTGGACGTTCGAGCAGCCGGGCGCCAAGGGGTTGCAGTACGAGGCAGCCGAGGTTGCGCGGCGCGTGGCCGCGGGCGACGTGGAGAGCCCGCGCATGTCGTGGCAGGGCACCCTCGAGGTCATGCGCACGCTCGACGAGGTGCGACGGCAGATCGGTGTGGTCTACCCGGGCGAGTGAGCCGGTCGGCCCTTCGCCGTCGCTCGTCGTCCTCGCCCGTCGTCCTAGCCCGCCGTCGGCGTTGCTCGTCGTCGCGAACGGTCGTCGTGCACGGTCGTCGTGCACGGTCGTCGTGCGGGTGCGTGGGTGGGGGCGGCTAGCCTGACGCCGTGACGAGTCCCGCCGGTCCGACGAGCCTGCCCGCACCAGCCGGTGGCGCCGAGCCGACCCTCCCCGGTGTCTTCGTGTCCTTCGAGGGCGGCGACGGCGCGGGCAAGTCGACCCAGGCGCGGCTGCTCGCGCAGTGGGCGCACGAGCACGGGCGCGAGGTGGTGCTCACGCGCGAGCCGGGCGGGACCACGCTCGGGCAGACCCTGCGGGACGCGGTGCTGCACGGCGAGCACGTCGACGCGCGCACCGAGGCGCTGCTGTACGCGACCGACCGCGCGCACCACGTCGCCTCGCTCGTGCGGCCCGCGCTGGCCCGTGGCGCGCTCGTCGTGACCGACCGCTACCTCGACTCGTCCGTCGCCTACCAGGGCTCCGGTCGCGACCTCGGGGCCGACGAGGTCGAGCGCCTGTCCCTGTGGGCGACCGGGGGTCTCCTGCCCGCGGTGACGGTGCTGCTCGACGTCGACCCCGACCTGGGCCGTGCGCGGCTCACCGGGAGCCCCGACCGGCTCGAGAGCGCGGGCGACGAGTTCCACCGGCGTACGCGGCAGGCGTTCCTCGACCGGGCCGCGGCCGAGCCCGGCCGCTGGCTCGTGCTCGACGGCACCGGCGACCCGGACTCGCTCGCGCAGGCGGTGCGGACGCGCGTGGCGCCGCTGCTCGGGCTCGCCGCGGACCGTGCCGCGGATGCGCGCGGGGGTGTGGCGTGAGCGTCTGGACGGGGCTCGTCGGGCAGGAGCCCGCGATCACCGAGCTGCAGCGCGCGATCGTCGACCCGCAGGCGATGACGCACGCGTGGCTGCTCACCGGCCCGCCCGGGTCCGGCCGCTCCAACCTGGCGCGCGCGTTCGCCGCGGCGCTGCAGTGCCCCCAGGGCGGGTGCGGCACGTGCCACGCGTGCACCACAGCGCTCGCGGGCACCCACCCCGACGTGACGGTGGTCGCGACCGAGGGCGTCAACATCCTCATCGACGCGGTCCGCCCGCTCGTCGAGCTCGCGCAGCGCTCGCCGTCGGAGGGGCGCTGGCGCGTGATCCTCGTCGAGGACGCCGACCGCCTCGTCGAACGCACGTCGAACCTGCTGCTCAAGGCCCTCGAGGAGCCTGCGCCCCGCACGGTCTGGCTGCTGTGCGCGCCGAGCCCGCAGGACGTGCTCGTGACGCTGCGCTCACGCTCGCGCTCCGTGGCGCTGCGCGTCCCGCCGGTCGAGGCGGTGGTCGAGCTGCTCGTGCAGCGCGACGGGATCGACCCGCAGGTCGCCGAGGTCGCAGCGCGTGCCGCCCAGAGCCACGTGGGGATCGCGCGCCGTCTCGCGAGAGACCCCGAGGCCCGACGACGCCGGGCGGACGTGCTCGGGGTGGCCGCCCGCATCCGCGGGGTCGGTGACGCGGTGCTCGCCGCGGGCGACCTCGTCGCGACCGCCCAGGCCGACGCGAAGGCCGCCACCGAGGAGCGCGACGCGGCCGAGCGCGCCGCGCTGCTGCGCACGCTCGGAGCCGAGGGCTCCGCGACGATCCCGCCCGCGCTGCGGACCCAGGTCCGTCAGCTCGAGGAGGACCAGAAGCGCCGCGCGACCCGCGCGCAGCGCGACGTCCTGGACCGGGCGATGCTCGACCTGCTCTCGCTGTACCGCGACGTGCTCGTCGTGCGGCTCGGCGCCGAGGTGTCGCTCGTGAACCTCGACCACGCCGAGACCGTGGGCGAGCTCGCCGCGACGTCGACGCCCGAGCAGACGCTGCGGCGCATGGACGCGATCGGCCAGGCGCGCACGCGGCTCGAGGGGAACGTCGCGCCGCTGCTCGCGGTCGAGGCGATGGCGATCGCGCTGCGCCCGCAGGGCTGAGGCGGCGACTGGCCCGGGCCGGGGCTGGGCCGCGCTGGGCGATCCGCTCGCCCGTCGTGTGTGGGTCTGGTGCCTCGTTGTCCACAATCGCTCGATCCGTGGCTGGGGACCTCGCCGGGCCGGTTACCGTGTCGGCGTGCTTCGTCCCACCGCGCGTCCTCACCCCGTGCGTCCTCGCCCCGTGCCCCGTCGGCGTCCGCTCGCGCGGCTGTCCGCGCTCGTCGCCGTCGTCGCGCTCGTCGTCGCCGGCTGCACCGCGACCACCGAGGAGCAGGCGCCGCCGCAGGTGGTGACGCCGGATGCGTCAAGTGCGCCGGACACCGCGCTGGAGCGGTTCTACGGCCAGGAGCTCACCTGGCAGTCGTGCGAGGACGACCTGCAGTGCGCGACGATCGACGTCCCGCTCGACTACGCCGCACCCGCCGGTGACACCATCAAGATCCGGCTGAACCGGCACCCCGCGACGGGCACCGAGCGACTCGGCTCGGTGCTGCTCAACCCCGGTGGCCCCGGCGGCTCGGGCTTCGACTTCCTGACCGACGCGCTCGACACCGTGAGCAAGGACGTCCAGGAGCACTACGACCTCGTGGGCTTCGACCCGCGCGGCGTGCAGAACTCGGACCCGAGGATCACGTGCTACTCCGCGCCGGAGATGGACACGCTGCTCGCCGCGGACGCGGACACGTCGACCCCCGAGGGCGTGCAGGCCGCGATCGACAGGTTCGCCGCCTTCTCCCAGGCGTGCCTCGACAACACCGGTCCGGTGCTCGGCCACGTCGACACCGTGAGCGCCGCACGGGACCTGGACGTCCTGCGCGCTGTCCTGGGCGACACCGAGCTGCACTACCTGGGGTTCTCGTACGGCACGCAGCTCGGCGCGACGTACGCGGCGCTGTTCCCGCAGCGGGTCGGCCGGCTCGTGCTCGACGGCGCGGTGGACCCGACGCTCAGCAGCGACGAGGCCACGTTCCAGCAGGCGGTCGGTTTCGAGAACGCGCTGCGCGCCTACGTCGCCGACTGCCAGGCAGGCAAGGCCTGCCCGCTGACCGGCGACGTGGAGGACGGGCTGACCCAGGTGCGTCGCCTGCTCGACCGAGCCAAGGCCGCGCCGCTGCCCACGGGCGACGACGACCGCCCGCTCACGCAGTCGCTCGCGTTCACCGGGATCGCGGTCACGCTCTACTCGCAGACGTTCTGGACGTACCTGACCTCCGCGCTCACCGCGGCGATCCGCAATGGCGACGGCTCGATCCTGCTCACGCTCGCCGACGCGTACTACGACCGGCAGGCCAACGGCACGTACGCCACCAACTCGACCGAGGCGTTCTGGTCGATCGGCTGCGCCGACTCCCGTGCGAGCGCGGACCTCGACGACATGCGGGCGCAGGCCGAGCGCATCCAGGCCGCCGCACCCACGGTCGGTGAGCTGTTCTCCTACGGCCCGATGCTGTGCGCGCAGTGGGCGGTTCCCGAGGTCGGCGGGCTCGAGGACTACTCGGCGCCCGGCGCCGCGCCCATCGTCGTCATCGGGACGACGAACGACCCCGCGACCCCGTACGCGCAGGCCGAGGCGCTCGCGGGCATCCTCGACTCGGGCGTCCTGCTGACGTACGAGGGCGAGGGCCACACGGCTTACGGCCGCTCGAACGACTGCATCACCAAGAACGTCGACGCGTACCTCATCGACGGCACGGTCCCTGCGGACGGCACACGCTGCTGACCTCAGCCGACCTCAGCCCTGACCGCTCGCTGACCTCGGGCCGACCTCCCTGGTCGACGGCGGTCCGGGGCTCGGTCGCGGACGGGATCGAGGTCACTGCGGCCCGCTTTGGAGACCCGGCACCCGTCCGGGTACAGTAGGCGCGCTCGCCGGACCGGCTGGTCCGACAGCGCCGCCTTAGCTCAGTCGGCAGAGCGTCTCACTCGTAATGAGAAGGTCAAGGGTTCGATTCCCTTAGGCGGCTCCCTCGAAGGCCCCCCACTCCGGTGGCGGGGCCTTCACCGTTTCCCGCAGGCCCGCACCCGCCGGGCTCAGACCCGGCCGGCCCGCACCTTGTCGGACCCGCACCAGGTCGGTCGACCGCGGCCTGACAGCGCCGACCAGCTCGTCGTGACGCGCGCACCAACGCGGCGAGGCTCGTCGGGCGCGCTCGGCTGGCCCACACCCGGCTGGCCCGCACCCGACTGGCCCGCACACGGCTGGCCCGCACCCGACTGGCCCGCACACGGCTGGCCCGCACCCGGCTGGCCCGTACCTGCTGGAGATGCGCCTGGTCGGCCCACGCCACGCCCGCGACGCCGAACGGCGCCGTGGGGCGGTGGGGTGGTCGGGGAGAATGGCGCCATGGCCGTCGGAGCTGAGCAGGGAAGTGGGTCGCGCGGATCCGTGCTGGGACGCGTGCTGCGGGACAGGGCGGTGCGCTCGGCGCTCGGCGCCGGGCTGGTGATCGGGCTGTCGGCGGTGTTCTCCGGCGGGCGGTACCCGTGGCCGTTCGCGGTGATCGGCGTCGTCTGGCTGGTCGCGACCGTCCTGCGCATCCGCGACGTGGTCACGGCCGCCCGCGCCGAGGAACCGGACACGCAGCAGGGCGGCGCGGAGGCGTCGCCGCAGCCCTCCGGGTCGGAGTCGCCTCGAGTGCAGCCGCCGGTCTCGTCAGGCGACGTCGAGGCCGAGGGCGCCGCAGCGGTCCTGGAGCCCGCCGTCGCGCTCGAGGGCGACGAGCCCGACCCGGGCGCAGACGGGCCCGCCCGCAGCTGACGCCCCCACCCTGCGACCCAGCGCTTGCTCAGGCTCTCGTGCGGCGTCGCCGGAGCAAGCGCAGTCTGACTC
>NZ_BJLQ01000052.1 GCF_006538725.1 Cellulomonas gelida
GGGCGGCGCTGCGAGCATGAGCTCGTCGAACGCGGCGGCCTCCATCTGCAGCCGACGCCGCTCGTCGGGGTCGAGGATCCCGTGCTCGAGGAGCGCGTCACGCAGCCCGGAACCGCCGGGCTCGGGCATGCCGGCCAGGGGGTGCCCCTCGTACCGGCCGGCGCCGGGCATCGGGCCGTCCCACTCGCTCGTCGGGACCGACAGCCGCGCGCGCGGCGCGGCGCGCTGGACCACGGCGAGCGCCTCGGCGGGCTCGATCCACCGGTCGGAGAACACGGTGAGGTCGATCGCGCTCTCCATGTCGGGCTGCAGCACCACCCCGGACTGCCCGGTGCGCACCGCGCCGCCGAGCCGCCGAGCCGCCGCGACGAGCCACAGGAGCACGCGCTCCTCCTCGCGGTTCGGGTACCCGTCGGGGAACGCGCGCTTGAGCCCGTGGCGGTCGCCGCCCGGGTAGGGCTTGGCGCCGCGGTCGCGCGGGCACACCACGTCGAACGCGGTCGTCGTGGTGGCGGGCAGGCCCAGCGTCAGGGCGTCGTCCGGCGTGACCGCGTACGGGCCGACGAGCGTGGAGTGCCGGGTGAGGCGCAGCACGCGCGCCTGCGGCCGCGGGCCGGACAGCCGCAGCCCGAGCGCGGCGGTGAGGGGGCGCGAGCGCTGCGTCGGGGTGTCGCCGTCGGGCTCCTCCCAGCGCGCGTTGAGGAACCGGCTCGCGGCGAGCACCTCGACCTCGTCGGGCTCGACGCCGTCCGGCAGCGCGAGAAGGTGCCGGTTGCGCAGGCCGTCGTCGGACAGGGGCAGACGCGGCAGGTCACGCGTCATCGCGTCATCCCTCTCGTCACGTCAGACCTCGGTGCGGTGGAAGCTCTGCCAGGAGCGCGAGGCGGTCGGGCCGCGCTGGCCCTGGTACCGCGAGCCGTAGCCCGCCGAGCCGTAGGGGTGCTCGGCAGCCGAGGAGAGGCGGAAGAAGCACAGCTGCCCGATCTTCATGCCCGGCCACAGGACGATCGGCAGCGTCGCGACATTCGACAGCTCGAGGGTCACGTGCCCGGAGAAGCCCGGGTCGACGAAGCCCGCGGTCGAGTGCGTGAGCAGGCCGAGGCGCCCGAGCGAGGACTTGCCCTCGAGCCGCGCCGCGATGTCGTCGGGCAGGCTGACCTGCTCGTACGTGGACCCGAGGACGAACTCTCCCGGGTGCAGCACGAACGACTCCCCGGACGGCACCTCGACGAGCCGCGTGAGGTCCGGCTGCTCGGCAGCGGGGTCGATGAAGGGGTACTTGTGGTTGTCGAAGAGCCGGAAGTAGCGGTCGAGCCGCACGTCGATGCTCGACGGCTGGATCATCGCCGGCTCGTAGGGGTCGAGGGCCACGCGGCCCGACTCGAGCTCGGCCCTGATGTCACGGTCGGAGAGCAGCACGCGCCCACGGTAGTGCCCGATCGGCGTCCCGCCCACGCCCGTCCGTGGGCTGTCCCCCGCGCGCGCGGGCGGCGCGGACGTGCGGCGGTTCTCGCGCGCGTGCGCGCCCCGCTATAGTCCTGTCTCGTGAGGCGCATGGGAGCGCTCTCGCACCGACCATGAGGGACACCGACGGGTCCGGACGCACAGCAGCGCCGGCCCGCAGGCGCCCCGGCAACGAGCACCGCGAGAGGCCACCTCCATGCGTTACGGGCACTTCGACGACGAGGCACGCGAGTACGTCATCACGACGCCGCACACCCCGTACCCGTGGATCAACTACCTGGGGTCCGAGCAGTTCTTCTCGCTGCTCTCCCACCAGGCCGGCGGGTACTCGTTCTACCGCGACGCCAAGATGCGCCGCCTGACGCGGTACCGCTACAACAACATCCCCGCCGACGCGGGCGGCCGCTACCTGTACGTCAACGACGGCGGCGACGTGTGGACCCCGTCGTGGCTGCCGGTCAAGGCGGACCTCGACCACTTCGAGGCGCGGCACGGCCTGGGCTACTCGCGCATCACGGGCGAGCGGAACGGCGTGCGCGTCGAGACCTCGTTCTTCGTGCCGGTCGGCGAGACCGCCGAGGTGCAGAAGGTCACGATCACCAACACCTCGGACGCCGACAAGACGCTGTCGCTGTTCTCGTTCGTCGAGTTCTGCCTGTGGAACGCCCAGGACGACCAGACGAACTACCAGCGCAACCTGTCGATCGGCGAGGTCGAGGTCGAGCAGGAGTCCCCGCACGGCTCGGCGATCTACCACCGCACCGAGTACCGCGAGCGCCGCGACCACTACGCCGTGTTCGCCGTGAACACGCGGGCGGACGGCTTCGACACCGACCGCGACTCGTTCGTCGGCGCGTACAACTCGCTCGGCGAGGCCACGGTCCCGCTCAAGGGCGAGGCCACCAACTCGGTCGCGTCGGGCTGGTACCCGATCGGCTCGCACCAGGTGAACGTGTCCCTGGCGCCCGGCGAGTCGCGCGACCTCGTCTACGTCCTCGGCTACGTCGAGAACCCCGACGAGGAGAAGTGGGCCGACGACGCCCACCAGATCGTCAACAAGGAGCGCGCGCACGCGCTGCTGTCGCGGTTCGCGACCGCGGAGCAGGCCGACGCGGCCCTCGCCGAGCTGCAGGACTACTGGACCCAGCTCCTGTCGACGTACTCGGTGACGTCGAGCGACGACAAGCTGGACCGGATGGTCAACATCTGGAACCAGTACCAGTGCATGGTCACGTTCAACATGTCGCGCTCGGCGTCGTTCTTCGAGACCGGCATCGGCCGTGGCATGGGCTTCCGCGACTCCAACCAGGACCTGCTGGGCTTCGTCCACCTGATCCCGGAGCGGGCGCGCGAGCGGATCATCGACATCGCCTCGACGCAGTTCGCGGACGGCTCGGCGTACCACCAGTACCAGCCGCTGACGAAGCGCGGGAACAACGACATCGGCTCGGGCTTCAACGACGACCCGCTGTGGCTGATCGCGGGCACCGCGGCGTACATCAAGGAGACCGGGGACTTCTCGATCCTCGACGAGCCGGTGCCGTTCGACAACGAGCCGGGCTCGGAGGTGCCGCTGTTCGAGCACCTGACGCGCTCGTTCGAGTTCACGGTCACGCACCGCGGCCCGCACGGCCTGCCGCTGATCGGCCGCGCGGACTGGAACGACTGCCTGAACCTCAACTGCTTCTCCACCACGCCGGGCGAGTCGTTCCAGACGACCGAGAACCAGGCGGGCGGCGTCGCGGAGTCCACGTTCATCGCCGCGCAGTTCGTCCTGTACGGCGAGCAGTACGCCGAGCTCGCGGCGCGCCGCGGCCTGGCCGACGTCGCGGACCGGGCGCGTGGCTACGTCGCCGAGATGCGCGACGCGCTGCTCACCGACGGCTGGGACGGCGCCTGGTTCCTGCGCGCGTACGACTACTACGGCAACCCGATCGGGACCGACGCGCACGACGAGGGCAAGATCTGGATCGAGCCGCAGGGCTTCGCGGTCATGGCGGGCGTCGGCGTGGGCGAGGGCCCGCAGGACACCGACGCCCCCGCGATCAAGGCGCTCGACTCGGTCAACGAGCTGCTCGCGACCGACCACGGCATGGTGCTGCAGTACCCCGCGTACACCACCTACCAGGTGCACATGGGCGAGGTCTCCACGTACCCGCCGGGGTACAAGGAGAACGGCGGCATCTTCTGCCACAACAACCCATGGGTGATCATCGCCGAGACGGTCGTGGGCCGCGGCGCGCGCGCGTTCGACTACTACAAGCGCATCACGCCCGCCTACCGCGAGGACATCTCCGACGTGCACCGGCTCGAGCCGTACGTGTACGCGCAGATGATCGCGGGCAAGGAGGCCGTGCGCCACGGCGAGGCGAAGAACTCCTGGCTCACCGGCACGGCGGCGTGGAACTTCGTCACGGTCTCGCAGTACCTGCTGGGGGTGCGCCCGGAGTACGACGGCCTCGTCGTCGACCCGCAGATCGGCCCCGAGGTCCCGTCGTTCACCGTCACGCGCGTCGCGCGCGGCGCGACGTACGAGATCGTCGTGACGAACTCGGGTGCCGAGGGTGCGCGCGGTCGGCTCGTCGTGGACGGCACCCCGGTCGAGGGCAACGTCGTGCCCTACGCGCCGGCCGGTGCGACCGTCCGCGTCGAGGTCACGGTCTGACGGTCCGTCACCTGACGGGCGTCGGACGACGAGCGTCGGACGACGAGCGTCGGACGGTGAGCAGAGGACGACGGTGCGCAGGGGGCGACGATGACCGCTGTCAGTGAACGTGCGCAGGCGCACGTCGAGCTCGACCCGCGGGTGCTGCGGCTGCGCAGCGACGTGTGGGAGCTCGACGTGCTGCCCGGCACGGGCGCGTCGCTCGCTGCGGGCCGCGTGCGCCTGGGTGACTCCTGGGTGGACCTGCTGCGGCCCACCGCGACCCGGCACCTGGGTGAGATCGAGCGCTGCGCGAGCTTCGCGATGGTGCCGTGGTCCAACCGGATCCGGGACGGCGTGCTGCGGTTCGGCGGCCGGACGTGGCAGCTGCAGCACAACGGCGCCGACGGCACGGCGATCCACGGCACGACCGGCTGGGCGACGTGGGACGTCGTCGAGCGGACCGAGGGCGCCGTCACGCTCGCGTACGACTCCACGCGGCTCGTCGGGGTGAACTTCCCGTGGCGGTTCGCCGCGCAGGTCACGTACGCGCTCGACGGCGGGCGGCTCACGGTCACGACGAGCGTGCGCAACCTCGACACCGAGCCGTTCCCGGCCGGGTTCGGGCACCACCCGTACTTCCGGCGCACGCTCGTCGCCCCGGGCGCGCTGCCGTCCCCGGACGGCGACCCGGTGCTGCACGTCCCGGCCGCGCGCGGCTTCCCGCTCGAGGCGGGCATGGCCGTCGGCCCCGCCGGCGAGCCCGCCCCGCGCGCCGACTACCGCGTGCCGCGACCGATCGGCCGGGCGTTCGTCGACGACGTGCTCACGGACCTCGTGCGCGACGAGCCCGTCCGGATCACGTACGACGAGGGGCTCGTCGTCGAGCTGCGCAGCGACCCGGTGTACGCGCACGTCGTCGTGTACGCGCCGCGGGGACGGTCGTACTTCGCGGTCGAGCCGGTGACGAACGTCAACGACGGCTTCACGCTGCACGAGGCGGGCGTGCCCGGCACGGGCGTCGTCGTGCTGGAGCCCGGCGAGCAGCTCACGGGGACGTTCACGCTCGACGTCCTCGTCTGACCGCGTCGGCGGTCACGGCCCGGGGTCACCCGGGTGAAGCCTGCGGGCACGCGGATCGTCGTGTCCGCCCCCTGTGCCACCATTGCCCCACTTCATCACCACCACACGGGAGTTCTGTCCATGCGCGCCATCACCCGGATCGTGAGCGCTGCGGCCGCCGCGGCCCTCGCCCTCACGCTCACCGCCTGCAGCTCGTCGGACGACAAGACCTCCGACGACCCGAAGCCGGCGGGTACCGGTCAGGCGACCCCGGCCGACGACAAGCCGGCCGACGACGACAAGGGCTCGGCCGGCTCCCTCAGCGCCGAGAACTTCTACGAGGTGCTCGCGGCCTCGGTCAAGGAGGGCACGTCGTACCGCCTGAGCATGTCGACCTCGGCGGCGGGCACGGAGTCCACGTCCGAGGGCGAGGTCGTGATCTCGGACGCCGGCCCGGCGATGTCGATGACGACGACGGCCGCAGGGGTCGAGATGGCGATCGTCATGGTCGACGACGCGTACTACATGAACATGGGCGACCTCACGCAGAACAAGTTCATGAAGATCGACCTGAACGACCCGTCGAACCCGCTGGGCGCCAGCATGGGGTCCTTCAAGGACCTGAGCGACCCGAGCAAGAGCCTCGAGATGTTCAAGGACTCGGTGACGTCGGTGGAGAAGGTCGGCGAGGAGGACGTCGAGGGCACGAGCGCGACGCACTACGTCGTGACGCTCGACTCCTCCGCCGTCGGTGACGCGCTCGCGGGCGTCGACCCGTCCGCGATGCCGTCGCTGCCCGCCGAGTTCACCTACGACTTCTGGGTCGACGGTGACAACCGTCCCGTGAAGATGACGTCCGAGGTCATGGGTGCGACGACCGAGATCGTCTACTCCGACTGGAACGACTCGAGCATCTCGGTGGAGGCACCGAGCGCGGACCAGATCTCCGACCTGGACTTCTCGGAGCTCATGGGCGCCGCCACCCAGGGCTGACCGGCAACGCTCCGCGCTACGAGGGCGGGACCGCGCGATGCGGCCCGCCCTCGTCGTCGTCCGGCTCCGGTTCGCCGGTCTCACCGTCATCCGTCCGGGTGACGGGGGCGTTGTCCCCTTCGTCCCGCGGGCGACCACTGCCAGGATCAGCCGACTCGTCACCGAGCACAGCAGACAGGGGCCGCACATGCGCGTCATCATCCGAACCCTCGCCGCCACCACGGGCCTCGCCCTGGCGCTCAGCCTGGCGGCCTGCGGCTCGTCCACGGACGCGTCCGTGGGAGAACCTGCGGCGCCGGTCGCGAGCACGCCGCGGGAGACCCCACGAACGGCGACGAGCTCGACGGCCGCTCTGAACGTCGACAACTTCTACGAGGTGCTCGCCGCCGCGGCGCAAGACAGCACCTCATACCGCCTGACCATGGCGACCTGGGCCGGGGATGGGGAGACGATCACCCGAGGCGAGGTCGCCATCGCCGACGACGGCTCGGCCGCCATGTCGCTGACGATGACGGAACAGGGCGTCGACTCGCTGGCGGTCGTCGTCGACAACATCTTCTACATGGAGATGGGCGAGCTGACCGACGGCAAGTTCCTGAAGGTCGACCTGAACGACCCGTCGAACCCGTTCGACGAGTTCTTCGGGTCCATCAAGGACCTGATGGATCCCAGCAGCACCGTCAAGACCTTCAAGGACTCCGTGAGGTCAGTGCAGGCGGTCGGCGCGGACGAGATCGGCGGCGCCAGCACGACGCACTACCTGGTCACCGTCGACACCTCCGGGCTGCGCGACGCACTCGCTGGGGCAGACCCGTCCCTCACGGCGTCGATGCCGGACGTCTTCGTCTACGACTTCTGGGTGGACGGTGACAACCGTCCGGTCAAGCTGACGTCGACGACGATGGGGACGAGGGCCGAGGCCGTCTACTCCGACTGGAACGACCCGAGCATCGTGGTCGAGGCACCGAGCGCCGATCAGATCTCCCCGCTCACGTGGCAGGAGATCATGCAGGGCGGCCCCGCACTGCAGGGCTGACGCGGCGGCCAGGCGTCACAGGGGCAAGGTGAGGGTGCGGCCCCAGTCGCGGTGGGCGTAGGTCTCGAAGCCGACCTTGGCGTAGAACGCGATCGCGCCCGCGTTGGCCTCGGCGACGCCCAGGTGCAGGCCGGGGACGCCGCGGGCGCGCAGCGCGTCGGACAGCGTGGCGATCAGGCGGCGCCCCCAGCCCTGGCCCTGCAGGCGCGGCAGCAGGTCGATGTGCAGGTGCGCGGGGAACTCGTCGTACTGCGGCTCGGGCGTCGCGGACCAGTCGTGCAGGCGGTCGATCAGCACGTGGTCCTGCGTGCCGTCGCCCGGGTCCGGCACGCGCGGGTACTGCGCGCGCAGGGTCGGCCACCAGTGCTCGTCGAGCCAGCGGGCGAAGGCCAGCGAGTCCGCGGTGGCGACTACGTAGCCGGCGATCCCCTCGTCGTCGGCGACGACGAACGTCAGGCTCGGGTCCGCGACGGGGTACGCGCCCGCGTACAGGTGCCCGAGCAGGTCCGGGTTGCGGTAGAGGCCGGACGCGTCGCGCCCGGCCTCCCCGGTCAGCAGGCACACGCGGTAGATCCCGGCGACGTCGGCGGGATGAAACGGACGGATCACGGTCGTCACGTCCCGATCCCATCACGGCTCGGGACCGGCTGGGTCACGGCACGACGAAGTGGCCCCCCGGCGGGCACGGGGCGGTCATGCTGTGCCCAGTCGACGACGAGGGGGTGGGCGTGGATCGGGTTGGTGGCGAGCTGCGGGCCGCGCTGGCGTGGTTGACGCACCCGGTGAGCGTCGTGGCGCTCGTCGTGCTGCTGCTCAACGACCACGTCCTCAAGGACGCGTACGGCACGTGGTGGACGGGCAAGCTCTCCGACGTCGCCGGCCTGGTGCTCGCGCCCGCGCTGCTCGCGGTCGTGGTGGCCGCCGTGCGCGCGTGCCGGGGTCCGCGACCCGTCCCCGCGCACCCGGGTGTGCTGCCGACGATCCTCGTCGGCGCGGGCTTCGCGGTGGTCAAGGCGACGGCCGTCGGCGCCGCGCTGGCCTCGGCGGCCTGGACCGCGGTCGCGGGGCCGAGCGTCGTGCTGCGCGACCCGACCGACTTGCTCACGCTGCCCGCGCTGGGCGTCGCGTGGTGGGTGGCCCGCGCGTCGGCGTCGCCCCGCCGGGTGCGCGCGGCGCGGGCGTGGCCGCTGGTCCTGCCGCTCGCGGTGCTCGCGACCGCGGCGACGTCGAGCATGGGGCCCGTCGGGACCATGACCGTGGAGGCGCGGGACGGCGCGGTCCTCGTCGGCACGGGCTGGTCCCGGACGGAGCTGACCGAGCTCCACTCCACCGACGGGACGACGTGGACCAGGCTTGACCCGTCCGACGCGCCGACGCCGACCGGTCCTGCGGCGCCGAGCCCCACCGCGGGCGCCGAACCGTCGTCCGCGGCCTCCCCCGGGCCCACGGACGACATGATCCGCTGCGTGCCGGCTGATCCGACGACCTGCTTCCGCCCGGCGACCGAGGCCGCCATCGGGGTCGACCGCAGCGACGACGCCGGCCGGACGTGGCACGCCGACTGGGCGCTCACCGACGAGCAGGTCCGCGCGCTCGACGAGCGCTGGGAGGACGCCGCGCGGCTCGGCACGCGCGGGGTCGCGGTGCTCCCGACCGCCACCGGGTTCCGGGTCTACGCGGCGAACGGCGGCGACGGTCTGGCGGTCCGTCACGAGGACGGTCGCTGGGAGCGGCTGGGCATGACGTACCGGGGCGGCTCGTCCGTGCCGTTGCCGGGTGAGCCGCAGTCGCTCACCTACCCCGTCCCGCTCGGGGTGTTCGTCGGTGTGCTCGTCGTCCTGCTCGCGGTGGTGGTGGCCGCTCGTCGGCCGCGCCAGGCGGTCGGCCCGTCGCGGCGTCGCGGGGCGCGGGCGACCGGCGTGATCGCGGTGGTCCTGGCGGGCATCGCGTTCCTGGTGGAGGCCTCGGGAGGCAGCCATCTCGACTCCAGCGCGCGGCTCACGCTGACCGGCGTGCTGGTCGCGGTGCTGCTCGTGGCGGCGGCTGCGCTGGCGCTCCTGAGCGTCGGGCTCGCGGGCCGCGGGCCGCGCCGGGGTGGACGCTCGTCGGTCGACGACGACGCGGATCTCCCGCCCTACCCGCCCTCCACATGGGACCGGCCGGGAGAACCTACGCACTAGTAACTTACGGTCCCGTAGGTTAGGCTGAGGCAGTGACCCCCGCTTCGCCCATCACGCTCTCGCCGATCCCCGACCTCACCGTGCCCGACGAGCCGCTCACCGCAGCGCTCGACCGTGCCGTCGCGGATCACGGCGACCGCATCGCCGTCGACTTCCTCGGGGCCACCACCACGTACCGCACGCTGGCCGACGAGGTCGCGAAGGGTGCCGCCGCGCTCGTCGCGCTCGGCGTGCAGCCCGGCGACCGCGTCGCCATCGCGCTCCCCAACTGCACCCAGCACCTCGCGGCGTTCTACGCGGTGCTGCGGATCGGCGCGGTCGTCGTCGAGCACAACCCCACGTACTCCGCCGACGAGCTCGCCCACCAGCTCGCAGACTCCGGCGCGACCGTGGCGCTCGTCTGGACCAAGGCCGTGCCCGCCGTGCTCGAGGCCCGCGACCGCACCGCGCTGCGCCACGTCGTGGCCGTCGACCTCGCACACGACCTGCCTCTGATCTCCCGGCTCGCGCTGCGCCTGCCGGTCGCCAAGGCCCGGCGCACCGCCGCCGCGATGCGCGGCCCGGTGCCCGCTGACGTCCCGCTGTGGCACCGCCTGGTCCGCGCGGCGAACCCGCTGCCGGCCGAGCACCCCCAGCCAGCCTCGTCGGAAGTCGCGCTCCTGCAGTACACCGGCGGCACCACCGGCACCCCGAAGGCTGCGGTGCTCACGCACCGCAACCTCGTCGTGAACGCCGAGCAGGGCCACCTGTGGACCAAGCACCGGCGCGGGCAGGAGACCGTCTACGGGGTGCTGCCGTTCTTCCACGCGTTCGGGCTGACGCTGTGCCTGTCGTACTCGATGCGGATCGCCGCGACGCTCGTCGTGCTGCCGTCGTTCGACCCCGCGCTCGTGCTGGCCGCGCAGCGCCGCCGCCCCGGCACGTTCATCCCGGCCGTCCCCCCGATGCTCGACCGGCTCGTGACCGCGGCGGAGGCGGCCGGCGTCTCGCTGCGCTCGTTCACGCGCGCGATCAGCGGCGCCATGGCGCTGCCGGCCGCGACCGCGCAGCGCTGGGAGGAGGCGACCGGCGGGCTCGTCGTCGAGGGCTACGGCATGACCGAGACGTCGCCCGTCGCGCTCGGCAACCCGTTCGACGCGACGCGCCGCCCCGGCGCGCTCGGGGTGCCGTTCCCCGGCACCGAGGTGCGCGTCGTGTCGCAGAGCGACGTGACGGTCGACGTGCCGCCCGGCGAGCCGGGCGAGCTCCTCGTCCGCGGGCCGCAGGTCTTCACCGGGTACTGGAACCGGCCCGACGAGACCGCCGAGCAGCTCGTCGCCGACGGCTGGCTCCGGACCGGTGACGTGGTGCGCGTCGACGACGACGGGTTCGTCCTGCTCGTCGACCGCATCAAGGAGATGATCGTGACCGGCGGGTTCAAGGTGTACCCGTCGCAGGTCGAGGACCACCTGCGCACCATGCCGGGCATCCAGGACGTCGCGGTCGTAGGCGTGCCTGGTGGGGTCATGGGCGAGTCGGTCGTGGCCGCGCTGGTGCTGCGCGACGGGCACGACGTGGACCTCGCCGCCGTGCGCGAGTGGTGCGGGCGCAAGGTCGCGCGCTACGCGGTGCCGCGCCGGATCGTCGTGCTGCCGGACCTGCCGCGCTCGCAGGTCGGCAAGGTCCTGCGCCGCGTCGTCCGCGACCAGGTGCTCTCGCTGCCCGCCACCTGACGCCCGTGCCGGCCTTGGCGACGACTGGTCGCGGTGGGCATCCGGGGCCTGAGCGGACGGCCGTTCGGGCGGCATCGACGGATTCGCTCGTCCGGTGCCTGCACGAAGCGGCGACGGCCTGACAGAGTTCGGCCGTGCCCCTTCTCCCCGCCTCACGCGTCCCGGCGCTCGTCGCCCTGGGCGGGTTGCTGGCAGGCGGGATCAGCGGAGCGTTCGCAGCCAGCGCACTCGCCGGGAGCGAGCCGGCCGCAGGGCCCGCAGTCCCCACCGCGATCGCCGCCCCGCGCTTCACGGTGCGCTACGACCCGCAGCACGTGCTCGGCGACCTGCTCGAGGCGCTTCGCCCGGTCGACTCGTACGCGTTCACGCTCGCGCTCGACCCGCAGGCCCCCGAGCTCACGGGCGCCGCGATGCGCGACGACGACCGGTGGGACCTCGTCGGCCGCATCGAGGAGGACGGCACCGTCACCGAGCTGCGCCTGATCGGCGACGACGCCTACGCGTTCATCTCCGGCCTGACCGACGGCTTCGGCCGCACGTCCCGCGACGAGCCCGGCGACCCCTTCGTCGCCGCGTACATCGACTCGTTCGGACCGGCCGAGCTCGCGACGACCCTCGCCGAGACGCGCGACGCGGTCGTGTCCGTCTCCGCGGGCGGCGCGTCCGTCGAGCTCGACCAGGTCCCCGCGCAGCCGTTCGACGTGGTGGTCGACCTGCGCCGCGCGACCGGCGCGATGGGCTCCCGGTTCACCAGCGGCGCGACCACGAACGCCTACGCGATGATGCGGCTGTGGATCGGCCCGGACGGGCTCGTCCGCCGCTACACGGAGCCGAAGACGTCCCTCCAGGTCGACTTCACGCGGTGGGGCGAGGACGTCGTCATCGAGGCCCCGGACGACGCCGTCGAGCTGGACCTCGGAGGTTGAAGGCGCGCGTCGGGCGAGTTCGTGCGGTCCCGCTCGCCCGCTATGATGGCGACTGCCGACCGCGGCCCGACGTCCCTGGACGCCGGTGACCGGCGGTTCGTGCGGGTGTAGTTCAATGGTAGAACTTCAGCTTCCCAAGCTGATGGCGCGGGTTCGATTCCCGTCACCCGCTCCCTCATCGTCACAGGTCAGAGCGTTGTGAACGCCCGCTCGAACCGCACCTCGACTCGCTGGCTGTCGGCTCGCGCCATAACGCCTTGAGTGCCGCGCGCTCCGCCGCCAGACTGGGCCCTCGGCCCGGGCGGGCCGAGGGTCATCGGTTATCAGGACACGCGGGTCGAGGGTTCGACTCCCTCCCGACGCTGATGCGTGGGTAGCTCAGGCAGGCAGAGCAGCGGGCTCCGGCGGCCGCCACCATGCCCGCCCGGGCCTCGCCGTTCCCCGTCACTGCGCGGTTCGCATATTCCCTCGTCGCCCGCTATGTAGACCCCTACACTCGCCGACGACAACAGAACACACGGAGAAAGCTCGGGTGGGCCGGCGACTGTCGGTTACCACTCCTCATGGCCAGGTCGCGGGTTCGAGTCCCGCCGTCACCTCGGTGGCGTAGCTCAGCAGGTAGAGCAGGACTCCGGCGTCATCACACGCCCACCGGAGCTTCTCCGGAGCGGGCCGGAGCGTCTTCGGTTCCCAGGTGAATGGCAGTTCGGGTTCGACTCCCGGCCCCTCGGGGTACTGCCCGGTGTCGCACGACGCCGTTCCGGAGGCCACCCACATGCCCGCTCCACACGTCGGCGGTGGTGGCGGGCCGGAGCGGATCGGTTACCTCCCTGTCACGGAAGCCCTCGCAGGAGGGCAACCCGGTTCGCCGGGTCCACCCGGTTCGCGCACCACGCCTGCCACCGCCCCGACGCCCTACTGAAAGGAACTCCGATGGACGTGCTGCGCACGCTCGGACTGCGGCGCACCCCGCAGGGCGAGCGGGCCGACTCCCGCCAGCGGCTCAACGCCGCCGGCGGGTACACCTTCGTGCTCGACGACGCCGCACGGCTGCGGCGCTTCCTGACGCTCGGCGTGGACGGCGGGACCTACTACGCCGCGCCGCGCGAGCTCGCGCGGGAGAACGCCGAGGTCGTCGGCCGCATGGCGCACGAGGACCCCGAGACGCTGGTCCGCACCATCGTCGAGGTCTCCGTGCGGGGCGCAGCGCCCAAGCAGAACGCGGCGCTGTTCGCGCTCGCGTACGCGGCGTCGGTGCCCGAGTCGGCGCAGCTCGCCCTGGCGGCGCTGCCGCAGGTGGCACGGACCGGGACGCACCTGTTCCTGTTCGCCGGCTACGTCGAGCAGTTCCGCGGCTGGGGTCGTGGCCTGCGGCGCGCGGTCGGTTCCTGGTACACCTCCCGGGAGCCCGACGCCCTCGCCTACCAGGTGGTCAAGTACCGCCAGCGTGAGGGCTGGTCGCACCGCGACCTGCTGCGCCTGGCGCACCCGACCTCGGCGGTTCCCGAGCTGCGGGCGACGTTCGACTGGATCGTGCGCGGCTCGGTCGGCGACGCGACGCCGGCCCTCATCGAGGGCTTCGTCGCGGCGCAGACGGGCACTGACACGGCGACCTGGGTCAGCCTGGTGCGCGAGCACCGGCTGACCTGGGAGATGCTCCCGGACGCGGCACTCGGCGAGACCGCGGTGTGGGACGCGCTGCTCGACGTCGGCGTACCGCAGACGGCGCTCATGCGTCAGCTGCCCCGCCTGACGCGGCTCGGGATGCTCCCGGACCTCGGCGGGAGGACCGACGAGGTCGTGGCCCAGCTGGTCGACACCGGGCGCCTGCGCTCTGCGCGCGTGCACCCGGTGAACGTGCTGGTCGCGCAGCGCACCTACGCGTCCGGCCGTTCGGCGCGCGGCGGCGGGCAGTGGTCGCCGAGCCGCAAGGTCGTCGACGCGCTCGATGCGGCGTTCTACCGGGCCTTCGGCACGGTGGAGCCGTCCGGGAAGCGCACGCTGCTCGCGGTCGACGTGTCCGGGTCGATGGGCTCGCCGATCTCGGGGCTGCCGATCACCGCACGTGAGGCCTCGGCCGCGCTGGCGCTCGTGCAGCTCGCGACCGAGCCGTCCGCGACGGCGGTCGGGTTCACGTCGCGGGCCACGAACGCCGGTGGGAACGACTGGTTCGACACGGCGCTCAAGCCGCTGCGGATCTCGCCGCGGCAGCGGCTGGACGACGCGCTGCGCGTCGTGGACGCCATGCCGATGTCGGGGACCGACTGCTCCCTCCCGATGCAGTTCGCCACCGAGAAGGGGCTGAAGGTCGACACGTTCGTCGTCTACACGGACAACGAGACGTGGGCGGGCAAGATCCACCCGCACCAGGCCCTCGCCGAGTACCGGCGTCGGTTCGGGATCGCCGCGAAGCTCGTCGTCGTCGGGATGACGGCGACCGAGTTCTCGATCGCGGACCCCACGGACGCGGGGATGCTCGACGTCGTCGGTTTCGACGCCGCCGTGCCCTCGCTGATCACGGAGTTCGCACGTGGGCTCTGACGGTTCGCGCGACGATCGTCGGCCCGCCAGGGGCGGCACCGGCAACGGTGTCGCCCCTCGGCGGGGCACCCGGAGCGCCGACCCCCTGCGGGCCGCTCCCGTGCGGGGAGTCTCCGACGCCCGCGCCGCCCGCGCACGCGAGCTCCACCGGCAGGCGGCAGAGGCCGACGAGCTGGCCGCCCGCTGCCGGGCCGAGCGTGACCGTCTCATCACCGGCCTCCGCGCGGAGGACCCCGCCCGCTGGAGCTACTCCGCGCTGGCCGCCGCCGTCGGCTGCAGCCGCGAGCTGATCGCCCTCGTCACCAGACGCTCCAGGTAACCCCTCCAGGCGTGAGCGGGCGGGTTCAGGCCTCTGGCTCAGGGGCCGCGAACCCCCGGAAGACCCCGTCAGGATCCGCCGCGTCGGCGAAGTCGAAGAAGTCCATGTTGGCGAGCGCGAGGTTCACCGTGATCGGCTCCACCTCTCGCGGCACCGCCCGGAAGGTCCGACCCACCTGCTCGTTGTGCTCGCTGAGGTCGACGAACACGATCGTGTGGTCGATCATCGTGCGGGCGTCGGCGACTGCGAGCAGCGAGAGGTACCCGGCGCGAGGCAGCAGCGCCAGGTCCTCCGGTGTCAGGCCATCCAGCTCGGGCGCCTCGACCACCTGCATCAACGCGCCGAAGGACTCGTCGTCAGCGGAGTCGTGCACCGCGGTCACGGCGTCGACCGCGGCCTGCCATGCCGAGTCGTCGGAGTAGTCCGTGCGGACCAAGAGAGTGGACATGCCGTCCGACTCGGGTAGCCGCAGGGGCCGCGAGTGGCCCCCGGTCGGCGCCGTGCGGTTCTGCGACGACTGCGGGTCAGCGGAACCCGCGCACCCGGTGACCAGCGGGCCACGACGAGCGCAACCGCCGTCACCCCCGCGACCCGACACGCCCGCACGGCTCCCCCTCCGCTGCCCAGGTCCGCACCCTCGGCGCGACCGTACCGCCGCGTGCCCGCCAGCCCGGGCGGTTCCGACGACGAGATCGTCGCCGCCCGCGACCTTACCGGACGGCCGCACGACCCCCATCGACCCAGCAGGCACTCCGGGTAAGGCGACGAGCGGCCGGAGCAGGTGCTGGGTCGGCAGGGTTGGCGCGGGCGACTCAGCGGACGCTCCGGGGAAAGCGGCTCAATGGCCGGAGCAGACGCTGCGTCAGCAACTGGGCCGGTCCGGCGGGGTGGGCGCGTACGCGAGTCAGTCGGGGCGGTCGGCAAGCAACGACTCGCACGCGACGCGAAGCCGTGCGAGCGGGTCGCCGATCGTGGCTCGGACGATAGCCGCATCGAGCTTGTAGTAGTGGTGTCCGATCAGGTCGCGCATCCTCGCGATGTCGGACCAAGGGGCGTCGGGACGCTGACCTCGGAGATCGGCCGGCAGCGCCTTGACCGCCTCGCCGATCGTGAAGACGTGGAACTGGATCGCGGCCAGCGCGAGACCCGGGACCTCGTCGTCATCCGTGTGCCGCTGCGCCGCAGCATCGGCCCGGTCGATGGCGTCGATCGCGAGCAGGATGTCGCCCAGCCTGTGCCGGCTCGAACGGCTCACAGGGGCACGGCCTCGGCGAGAGCCGAGTCGGCGACGTGCGGTGCCAACGCGCTGGCTGGCGCGACCTCGACCCGCTCTGCGAGGAGTGCCGACAGCTCGTCGGCGATCGCCGCGAGTGGCAGCAGACCGCGCGCGTGGACGTCGAGGTCGACGAGCAGGTCGACGTCGGACTCCGGGCCGTCCTCGCCCCGCGCCACCGATCCGAAGACCCGGACGTTCGACGCGCCGTGCCGGTGAGCGATGCGGCGTACCCGGTCTCGGTTCGCGCGGAGCTTCGCCATGCGCGGCGTACGAACGTCGAGATGACGCGGCGCTGCCGCGGCGCTCAGCTCCAGCCGCGCGCCCATCGCCGCCAGGAGTCGGTCGAGCGTCTCCACCGACGGCGAGCTGGCGCCCGACTCGTAGCGCGAGACCGCAGGCTGCGATGTCCCCGCCCGCGCCGCCAGAGCATCCTGACTCAGCCCCGCGGCTTCGCGGCTGGTGCGGATGAGCGTGGCGGCGTCCATGCGGCGATCATACTGCTAGAGGTATGACGTGGGAGAGGCGCCGCCCGGGCGCGTTGGCCTCGACGACGAGCTGTACCCGCCCAGGACCGAGGAGCGAGACCCGGCAGAGGGGCCCTACAGGGCGATCCCGTCGCGACGCTTGATGGGCAACCAGGTCGAGAGCGATGCGCCGAGACTCGAGCGCATCCGTTCCCCGAACACGCAGAGTGTCTCCTCCCACGGATGCCCGAAGGTCCCTTCGGACAGGTCCGGGGTGAGGAACGCAAAGTAGTCCCCGTCGGGATACACCGGCACCTGCCACTCCGCACGCCATGTCAGTGCCTGCGCGGCAGGTCGGAACCGGTAGCCGGGGTGCTGCCAGTCGAGTACCACGAGCTCGTCCACGTCCGGCAGCGCCCAGACGAACGCTCGCAGCGCCTCGGCATTGATGGCGTCGTACGCCGCACCCCGGGGCGCTCCGTCGTCGATCACGCTGAGGTCGAAGGTCAGTGACGGGACGGGTTCACGGATCGCGGGCCACGCCTCGGCATCGACGCCGGCCCTGAAGCTGAACCGAGCGTCGAACAGGGTCCATGCCTCCCGACGACCCAGCACCTACTCAGGCCTCGACCCCCCGCACCCGGAGCAACCCCTGTCTCGCCTGATCGCACCCCCACGCCCGAGCAGTGACGCAGCGTCCACTCCCGGAGCGCGAGGAGACGCCGACCCGCAGCGCGGGCCCCGTCGTCCACCCATCGCCCA
>NZ_BJLQ01000053.1 GCF_006538725.1 Cellulomonas gelida
GGGAGCCAGTCGCGCAGCGGCTCGCGGGGATCGACGCGCGAGCGGACCAGCCGCCGCCAGTCGCCGACCGGGGTCGGCGCGGTCCCCGACCCGTAGTGCAGGTGGACGATCTGCGCGCCCGGGTGGACCTGCTCGACGAGCGCCGCCGCACCCGCCGCGAGCACGCGGACCCCGAGGTTCGACGAGCGGTGGTCCGCCCACAGCACCAGCGCGCGCACAGTCCGCCCCTCGTCGTCCGATGAGCCGCACCCCCTGCAGGCTCGACCGCAGCGAGTGTAGGTGCGCGGTGCGCGACAAAGTACGTGTTGTCCGACATATCACCCGAGTGCCGTCTGTCCCGATTCGTCGGTTGCGTCTAGCGTCGAAGGGCCGCGTCACGGGACGCGGTCGGTCGTCGCGTGCGTGCACGTCGTCGGCGGGTCCGGGAGAGGAGGGCGCGTGACGTCCGAGCACCAGCCGGCCGGCCAGGCGCCCGTCGCCCCGGGGGAGGACGCCCCGGCGCCCCGGCCCGCGCGGCCCCGCATGGTCTGGATGGACACCGTGCGCGGCGCCGCGATCCTGCTCATGCTGCTGTGGCACGCGACGTCGCTGCCGCGTCTCGAGGGCGTCGAGGTGCCGTCGGCGGTGGTGGCGTTCAACGACGCTCTGCTGCCCTATCGCATGCCGACCCTGATGTTCCTGTCCGGGCTGCTGCTGCCCATGTCGCTGCGCAAGCCGCTCGGCGTCTACTACCGCGGCAAGTTCGCGCTGATCGCCTGGCCCTACGTGGTCTGGGTCCTGGTGCTGGGGCTCGTCGACGGGTTCGACCTGCCGGTGTGGCACCCCCGCACGTTCTGGCCGTCGACGTACCTGTGGTTCCTCTTCTTCATCTGCGTCTACTACCTCGTCGCGCCGCTGCTGCGCCGGTTGCCGCCGCTGGTGCCGCCCCTCGCGTTCTGGGCGGCCGCGATGGTGGTCACCTCGCCGCTGCTGCACCGCATGCTCTACTTCGCGGTCTTCTTCTTCGCGGGCGCGTGGGTCGCGGCCCGGATCGGCGACCTCCCCGCGCGTCTCACGAACCGCCCGGCGCTCGTCGTGTGCGGGCTGGCCGCGCTCGGCTTCGCGGTCGCGGCGGCGACGCACGACATCACCTATGTGGCGGCTACCGTGCCGTTCTCGCTGTGCGGGATCGTGGTCGTCGTCTACCTGGCGGCGCGGCTCGGCGGGGCACGCGGGACGGGGCCCATCCGGTTCGTCGGACGCAGCTCGATCGTGTACTACGCGGCGCACTTCCCGGTGATGCTCGTGGTCGTGCGGTGGACGCGCGACGCCGGGGCGCCGTGGTGGGCGACGATCGGCACGGCGTACCTCGCCGGGCTGGTGGTCGGGACCGCGCTGGCGTTCGCCAAGGGTCGGGCGCCCGTGCGCTGGTTGTTCGAGATGCCGTTCGTCGCCCCTGCGCGACGCGCGAACCGGGTGGTGCCGACCGCGCCACCCGCGCCGGAGCAGGTCGTCGAGGCCGTCGGATCGGGAAGAGGCACGAGTGAGCGTTGAGTCGTCCGCGACGGGGTCCCAGCGGTGGTGGTGGATCGGCGGCGGCGTCGCGGCGCTCGTCGTGGTCGTCGTCCTGGTGCTGACGCTGGGTGGTGGCGACGAGCCGGACGCCCGGCCCACGGCCACGACGACGAGCGCGACACCGGACCCGTCGGCGAGCCCCACCGCGAGCGCGCCGGCCTCCGCCACGACCGCGCCGACGGGAGCGTCGGGCACCGCGTCCCCGCCGCCCGACGCCGCGCCCTCGGGCGACCCGCAGGACGTCCCCGTCCCGCCGCTCGGTGCCGAGGAGCCGGTGACGGGGCGCGGCGACGAGCCGGTCGCCACGGACGGCATCGAGGTCCGCGTCGCGAGCGTCTCGGCGACGACGACCGAGGCGAAGGGCCCCGGCGACGTCGTGGGCCCCGGCATCCTCGTCACGCTCGAGCTGACCAACCAGGGCCGGGCGGCGCTCGACACGACGGGCGTCGCGGTGGCGGCGTTCGGCGGCGCCGAGGGCGTCCCGCTCTCGCCCGTCGACTCCGACGGGCGCAACGACCACCTCTCGGGCGACCTCGCACCCGGCGCGTCGGCCACCGGCGTGTACGTGTTCATGAGCCCCGACGAGGGCGACGCCCTCGCGCTGCAGGTGCTGCTCGGGGCGACCTTCTCCCCGGTCGTGCTACAGGGCGTGCAGATCTCCTGACCCTGTTGGGTGAAAACCCCTGGCGTCGTCGGGTGAAGTCTCCGTCGGGGCGCGGGAGGTGGCGGCCTCAGACCTTATGGTCCGGTTTGTACCCGAATGACCGGACTGCGGCGTGCCGCAGAGGGCGAGGAAGCCGTGAGCGTTACCAGGACCATCGTGCGGGGGATCTTCTCGTCCGTCGCGGTCGCCGCCATGATCGTCACGGCCGTCGGGCTGCCCGCGCAGGCCGACTCGTCGCCCGGGGATCCCGAACGCCCGGACATCCCGGCCACGGTCAGCGCATCGGCGCTCCCCACGGTCCAGATCGACAAGGGTGTCGTCTGGGACCAGGTGATCGTCGGCAACAAGGTGTACGCCGTCGGCTCGTTCTCGGCCGTGCGGCCGGCCGGAGCCGCAGCGGGGGTGAACACGACCCCGCGGGCGAACATCCTCGCCTACGACATCCGTACGGGTGAGCTCGACACCAGCTTCGCGCCCGTGCTCGACGGCCAGGGGCTGCACATCGCCCGCACGCCGGACGGCTCGCGTATCTACGTCACGGGCGACTTCCAGAAGGTGGACGGCCAGTGGCGCGTCCGCGTCGCCGGCTGGGACACCGCGACCGGTCAGCTGCTGCCGAACTTCCGCCCGACGCTCGGCTCGCGAGGGCTCGGGCTCGTCGCGACGAACAGCACGGTGTACGTCGGCGGCAACTTCACCTCCGTGGCGCCGCAGACGGGTGCGGCGCTGCAGCCGCGCGCCTACGCCGCGGCGTTCGACGGGACGACCGGCGCGCTGCGGCCGTGGGTCGCCGACGCGAACGACGCGGTCACGGCGCTCACCATGACGCCCGACCAGCAGAAGGTCGTCATCGGCGGGCGGTTCACGACGCTGTCCGGCGCCTCCGGGTACGGCCTGGGCGCTGTCGACCCGGTGACCGGCGAGCGCGTCTCCTTCCCGGTGGAGAACGACGTGCGTGACGCGGGCGCCGACTCCTCGATCCTCGACCTGTACTCCGACGAGACCGGCGTGTACGGCACCGGCTACCACTTCGGTGCGGGCGGCAACCTCGAGGGTGCGTTCCGTGCGGACCCCGTCACCGGCGCGACGATCTGGATCGCCGACTGCCACGGCGACACGTACTCCGTCACCCGCCTGGGCGACGTCCTGTACGCGGTGTCGCACTCGCACTACTGCGGCAACATCCCGGACGGCTACCCGCAGACGGAGCCGTGGACGCAGCACATGGTCAACGCGTACACGGTCGCGCCCAAGGGCACGAACTCGCCGGACATCTACGGATACCAGCACTCGGCCGGCAAGCCGGCTCCGGCGGCGCTGTACTTCGACCCGCAGGTCTACACGGGCTCGTTCACGGGGCAGGGCCAGGCCGGGTGGTCGATCGAGTCGACCAACGACTACGTGGTCATGGGTGGCGAGTTCCCGGGCGTGAACGGCAGGCTCCAGCAGGGCCTCGCACGGTTCGCGAAGCCGACGATCGCGCCCAACGACCAGGGCCCGCGCATGACCGGGGCGAACTGGAGCACGCGAGCGCAGTCGACCGCCGCGGGTGAGGTGCGGATCTCGTGGGCCGCGAACCTGGACCGCGACAACACGACGCTGACCTACCGCGTGTTCCGCGGCTCGGTGAACAGCACGCCCATCTACCAGCAGGCGCTGACCGCCAACCCGTGGTTCACGCCCCGGGCGTTCGGGTTCACGGACACCGGGCGCACGCCCGGCTCGTCGATCAACTACATCGTCACGGCCACCGACCCGTTCGGGAACCGTGCCGTGAGCTCGACGATGCCCGTGACCGTCGCCGACTCCGGCGCGACCAGCGCCTACCTGGCCGCCGTGCGCGCCGACAGCCCCGACCTGCAGTACCGCATGGGTGAGGCGTCCGGCACGACGCTCACGGACTCCGCCGGGTTCCTGCCGATGACGACCTCGGGCGCCGGGATCACGCGCGGCGTCGCGGGCGCCATCCCCGACGACACCGACACCGCGACCCGCTTCCCGGGCTCGGGCAGCGCGACGGCCGGCTTCGCACCCACCCTGAACGCGCCCGAGAAGTTCACGGTCGAGGCCTGGGTGCGCAGCTCGAGCACGTCCGGCGGTTCGATCGTCAACTACGGCAACCGCGCGTCGGGCCTGTCCGACACGAGCGACCGTGCCCTGTACCTGGACAACACGGGGCGCGTCAGCTTCGGCCTGTACTCGGCGTCGCGCGTCAACCTGCGCTCGTCGAGCCCGGTCAACGACAACCAGTGGCACCACGTGGTCGGCACCTACGAGCCGGGCATGATGCGGCTGTACGTCGACGGCGTGCGCGTCGGTCAGCGCATCGACGTGACGTGGCTGCGCCAGTACTGGGGCAACTGGCGGATCGGTGGCGACCGGGTCTCGAACTTCCCGAACGCGCCGTCGTCGAACTACCTCAACGGCGCGGTCGACGAGGTCGCCGTCTACGGACGGGTCCTCACGCAGGCGCAGATCCGCTCGCACTACGAGGCGACGGGGCGCACCACGGCCGTCGCGCCGGTCCCGGCGGACGCGTACGGGGCGTCGGTGCGTGACTCCGACCCGGAGCTGTACTGGCGGTTCGGCGAGGCCTCGGGCACTGCCGCGCTCGACACCAGCGCGTACGGCTCGCCCGGCACCTACCGCACGGGCGCGACTCCCGGCGCTGCGGGTGCGCTCGCAGGCGTCACGAACGGCGCTGCGACGTTCAACGGCAACGGCGGGTTCGTCGTCTCGAACCAGACGTGGTCGAACCCGCAGGTGTTCAGCCAGGAGCTGTGGTTCAAGACGACCACGACGGCGGGCGGCAAGCTCATCGGGCTCGGCGCGGCGAACACCGGTACGTCGTCGAACTACGACCGCCACGTCTACATGGAGACCGACGGGCGCCTGACGTTCGGTGTCTGGACCGGAGCCACGACGACGATCTCGTCGCCGGCGTCGTACAACGACGGCGCCTGGCACCACCTGGTGACCACGAAGTCGCCGACCGGCATGCGGATGTTCGTCGACGGCGCGCAGGTGGCCTCGGGCGCACCGGCGGACGCCGAGGACTTCACCGGCTACTGGCGCGTCGGTGGCGACACCACGTGGGGCCCGCAGCCGTGGTTCGCGGGCACGATCGACGAGGTCGCGGTGTACGGCACGGAGCTCACGCCTGCGGTGATCGCCCTGCACAACTCGCTCGGACGCACCGGTCTGGCGCCCAACGTCCTGCCGACCGCGTCGTTCACGTCGAGCACCGCCGACCTCACGGCGTCGTTCGACGCGAGCGCCTCGAGCGACTCGGACGGCACGATCGCGACGTACGCGTGGGACTTCGGTGACGGGCACACCGGCACGGGCGTGACCGCCTCGCACGAGTACGAGAGCGCCGGCACGTACGAGGTGACCCTCACGGTCACCGACGACCGCGGCGGCGTCGACGAGCACAGCGCCGACGTGAGCGTGACGGCCCCGGTGCCGAACGTGGCGCCCGTGGCGGCGTTCACCTCCTCGACGGACGGGCTGACGGCGTCGGTCGACGGTTCGGGGTCGACCGACTCGGACGGGACGATCGCCGGCTACGCGTGGGA
>NZ_BJLQ01000054.1 GCF_006538725.1 Cellulomonas gelida
CGTCGCACGAGTACGCCGCGGCCGGCACGTACACCGTCACGTTGACGGTCACGGACGACGACGGCGCGCAGCACGCGGTGTCGCACGACGTGACGGTCGAGGAGGCGGCGCCGGCCGCGCTGGCGATCGACGCGTTCGGTCGGTCGGTGACCGGTGGCTGGGGTTCGGCGGACACCGGTGGCGCCTGGACGACGGGTGGTTCGGCGGCGCTGTACTCGGTCTCGGGTGGCGCCGGTCGGATGACCGTGAACCCGGGCTCGACGCCCCGGGCGCGGCTGGACGGCGTCTCGGCGCAGGACGTCGACGTGACGCAGGTGGTCTCGCTCGACCGGCTGTCGGACACCGGTGTGGCGCAGGCGTGGGTGTCCGCGCGCACGTCGGGCTGGACGTCGGAGTACCAGGCGTCGGCCAGGGTGTCCCAGACGGGTGCCGTCGCGCTGCGGCTGGTGCGGCGTCTGGCGGGCGGGGACACGTCGCTCGCGAACGTGAACGTCACGGGTCTGACCTACACGCCCGGCCAGCAGCTGCGGCTGCGGCTGCTGGTCGAGGGGGAGGGTACGACGACGCTGAAGGCCAAGCTGTGGGTCGACGGGCAGTCCGAGCCGGCGGCGTGGACCGCGACCGCGACCGACTCCACCGCGGAGCTCCAGGACGCCGGCGGGGTCGGGGTCGGGGGCTACTCCCCGAGCACCACGACGGGTGCCGTCGTCCTCTCGGTGCGCGACTTCGCGGCCCTCGAGCCGGGTGCCGTGGTGCCGGTGCCGAACGTGGCCCCGGTGGCGGCGTTCACCTCCTCGACCGACGGGCTGACGGCGTCGGTCGACGGTTCGGGGTCGACCGACTCGGACGGGACGATCGCCGGCTACGCGTGGGACTTCGGTGACACGGCGACGGGCTCGGGGGCGACGGCGTCGCACGAGTACGCCGCGGCCGGCACGTACACCGTCACGTTGACGGTCACGGACGACGACGGCGCGCAGCACGCGGTGTCGCACGACGTGACGGTCGTGGCGCCCGAGCCGGGCGTGCTGGCGGCGGACGCGTTCGGTCGCTCGGTCACGGGCGGCTGGGGCTCTGCCGACACCGGCGGTGCGTGGACGACGGCGGGTTCGGCGGCGCTGTACTCGGTCTCGGGCGGGGCGGGTCGGCTGACCGCGAACCCGGGCTCGACGCCCCGGACGCGGCTCGACGGGGTCTCGGCGCGCGACGTGGACGTCTCGGTCGTGGTCTCGCTCGACCGGTTGTCGGACACGGGCGTGGCCTCGACGTGGGTGGCGGCGCGGACCTCGGGCTGGACCTCGGAGTACCAGGCCGTGGTGCGGCTGACGCAGACCGGGTCGGTCTCGGTCCGGCTGGTGCGACGGCTCGCGGCCGGTGACACGGTCCTGGCCACGGCCACGGTGCCGGGCACCTACGTGGCCGGGCAGGCGCTGCGGGTGCGGTTCGCGGCCGAGGGGCAGGGCACGACGGACCTGCGGGCCAAGGTGTGGGCCGACGGGCAGTCGGAGCCCTCGGGGTGGACGGCGACCGCCAGCGACACGACGGCCGAGCTCCAGGACGCCGGTGGGATCGGCGTGGCCGCGTACTCCCCGGCCAGCACGACCGGCGCCGTCGTCGTGTCGGTGCGCGACCTGCGCGCGACGGAGATCGCCTGATCGCCGTCCTGATCTCACCCGCCGAGCCGCCTCGACACCGCCTCGCCGTACGGGGACACTGAGCCGTCGTCGGCGGGACGGAGGCTCGAGATGCCCGCAGTGGGCAACGCGGACAGCCTGTCCATGCTGCTCCTCGTCGGTGCGATGGGCGTCGCCCTGACGCTGATCGTGCACGCGCGCCCGCAGGCCGGGTATGCGACGTACCTCATCGTGCTGTGCCTCGTGCCGCCGTGGGTCGCGGTGACGGTGGGCGTGCTCGTGACCCCGTTGATGGCGATCGGGCTCGCGATCGTCGTGGCGCTCTGGAGCGGGTCCGGGATCCGGCTGCTCGCCTTCGACGTCGTCACGATCGTCGTCATCGGCTCCGTGGCCGTCTCCTTCCTGCTCGGCTACGTGGGCCTGACGCAGGCCTACGCGGCGATCATCGGGTGGGGCCTGCCGTACCTGGTCGGCCGGCTCGGGACGCGCGTCGACGGCGACTGGCTCAGCACGTGTGTCGCGGTGGTCTTCGTCGTCGTCGCGGTGCTGGCGATCGTCGAGTTCGTCGGCCGGCGCAACTGGTTCGTCGAGATCCGGTTCCCGAACTCGATGTACGCGGGGTGGAGCGGGATCCGCTACCGCGGCGGCCTGCCGCGCGTCGAGGGAGCGTTCGGCAACTCGATCGCCCTCGGTGCCTGCCTGGCGATGGCGGTCCCGTTCGTGTGGGTGTCCCGGCTGCGCCCCGCGGTGAAGGCGATCGCGATCCTCGTCGTCGCGACCGCCGCGGTCCTCACGTTCAGCCGCATCGGCATGCTGTCCGTGGTGCTGGGCGTGGTGCTGTGCGTGACCCTGCTCGGCCGGCAGGTGAGCAGGGGGTTCCGCATCGGGACGGCGACGCTCCTGGGGATCGGCGTGGTGATCGCCGCGCCACTGGCGATGGACGTGTTCTCGAGCGCGGGCGACGAGGCGGCCGGCAGCGCGGAGTACCGCGGCGACCTGCTCTCGCTGGTGCCGACCATGACCTGGCTGGGGCAGTCGTCGGCGAGCGCTCGCGACGCCGCGGGGACGCAGTCGTTCGGGTCGTTCGAGTCGATCGACTCCGCGTTCATCCTCGTCGGGCTCACCTACGGGCTCATCCCGCTCGCGCTGCTGCTCGTCGGCGCGCTGGCCGCGGTCGTCGCGCTCGTGCGTGGGCACCGCGGGCCGGCGCTCATCTCGATCGTCGCGATCCTGCCCGGGCTGACGTCGGTGGCCTTCATCACCCAGTTCACGACGTTCTTCTGGTTCGTCGCAGGGCTCGCCGTCGCACAGGTCGGCGCCAGGTCCCGCGTGCCGCAGGACGAGCGGAGCACGACGCCACCGGATCTGCACAAGATGGACGCGTTCGGCGGACGCGTCGTGTGACGACGCGGTGGTTCAATCGCTGATCAACGACGAGAGTGAGACCCCATGACGTTGCACGACGCAGTGCTCGCCGTGCGCAAGCACTGGCTGTGGGTGCTGGCGCCGATCCTGGTGCTCACCCTCGGCATCGGCTACCTGTCCGAGCGCGCCGAGCCGGTGTACCGCGCGCGCACGGCGCTGTTCGTCGCGCTCACCGTCGGGGACTCGGCGTCGGACCTCAACCAGGGCTCGAACTACACCCAGGCGCAGATGCTCTCGTTCGCCGAGCTCGCGTCGCTGCCGATCGTCCTCGACCCCGTCGTGGAGGAGCTGGGCCTGACGACGTCCGCGCGCGCCCTGGCCGGCAGCATCTCGGCCACGACCCTCAACGGGACGTCGATCCTCAACATCGCGGTGACCAACCCTTCCCCCCAGGTGGCCGCGGACATCGCGAACGCGGTCGCGGGCGAGCTGACCACGGTCATCGCGCAGGTCGCCCCGACGACGACCGAGGGCACGGCGTCGATCCGCGCGACGATCGTGGACCAGGCCGTCGCGCCCAAGCGGCCGGCGTCGCCGAACGTCGAGCGCAACGTGATCGCCGCGGCGCTCGCAGGCCTGATCCTCGGACTGGCCGCCGCGTACGTGCGGCAGGCGTTCGACACGCGGGTGCGCCGGCCGGAAGAGCTCGAGGCGGCGATCGACGTCCCGCTGCTCGGGGTCGTGCGCGGCGTGCGCCGCAGCGAGCTCGAGGTGCGCGTCGGGGACGCGGTGCTCAACGGTCCGCAGGCCGAGGAGTTCCGCCGTCTGCGCACGAACCTGCAGATGGTCGGCGAGCGCGGCGCACCGCGCATGTTCGCCGTCTCGTCGGCCGTCGAGGGCGAGGGCAAGACGCACACGAACCTGCGCCTCGCGTTCTCGCTGGCCGCGGCGGGCGACCGCGTGCTGGTCATCGACGCGGACCTGCGCCGGCCCGCGGTGGCCGACCGGCTCGGGCTCGAAGGAGCCGCAGGTCTCACCGAGTGCCTGGTGGGACGTGCCGAGTTCGACGAGGTGGTGCAGCACCTCGGCGACGGGCCGTCGATCCTCGCGTCGGGCGCCACGCCGCCGAACCCCGGTGAGCTGCTCGCGTCCAAGGAGTTCGCCGCGCTGCTCGAGCAGGTCGCCGACGAGTACGACGCGGTGTTCATCGACACCCCGCCGCTGCTCCCGGTGGCCGACGCCGTCGTCGTCTCCCGCCAGGTCGCGGGGCTGATCCTCGTCGTCGACGCGCACAAGGCCCGGCGGCCGCAGCTGACCCGTGCGGTCGACGCGGTCCACCGGGGCGGCGGTCGCGTCGTCGGGGCCGTGCTGAACCGCTCGCGCACCGCTCAGGAGGAGTCCTACGTCTACGGCTCACCGAGCCGGCGGACGCGCCGCTGGCCCCGCTCCGAGCGCGTCGACGGGGCGCACACCCGCGCCAAGGCGGGCCAGACGGGTTAATTCACCCTGTCGCACATGTCGGAAATGCCCGGTGACCGCCTAGTCTCGACGTTGTCCGGAATGCCCCGGACGAGCGAGTGACCTGGGGGTTCGGATGGCACGACGAGTGGGGTACGCGCCGGGCGCGTACGACCTGTTCCATGTCGGCCACCTGAACATCCTGCGACGGGCGCGGGAGCACTGCGACTTCCTGATCGCGGGCGTCGTGAGCGACGAGATGCTCGAGCAGGCTCGTGGCCGGCGGCCCGTCGTGCCGCTGGTCGAGCGCATGGAGATCGTCGAGCACATCGCGTTCGTCGACGCGGTGCACGCCGAGGTCGTCCCCGACAAGCTCGAGACGTGGCGCGAGCTGCAGTTCGACGTGTTCTTCAAGGGCGACGACTGGCGCGGCACGCCCAAGGGCGAGGCCCTGGAGCGTCGCTTCGCCGAGGTCGGGGTCGAGGTCGTGTACTTCCCGTACACGCTGCAGACGTCGAGCACCGCGCTGCGGCGTGCGTTGGCGACGCTGAGCGGCGGGACGTCCTCGCCGGAGCTCGCGGGCAGCTCGCGCTGACCTACCCGCGCTGACCGACCCGCGACAGCGGCGCGTGCCGCTGGTGTCCGAGGCGTGCCGTCCGGCTGTCGGGTGCGATGTCGGTGGCCGCTCGTAGACTGTGGCCGCACCCCTGAGCGCGTCGTCCGGTGCTCGCCGCAGCTCTTCGCTGCACCGGCTGTCCGCGTGTGCGGGGGCGTTCGTGCTGCCCGCACGCGGGTGTGGGCGGACTCGTCGTGCCCGAAACCTCGTGCCCGAACCGTCGCTTGAACGACCGTCGCTGTGAAGGACCCATGGACCTGACCGGACTGCTGCCCGCCCTGCTCGCCGACCCTGCCGCAGCCGCCGCGCTCGAGGCCCTGCCTGCGCGTGGGGCGGTCGACGTCGTCGGGCCGGCGGGCGTCCGGCCGCCGCTGCTGGCCGCGCTGGCCGGCGCGGGCGGGCACGTCAAGGGGCGCCCGCTGGTCGTGACCACCGCGACGGGACGCGACGCCGACGAGCTCGCCGACGCGCTGCGCTGCTACCTGCCGGACGACGACGTCGCGGTGCTCCCCGCGTGGGAGACGCTCCCGCACGAGCGGCTCTCGCCGCGCGCGGACACGGTCGCGCGGCGCCTGGCGGTGTTCCGCAGGCTCGCGCACCCCACCGCGGAGCCGGGCCCGGCCGGGCCGATCCGCGTGCTCGTCGTGCCGGTGCGCGCCCTCCTGCAGCCGATCGTCGAAGGCCTCGGTGAGCTGCGGCCGGTCGAGGTCGCCGTGGGTGACCGGGTCGACCTCGAGGACCTGACCCACCGGCTCGTCGACGCCGCGTACAGCCGCGTGGACATGGTCGAGAAGCGCGGCGAGTTCGCGGTGCGCGGCGGGATCCTCGACGTGTTCCCGCCCACCGAGTCGCACCCGCTGCGCATCGAGCTGTGGGGTGAGGACGTCGAGGAGATCCGCTGGTTCTCGGTCGCGGACCAGCGCTCGCTCGAGATCGCGGACCACGGGCTGTGGGCGCCGCCGTGCCGCGAGATCCTGCTGACCGACGAGGTGCGCGAGCGGGCCGCGGCGCTCGTCACGCAGCTGCCCGGCGCGATCGACATGCTCGACAAGCTCGCCGCGGGGATCGCCGTGGAGGGCATGGAGTCGCTCGCGCCCGCGCTCGTCGAGCGCATGGTCCCGGTGCTGGACCTCGTCCCCGACGACGCGCTGCTCGTGCTGGTCGACCCCGAGCGCATCCGGCGCCGCGCGCACGACCTGGTCGCGACCACGCAGGAGTTCCTCGAGGCGGCCTGGACGTCCGCCGCCGCGGGTGCCGCGACGCCGCTGGACCTGTCCGCTGCGTCGTTCGCGACGTTCGCCGACGTCCGCGCGCTCGCGGCCGTGCGCGGGCTGGGGTGGTGGACGCTGTCGGGCTTCACGCTCGACGCGGGTGCCGACGAGTCCGAGGCGGACGCGCCCGTGCGCGAGACCGACGGCGTGGAGACGCTCGTCGTGGCCGCGCGCGACGTCGAGCGGTACCGCGGTGAGGTCGCGCGGGCCGTGGCCGACGTGCGCGCGCTGCAGCAGGCCGGGTGGCGGCTGGTGCTCGCGACCGAGGCGCACGGCCCCGCGCAGCGCATGGTCGAGCAGCTCAAGGCCGCGGACTGCCCCGCGCGGCTCGTCGCGTCGATCGACGACGAGCCCGAGGGCGGCGTCGTCCTGGTCGTGCCCGCGCCCGTGGGACCGGGGTTCGTCGCGGAGGCGCAGCGCCTCGCGGTGTTCTCGGAGTCGGACCTCACGGGGCGTGCCGGCTCGTCCACGCGCGACATGCGCCGGATGCCGAGCCGGCGCCGCAACGTCGTCGATCCCTTGGCGTTGCGGGCGGGCGACTTCGTCGTGCACGAGGCGCACGGCGTGGGGCGGTTCGTCGACCTGGTGCAGCGCACGATCGGCTCGGGCGCTGCCGCGGCGACGCGCGAGTACCTGGTGATCGAGTACGCGTCGTCGAAGCGCGGCCAGCCCGGCGACCGGCTGTACGTGCCGACCGACCAGCTCGACCAGGTCACCAAGTACGTGGGCGGCGAGGCGCCGAGCCTGAACCGCATGGGCGGCTCGGACTGGACCAAGACGAAGAGCCGTGCGCGCAAGGCGGTCAAGGAGATCGCGTCCGAGCTCATCCGGCTGTACTCGGCGCGCATGGCGACGCCCGGGCACGCGTTCGGCCCGGACACGCCGTGGCAGCGCGAGCTCGAGGACGCGTTCGCGTACGTCGAGACGCCCGACCAGGCGGCGACGATCGACGAGGTCAAGGCCGACATGGAGAAGTCGATCCCGATGGACCGGCTGGTCTGCGGCGACGTCGGCTACGGCAAGACGGAGATCGCGGTGCGCGCGGCGTTCAAGGCCGTGCAGGACGGCAAGCAGGTCGCGGTCCTCGTCCCGACGACGCTGCTCGTCCAGCAGCACCTCGACACGTTCGCCGAGCGCTACTCCGCGTTCCCGGTGACGGTCAAGGCGCTGTCGCGGTTCCAGACGGCCAAGGAGAGCAAGGCGATCGTCGAGGGGCTCGCGGACGGCTCGGTCGACGTCGTGATCGGCACGCACCGGCTGATCACCGGCGACGTGCGGTTCAAGGATCTCGGGCTCGTCGTGATCGACGAGGAGCAGCGGTTCGGCGTCGAGCACAAGGAGACGCTCAAGGCGCTGCGCACCAACGTCGACGTGCTCGCGATGTCCGCGACGCCGATCCCGCGCACGCTCGAGATGGCCGTGACCGGCATCCGGGAGATGTCCACGCTCGCGACCCCGCCCGAGGAGCGGCACCCGGTCCTGACGTTCGTCGGCGGGTACGAGGAGAAGCAGATCTCCGCCGCGATCCGACGCGAGCTGCTGCGCGAGGGTCAGGTGTTCTACGTGCACAACCGCGTCGAGTCGATCGAGCGCACGGCCTCGCGGCTCAACGAGCTCGTGCCCGAGGCCCGCATCGCCGTGGCGCACGGGAAGATGGGCGAGCACCAGCTCGAGCAGGTGATCGTCGACTTCTGGGAGAAGAAGTTCGACGTGCTGGTCTGCACGACCATCGTCGAGACGGGCCTCGACATCTCGAACGCCAACACGCTGATCCTCGAGCGCGCCGACCTGCTGGGCCTGTCGCAGCTGCACCAGCTCCGTGGGCGCGTCGGTCGCGGTCGCGAGCGCGCGTACGCCTACTTCCTGTACCCGCCGGAGAAGCCGCTCACCGAGACCGCCCACGACCGCCTGCAGACCATCGCGGCGAACACCGACCTCGGCGCCGGCATGGCCGTGGCCATGAAGGACCTCGAGATCCGCGGCGCGGGCAACCTGCTCGGCGGTGAGCAGTCCGGGCACATCGAGGGCGTGGGCTTCGACCTGTACATCCGGATGGTCGGTGAGGCGGTGGCGGCGTTCCGCGACGACGTGCCCGAGGAGCTGCCCGACGTCACGATCGAGCTGCCCGTCGACGCGCACATCCCGCACGACTACATCGCGCACGAGCGGCTGCGCCTCGAGGCGTACCGCAAGATGGCCGTCGCGGCCGACGAGACGACGCTGCGCGAGGTCCGCGCCGAGCTGGTCGACCGTTACGGGCCGGTGCCCGAGGCGGTGGACAATCTGTTCGAGGTCGCGCAGTTCCGGCACCACGCGCGTCGGGCCGGGCTCAGCGACATCACCGCGCAGGGCAAGTTCGTGCGGTTCGCGCCGCTCGACCTGCCCGAGTCCGCGCAGCTGCGGCTCAAGCGCCTGTACCCGGGCTCGGTCCTCAAGCCCGCGGTCCGCACGGTGCTCGTGCCGTTCCCGACGACCGCGCGCATCGGCGGCAAGCCGCTGCACGGCCACGAGATCCTCACGTGGTGCCGCCAGCTCATCGACGCGGTGGTGCTGGCCGACGTCTCCGCGGCCGCCCAGGTCGGCACCACCCGCTGACCCTGCCCGTCCGGGCGCGACCCCGCACCTGCTCAGGTTCTCGCGCGCGAGACCGCGAGCAGGCGCGGGGTCGTGCGCGTCGGAGTGCCAGGGTCAGAGCGTCGAGGTCAGACCCGTCAGGGCGCAGGCGTCAGGCGACGCGGGCCCAGGACCGTCAGGAGGGCGAGCTTGTCCGCGTCCGGGGAGCCGGGCGTCGTGGTGAAGACGAGCAGGCGCTGACCGGTGTCCGTGTCGAGCAGCGTCTCGCAGTCGAGGGTCAGCACCCCGAGCTCGGGGTGCTGCAGGCGCTTGGTGCGCACGTGCTTCTCGTCGACGTCGTGACGCGCCCACAGCGCGGCGAACTGCTCGCTGCGCCGCGACAGGTCGTCGACGAGTCGGGCCGCTCGTGAGCCCTTGCCGGCGCGCGCGTACGCGGACCTCAGCTCCGCGACGAAGGTCACGGCGCGCTCGTCGTGGTCCTCGGGCGGGTAGACGTCGCGCGACGACGGATCGGTGAACCACCGGTACACGGTCGACCGCTCGAAGCCCTGGAACCGGGTCTGGTCGCCCAGCAGCGCCGCCGCAGCCGGGGTCTGCACGAGCGTCTCGCCGAGCTCGGTGATGACCTGCGCCGGGGTGTCCTGCAGGCGGTCGAGGATGCGCAGGATCGCGGGCGCCACGTGGTCGGTGCGGCTCGTGCGCTCGGGCGCGTGGTGACCCGCGAGGCGGAACAGGTGGTCGCGCTCGGCGACCGTGAGGTGCAGCCCGCGCGCGATCGCCGCGAGCATCGGCTCCGACGGCTGCGGACCACGCCCCTGCTCGAGCCGGCCGTAGTAGTCCGCCGACATGCCGCACAGCGCGGCGACCTCCTCGCGCCGCAGCCCGGCCGTGCGCCGGCGCGGCCCGCGGGGCAGGCCGACGTCCTCGGGCTGCAGCGCCGCGCGCCGCGCTCGCAGGAAGTCGGCGAGCTGGGGTCGGTCCATGCGCCCATCGTCGCTCCCCGCGTCGACCCGCAGCCAGGGATCGCCCATCCCCGGATACGTGCGGCCTGGATCAGCCCGTGGGTGGGCCCCACCGTGGAGGGCACGGATCACCCCCACGGAAGGACCACCCATGACTCGCACCGCACTCGTCACCGGCGGCTCGCGCGGGCTCGGCCGGGCGGCCGCGCTCGCGCTGGCCGAGGAGGGCGCCGACGTCGTCGTCACCTACGTCCGCGACAGGACCTCGGCCGACGAGGTCGTCGCCCTGATCACGGCGGCGGGCGGCCGGGCCGCTGCGCTCGCGCTCGACACGTCGGCCGTCGCGTTCGAGGAGTTCGCCGACGCGCTGCGCTCCGTGCTCGACGGCTGGGGTGCCGCGGGCCTCGACGTGCTCGTGAACAACGCCGGCGTGGCCGGGCACACCCCGTTCGGGTCGATCACCGCCGACGACATGGACGCGCTGCACGCGATCCACGTGCGCGGGCCCGTGCTGCTCACGCAGGCGCTCGCACCCCTGCTCGTCGACCGCGGCCACGTGCTCAACGTGTCCACCGGCCTGACCCGCTTCACGGGCGGCTCGGCGTACAGCGTCTACGCGGCCATGAAGGGCGCCGTTGAGGTGTGGACGCGGTACCTCGCCAAGGAGCTCGGCCCGCGGGGGATCGCGGTGAACTCGATCGCGCCGGGTGCGACGGCGACCGACTTCGGCGGCGGCGTCATCCGCGACGACGAGAGCTACCGGACGATGATCGCGGGCGTGAGCGCGATGGGTCGCGTGGGCGAGCCGACGGACGTCGGGCGCGTCGTCGCGGCGATCACGTCGCCGTCGATGTCCTGGGTCACCGCCCAGCGCATCGAGGCCTCGGGCGGCCAGTCCCTCTGACCCCACCTCCCGCGACCCAGGGCCTGCTCCGGCCCCCGACCCGCTGAGGGCGAGCAACCGCTGCCTCGTCACGGACGACCCAGCGCCTGCTCCGGCTCCCGGCCCCGTGAGGGCGAGCAGGCGCTGGGTCGCGGCGCGGTCCGGGCACGCCGCAGGGACGGAGCTCGGCGTCGCGTGGGGGGTGGGGGGGTCAGGCGTCGACGATGTCCGCGCCGGCGGCGTTCTTCCTGATGGACTCGATCGTCGACTTGGCCGACGCCTTCTCGGTGTACTGCTGGCTGTGGGCGAGCACGTTGCCGTTCTGCGCGACGATCCGGAAGAACCACTTGCCGTTGTCGCTCTTGACGATCTCGAACTTCACGGGAGCCTCCACTCGGGCGTCGTTGCCTGATGCGCCCAGCCAACACCCGCCCGGCGCCGACGACCAGCCCCCGCCGACGACTCACCCACCCGGCTCACCCCACCCAGCACACCCTCCGGCCAACGGTCGTCACCCCCGGAGCAGGTGCTGGGTGGCGGGGTGGGGGAGCGACGACCCAGCGTCTGCTCCGGCTTCGGGGTGGTGAGGCCGGAGCAAGCGCTGGGTCGCCGGGTAGGGGAGCGACGAGCCAGCGGGT
>NZ_BJLQ01000055.1 GCF_006538725.1 Cellulomonas gelida
CGGCGGGCGGACACCCAGGTGGCCGCCCGCCGCGCGCGCAGCGTCCTCGCAGCGCTCTGACCAGCGAGTTGAACATTCGTCTCACAACCACGCCGTGCCGGCCGATGGAGAACACGAGGGCCCACGGACGGGTCCGACGCGGCTTCGGCCGCAACGAAGGACCAGGGACGGGACTCAGCCATGATCGTCGTGACGCGCCTCACCGGCGACCGGTTCGGCATCAACTCCGACCTCATCCAGCGGGTCGAGAGCGCTCCGGACACGATCGTCACGCTGGTCGACGGGACCAAGTACATCGTCGCCGAACCGCTCGTCGAGGTCATCGGACTGATCGACGAACGTGCGGCCCAGGTGCTGGCCCGTTCGCAGGAGCTCCGGTCCACCGCTCGGCTCATGGCCGTCCCCGACCGGGACGACGACGAGCGGATCGAGCCCCCGCTGCCTCTTCGACCCCGGAGCGTGTGATGGATCCGGCAGGCCTCATCGGCATCGGAGTCGCGCTCTCCGCGATCTTCGGCGCCATGATCCTCGAGGGCGCGCAGCCCATGTCGATCATGCTGCCCGCACCGCTGCTGCTGGTGTGGCTCGGCACGCTCGGCGTCGGCGTGGCCGGCCACACGCTGCGTGACGTCAAGAACGCGTTCGCCGCCGTGCCGCGCGCGCTGCGCTCGAAGGCGCCCGACCCCTCGGTGACGGTCGACACGGTCGTCTCGCTCGCCGACCGCGCCCGGCGCGAGGGCCTGCTCGCGCTCGAGGACGCCGCGCGCGACATCGACGACGAGTTCCTGCGCACCGGCCTGCAGGCCGCGATCGACGGCACCGACCCCGAGGACCTGCGGATCATCCTCGAGGACCGGATCGCGACCAAGCGCACGCAGGAGAAGGTCAACTCCAAGTACTTCCAGGACATGGGCGGCTACGCGCCCACGATCGGCATCATCGGCACGGTCATCTCGCTCGTGCACGTGCTCGAGAACCTGTCCGAGCCCGCGACGCTCGGGCACTCGATCGCCGCGGCGTTCGTCGCGACCCTGTGGGGCATCCTGTCCGCCAACGTCGTGTGGCTGCCGCTCAGCGCCCGGATCAAGCGGATCTCGGACCTCGAGTGCGCGCACATGGAGGTCACGCTCGAGGGCCTGCTCGCGGTGCAGGCGGGTGCCAACCCGCGCGTCGTGGGCGAGCGCCTGCGCTCCCTCATCCCGCACGACATGGTGGCGGAGCCGCGTCAGGCGGCGGCGTGAGCAGCCACGCGCCGGGCAAGCGCCGCGGTCGCCGGTCGCCTGAGCCCGAGGAGCACGTCAACCACGAGCGGTGGCTCGTGAGCTACTCCGACATGATCACGGTGCTCATGGCGCTGTTCATCGTCTTGTTCGCCATCAGCCAGGTCGACCAGGCGAAGTACGAGGCGCTGCGCCAGTCGCTCACGGCCGGGTTCCAGGACCAGACCGGCAGCGACGCGATCCTGGACGGCTCCGCGGGCACGCTCGACGGGCAGTCGGTGGTGCCCGAGACGAGCACCGCGAACGGCACCGCAGGCATGGTCGACGCGGACATGGGTCTGGGTGACCAGGGCGCGTCCCCGTCGCCCGCCGAGAGCACCGAGGCGGTGAGCCCCGAGCTGCTCGCCGCCGCGCGCGCCGAGGCGGACCACCTGGCCGAGATCCGCGCGACCATCCAGAAGGCGCTCGACAAGGCGCGCCTGGGCGACGCCGTGCGGTTCCGCGTCGACGAGCGCGGCCTCGTGCTCGGGCTCGTCGCCGACGACGTCTTCTTCGCCGCCGCGAGCGCCGACCTCACGCCCACGGCCCGCGCGGTGCTCGACATCGCCGGCCCCACGCTCAAGGCCCTCGAGGAGCACATCTCCGTCGAGGGGCACGCGAACGTGCTGCCCGTGTCCGGCCGGTACGCGACCAACTGGGAGCTGTCCGCCGACCGTGCGACGCAGGTGCTGCGCCACCTCGTGGAGAAGGACGCCCTGCCGGGCGGCCGCATCATGGCCGTCGGGTACGGGGACCAGCGCCCGCTCGTGGGCGGCAAGAGCGGCGCGGCCATGGAGACCAACCGACGCGTGGACCTGGTGATCCTGTCCGACGCACCCGAGACCGTGCGGGCCCTGCTGCCCGCCATGACCAAGGAGTGAGTGCCGTGCCCGTGGAGCAGCGTGTGGTCGGGTCCGGCGTCAAGATCGGCGCCGGCAAGATCGGTGGGGCCAAGATCGGGACCCCCGCACCGGAGCCCGAGCCGGAGAAGACGAAGAAGCCGCGCGGCAAGGCGCCGCTCCTCGTCGTCCTGGCGCTGGTCGTCGTGATCGCCGGTGCCGCGGCGTGGTGGTTCCTGCTGCGCCCGACCGGCACGGGGGCCGAGGTCGAGAAGGCGCCCGAGCCGGGCGAGGTCGTCGCGGTCGAGCCGGTGAGCCTCAACCTGGCCGGCGGCCACTACCTGCGCCTCGGCTTCTCGCTGCAGCTCACCGCGGACGCGCACGAGGCGCCGGACCCGGCGGTCGCCGTCGACCACGCGATCGCCCTGTTCTCCGGGCGCACGGTCGCGGAGATCTCCGACCCCGCCACGCGTGAGCAGCTGCGCGACGAGCTGGCCGAGCAGCTCGCCGAGGCCTACGACGGGGAGGTGATGGCGGTCTACCTGACCAACTACGTCACGCAGTAGCGCACGACCGCTCACTGCACCCGCCGGCCCCGCGCCGGCGGCACCAGGGCGCCACGGAGGGCGCCGCACCGCTGCGCACCCCGCGAGGGGACCCGGCCACGGACGGACGGGGCGCAGATCACGCAGACGCGTGACACCCGTCGGCAGCATCGCCCGGCAACTGCTCACAACTGTCGTCTGCCCGCCGATGGATCGGCCGTGACCGTCCTCGACACTGCCCCGGGCGCACCCGCGGGCGCCCGTGAGCCGCAGGTGGAGCCGTACGACTTCCGCCGCCCGCTCACCCTCGTGCGCGAGCACGCCCGCCACCTCGAGATGGCGTTCGGCCGACTCGCGCGGCAGTTCGGCACCCAGCTCACCGCCCGGCTGCGGGCCGTCAGCAGCCTCGAGCTCGAGCAGATCGCGCTGCACACGTACGAGGAGTACGTCGGCGGGCTGCCGACGCCGACCGCGATGGTGCTGTGCACGGTCGACCCGACCCGCCAGACGGCGGTGCTCCAGCTCCCGGTCGCCGCGACGATGGTGTGGGTCGACTACCTGTTCGGTGGCGACGGCCGCGGCGACGACCGCCCGGGCCGTGAGCTCACCGAGATCGAGATGACGCTCGTGCGCGAGCTGCTCGAGCACGCGCTCGCGGACATGGAGTACGCGTTCGCGGGCATCACCCGCCTGGGGCTCGAGATCCGCGGCGTGCAGTACAACCCGCAGTTCGTGCAGGCCGCCGCGGCCACCGACGCCGTGCTGGTGGCGACGTTCCGCCTGCGGGTCGGCGAGCGCGAGGACACCCTGACGCTCATGCTCCCGGGCGAGCACATGGTGCACGCGCTCCAGGTCGCGGACGGCGTGGTCGCCACGAGCCCCGAGGACCGGCGCAAGGCGATGGTCGCGCACGCGGACCTCGCGACCGCCGTGGCCGCGGTGCCCGTCGAGGTCGGCGTCCGCTTCGCCCCCGTCACCGTGCAGCCGCGTGACGTGCTCACGCTCGCGGTCGGCGACGTGCTCCCGCTCACCCACCCGTCCACCGAGCCGCTCGACGTGGTCGTCGACGACGTCGTGCTCGCCAAGGCCGCGATCGGCAGCCACGGGCCGCGGCTCGCGTGCCGCGTCGTCGCCGTCACCGAGGAGAACCGCGCATGACCATCACGTCCCAGACCGTCGCCGCCGTCGACGCGAGCGCGGTGGCGCAGGCCGCCGCGGCCCTCGTGCCGTCGTCGGTCCCGCTCGTCGCCGTGCCGTGCGCCGCGGGCGACGTGCCCACCGACCTCGACGCCGTGGTCGCCACGTTCGTCGGTGCGCCGAGCGCCGACCTGCTGTTCGTCGTCGCGGACGCGCTCGCGGACGTCGAGGCGGCCGGCGCCGCGGCCGGTGCGCGGCTCGCACCCGGTGACGCGCTGCGTCCCGCGCTCGAGGCCGCCGCGCAGACGCTCGGCGCCGGGGTGCTCGAGCAGGTGCGCACCGAGCCCGTCGCGCAGGTGCTCGTGCCCGGCGCCGAGGTGTTCGCGCTGCAGCACGACGGCGTCGCGATCGCGTGGTTCGCGGTCCGCGTGCGCGCGGGTCAGCCCACCGCGCCGCACGCACCGGCGGGCCGCGTCCCGACGCAGCGCAGCTCGATGCGCATGCTCTACGACGTCGACATGACGCTCACGGCCCAGATCGGCCGCACCACGCTGCCGGTCCGCCAGGTGCTCGACCTGGTCCCGGGCACGGTGCTCGAGCTCGACCGCGCGGCGGGCAGCCCGGCCGACGTCATGGTCAACGGCCGCCTGATCGCGCGCGGCGAGATCGTCGTCGTCGACGAGGCGTACGGCGTGCGGATCACGGAGATCGTCACGGACGAGGACGGACGCTGACCCATGGACGACCTCATGCTCGTCGGACGCGTGCTGCTGTCGCTGGCATGCGTCGTCGGGCTGATCTGGTACGCGGGGCGCAGGCTCAGCGGGACCACGACGCGCGTCGCACGGCGCGGCGGCGACGAGCACGAGGTGCACGTCGTCGGCCGGCAGGGGATCGGGCGGCACTCCGGGGTCGCGGTCGTCGCGATCGGGACGCGCCGCCTGCTCGTGGGGTACGGCGAGCAGCAGGTCACGATGCTCACGGAGCTCGGACCGGTGGTGCCACCGCCCGCCCCGCCTCCGTCGGCGGCGCCGCGCACACGGGTTCCGGCACCGAGACGGGCCCCGCAGCTCGAGCGGGCACACGGTGCGAGCACGACGCACGACGACGGGATTGCGGCCGCGGTGGGGGCGGCCGTCAAGCCCGGCAAGGTGGGTCAGCTCACGGGTCCGCTCGCCGGCTCCGTGCTCGCACCGGACACGTGGCGCACGTTCGTGCGCTCGTTGCAGGAGCGGACGGTCAGACGGTGACGCGCGCCGTCCTCGCCCCCGGGTCCGCCCGGGTGGGGGCGTCGCGGGTACGACGAGTGGCCCTGCTGCTCGCGGTGACGTGTGCGCTCGTCGTGATCGGCGTGCTGGCCGCCGGCCCCACGTGGGCTGCACCCGCGCCGCCGACCGACCCGGTCGCGCCCGCGACCCCGGGCGGCGACTCCGTCTCGGTCTCGCTGAACGGTGTCAACGGCACGCCCAGCTCGTCCATCGTGGTGCTCGTCGCGATCACGCTGCTGTCGGTCGCGCCCGCGCTGATCCTCATGATGACGAGCTTCACGAAGATCTTCGTCGTCCTCGCGTTCACCCGGAACGCGCTCGGCCTGCAGGGCGTCCCGCCGAACCAGGTGCTCGCGGGGCTCGCGCTGTTCCTGTCGCTGTTCGTCATGTCGCCCGTGCTGGGCGACGTCAACGACGCGGCGGTCCAGCCGTACCTGTCCGGCGACCTGTCGTTCAGCCAGGCCGTCGACGTGGGTCAGGGACCGCTGCGGGACTTCATGCTCGCGCATACGCGCGAGCAGGACCTCGCGCTCCTGACGCGCGCCGCGGACCAGCCGAACCCGGCCACGCCCGCCGACGTCGAGCTCACGACGCTCGTGCCCGCGTTCCTGCTCTCCGAGCTGCGGTCCGCCTTCATCATGGGCTTCGTCATCTTCGTGCCGTTCCTCGTCATCGACCTCGTGACGTCGGCGGTCCTCATGGCGATGGGCATGATGATGCTCCCGCCCGTGATGATCTCGCTGCCCTTCAAGATCCTGCTGTTCGTGCTCGTCGACGGCTGGGGCCTGATCGTCACGTCGCTCGTCAGCTCCTACACCGGGAGCGGCTGATGGATACCAATGCCGTCCTCGACGTCGCGTTCGACGCGCTCGTCCTGGCCGCCAAGCTCGCCGCACCCGTCCTGGTCAGCGCGCTCGTCGTGGGGTTCGTCGTCTCGCTCGTGCAGTCGGTGACGCAGATCCAGGAGATCACGCTGAGCTTCGTGCCCAAGGCGCTCGCCGCGGGCGTCGCGCTCATGGTGTGCGGGCACTGGATGATCACCGAGCTCGTGACGTTCACGCACGAGCTGTTCGACCGCATCCCGTCGCTGGTCGGGGGCTGACGTGGGGCCGATCGCGCTGACGATGCCGCTCGCCCAGGTCGAGACCGTGATGCTCGCGAGCGTGCGGTTCGCGGCGTTCTTCGTCCTGGCGCCGCCGTTCGCGCACAAGGCCATCCCCGGGCAGGTCAAGGTCGCGCTGTCCCTGGGCCTCGCGCTCGCGGTCGCGCCTCGCCTCGAGCCGCTGGCCGACGAGCGCACGGCCGCCTTCCTCGCGGCGCTCGTCGCGCAGGCGCTCGTGGGCGCCGCCCTGGGGTTCGGGGTCATGCTCGTGTTCTCGGCGCTGCAGTCCGCGGGCGGGCTCATCGACATCTTCGGCGGGTTCCAGGTGTCGTCCGGGTACGACCCGCTGGGCATGACGAGCGGCGCGGTGTTCCAGCGCTTCTACCAGCTCCTGGCGCTCGTCCTGCTGTTCGTCACCGACGGCTACCTCGTGGTCGTCTCGGGGCTCGTGCGCACGTTCGACGCGCTGCCGGTCGACGCGATCCTCGACCCCGCGGCGGTCGCCGAGAACCTCGCCGGCGGTCTCGGCCAGATGTTCCTCGCGGCGCTGCAGATCGCCGGGCCCATGGTCGTCGTGCTGTTCCTCGCCGACGTCGGCCTCGGCCTGCTCACGCGCGTCGCGCCCGCGCTCAACGCGTTCGCGCTCGGGTTCCCGCTCAAGGTGCTGCTCACGCTGCTGATGTCCGGGTTCGCGGTCGTCGGCCTGCCCCACGTGGTCGAGGGGCTCACCGACCGGTCGGTCGTCGAGATGCTGGGGGTGCTGCCGTGAGCAGCGACGGTCAGGACCGCACCGAGAAGGCCACCCCGCAGCGGATGAAGGACGTGATCCGCAAGGGTCGCCTCGGACGTTCGCAGGACCTGTCGGCGTGGCTGGGCCTGGGCGCGGCCGCGCTCATGCTGCCCGCCGTGCTCACGCGCGCGCAGGGCGCCGCCGAGCACCAGCTCGCCACGGTGCGCGACATCGCGCGCAACCCCAGCACCGACGGCGCGCTGTCCGCGCTCGGCGAGGGGCTGACGAGCCTGCTCGGGACGCTCGCCCCCTTGTTCGCGGGGGTCGTCGTCGTGGCGCTGACCGTCGGCATCGCGCAGGGCGGCTGGCGTCCGCGCCGGTTCCGGATCGTGCTCGACCACCTCAAGCCGAAGTCGGCGGTGCAGCGGCTCGTCGGGCCGCAGGCCTGGTGGCAGGGCGCGAAGACGCTGCTCAAGAGCGCGGTCGTCGGCCTCGTGCTCTACGTCGCGATCCAGTCCATGATCCCGCTGGTCCTCGCCTCGGGCCGGCTGCCGATCGGCGAGCTGCTCGCCCAGGCGGGCTCGGGGACGACGAACCTGCTGCGGCTGGGCATCGCCGCGGGCCTCGTGCTCGCGGCCGCCGACGTGTTCGTCGTGCTCCGCCGCAACCGCAAGCAGACCCGCATGACGCGGCGGGAGATCAAGGAAGAGCACAAGCGCACCGAGGGCGACCCGCTCGTCAAGGGTCAGATCCGCTCGCGGCAGATGGCCATGAGCCGCAACCGGATGCTCGCCGAGGTCGCGAACGCCGACGTCGTGCTCGTCAACCCGACGCACGTCGCGGTCGCGCTGCGCTACGAGCCCGGGACGGGTGCGCCGCGCGTCGTCGCCAAGGGCGCCGGGGCGGTGGCCGCCAAGCTGCGTGCCGTCGCCGCGGAGCACCGCGTGCCGATGGTCGAGGACGTGCCGCTGGCCCGCGCGCTGCACGCGACGTGCGAGCTCGGCCAGGAGATCCCCGCGCACCTGTTCACCGCGGTCGCGACCGTGCTCGCGTTCGTGATGGCGCTGCGCCGCAAGGGTGCCGCCGCGGGCCGGCACCGCCTGGCCACCGGGCCGACCCTCTCGCCCGACGACCCCATCGACCACCGGGCCGCCGCACGCGCGGCCCGCCGGCCCGCCCGGGCCGGCACGACGACCGCGACCTCCGGGAGGACGCCGTGAAGAACCGCTCGATCGCGCCCATGGCGGTGCCGGCAGGAGTCGTCGGCGTCGTCCTGCTGCTCGTCGTGCCGCTGCCGGCCGCGCTGCTCGACCTGCTGATCGTCGTCAACATCACGGGCTCGCTCGTGGTGCTGCTGACCGCGATGTACGTGAAGCGGCCGCTCGACTTCTCGGTGTTCCCGTCGCTGATCCTGGTGCTCACGCTCTTCCGGCTCGGGCTCAACGTCGCGTCCACCCGCCTGGTGCTGCGGGACGGCTACGCGGGCCAGGTGATCGACGCGTTCGGGCACTTCGTGGTCGGCGGCTCGCTCGTGATCGGTCTCGTGATCTTCCTGATCCTCGTGGTGATCCAGTTCGTCGTCATCACCAACGGTGCCGGGCGTGTGGCCGAGGTCGGCGCGCGGTTCACGCTCGACGCGATGCCCGGCAAGCAGATGGCGATCGACGCCGACCTGAACTCCGGCCTGATCGACGAGGACACGGCCCGCAGGCGTCGCGCCGACGTCGCCGCCGAGGCCGACTTCTACGGCGCGATGGACGGTGGCTCGAAGTTCGTCAAGGGCGACGCGATCGCCGGCATCGTCATCACCGTCATCAACCTCATCGGTGGCTTCGTCATCGGCATGATGCAGATGGGCATGTCCCCGGCCGAGGCGCTCGAGCGGTTCAGCCTGCTGACGATCGGCGACGGCCTGGTCACGCAGATCCCCGCGCTGCTGCTCTCGGTCGCCACGGGCATCGTCGTGACGCGGTCGACCGCCGAGGGCGACATGGGCACCGCGGCCGCGAGTCAGCTCATGCAGTCCCGCACCGCCCTGATGATCGCGGGCGCGGGGGCGATCGTGCTCGCGCTGATCCCCGGCATGCCCAAGGTGCCGTTCATCCTCGTCGGCACGGTCCTGATCATCACCTCGCAGCGGATCAAGTCCGCCGAGCGCAAGACCGCCGCGGACGAGGCCACCGCCGCCGCGAGCGACGCCGTCGCGCTGCCCGGCCCGGACTCGCCCGAGCAGCTCATCGAGCAGATGCGCGTGCACGTCCTCGAGGTGCTGCTCGCACCCGACCTGGTCACGCTCGTGGGGGAGGGGCCCGACGGCGACCTGCTGGGCCGTGTGCGCGCGCTGCGGCGCAAGATCGCGCTCGAGCTGGGGATCGTCGTGCCGCCCGTGCGCACGCGCGACAGCGTGGACCTGCCGGCCTCGACGTACGCCGTGCGGATCGCCGGCGTCGAGGTCGGTCGTGGGCAGGCGCCCGCGGGCCGCGTGCTCGCCCTCGGCGACGACCTCGCGGCGCTGCCCGGGACGCCCGTCGTCGAGCCCGTGTTCGGGCTGCCCGGCAAGTGGGTGCCGGCCGAGCTGCGGCACGCCGCCGAGCTCGCGGGCGCGACGGTCGTCGACCGCGTGTCCGTGCTCATCACGCACCTCGGTGCGCTCGTGCAGCAGAACGCCGCGCGCCTCATGACGCGCGAGGACGTCCGCGTGCTCACCGAGGGCGTCAAGCGCGTCAACCCCTCGGTCGTCGAGGAGCTCGTGCCGGGCCTGCTGAGCCTGGGCGAGGTGCAGCGCGTGCTGCAGGGCCTGCTCGCCGAGGAGGTCCCGATCCGCGACCTCGGCCGCATCTTCGAGGCGCTCACGCTGCGCGCCCGCACGAGCACCGAGCCGGAGAGCCTGGTCGAGGCCGCGCGCGTCGCGCTGGGCCCCGCGCTCGCGGCGCCGCACGTCGAGGAGGGCGTGCTGCGCGTCATCACGCTCGACCCGATCCTCGAGCAGTCGCTGCTCGACGGCCTGCGCCCGGGCGACGGCGGCTCGCAGCTCGTCGTCGACCCGATGCGCGTCGACGCCGTGCTGCGCCAGCTGCGCGAGTGCGTCGCGCAGGCCGAGGCGAGCGGGCGGCCCGTCGTGCTGGTGTGCGCGCCGACCATCCGGCCCGCGCTGCGCCGGCTCGTCGCGCTCGGCCTGCCGCGCCTGCCCGTGCTGTCCTACACCGAGGTGACCGGCGCCGGAGTGACCGTCGAGACGACCCAGGTGGTGAGCGGTGGCCACGCGATTGCTGCTTGAGGGCTCGCACCTGGCGGCCCTGCTCGCGCACGTCGCGTCCGAGCTCGGCCCCGACGCGAAGGTCGTGCGCGCCGAGCGCGTGCGCAGCGGCGGGATCGCGGGGTTCTTCCAGCGGGAGCACTACGAGCTGACGGTCGACGTCCCGGACAAGCCCGCCGCGGCGCCGCGCCGCCCGCGGCGCCCGGCTCCCGTCGGGCTGGACGCGCTCGTGGACGCGGCCGACGAGGCCGACGACGCGACGGGCCTGGCGGGTGCGGCCGACGCGCCCCAGGTCTCGACCGGCAGCGAGGCGTTCGCCGACGTGCTCGCGCAGGTGCGCGCCCTGGCCGCCGACACCGGCGGGCTGCCCGTCGCCGCGCACCCGGGCGTCCGGAGCGAGGTGGTGCTGCCGCCGCGCCCGCCCGAGCCGAGCGCCGACGAGCTGGTCCGCCGGCTCGCCGGGCTGGGCGTCCCGTCGTCGCTGCTCGCGCACCGTCCCGTGACGCTCTCGGCGTGGGCCGCCGCGCTCCCGCCCGCACCCGTGCCGGTGCGCGACCCGGGGCGCGTCCTCGTCGTCGCCGGTCCGCCGGGGGTGGTCGACACGACCGCCACGCTGATCGCCGACCGGCTCGACCTGCCCGCCGACGCGGTCGTGCTCGCCGGGACCCTCGTGGCGCGCGCCGGCACCGGCCGCGGCCGGCCCGCCCGGCACCGTCCCGCGGACGTCGCCGCGGCCGAGGCGTGGCGCGCCGGCGCGGGCAAGGCCCCGCACTCGTGGGTGGTCGCGCTCGCGGTCGCCGACGGTGCCGAGGAGCGCGAGGCCGCCCGCGACCTCCTGCGCGCGCTCGCGCCCGACCAGGCGTGGGCCACGGTCGACGCACGCACCCGGACCGCGGACGTGCGCGCGTGGCTCGCCGAGGTCGGGCCGTTCGACGCGCTCGCGGCGCGCGGGCTGTTCGACACCGCCGAACCCGGCGCGGTGCTCGACCTCGGCACGCCCGTCGCGTGGTTCGACGGCATCCCGGCGACGCCCACGGCGTGGGCCTCGGCACTCGACCGCGCGCTCGACGGCGCGTCCGGCTGGTGAGCGGCGAGCCGGGCCGCCGCCGTGCCTACTGCGGCGTCGGGTCGGACGCGGGCTCGGGGGACGACGAGGCGGGCGGCCGGGGCTCGGCGTGCCACGCCGACCACGCGTCGCGCGCCCGGGTGAGCGCCCGGCGGACCTCGGCGGCGTCCCGGGTCCGGGCCGCGCGCTCGTCGGGCAGCAGGCGGTGCAGGTGCTGCTCGACCATGTCGAGCTCGCCGAGCAGGAACCCGCAGTGGTCGGCCAGCGACCCCGCCTCGGCCGGGAGCCACTGCTCGGGAGGCGTCAGCCAGGAGACGTACGGCGTCGAGCCGGGCGGGATGACGCTCGCAGCCAGCGCGTCGTCGAGCCACGCCGCGGTCTTCTCGAGGCCCTGCTCGCGCGCGACCTCGACGACGGCACGCGCCAGGTCGGTCGCGGCCTGCGCCTGTCGGCGCACCGCGGTCAGCGCGCCGACCACGAGCGCGGCGTCGGGGCCGGCCGAGCTGCTCACCGCGAGGTCCAGCACCGCCAGCACGTCGAGCCCGGGGTCGCTCAGGTCGACCTCGGCGCGCCGCAGCTCGACGAGCTCGTCGAGCTCGGCCTGTGTCTGGCCGTAGCGCACGACGAGGTCGTCGTCCCGGGGCTCGTTCGTCGCCTGCATGCCTCGTCGTTCGTCGGACCCGTGCCGGTGGGCGCGGGTCAGCGGGCGTCATCCGCGTGTCCGCGGGAACGCAGGGCTACGCCTGCGTACCGACGAACCGTACGACCAGCCGCCCGGTACGTCCACGATTTGCCGTATCCCAGCTGTCGGGCGTGGACACCGTGACGGTCGCGGCGGCCGACGCGCCCGGCTCGAGCGCGGGAGGGAGGCCGTCGACCCGGACCTGCGGCTCCTCGACGAACGCCTCGTCCGACGGCACGGGCGCCCACGCGAACGCCGACCCGACGAGCACGCTCACCGCGGCGTCGTTGGACACGCGGATCGTGAACGTGCGCTCGTCGCCGGGGGCCAGACCGTCGAGCACCTCGCTGGGCAGCGTCACGTGGTCCCGGCCCATCACCGCGCCCGGGACGTCCGGCAGCGTCAGCCGCAGCGAGTCGCCGGGCCGTGCGTCGACGTGCGTCGTGACCTGCACGGCATCGGCGGTCTGGCGGACCGCGATGCCCACGGCGACCACGCTCACGGTCGCGAGCAGCACCGCGCACGCACGACGCCACCGGTCCGACGCGCGCGACCGACGCACGCCGCGCCCTGCCGTGGGCCGACCCTGTGCGGTCAGCAGCACGGTCGCGCTCTCGCCCGCGACCACGACGGGTCGGGACGGTGCGTCGGCGGTGGGCACACCCGTCCGATCGGTCACGGCCGAGTCGGGATGAGCGGTTCGCTCCGGTATTGTCGCCGCATGCTCGTGCTCACACGCCGTGCCGGCGAGAGCGTCGTGATCGGCGACGGGATCGTCGTCACCATCATCGACGTCCGCGGCGACGGCGTGCGGATCGGCATCGACGCACCCCGCTCCGTCAAGGTGCACCGTGCCGAGGTGCTCGACGCGGTGAAGGCCGAGAACGCCGGCGCCGCCGTGCCCGACGACGCCGCCGAGGCGACCGCCGCCGCCCTGCGGTCGATCCTGCCCGGCCCGGCCGCCGCGCCGAGCCCGACGCAGTCCGAGTGACGCCGCCCGAGTGACGCATCCCGCGTGACGCATCCCGCGTGACGCTGCCCGGGTGACGCAGCCCAGGTGGAGCACGGCGCGGCCCGGCCCGCGCCTCCGTCCGCCTCCGTGATGTGACGTCCGCCGCGCACACACTCCTCATGTCCGGCACTCCTCGGCCGATGAGTCGGGTCGCCGGGTGGTGTCGACAGCCCCCGCAGGAGGGTTGTCATGGAGGAGATCGACGAGATCGTCCACGAGTTCCTGGTCGAGAGCCACGAGAACCTCGACCAGCTCGACCGCGACCTGATCGCGCTCGAGGGAGCTCCCGGTTCGCGTGAGCTCTTGAGCAGCGTGTTCCGGACGATCCACACGATCAAGGGGACCAGCGGGTTCCTCGCGTTCGGCCGTCTCGAGCGGCTCGCCCACGTGGGCGAGAACCTGCTCGTGGACCTGCGCGACGGTCGCCGGTCGATGGACCAGCCGACGACCGACGTCCTGCTGCTCATGGTCGACACCGTGCGCGACCTGCTCGGGTCGATCGAGCGGACCGGTGGCGAGGGTGACGTCGACGTCGAACCCGCCGTCGCCGCGATCACGCGGGTGCACGACGACGTGCCCGCCGCCGCGCAGGCACCGACGACGCCGGACGCCGAGCCCGAGACCCCCGCTGCCGACGCGCCTGCCCTCGAGACGCGCGCAGCGCAGACCACGGCCGCCGAGACGAAGGCCGTCGAGACGCAGGCCGTCGAGACCCAGGCCGTCGCGACCCAGGCACCCGAGACGAACGCTGACGAGACGAGTGCTGACGAGGTGAGCGCAGTGGAGACGGCGGCCGACGAGGCGGAGGTCGAGCCCGCTCCCGCCGCCCAGGCCCCCGCGCGCCCCGGGATCATCCCGTCGCCGCGCGCCGAGGCCGTGCCGAGCGACGAGGTGGGCACGCAGCGCGGCGCCGCGGACTCCTCGATCCGCGTCGACATCGAGCTCCTCGACCAGCTCATGCGCCAGGTGGGCGAGCTCGTCCTGGCCCGCAACCGGATCAGCCGCCTCGCGTCGTCGCAGCAGGACGTCGACCTCGCGCGCTCGGCCCAGCAGCTCAACCTCATCGCCTCGGAGCTGCAGGAGGGTGTCATGCGCACCCGCATGCAGCCCATCGAGCACGTGTGGTCGAAGATGCCGCGCGTCGTGCGCGACCTGGCGGCGCTGTGCGGCCGTGAGGTGCGCCTCGAGATGGTCGGTGGCGACACCGAGCTCGACCGCAGCCTGCTCGAGGCGGTCAAGGACCCGCTGACGCACCTGGTGCGCAACGCGGTGGACCACGGCATCGAGCCGCGCGAGGTGCGGGTCGCGGCGGGCAAGCCCGCCCAGGGTCTGCTCGAGCTGCGCGCGTCGCACGCGGGTGGCCAGGTCTCGGTCGAGGTCCGCGACGACGGCCGAGGGATCGACCCCGAGGTCGTCGGCGCGAAGGCCATCGCCAAGGGTCTGCGCACGCCCGAGCAGGTCGCCGCCATGAGCGCGAACGAGCTGCTCCAGCTGCTGTTCCTGCCGGGGTTCTCGACGGCCGAGAAGGTCACCAACGTGTCCGGCCGCGGCGTCGGCATGGACGTCGTCCGCACGCGCATCGAGGCGATCGGCGGCACCGTCGACGTCGAGTCCGTCGTGGGCGCCGGCACCGTGTGGCGCCTGCGGATCCCGCTGACGCTCGCGATCATGCCGTCGCTGTCGGTCGAGTGCGCGGGCGACCTGTACGCGCTGCCGCAGGTGCACGTGGTCGAGCTCGTCGCGCTCGACGCGCAGCGCTCGGACTCGGGCGTCGAGTACGTGCACGCCGCGCCGGTCTACCGGCTGCGCGGCGAGCTGCTGCCGCTGGTCTCGCTCGCGGGCGTCCTGGGCGTCGAGGTGCCGCAGGACGAGCACCCCGCGGTCATCGCGGTCGTGCAGGCGGACCAGCAGCGCTTCGGCCTGCTCGTCGACCGCGTGCTGACCACCGAGGAGATCGTCGTGACGCCCCTGGCGGCGCGGCTCAAGGCCATCGGCGTGTACTCGGGTGCCACGGTGCTCGGGGACGGCCGGGTCGCGCTCATCCTCGACGTCCAGGCGATCGCGCGCCGCGCGATCACGCGGGACAGCGAGCTGTCGACGCGCGACGCGAACGCCGCGAGCGTCACGCGCGCCGAGGTCGAGCAGGTGCTCGTCGCGGGCATCGGCGGCGGCCGCCGGGTGGCGATGCCGCTCGCGTCGGTCGCGCGGCTCGAGCACGTGCGCGCCGAGCAGGTCGAGCTCGTCGGCGGCCGTGAGGTCGTGCAGTACCGCGGCACGATCCTGCCGCTCGCGCGTCTCGACCGGCTGCTCGGCACGTTCGCCAAGGAGTCCGACGAGCTGCTCCTCGTCGTCTACACGCGCGGCAGCCGCTCGGTCGGCCTCGTCGTGGAGGAGATCGTCGACATCGTCGAGGACGAGGTCGGCAACCACTCGACGATCGACGACAGCGGCCTGACCGGGTCGACCGTCCTCGGCGACAAGGTCACCGAGCTGCTCGACGTCCGCTCGGCGGTCCTGGCCGCCGACCGGGAGTTCTACGACGAACCCGCGCCGGACGACGTGTTCGCCGGCCTCGACGAGCTCGTGGGAGCAGCGCGATGAGCAGCTACGTGACCTTCACCGTCGACGCGGGCCTGTACGGCGTCGACGTCCAGCGGGTGCAGGAGGCCCTGCGGGCGCACGCGCGCACCCGCGTGCCGCTGGCCCCCGAGGGCGTCGCCGGCCTGGTGAACCTGCGCGGTCAGGTGGTCCTCACGGTCGACCTGCGGCCGCGCCTGGGCCTGCCCCCGGTGGACGACGACGCCCAGCAGATGATGGTCGTCGTCCAGGTGGGCGGTGAGACCGTCAGCCTCCTGGTCGACGAGATCGGCGACGTCGTCGACGTCTCGCCCGAGCGTGTCGAGGCCCCGCCGGACACGCTCGACCCCGCCATCCGGCCGCTGATCCGCGCGGCCTGCACGCTCGACGACCGGCTCCTGCTGGTCCTCGACGTCGACGAGGCCGCCGCGGCCTGATCCGCGTCGTCCCCTCTGCACTGCCCTCGTGGCGTCGTCGATCCCCCCGACCGACCCCACCACGCCCGCGATCCACCCAAGGAGGCCTCCCATGAGCACCACCCCCGCTGCACCGCCGCGACCTCGCCGAGCTCGCTGGTTCTCCGACCGCGGGCTGCAGACGAAGATCTTCTCCGTCTTCGCGCTCCTCGGCGTCGTCGCCGTGGCCTGCGGCTGGTACGCGATGTCCTCGCTCGAGAAGTCGAAGGACGACCTGGAGACGGTCGCGAGCCTGCAGGCCGAGATCGCGGACGTGCGCTCGCTGGTGCACCAGAACCAGATCAAGGGCCGCATGATCATCGCCCAGATCGCGGCGTCCGACCAGCAGTCGGACAAGGACGTGTGGACCGTCAAGCTCGCCGACAACGACCGCGAGCTCAACGGGCAGATCGATGCCTTCACGGCGTCCGCCGCCGGCACCGCCGAGCCCTGGGTCGCGTTCCTCGACGACTACGCAGCGTTCCTCGCCGTCCGTGACGGGCAGCTCGTGCCCGCGGCGCAGGGCGCGGACGTCGCGCGCTACGCCGAGGTCCGCGACGTCGTCGCGCAGCCGCTCATCGACGCGTACGCGGCCGACCTCGACGCGGCCGCCGCGGAGATCACCGCGTACGTGCAGGGGATGGCCGACGCGGCCTCCGACCGGACCACGAAGGCCAAGACGATCATGATCGTCGCGCTCCTGGCCGCGCTCGCCGCCTCGCTCGCGCTCGGCTGGGTCGTGGTGCGCGGGATCCGCAAGTCGGTGAGCAAGGTGCAGGGGACGCTCGAGGCGATGGCCGGTGGCGACTTCACGGTCGCGGCCGAGGTCGACAGCCGGGACGAGCTGGGCCGCATGGCCGCCGCCCTGGGCAGCGCGCAGACGGCGGTGCGCGAGACGCTCGCGGGCGTCGTCGAGACCGCTCAGACCGTCGCGGCCGCGGCCGAGGAGCTCTCCGCCGCCTCGCAGCAGGTCGGCTCGACGTCCGAGGAGACGTCCGCGCAGGCGGGTGTCGTGGCCGCGGCGGCCGAGCAGGTCTCGCGCAACGTGCAGGCGGTCGCGGCGGGTGCCGAGCAGATGGGTGCCTCGATCCGGGAGATCGCGCAGAACGCCACGGAGGCCGCCAAGGTCGCCTCGACGGCCACGGGCGTGGCCGCGCAGGCGAACGACACGGTCGCGCGGCTC
>NZ_BJLQ01000056.1 GCF_006538725.1 Cellulomonas gelida
CGCGGCTGGCTCGGCGGCACGGGCTCGCCGAGCCGCTCGCGGACGTGCAGGCAGCCGTGCGGGCGCTCGTCGTGCTGCACGGGACGGACGCGTCCGGTCCGTACGTCGCGTCCTGGGCGCGGGTGCCGGGGTTCGCGACGAGCGACCTGGACGACGAGCTGTACGGACGGCGCTCGCTCGTCCGGCAGCTCGCGATGCGGCGCACGCTGTGGGTCACGGGCACGGACCTGCTGCCCGCGGTCGTCGCCTCGCCCGGGGCGCGCGTCGCGGGCACCGAGCGCCGCAGGCTCGTCAAGGAGCTCCGCCTCGACGGTGGGTTCGGGGACGCCGAGGCGTGGCTCGACCGCGCGGCCGCGCAGGTCGTGGCGGTGCTCGCCGACGGACGGTGCCGGACCGCCGCCGAGCTGCGCACCGAGGTGCCCGAGGCCGGCGGGACGTTCACGGCGGCGCCGGCGTCGACGTGGGCGACCGTCATCCCCGTGATGCCTCGGATCCTCACGTACCTCGGTGCGCGCGGGGTGCTGGTGCGCGGCGAGAACCGCGGGGGATGGACCGCGTCCCGGCCCACCTGGACGCTCACCGAGTCCTGGCTGGGCGGCCCTCTCCCACCGGTCGACGAGGCGGCGGCCCACACCGAGCTGGTCGCGCGCTGGCTGCGTGCGTTCGGGCCCGGGACCGAGCGCGACGTGCAGTGGTGGCTCGGGTCGACGCTCACCGCGGTGCGGCGGTCGCTGGCCGAGCTCGCGGCGGTGCCCGTGGGGCTGGAGGGCACCGAGTCGATCGGCTGGCTCCTGCCGGACGACCTCGCGCCCGTCGAGCCGCCCGGGCGCTGGGTGGCGCTCCTACCCGGACTCGACCCGACGACGATGGGCTGGGCCGAGCGGGACTGGTACCTCGGCGCGCACGCGCGCCAGGTGGTCGACGTGATCGGCAACGCGGGCCCGACGGTCTGGGTCGACGGCCGCGTGGTCGGGGCGTGGGCCGCGACGAGCGGCGCGATCGAGCTCGCGCTGCTCGAGCAGGTCGACGCCTGGGCGCGCGGTGCGATCGACGACGAGGTCGCGCGCCTGACCGACTGGCTCGCGGGCGGCAAGGTGGCGCCGTCGTTCCCCTCGCCCCTGTTCGGTGGACGCCGGCACGCGGACCCGCCCGCGCAGGGATGAGGCGCCGCCGTCGTCGTGCGGTGCGGGCGGCGGGCGGCGACGATGAGCCGGTGAGTACATCGGAGCAGGTCAGGGGAGTCGACCGGGTGCGTGACGCCGTGACGGGCGTCCCTCCCGCGGACAGCGTGCCGCGCGGCGTCGCGCCGTCGGGCTGGGGATCGGGCTGGTGTTCGCCGGGATCGGGCACCTCGCGTTCGCCCGCGAGGAGTTCCAGGCGCAGGTGCCGTCGTGGTTCCCGGTCGACACCGACCTGACCGTGCTCGCCTCGGGCGCGGTGGAGATCGCGCTCGGGACGGCGCTCGTCGTGCTGCCGCGCTGGCGCGTGGCGGTCGGACTCGTGGCCGCGGCGTTCTTCGTCGTGGTCTTCCCCGGCAACGTCGGCCAGTGGCTCGAGCACCGGGACGGGTTCGGTCTCGACTCCGACACGAAGCGGCTCGTGCGGCTCGCGTTCCAGCCGGTGCTCGTCGCGTGGGCGCTGTGGTCCACGGGCGCGGTGAAGGCGCTGCGCGCGCGGCGCTGACCGCGCGGCGCTGACCACGCGGGCACCGGCCTGTGGGTGGGCGTGCCTAGGCTGCCCGCATGGCGGTGCTCGAGCTGACGCGCGCGGACGCCCAGCGGCTCGCCGTCCGGGCGCAGCTGCTCACGGCCCACCGCCCCGAGGGTGTCCTGGACGCCGTGCAGCGGCTCACGTTCCTGCAGCACGACCCGATCGCGGCCGTCGCCCCGAGCGCGGACCTGGTGCTGTTCAGCCGCCTCGGGCCGGCGTACGACCCGCACGAGCTCGAGGACCTCGTCGCCGAGCAGCGCGTCGTGGAGGTCCAGGGCCGGTTGCTGGTCGCCGAGGACGTCCGCCTGCTCACCGCCGAGATGGCGGCGTGGCCGGGCGGCGAGGACGCGCCGGCCTGGCAGCTCGCGAACGCGCAGTGGCTGGACGACAACCGCGGGTGTCGCCTGGACGTCCTCGAGCGGCTGCGGGCGGACGGGCCGCTGACCGCGGCCGAGCTGCCCGACACGTGCGTGCGGCCGTGGCGCTCGTCGGGCTGGAACAACCGCCGGAACGTCACGATGATGCTGGGCCTGCTCGTCGAGTGCGGCGACGTGGCGGCCGCAGGGCGGCGCGGCCGGGAGAAGCTGTGGGACCTGGCCGAGCGCGTGTACCCGCCGGACGAGCCCGTGCCGGCCGACGAGGCGCGCCGCATCCGCGACGAACGGCGGCTGCGGTCGCTGGGCATCCTGCGCGAGCGTGCGCAGGAGACGCGGGTCGAGCCGCTGCACGCCGGTGGCGCCGGCGAGGTCGCGACGGTTGAGGGGGTGCGCGGCCGCTGGCGCGTCGATGCCGCCCTGCTGGACGGCGAGCTCGAGCCGCGCACGGCGTTGTTGTCCCCGCTGGACCGGCTGCTGTTCGACCGCAAGCGCGTCGCCGAGCTGTTCGAGTTCGAGTACGTCCTCGAGATGTACAAGCCCGCGGCGCAGCGGCGCTGGGGGTACTACGCGCTGCCCGTGCTGCACGGCGACCGCCTGGTCGGCAAGCTCGACGCGACCGCGGACCGGCGCGGTGGCCGCCTCGTCGTGCACGCGGTGCACGAGGACGGGCGGTGGACCTCCGACGTGCGTGACGCGGTCGACGCACAGATCGCCGACCTCGCGCGCTGGCTCGACCTCGACCTCGACCTCGACGCCGCGCACGTCGTGCACGATCCGCGCGGCTGACCGCCGCGGGCAGGTCCCGCGCCTCGGGTCGCAGGGGCTCCGTCGTCGGCGCACGCTGGTCGTCGGGACGGCGGAAGCCGACGAAAGGCTCAAGTCGCTGCTGCGCGTGCCGAATAGGACGTGACACCCCCGGCAAGGAGACACACCCATGCGTATCCGGACGCACGCGCCGCGCACCCTCGGCGGCCTGGTGGTCGCCCTCGCCCTCGGGGCCGCCGCAGTGATGGGCGCCGCGCCCGCCGGCGCGACCACCGAGCCGCCGCCGTCCTCGACCGCGGACGCGATGGTCCGCAGCCAGGGCGCGGTGAGCACCGCGACCGACACGGTGATGAAGGTCCCGGACGACGTGTCGCGGCACCGCACGAAGAGCGGGCGGGTGCTGATCCTGCCGCTCACGAACGAGTCGTACGCGCTGACGTCCGGGTGGGGTCCGCGGTGCATCCCGGTGCGCGGCGCGTCCACGTTCCACCTCGGGCTCGACATGGGGACGCCCGACGGCAGGCCGATCTACGCGGTCGCGTCCGGCGTGGTGACGCACGTCGTCGCCCCGAAGAACGGGGCCGCGGGCTACGTCACGGTGCACTCGGTCATCGAGGGCACGCCGACGTGGATCGCGTACGTGCACCCGTGGACCCCGGGCAAGTACGTGCGCGTCGGGCAGAAGATCAAGGTCGGCCAGCGGATCGCCGACGTGGGCGCGTCCGGTCCGGCGACCGCCCCGCACCTGCACCTCGAGGTCTGGCAGGGTGCGTTCTACGGCTCGGGCACGTCGGTCGACCCGGCGACGTGGCTCGAGGGCTACCAGCTCCCGGTGGTGGCGAAGGCGACCGCGGACCGGCGGTCGCCCGCGCCGACGAGGTGCACGTACTACTCCACGACGAACCTCAACCTGCGGGCGGGACCGTCGACGAGCAACCGCGTCCTGGCGACGCTCGCGCCCAACACCAAGCTCACGAACAAGCCGGGCACGAAGACCAACGGGTTCATCCCCGTGTGGGCCGTCGTCAACGGCACGAAGACGCGCGGCTGGGTGCACACCGACTACATCTCGCAGAGCAAGACCTACCACCTGGCGTACGCGGTGACGGTGCGGACCGCGCCGAACGCGAAGGCCTCGGCGATGTTCGTCGCGAAGGCGGGCACGCAGGTCTGGCCCAAGGAGACGTCCGGCGGCTGGCGCAAGGTCGTGGTGAGCGGCACGACCGGCTGGGTTCCGAAGGAGTCGGTTGCCCCGGGGTTGTGAGCCCTGCACGCCGGGGTGAAACCGAAACCGGACGTATCAGACATCGGGGTGCGGCTCTCCTCGTCCGCCGAAGCTACCGACCGGTAGCCATCCCGCACGTCTCCCGCGCCACACGGCGCCGTGCGGTTCCCCCGGCCTCCAGCCGCCACACGAAGGGCACCTCCATGCCTGCGCTCTCCCTGAAGTCCCGTTCGGCGTCCCGCACGACGAGGTACGCGCCGCCGACGAAGCTCGCGGCCGACCCCGCCGCGGACGCGCTGGTCCCCGCGAACACGTGGACCGACGCGACGACCTCGACCCTCCCGACGACCGGGCCGTCCGCCCTCGTGCGCCGGTGGCGCTCGCGGGGTGAACGCGCCGTCGACACGCTCGCCGAGATCCTCGCGAGGTACTCGATCACCGCGCTGCGCGTCGCGCTCGGCCTGGTGTTCCTCGGGTTCGGCGTGCTCAAGTTCTTCCCGGGGGTCAGCCCGGCGGAGGACCTCGCGCAGCGCACCGTCGGCGAGCTCACGCTGCACCTGGTGGGTCCGAGCGCAGCGCTGCTCATGACGGCGGTCATCGAGACCGTGATCGGCCTGACGCTGCTCACCGGCAGGTTCCTGCGCACGGGGCTGGTGCTGCTGGCCGTCGCGCTCGTCGGGATCATGTCGCCGCTCGTGCTGTTCTTCGACGAGCTGTTCCCGGCCGGCGGCCCGACCCTCACCGCCCAGTACGTGCTCAAGGACGTGATCCTCGCCGCCGCGGGTGCGGTCGTGGGGGCGTGGGCGCTGGGCGCCCGGCTGCGCCGCGACGCCTGAGGGCCGCCTCGAGCACGCCCGGTGCGACCGCCGTCACGAGCGGCGGTCGCACCTTCGTCGGGCGCACCTCGTCGGGCGCTCCCTCGTCGGGTGAGGTGACGGCTCAGGCGGGTGAGCCGTCGAGCCGGCGCACGACGCGTGCGGGGTTGCCCGCCGCGATGACGTCGGCCGGGACGTCCTTCGTCACGACCGAACCCGCACCGATCACCGAGCGCGCACCGATCGTCACGCCCGGGCACACGACGACGCTGCCGCCGAGCCACACGCCGTCCTCGATCGTGATGGGCGAGACCCGCTCCCACCCCTGCGGGCGCAGCTCCGGGTCGAGCACGTGCGTCGGGGTGTACAGGCGCACGCTCGGGCCGATCAGGACGTCCGCGCCGATGCGGATCTCGCCGCCGCCGAGCGTCAGGAAGTCGGCGTTGACGAACGTCCGGTCGCCGACGTGCAGGCGGTGGCCGTAGTCGAGGTAGAGCGGCGGGCGGAAGTCGACGCCCTCGCCGACCGTGCCCAGCAGGTCGCGGAAGAGCGCGGCGGCGGCCTCGCGGTCCTCGTCGTACAGCGCGGTGATGCGGCGGCACGTCCGCTGCGTCGCGGTGGTCAGGTCGCCGAGCTCGGGGCCGAACCGGTAGCGGTACCAGTCGCCCGCCACCATCTTGTCGTACTCGCTGCGCGCGTCCGCGAGGGCCGCGGCGAGGTCGAGCTCCATGGGTCCGCCCTTCGTCGTCGTCGCCCGAGTGTCGCAGCCTGCCGAAGGGTCCCCGCGCGACGAAGGCCCCGGCAGGACGAGTGGCGCTCGTCGTACCGGGGCCTTCGTGGTGCGCGGTGCGGCCGGGTGTCAGCGGACCTTCGCGGCGACGATCGAGCCGTCACCGAACACGTCGGTCGAGACGTAGAGCGTCCCGTTCGCCCACTCGACGCCCGCGGGCTGCGTGAACGCACCGAGGACGCGGACCTTGCCCCACCGCGTCACGACGGACACCTCGTTGCCCTGGAGCTCGGCGACGTAGGCGTTGCCGGACGGGTCGAGCGCGACGCCGGTCGCGCCGGCGAACCCGGTGGCCAGGGTCGTGATCCGGCCCGTGCGCGGGTCGATCCTGTGCAGCGCGCCGTTCGCGCCGAGGCTGCCGTCCTCGGGCCCGCCCGGGAGTGTCGTGACGTAGAGCGCGCCGTGGCGGCCGACCTCGACGTCGGTCGGCACGGGCTCGAACCCGTAGGACTCGCCGACGACGCAGTCCGGCAGCCCGAAGGTGTCCGCGGCCTCGGCGGTCACGGTGACCTCGAGGGGTGGCAGGACCGCGACGGTGCGGACCGTGCCCCGCCGGTCGACCGACAGGATCGCGTTCGCGCCCGCGTCGGCGACGTACGTCAGGCCGTGCACCGTGACCGAGCCGTACGCGTGCGAGTCGACCGCGCCGGTGTACGGCGCGAACATCGGCGGGACCTGCGCCGCGCACTCTGCGGGCAGGTCCGTGAAGCCGTACGTGTTCACCGCGTCGGGGTTCGCGCTCTGCTCGAAGGCGAGCAGGTCCGCGACCTGGCGGATGGTCCCGCGCCTGTCGCGCTGCATGAGCAGCGACGACGACACGCTCTCCTGGTCGCCGACGCGTGTCGCGAACGTGGTCGTCCCGTCGGCGATCGAGACCGCCGCGACGTCCGTGCCCTCCTCGCCCTGGTACCAGGGGACCGGCGCACCGCTCTTCGGGACGGACGTGAGCTGGGCGGCGAACGCCTGGCCGACGACGAGCGAGCCGTGCCGGCCGACGCCGAACGTGAGCGGACCCGCGAGGTGCTCGGCCACGGTCGTGGTCCCGCGGAGCGCGGGGACCTTGCCGCCGTGGTGGTGGCCCGGGTGCCCGGACCCCGGCCCCGCCGGTGCGTACGCCGGTGTGCTCGGACCATCGTCGACGCCTGTCGCGGCGCCACCGGTCACCGCGGTGGTGGGACGGCCGCGCGGTGGTAGGTCGTCGTCGGCTCGCCCTCCGTGGTGTGCGGTCCGGGGCCGACGGGCCGGAAGCCCAGGCGCGTGAGCAGGCGCACCGACGCGTCGTTGCCGTCGACGACGACCGCGCGCACCGCGGTGACGCCCAGGCTCGTCGCGGCGGCGTCGAGCAGCGCGGCCACGGCCTCCGACGCGAGCCCCTGCCCTTGACGGTCGGTGCGCAGCACGTAGCCGACCTCCGCCTCGTCGTCGTGCTTGAGCAGGACCTCGCCGATCACGGTGCCGGTCGCGCGCTCCTCGACCGCGAGCGTGATCCACTCGCCGGGGCGGGCCGTGGTCCAGCCGACCTTCGCCTCGAGCGACGCGCGCGTCTCGTCGCGCGTCCGCACGGGCCACGGGATGTACCGCGTGACCTGCGGGTCGCTGTGGAAGACGACGAGGTCGTCGAGGTCCGTCGCGCGGTGGGCCCGCAGCGTGAGCCGCGGCGTGGTCAGCGGCAGGTCGAGCTCCCACACGGTCATGCGTGCACGGTAGCGAGCGGCCCGAGTCGGTGCCTCGGGAAAGCCGCGCGGCCGAAGCAGTCACAACCGAGCGGCCTCCGCCGATCTAGACCGGTGTCTACGTCCGTGCGCAAAGGAGCAGTTCGGTGAGCAGCGATTCCCCCGTCGTCGACCCCCCCAGTCGTCGCAAGTCCCGTTGGAGCTGGACCATCGGGCGCCGCCTTGCCGCCGGGTACGCGCTGATCCTCGTCATGATGGCCGGGGTCGGCGTGGTGTCCTTCCTGAACACGCAGTCGTTGGTGCACAACAGCGAGCACGTCGAGCACACGCACGTCGTGCTGAACGAGACGGACGCGATCCTGTCCTCCCTCAAGGACGCGGAGACCGGGCAGCGCGGGTTCCTCGTCACGGGCGTCGACTCCTACCTCGCCCCCTACACCGCAGCGCGGAGCGCGGTGAACGCGCACGTCGTCAAGCTCAAGGAGCTCACGAGCGACAACCCCGCGCAGCAGGAACGCCTCTCCGAGATCGAGCCGCTCATCTCCTCGAAGTTCGCCGAGATGCAGCAGACGGTCGACGCCTACAAGTCCGACGGCTTCGAGGCCGCCCAGGAGATCGTGCTCTCCGACGCGGGCAAGGCCGTGATGGACGAGATCCGCGGCATCCTCGCGAGCGTCGAGTCCGACGAGCAGCGACTGCTCACGCAGCGCGCCGAGGCGGCGACGCAGACGGCCAACACCACCAAGCTCGCGGTCGTCGGCGGGACCGGCATCGCGGCTGTCGTCGTCCTCCTGCTCGCGGCGTTCCTGACGCGCAGCATCACCCGCCCGATCAACGCGCTCACCGGCCGGCTCCGCGAGATCGCCGACGGTGACGGTGACCTCACGCAGCGCGTCGACAGCGCGCGCGACGACGAGGTCGGCGCGCTCGCGACGGTCTTCAACCGGTTCGTGGAGAACATCGCCACGCTCGTCCGGCAGATCGGCGAGACCGCGGCGACGTCGTCGGCCGCCGCCCAGGAGCTCTCGGTGATCGCCGCGGACATGACGGGCCAGTCCGTCGACGCGGCCAACCAGGCGACGGCCGCCGCGGCCGCCGCCGAGCAGATCTCCTCCAACGTGCAGGTCGTGGCAGCGGCCGGCGAGGAGATGGGCGTCTCGATCCAGGAGATCGCCCGCAGTGCCTCCTCGGCGAGCGAGGCCGGGCGCACGGCGGTCAGCAGCACCGACCAGGCGAACGTCTCCATCAGCCGCCTCGGCGAGTCGTCCGCGGCGATCGGTGGGGTCGTGACGCTCATCAACACGATCGCGCAGCAGACCAACCTGCTCGCGCTCAACGCGACGATCGAGGCCGCACGCGCCGGGGAGGCCGGCAAGGGCTTCGCGGTCGTCGCCGGTGAGGTCAAGGAGCTCGCGCAGCAGACGGCTCAGGCGACCGAGGAGATCACCTCCCGGATCACCCAGATCCAGTCGGACGTCGACCTCGCCGTCGCGGCGATCGAGACGACCACGCAGGTCATCGCGCGCGTCAACGACCACCAGGGCAGCATCGCCGGGGCGGTCGAGCAGCAGAGCGCGACGACGAGCTCGATGGCCGCGAACGTGGCCGAGGCCGCTGTCGGGGCGACGAGCATCGCCGACAACGTGCGCTCGATCGCGGAGAACGCGAAGTTCACGGTCGGCAACATCGACCAGGTGCGCTCGTCGGCCGACGAGCTGGCGCGCAACTCCCAGCACCTCGACGAGCTGGTCGGTCGCTTCAAGGCATAGTCCGCCCGCACGACCTCCCGACGACGAGGCGGCTACCCGGTGCACGGCACCGACGTGGCCGCCTCGTCCGCGTCTGCCCGAGCTCGTCTGCCCGAGCTCGTCTGCCCGAGCTCGTCGGCACGGGCTCGTCGCGCGGAAGAGACGGACAGGTGCGCAGAGCCGAACGGCTGAAGTTCCGAGGACCGCACGGGCGGGTGCGTGCGCGAGCACTACCGTGACCGCGCACCGTCTCGAAGGGGAGCCATGCGATCGTCCGGTCGTGCTGCAGCTGTTCGTCTCTCGGTCGCTTCGGCGACGCTCGCCGCGCTGGCCCTGACGCTCGCTCCGGGCCCGGCGGCCGCCGCGTCGGCGCCCGAGGTCGAGCGGCGCCGGATCGGACCGTCGGTCCTGCTGGCGACGAGCGAGGCACGTCCGCACGCCGCGCCCACGAAGCACGCCTCGGCCACCGTCTCCGACTTCGACGGGGACGGCGTCGACGACCTCGCGGTGGCCGCCCGAGGGCCGGAGTGGGTGGACGCCGAGGCCCACTCGGTGGACGGGGCGGTCGCGGTCCGGTACTCCTCGCTCCAGCGCAGCGACGTCTTCGTCGGACAGGACGAGGCGACGCGCGGGCACTGGTGCAGGGAGTTCGCGTCGGCGCTGGCCACGGGCGACTTCGACCACGACGGGTACGACGACCTCGCGGTCGGGAGCACGTGCGAGAGCCCCGACGGGAGCTTCGCGAAGAAGCACTCGGGTGCTGTGTTCGTGTTCCCGGGGTCCCGCACCGGGCTGGACCTGTCGACGGTGCGGCGGCTGAGCCGTTCCACCGTGGGAGTTCCGGGCAGGGCGCTGCCCGGCGAGCGGTTCGGCCAGGTCCTCGCTGCGGGTGATCTCAACGGCGACGGGTACGACGACCTCGCGGTCGGGATGCCGGAGGCGAAGGTCGGTTCAGCACGGCGCGCGGGTGCCGTGGTCGTGCTGTTCGGCGCGCGCGCCGGCCTGTCCGGCGCAGGCTCGCAGGCCTTCGACAGGAGCACGGCGGGGGTGCCGGGCGCGGCCCGAGCGGACGACCAGCTCGGCACCAGCCTCAGCATCGGACGCGTCACGGCGGACGGGTACGGGGACCTGGTCGTCGGTGCTCCCGACGGCCGGGAGACCTCCTTGGCCTGGGACTCCGCGGTCCTGCTGGTGCCGGGCGGTCCGCGGGGCCTGGCGGTCGGGTCGTCGACCATGGCCGGCGGTGTGCAGGTGAACCAGGCGCTGGGCGTGGACAGGTTCGCTCCGTTCGTCGGGTCGCTCGGGGCGTCCGTGGTGGTAGCCGATGTCGACGGCGACGGACGTGACGAGGTGGTGGCCGGTGCGCCCGACTCGTGGGTGCACGTGCCGGGCTCCCGGGTCGGGGCGGCCCGCAAGCTGAGCGGGGCGGTCGTCGTGCTCGAGGTTCGTGGCTCGACCTTCTCCCTCGACGACACGTCATGGGTGGACCTGGGGTCCGCGGGCGTCCCGGGCCATCCTGAGCAGCCGGACGCGTTCGGCACATCGCTCACGGCGACGGACCTTGATCGCGACGGGCGCGTCGACGTCGCCGTCGGAGCGCCCCGGCGGCGAGTCGGGAGCCAGGAGTCCGCAGGCGCGGTCTACGTCCTGAAGGGCACGTCCCACGGTCTGACCGGACTCGGTTCCGTCGCGTTGACGCAGGCCACGGCGGGCGTGCCCGGCTACGCGGGCGCGGGCGACGGTTTCGGACGGGCCATCGCGTTCCTCGACGTGGACGGGTCCGGCCGGCGCGACCTCGTCGTGGGCGCCGCCAGCGACCATGCGCTGGGTGATCGCCCCGGTGAGCGGTCGGGCGGCGTCACGGTCTTCCGCAACGTGTCGGGCTCCTTGAGGCCCGTGTCGGCGTGGGGCGGTGCTCGCGCGGGGGTGACCGGCCGGATCACGCGGCTCGTCAGCTTCGGCAGCGTGGTCGCCGGCCGGTCCTGAGAGGGCGTCGGGTCACTCGTCGCCGGCAGGCTGCGCAGAGCGGATCGCGTCGCGCAGGACGGGGGCCAGGGACTCGGCGTACACCTGGGTGAGGTGCATCTTGTCGGCGCGCATCGGCGCCGATCCGGCGTAGGGCGGGCAGACGCCCTCGGCCGTGCAGAACCACGAGTCGGCATCGACCCAGTGCGCCGCGGACGGGTCGTCGAGCGCGGCGACCGCGCTGCGTGCCGCGTCGTTCATGCGGCGGTGCTTGGCCGAGATCGTCGCGTTGCAGTCCGTCGGCCCGTTGAGGGTCGTGGCGCACTCGGACAGGGGCGGGCCGTGCGGCGGCGCGCTGAGCACGACCACCTCGGCGCCGGTCGCGGTCAGCGCCTCCAGCGAGTCGACCCAGCCCTCGGTGAGCAGCTCGAGCCGCTCGGACTCGTCGGCGTCGCCGACCATGCGGTCGGTCGTGTCGTCGGACTCGCTCGCGAAGACGAGGTCGACGGGCTCGGCCTTCAGGATGTCGAACGCGTCCTGCCGGAACCGGGGGCACGACGGGAACGCCGAGCCGTCGCCGCTGCGCACGACGAGGTCCGCGACGGGGCACTGCCCAGCGGTGATGACCCGGACCGTCCAGCCGTCGCCGAGCGCCTTGCGGATGGCGGGCGCGTAGCTGATCGCGATCGAGTCGCCCAGGATGACGGCGTGGCGCTCGCCGTCGCCGAACGTGCAGCGGCTCTTGAGCTTGTCGATCGTCGCGAGCTTCAGGCAGCCCTCGTCGACCCACTCCGTGGCGCGGTCCTCCTTGCCGAGCTCGTCGGGTGACGGGCTGAGCTCGGGCCATCGCGTGGCGTCGGCAGCGGTCTCGAGCTGGGCGCTCAGCGCGGCGGCGGCGGACACGGGGGTGGCGACCGCGGGCGGCGTGGGCTGCGCCTCGTCGTCGCCGGACGCGCTCGAGGTGACGACACCGCCGACGACGAGCGCCGTCACGACGACGAGCGCGGCGGGCCCGGCGACGCGCACGGTCGGCAGGCTCGTGCGCCACCAGTCGCGCCACTGCTCCGCGCGCGGGACGTCCGGGTCGCGTGGGAGCAGGAGGGGTGACTGCAGCACGGGCTTCTCGACGAGGTGGTAGCTCAGGACGGACGCGACCGCGATCGCGGCGAAGACCCCGGCGTACCAGACCGGACCGCCGCCGGCCCACAGGGCGCCGGCGAAGACGAGGACCGGGAAGTGCCACAGGTAGAGCGAGTACGAGATCGTGCCGATGTAGACGACCGGCCGGTAGCGCAGCACCCGCGCTCCGTCGCCCGCGACGCCCGCGGCGATCAGCGCGGCCGTGGCGAGCACGGGCAGCAGCGCGCCGGGTGCCGGGAACCGGGTCTCCGGGGTGATCACGACGAGCGAGGCGACCAGCCCCACCAGGCCGAGCCCGGTGAGTGCCGCGCGCGCCCGTGCGTCGAGCCGCGCGAGACGGTGGATCCCCGCGGCGAGCGCCGCGCCCACGCCCAGCTCCCACACACGCGTCCACGTCGAGAAGTACGCCGACGTCGGGTTGGCGCCGGTCGCCCACCAGGCCCACGCGAACGACGCGACGCCTGCGGCCACGAGCAGCGCGCCCGCCACACGCCGGGGCGAGTGGGCGCGGCGGCGCAGCCGCGCCAGCCCCACGAGGACCGCGAGCAGGAACCACGGCCACACGAAGTAGAACTGCTCCTCGACGGACAACGACCAGAAGTGCTGCACGGGCGAGACAGCCAGCCCGGCCTGGAAGTAGTCGGTGCCCTGCGCCGCGAAGTGCCAGTTCGAGACGAACAGTGCGGCCCAGAGGGCGTCGATCGTGACGGCGTGCGCGCGTCCCGCGAAGAAGAGCACGTTGGCTGCGATCACGGTCGCGACGAGCACGACGAGCGAGGCGGGCAGGATCCGCCGCGCGCGCCGCGCGTAGAAGCGACGGGGCGAGATGGACCCGGTCTTCTCGTACTCGCGGAGCAGGAGCCCGGTGATGAGGAAGCCGGAGATGACGAAGAAGACGTCGACCCCGACGAACCCGCCACCGGGCCGGCCGAGGACGTGGTCGGCGACGACCGCCAGGACGGCGAACGCGCGCAGCCCCTGGATGTCGGGGCGGAAGCGGTGGGGGGTGCGCGGCCGGCTCGGGGCGGGGGCGACGACGTCCTGCGTGGGGTGCCCGGGTGGCACGCGTACTCCTTACGGCGCGGAAAGCGACGGCAGATCTTACGCCCTGGTCCGCCAGCCCGTGCCCACGCGGGCTCGACCTACGCGAGGCAGCAGGCCGGACCTGCCGGTGAGCTGCGGCGGGTCACCGAGGGGGCGTGCGACTGCAGCCACGCGACGAGTCTGCTCGCGTGCCTCGTCGCGCGCACGATGCACGCCGAGCACGCGAGCGCGGCGCGCCGCAGCTCGAGGTCGCGGGTCAGCTCGCGTTCGTTCTGCTGGTGGATCACCAGGTACAGGTCGGGGTGCATCAGGCCTCCTCGGTGAGCGGCTTGCGGGCGCGCACGATCGCGCTGTGCATCCCGTCGGCCACGGGGTGGGTGAACTGGACCTCGGCGTCGACGAACCCTGCCGCCGTGAGGCCGTCGAGGTACTCGGTGCGCGAGAGGGCGCCCGCGATGCACCCGACGTACGAGCCGCGCTCGGCGCGCTGGTCGGGGGACAGGTGGTCCTCGGCGACGACGTCGGAGATGCCGACCCGGCCGCCTGCGACGAGCACGCGGTACGCCTCGGCAAGCACGGCGGGCTTGTCGGGCGAGAGGTTGACGACGCAGTTGGAGATGACGACGTCCACGGTGGCGTCGTCGAGGGGGAGGTCCTCGATCGTGCCCTTGCGGAACTCGACGTTCGTCGCGCTCGCCTTGGCGGCGTTCGCGCGTGCGAGGTCGAGCATCTCGTCGGTCATGTCGACGCCGTAGGCGAAGCCCGTCGCGCCTACGCGGCGGGCGGACAGGAGCACGTCGATGCCGCCGCCCGAGCCCAGGTCGAGCACGCGCTCGCCCTCGCGCAGCTCGGCGACCATCAGGGGGTTGCCGCAGCCGAGCGACGCGGCCAGGGCCTCGGCGGGGATCGCGGCTGTGTCCTGCGCGTCGTACAGGCTCGCGCCGAACCGCTCGTCGACGACGAGGTCGGACGGGCCGCAGCCGCCGCCGCAGCAGCCGCTGTCGCTCGTTGCCTGCACGGCCGCCAAGGCGTAGCGCTCCCGGACCTGCTCGCGGATGTCCTGCGTCATGGCTCCTCCAAATATCGATGTGGGTCAATGCGTCAGAGCATGGACCCACATATCGACGGCTGTCAACATCGACATGTGTCGATGTCCCGTGGCATCCTGGGGGCATGGCACTGGACCTGCTCCCCGTCGTCGCCGCGCCGTCGACTGCGTGCTGCACACCCGTCACCGGCGCCGCCATGAGCGCCGAGGACGCCGAGCGCACCGCACGCACGCTCAAGGCGCTCGCAGATCCCGCGCGCCTGCGCCTGCTGTCGATCCTGGCCTCGCACGAGGGTGGCGAGGCGTGCGTGTGCGACCTGACCGAGCCCGTGGGGCTCTCGCAGCCCACTGTGTCGCACCACCTCAAGGTGCTCACCGAGGCCGGCTTCGTCACGCGTGAGAAGCGCGGCGTGTGGGCCTACTTCACGCTCGTCCCGGGTGCTGTCGACGAGCTCGCCGCGCACCTCGCGCAGCACACGTCCAGCGGACCGGACGCATGACGACCGCGCGCACGGACGTGCGCCTCGCGCCCATGACGTCCGCGCACGCCGACGCGGTCCTGTCGATCTACTCCGCGGGGATCGCCACGGGCCTCGCGACGTTCACCGCGCACGCCCCGACGTGGACCGCGTTCGACGAGGACCACCTGGCCGAGCACCGCCTCGTCGCGCTCGACCCCGACGCGCGCGTGCTCGGGTGGGTCGCCGCGTCGCCCGTCTCGGGCCGGTGCGTCTACTCGGGGGTCGTCGAGGCGTCGGTCTACGTCGACGACGACGCGCGGGGTCGGGGCGTCGGTCGCGCGCTGCTCGACGGCCTCCTGGACTCCGCGCAGGCCGCGGGGGTCTGGACCGTGCAGTCGGGGGTGTTCCCGCAGAACCGGGCGAGCCTCGCGCTGCACGAGGCGGCCGGGTTCCGGGTCGTCGGGACGCGCGAGCGCCTCGGCCTGATGAGCCACGGGCCGCTGGCCGGGTCGTGGCTCGACGTCGTGCTGCTCGAGAAGCGGCTGTGACCGCTCGCGGTGCGCCTGGTGGTCAGCCCTCGTCGTCCGGGGCGGTCATCTCGCCCGTGCGCGGATCGTTGCCCGTCGGTCCGTAGCGCAGCGTGACCGCGCCGCCGCTGCCCGCCTCGGGCGGCTCGAGCAACGTCAGCTCGGACGGCCGGACGCCCTGCGGGAAGACCCGCTTCCCCTGCCCGAGCAGCACCGGGTAGACCCACAGCGTGAGCACGTCGAACAGCCGCTCGGCGAGCAGCGTCTGCACGAGGTCGAGGCTGCCGATCACGTGCGTGCTCTCGTGCCGGTCCCGCAGCGCACGCACGTCGGCGACGAGGTCCGGCCCGAGCTGCGTGGACGTGGGCCAGCCGAGGTTCGGGGTCCCGCGGCTCGCGACGTACTTGGGCACGCCGTTGAGCTGGTGGGCGATGGCGTTGTCCTGGTGCGGCCAGTACCCGGCGAAGATGTCGTACGTCCGGCGCCCGAGCAGCAGCGCGTCCATCGACTGGATGCCGGCCATCACGTGACGCCCGACGACGTCGTCGTACAGCGGCGCCTGCCACCCGCCGAAGGGGAACCCGCCGGACGGGTCCTCGTCGCGCCCGCCGGGCGCCTGCGCGACGCCGTCGAGCGTGACGAACAGGTCGATGAAGAGGCGGCCCACGACGTCTCCTTCGCTGGTCGGGGTGTCCTGCCGAGACTAGACCGGAGGTCCGACGGTCTCTCGGCGCCGTGGGCCGCGCGGCACACCCGGGCGCGACGACGGCGCCGCACCGGGGAGGTGCGACGCCGTCGTCATGCCTGCTGGCCTCGTCGGACCCAGCAGATCAGCTCAGCTGCAGGTCAGTGTCGTCGGTGCAGGTGGGCTGCTCTGACCGAGGAACCCGAAGGTCGTCGACTGACCCGGTGCGACCGAGCCGTTGTAGGGGGCGTTGGTCACGGTGCTCCCGGACACCTGCCCGTTCCAGAGGTTGTTGGTCGAGACGCCGGACGGCAGGGTGACGCGCCATCCGTTGAGCCCCGCCGAGCCGGCGGTGATCTTCACCTCGGCCTGGTAGCCGCCGGGCCAGCTGTTCGCGATCGTGAGCGTGGCCGTGCAGCTGCCCGTGGGCGGCGGCGAGCTCGGGCTCGACGTCGGGGTCGGCGTGGGTGTCGCAGTCGGCGTCTCGGTGGGGGTCTGCGTCGGCGTCGGGGTCGGCGTCGGCGTCTGGGTCGGCTGCGCGCTGTTCAGCGTGTCGAGCGTCGCCGTGTACGCCTGCTTCTTGTTGCCGTTGCCGTCGAACAGCAGCGGGGTGCCCGACGAACGCCACGAGTCGGTGTCACGCACGCCCCACACGGTGATGCCGGTGCAGCGGGCGACGTTGAGGCACGCCTGCACGACGCGGCGGTAGTTGTCCGCCTGCGACGAGCCGGAGCCCTCGATGTCGAGCTCGGTGATCTGCACGTCCACGCCGAGAGCGGCGAAGCTCGAGATCGTCGTCTGGTAGTTGCTCGGGACCGGGCTCTGCGGGTTGAAGTGCGACTGCAGG
>NZ_BJLQ01000057.1 GCF_006538725.1 Cellulomonas gelida
GGGGCGAGCCGCTGCTCGTGCTCGGTGGCGGCTCGAACCTGCTCGTCGCCGACGCGGGGTTCGACGGCGTCGTCCTGCGCGACGTACGGACCGGCATCGACGTGCCCGACCACTCGGCGTGCGCGGGCGTGACGTACACGGTGCCCGCGGGGACGCCGTGGGACGACGTCGTCGCCGAGGCGACGAGCCACCGCCTGTACGGGATCGAGGCGCTCTCGGGCATCCCGGGCTCGACCGGCGCGACGCCCGTGCAGAACGTGGGCGCGTACGGGCAGGACGTCGCGCAGACGATCGCGACCGTGCGGGTGTGGGACCGTGAGCGGGCTCGCGTGCGCACGCTCCCGGTCGTCGACCTGCGGTTCGGGTACCGCACGTCTCTGCTCAAGCGCTCCCTGCTCGCGGCGGACGACCCGCGCCGCGACCCGCGCGACCCCGCCGACGAGCGGGCCCCCTGGGGGCCGACGCCGCGCTACGTGGTGCTCGACGTGACGTTCCAGCTGCGCCAGGGAACGCTGTCCGCGCCGATCGCGTACGGCGAGCTCGCCCGCGCGCTCGGGGTCGAGGTCGGAGAGCGCGCACCGCTGCTCGACGTGCGTGCCGCCGTGCTGGAGCTGCGCGGCCGCAAGGGGATGGTCCTCGACCCGGCGGACGCGGACACGCGCAGCGCGGGCTCGTTCTTCACCAACCCGATCCTCGCGTCGGCCGCGGCGGCGGCGCTGCCCGCGGAGGCACCCCGGTTCCCGGCCGGCGACGGCCTGGTCAAGACGAGCGCCGCGTGGCTCATCGAGCACGCCGGGTTCGCGCGGGGTCACGGGCTGCCGGGTGCGGCGGCGCTGTCGACCAAGCACACGCTCGCGGTCACCAACCGCGGCGGGGCGACGAGCCAGGACGTGCTCACGCTGGCGCGCGAGGTGCGCGACGGCGTCCGCACCGCGTTCGGCGTGACGCTGGAGGCCGAGCCCGTCCTCGTCGGGCTGACGCTCTAGCTAGCGCGCCGGGCTCGCCAGCCAGTCGTCGACGCCCGCGAGCAGCCGCGCGCGGACGCCGTCGCTCGCGCGGCTCGCGGTGATCGACGAGCGCGCGAGGGCCGCGAGCGCGTCGTCGTCGAACCCGTGCACGTCCCGCGCCGCCTCGTACTGGGCGAGCAGCCTGGCGCGGAAGAGGAGCGGGTCGTCGGCGCCGAGCGCGACCTGCGCGCCGGCCGCGACGAGCGTCCGCAGGGGCACGGACGCCGGGTCCGGGTACACGCCCAGCGACACGTTGGACGCCGGGCACACCTCGAGCGCGACGCCCGACGCCACGATCTCGTCCAGCAGACGCGGGTCCTCGCCCGTGCGCACGCCGTGCCCGAGCCGGTCGGGGTGCAGGTGCGTGACCACGTCCTGCACGTGCGCCGGGCCCAGCAGCTCACCGCCGTGCGGGACCGACGCGAGCCCGGCGCGTCGGGCGATCGCGAACGCCGGCGCGAACTCGGCGGTCTCGCCGCGACGCTCGTCGTTCGACAGGCCGAACCCGATGACCTCGCCCGGCCCGTCACCCGCGTACCGCGCGGCGAGCCGCGCGAGCGTGCGCGCCTCGAGCGGGTGCCGCATGCGCGACGCGGCGACGACGACCCCCACGTCCACGCCCGAGCGCGCGCTCGCGGCGCGTGCCTCGTCGAGCACGATCTCCAGGGCGGGCGTGATCCCGCCGACGAACGGCGCGTACGACGTCGGGTCGACCTGGATCTCGAGCCGGCCCGAGCCCTCGGCGGCGTCGTCGGCGGCGGCCTCGGCGATGATCCGACGCATGTCCGCCTCGCCGCGCACGCACGCGCGGGCCGCGTCGTAGAGGCGCTGGAACCGGAACCAGCCGCGCTCGTCGGCCGGGACGTGCAGCGGGTCCGCGTCGAGCAGGACCGCGGGCAGCCGGATGCCGTGCTGCGCGGCGAGCTCACCGAGCGTGCTCACCCGCATCGACCCCGTGAAGTGCAGGTGCAGGTGCGCCTTGGGGAGCAGGGCCAGGTCGCGCACGGCGGTCAGTCTGCCAGGTGAAATCTCGTCCACCTGGGGAAGACCCGCACGCGGGCCCCTCCGCGGTCCCTACGATGTGCGGGCCGTCGCCTCCTGGCGTCGCGTGACGACCTCTGGGGGTTCCATGGACCACGACCCGTCTGCCGCGCTTCTCGACGACCCGTCGACGTCCGCCGCGCAGCTCGCTCGCCTCGCCGCCGAGCGGCCCGACCTGCGTGCGCGCATCGCCGCGCACCCGGCGGCCTACCCCGAGCTCCTGGGGTGGCTCGCCGCGCAGGGCGACCCCGTCGTGGCGGCCGCGGTGGCCGCGCGTACGGCCGCTGCTCCGGGCGCCCCCGCACCGGCGCCTGCGCCGGCTCCCGCGCCGGCCCCGGCGCCCCAGCAGTACGTGACCGACCCCGGCTACGCGCCGGGCGGGTACCCGCAGCCCGGCCAGGCGCAGCCGGGACAGACCCCGGCGGGGTACACGCCCGCCGGGCACGTCCCGACCGGGTACGCCCAGCCGGGGTACGCCCAGCCGGGGTACGCCCAGCCCGGTGCTGCCCAGCCCGGTGTGGCCTGGGGCCAGGACAGCGCGCTCGACGCCGAGGGCAACCCGCTGACCGGCGAGTTCGCGCCCGTGGGTGAGCAGCCGCGCCGCCGCCGCACGGGGTTGTGGGTCGGCGCGGGCGTCGCCGCGGTCGTCGTCATCGGGGCCGGCGGGTACGCGGCCTGGGCGACCGTCCTGAGCAAGCTCGGCGGGGCGTCGTCGCCCGACGCCGCGGTGAGCCAGCTGCTGCAGGGTGCGGCCGACAAGGACGGCGTCGCGGTCTACGGCGTCCTCGCACCGTCCGAGGTGAAGTCCTTCGGCGACGCGATGGACAGCCTCGGAGACCTGCGCGGCGACGAGCAGTACCTCGACCCCGAGAAGGTCGCCGACGCGCTCGACGCGCTGCAGGTCGAGCTCAAGGGGCTCGACCTCGTCGTCGAGGAGGTCGACGAGGGGCTCGCGAAGGTGCGCATCGCCGAGGGCACGCTGACGGTCGACGGCGAGGCGGAGGAGCTCACCGACCTCATGCTGGACGCGTTCGCGCCGGTGTTCGAGGCCGCCGGGCAGGTGCCGTCCGACGAGGACCGCGCCGAGGCCGTCGACGAGCTCGAGGCCGCGCTGCCGTGGTCGGTCAGCGCCGACGAGCTCACGTGGGACACCGAGGCCGGCGAGGAGCAGCCGTTCCTCATGGCGGTCGAGGAGGGCGGCGACTGGTACGTCAGCCCCCTGATGACGATCGGCGAGTACGTGACCGTCGCGCAGGGCGGTCAGCGCGGCGCCATGCCGTCGGACGACGACAAGGGCTTCTCGTCGTCGCAGGGCGCGGGCACGGCGTTCGTCGAGGCGCTGCCGGCCCTCGCGACGGGAGACCTGGACGCGCTCACGCAGGCGCTGTCGGTCGGTGAGCGCCGGTTCGTCTCGGTGTACGTGTCGCAGTGGGTCGGCGAGACCGGCTCGGACGACTCGGGCGTCTCGGTGGGCAGCGCGACGTTCACGTCCAAGGACCTCGGCTCGGGCCGGGCGCTGCTGCTGCCCGAGAAGATCAGCATCACGTCCGACGGTGAGGAGGCCACGCTCGAGGGCACGTGCCTCACGGCACCGAGCGGCGGCGAGCCCCGGAAGGCGTGCCTGGAGGACTCGGCCCCCGGCCTGGTCGAGCTCGGTCTCGACGAGTGGGGCCTGATCGCGGTCAAGGAGGACGGCGGCTGGCGCGTGTCCGTGCTCGCGACCCTCGCGCACCTGGCGGAGACCATCGGCGAGAACGGCGCGCGTCTGCAGGCCGAGGGCAAGTTCGAGGACCCCGAGTGGGTCGAGAAGAACTTCGGCGGTGCGGTGCCCGGCCTGCCCGGCCTCGGTGGACTGGGCGGGCTGGGCGGCCTCGGCGAGCTGGGCGGGCTCGACACGTCCGGCGACTGGTCCGGCGGTGCGGGTGACGACTGGCTCGACGACAGCGGCGACCTCGACCTCGGCGACGGCACGGACGGCACGGCCGACGACCCGGCCGACGACGACGCGCTCGACGACTGGGACGACGGCGCGTGGGCCGTGCAGTCCGACCTGTTCTCGCTCGGCATCGAGGTGTCGATGTACTACATCGACCCGAAGGGCGACCTCACGCCCAACGCGCTGAGCATCAAGGACGGCACCTACGTCTTCACGACCCCTGACGGCTCGCGTGAGGTCAGCGAGGTGAGCGAAGGCGTCAGCGCCGTGCGGTTCGTACCTGGCTCGAACGACGGCTCCGACTTCTGCGTCGAGCTGCAGAGCGCCGACGGGCCGTGGTCGTACACGCCGCAGGGCAGCGCGACCGAGGGCGGCTGCGAAGGCTGATCGACTGACGGCGCCCGCCGTCCGGCCGACCGCGGTCCCGAGGGATGCGGTCAGCCGGACGGCAGGATGCCGCGCGCCATCGCGACCGTGACGGCGCGCGTGCGGTCGTCGACGCCGAGCTTGGCGAAGATCCGCAGGAGGTGCGTCTTGACCGTGGCCTCGGCGATGAACAGCTCCTGGCCGATCGCGGCGTTCGACAGCCCCCGCGCGACCGCCGCGAGCACCTGGGTCTCCCGTGCAGTGAGCCGCTCGTCGCCGCCGCGCAGCTGCTCCACCAGGCGCCGCGCGACCGACGGCGACAGCGCGGCCTCGCCGCGGGCGGCGGCGCGCACGCCCGCGACGAGCTCGGCGCGCGGGGTGTCCTTGAGCAGGTAGCCGGTCGCGCCCGCCTCGACGGCCCGCAGGATGTCGGCGTCGGTCTCGTACGTCGTCAGGACGAGCACGCGCGTGCTCGGCAGCTCGGCGACCAGCCGCGCGGTGGCGCCCGCGCCGTCGAGCCGCGGCATCCGCAGGTCCATGAGGACCAGGTCGGGCTGCAGCGCGTGCGCGAGGGCGACCGCCTCCTCGCCGTCGGACGCCTCGCCGACGACCTCGACGTCGGGCTCGACCCCCAGCAGCCCGGCGAGCCCCGAGCGCACGACGGGGTGGTCGTCCGCGATCACGACACGGATGGTCATGCGTGCGTCTCCGTCCTGGCGTCCTGGTGCGGCACGGGCAGGCGCATCGTGACGCGCGTCCCGGCCCCGGGCGTGCCGTCGATCCGGAAGTCGCCGCCGACCACGCGGGCGCGTTCGCGCATGCCGCGCAGCCCGGTGCCCTCGACGTCGTCCTCGCGCACGCCACGGCCGTCGTCGACGACCTCGAGCTCGACGCTCGCAGGAGCGTCGCCGCCCGCGTCGGTGCTCGCGCCGGGCGTGCCGGCCGACGCGTGGTGCAGGGCGAGCCGGACGTGCCGCGCGTCGGCATGCCGACGCACGTTCGCGAGCGACTCCTGCGCGGCGCGCAGCAGCGCGACCGCGACGTCCTGCGGGACCTCGACGTCGTGGGCGTCGACCGTGACCTCGAGCCCCGTCTGCGTGTGCAGCTGGTCGCCGAGCCGGCGCAGCGCGGCAGCCAGGCCGTCGTCGAGCGCGGGCGGGGAGAAGGCCGCGACGAGCGCGCGAGCCTCGGCCAGGTTGTCGCGCGCGACCGCCTCGATCTGCGCGAGCCGCTCGCGAGCCTGCTCGGCCCGGCCCGCATCGAGCTCGGCCGACGACGTCTGCGCGAGCATGACCACGCTCGTGAACCCTTGGGCGAGCGTGTCGTGGATCTCCTGCGCGAGCCGCGCCCGCTCGGCGTGCACGCCCTCGGCGTGGTGGCTCGCGGCGAGCGCGGCCTGCGTGGCGCGCAGGTCCTCGAGCAGCTCGGCGCGGACCTCGCTCTGCTCGGAGACGTGCGTGATCCACAGCCCGAGCGCGATGGAGAACAGCAGCCCCACCGTGGCCTGACCGACGATCTGCGGCAGGTCGGCGGGGGTGGCCTCGACCTGCAGCGCGGTCGCGCCGATGATCCCCAGCGTCAGCGCGACGGTCCACGCGAGCCCCTGCCACCGGGAGAGCGCGAAGAACCAGATGTGGGAGTACGCGATGAACAGCAGGACGATGCCCATCTGGACGGCCGCGGTCTCGTACGTCGTGACCAGCACGAGGACCCCGAGATAGGACTGCGTCAGGCGGGCGTCGGCCAGGCGGGCGCCGCGTCGTCCGAGGAGCTGGTAGGCGACGACGAGCACGACGAAGCCGGCGAGCGAGGCGAGCGCAGCGCCCGCCGACTCGGCCGTCGGCACGGCGAACGCGGCGCTGATCGCCACCAGGATCCAGAACGCGAGGTCCCACGCGCGCATCGACCCGCGCCAGAACTCCGCCCGGCCGCCGACCGCGTTGTCCGTGCTCACGTCGGACAAGCCTGCCAGGTCGGAGCCCACGCGATGCTGCACGTCAGCCGTCGTCCCGTCGGCGCCACCGGAACCACCGAGCGCCCAGGACGAGCCCGACGACCAGCCACGCGAGCAGGACGGCCGCGATCGCGCCGTGCTGCCACGTCCCGCTCACCTCGAGCGCAGCAGCCTCGTCGGGCAGGAACACCGAGCGCATTCCCTGGGCCATCCACTTGAGGGGGAAGACCGACGCGACCTGCTGCATCCACGACGGGAGCTGGTCGAACTGGAAGAACACGCCCGAGATGAACTGCAGCACCAGGACGATCGGCGTGACGACCGCGCTCGCAGACCGTCCGCTGCGCGGCACCGACGAGAACGCGACGCCGCACACGGCGCCCGTCGCGGTGCCGAGCAGCAGCACCCACGCGAACGTGGCCCACGCGGCCGAGCTGTCGGGCATGGGCACGTCGAACGCGAGCGCCGCCACGAGCAGCAGGATCGTCACCTGCAGCACGCAGCTGACGAGCACCTGCCCGATCTTGCCGACGAAGTACGACGCCGCGGGCAGGGGAGTGGCGCGTAGCCGCTTGAGCCCGCCCTCGTCGCGCTCCACGGCGATCGCGATCGCGAGGTTCTGGAAGCTCGAGAGCATGACGCCCGTGGCGATCATGCCCGGCAGGAAGTACTGCGCGAACGGTACCGAGGAGTCGCCGAAGTCGATCGAGTTCCCGTCCTGCCCGAACACCGTCGCGAAGATCGCGAGCATGATCACCGGGTAGGCGAAGATGAAGATCACCGCGTCGCGCTCGCGGAAGAAGCCGCGCACCTCGTAGCGGGTGCGGGCGAGGCCCAGACGCAGCGTGCCGGGCAGCGGGCCGGTCGCGCTCACGCGCTGCTGCGCGGGAGTCGTCGTGCTCATCGTGCGTCCTCCGTCGTCTCCGTCGCGGCGTCCTGGTCCGCGTCCCCGCTCGTGCGCCCGATCAGGGCCAGGTACACGTCCTCGAGCGTGGGGCGCAGCACCTGCAGCGCGGGCACCTCGCCGTACGTCTGAGCGAGCCGCTGGACCACGGCGGTCGGGGTGTCGGTGCGCTCTTCGTGCGGACCGTCGGCGGCGGTCCAGCGCACGAGCGCCTGACGTGCGGTGCGGCCGCCCAGGTCCGCGGGCGCACCCTGCGCGACGACCTTGCCCTCGTTCACGACGACGACGCGGTCGGCCAGGTGCTCGGCCTCCTCGAGGTAGTGCGTGGTGAGCAGGATCGTCGTGCCGTCGTCCCGCAGCCGTGCGATGAGGTCCCAGAACGAGCGACGGGCCTGCGGGTCGAACCCGGTGGTCGGCTCGTCGAGGAACACCAGCTCGGGCCGCCCGACGATGCCGAGCGCGACGTCCAGGCGGCGACGCTGACCGCCGGAGAGCTGACGCGACCGCGTCCCCACCTTCTCGCGCAGCCCGACGGCGTCGATGACCTCGTCCGCGTCACGCGCGTCGGGGTAGTACTGCGCGAAGTGGTGGACGAGCTCCCCGACCGTCGCCTCGGCGAGGTCGTTGGTGGTCTGCAGCACGACTCCGAGGCGGGACCGCCAGGCGCGACCGGCCGTGGCAGGGTCCTCGCCGAGGACGCGCACGTCGCCGGCGTCGCGGTGCCGGAAGCCCTCGAGGATCTCGACGGTCGTCGTCTTGCCGGCCCCGTTGGGGCCGAGGACGGCGAGGATCTCGCCTTGCTCCACGACGAGGTCGAGACCGTCGACCGCCTTCTTGTGGCCGTAGGCCTTGCGCAGCGCGCTGACCTCGACGGCTGGTGCTGATGTCATGCCTCAAGCCTGGCCCTGCGGCGGCCCCCGGGACAGCACCGGAGGACCGGAGTCCGTGTCCACCGATCGGTGGACACGGACGTGCGACCACCCGGCGCGATCCGGGCGCCCGCGGCCCGACGGCCGCGGGCTCAGGTCAGCTCGCCTCGGCCAGCAGCTTCTGGATCCGCGAGACGCCCTCGACGAGGTCCTCGTCGCCGAGCGCGTACGACAGGCGCAGGAAGCCGGACGGCCCGAACGCCTCGCCGGGCACCACGGCGACCTCGACCTGCTCGAGGATCAGCGCGGCGAGCTCGGCCGACGTGGTGGGCGTGACGCCGCGGATCGTGCGACCCAGCAGCCCCTCGACCGACGGGTAGGCGTAGAACGCGCCCTGCGGCGCGGGCACGACGACCCCGTCGATGGCCGAGAGCCTCTCGACCATGGTGCGGCGGCGACGGTCGAACGCGCTGCGCATCGCCTCGACGGCCGTGAGGTCACCGGTGAGCGCGGCGATCGCGGCGCGCTGCGAGACGTTGGCGACGTTGGACGTCAGGTGGCTCTGGAAGTTGGTCGCGGCTTTGATGACGTCCGCCGGGCCGATCATCCAGCCGACGCGCCACCCGGTCATCGCGTAGGTCTTGGCGACGCCGTTGAGCACGATGGACGTGTCCACGAGCTCGGGCACGACGCGCTGGATCGGCGTGAACACCGCGTCGTCGTACGTGAGGTGCTCGTAGATCTCGTCGGTGACGACCCAGATCCCGTGCTCGAGCGCCCAGCGGCCGATCTCCTCGGTCTGCTCGGGCGAGTACACCGCGCCCGTGGGGTTCGAGGGCGAGCAGAACAGCAGCACCTTGGTGCGCTCGGTCCGCGCGGCCTCGAGCTGCTCGACCGTCACCAGGTAGCCCTGGTCGACGCCGGCGAACACCTCGACCGGCACGCCGCCTGCGAGACGGACGGCCTCGGGGTAGGTGGTCCAGTACGGGGCGGGGAGCAGCACCTCGTCGCCCGGGTCGACGATCGAGGCGAACGCCTGGAAGACGGCCTGCTTGCCGCCGTTCGTGACCAGCACGTCCTGCGGCCGCACCTCGTAGCCCGAGTCGCGCAGCGTCTTGGCCGCGATGGCCTCGCGCAGCGCCGGCAGGCCCGCGGCGGGCGTGTAGCGGTGGTTGGCCGGGTCCCGCACCGCGGCGACGGCGGCCTCGACGATCGCCTCCGGCGTCGGGAAGTCCGGCTCGCCCGCGCCGAACCCGATCACGGGACGCCCGGCGGCCTTGAGGGCCTTGGCCTTGGCATCGACCGCGAGCGTCGCCGACTCGGCGATCGCCGCGAGGCGGCGGGAGACACGGGGACGGGGCGGGGACGTCTGCTGGCTCACCCGGCCATAGTGGCAGAGGTCACGCAGGCGGGGCGCGGGCATTCCGGCCCGCGGATGGTCGTGCGCCGCCCGGACGCGCGCCCGTCCGGAACGTCCCGAGCGCCCGGTCCGGGAGCCTCGGACGTCCCGGCACGGGCGTGGTTCGACCCGGGGCCCGCCGTCACGTATGGTTGTCCACCGGCGGTTGACGTACGCCAAGATGACCTGTGCCCGCAGCGCTTCGCAGCGTTGCACCGCTCCTGGTCGTCGAGGTCACGTCGTCGTCGTAGGGCAGTGGCGCAATTGGCAGCGCAGCGGTCTCCAAAACCGCAGGTTGCAGGTTCGAGTCCTGTCTGCCCTGCGCAGTTCCATGTCCGCAGCACGCATGCGGCGGGCACATCCACCGAGTACCGACGAGACGCAGAGGCCACGACGTGAGCGAAACCGCAGCCTCCGCGGCGCCTGACGCCGAGGGTTCGGCGCGGGCGTCCGCGACGAAGAGCAAGCCCGGCGAGCGCCGAGGCCTGTTCGCGCGCATCGCGCTGTTCGTGCGCCAGGTGATCGCCGAGCTCAAGAAGGTCGTCCGCCCGACGCGGCAGGACCTCATCACCTACACGTCGGTCGTCCTGGTGTTCGTCGCCGTGGTCATGGCGTTCGTGACCCTGATCGACCTCGGTATCGGCCGGCTCACGTTCTGGGTCTTCGGAGGCTGAACCTCCGCGGCCCTCGTGGCCGCCCGGCTCGGGTCGAGCCGCATCTCCGTTCTTGAAGAAAGCAGGTTCGTACGTGTCGCACGAGTCGTCTGAGCCCACCCCGGCCGACGTCGAGCTCGAGGACGCAGTGGAGTCGGTCGAGGCCGTCGAGTCGTCGCAGTCCGACGAGCCCGCTGCCGAGATCGAGTCCGACGAGGCTGCCACCGAGTCCGACGAGACCTCCGCCGACGAGGCCGGCTCCGCCGAGGAGCCTGAGTCCGACGAGCTCGCATCCGACGAGGAGTCGGACGACGAGGTCGACGTCGACGAGGACCCGGTCGCGGCGTTCAAGGCGCGCCTGCGCAGCCTGCCGGGCGACTGGTTCGTCATCCACTCGTACGCGGGTTACGAGAACCGCGTGAAGGCGAACCTCGAGAACCGCACGCAGAGCCTCAACATGGAGGACTTCATCTACCAGGTGGAGGTCCCCATGGAGGAGGTCGTCGAGATCAAGAACGCGCAGCGCAAGGTCGTGCGCCGCGTCCGGATCCCCGGCTACGTCCTCGTCCGCATGGACCTGACCGACGAGTCGTGGGGTGCCGTGCGGCACACGCCCGGCGTCACGGGATTCGTCGGCCACACGCACCAGCCCGTCCCGCTCACGCTGGACGAGGTCTTCTCGATGCTGGCCCCGACGCTCGAGGTCAAGGCGCCCACGGCGCCCGCCGCCGCGGCGAAGGCCGCGAGCCGCATCCAGGTCGACTTCACGGTCGGCGAGTCGGTCACCGTCACGGACGGTCCGTTCGACACGCTCCCCGCGACGATCTCGGAGATCAACGCGGAGAACCAGAAGCTCAAGGTGCTCGTCTCGATCTTCGGCCGGGAGACCCCGGTCGAGCTCTCGTTCAGCCAGGTCGCCAAACTCTGACCGGTCACGGTCGGATGCTCGCCGCCTGAGCGGACGAGGACGGTCCCTGCCCACCGGCGGGGACCACTGCAACCGGGTCATCGCCCACGGCGTCGGCCCACGACGAAGGAAGGGAGGGCATCATGCCCCCCAAGAAGAAGGTCACCGGCCTCATCAAGCTCCAGATCAACGCCGGTGCGGCCACCCCCGCCCCGCCGATCGGCCCCGCGCTCGGTCAGCACGGCGTGAACATCATGGAGTTCTGCAAGGCGTACAACGCGGCGACCGAGTCGCAGCGCGGCAACGTCATCCCCGTCGAGATCACGGTGTACGAGGACCGCTCGTTCACCTTCATCACGAAGACGCCGCCGGCCGCCGAGCTCATCAAGAAGGCCGCGGGCGTGCCGAAGGGTTCCCCGACGCCGCACACGGTCAAGGTCGCGAGCCTCACCAAGGAGCAGGTGCGCGAGATCGCCACCACCAAGCTCGAGGACCTCAACGCGAACGACCTGGCCGCGGCCGAGAAGATCATCGCCGGCACCGCCCGGTCGATGGGTATCACGGTCGCCGACTGATCGTCGGTACCGCACCACCAGTGGCAGGGCCCGCGTGCGGCCCGTCTGACCACGACTGCTGAACAAGGAGAACAAGCAGATGCCGAAGCACAGCAAGGCCTACCGCGCCGCGGTCGAGAAGATCGAGGCCGGCAAGGTCTACAGCCCCCTGGCCGCCGTCCGCCTCGCGCAGGCGACGTCGACCACCAAGTACGACGCGACCGTCGAGGTGGTCTTCCGCCTCGGGATCGACCCGCGCAAGGCGGACCAGATGGTCCGTGGCACGGTCAACCTGCCGCACGGCACGGGCAAGACCGCGCGCGTCATCGTCTTCGCGACGGGTGAGCGTGCCGAGCAGGCGCGTGCCGCCGGTGCCGACGAGGTCGGTGGCGACGAGCTGATCGAGAAGGTGGCCGCCGGCTACACCGACTTCGACTCGGCCGTGGCGACCCCGGACCTCATGGGCAAGGTCGGCCGACTGGGCAAGGTCCTGGGTCCGCGTGGCCTCATGCCGAACCCGAAGACGGGCACCGTGACGATGGACGTGGCCAAGGCCGTGTCCGACATCAAGGGCGGCAAGATCGAGTTCCGTGCCGACCGGCACGCGAACCTGCACTTCATCATCGGCAAGACGTCCTTCTCCGACGTCGCGCTGGTGGAGAACTACGCCGCGGCGCTGGACGAGATCCTGCGTCTCAAGCCGTCCGCGTCGAAGGGCCGCTACATCTCGAAGGCGACCATCTCGACCACGAACGGTCCTGGCATCCTGCTCGACCAGAACAAGACCCGTGCGCTCACGTCCGAGGACGAGGACTGAGCTCTCGCGCTGACGTCGGCCGGCCGCGTCCCTGACCAGGGCGGCCCGACGATCGCGTAGTCACCATCACGACGAAGGCCCGACCCCGCGAGGGGCCGGGCCTTCGTCGTTCCCGGCGTGGGCCGGGACGTCCCGGTCGTCGCCCCACCCGCAGCGTGGGGCGACGACCCGGCGACGCTCAGTCCTCGGCGCGCTCCGCCCGCTGTCCGGCCGCGAAACCGGCCCGGTACGCACGCACGATCGAGCGGCGAGCGGCCACGAGCGCCGCGCGGTACGCCGCCCGGTAGGCCGCGACGTACGCCGCCCGGTAGGCGGCGCGCCTGGCGTCGGCCGACGCGCGCTGCACCGCGACCGCCGCGGCGGCGCGTGCCCGGCGCGTCGCCGACGCGTGCGCCGCGCGCGCCCCCGCCGCGTACGCCTGCCGGAGCCGCGCCGTCCCGCGTCGGACCCCCGCCGAGTAGGCCGCCTGCACCGCACGCGTGCGGGCGCTCGAGCCGCCCAGCCCCGGGGCCCCGCCGAGCGCCTCGGTGAACGGCTCGGTGAAGGGTTCAGTGAACGGCTCGGTGAACGGCTCCGTGAAGGGTTCGGTGAACGGGTTGGCGCCCAGCGCCTCGGTGAACGGCTCGGTGAAGGGCTCCGTGAAGGGTTCAGTGAAGGGTTC
>NZ_BJLQ01000058.1 GCF_006538725.1 Cellulomonas gelida
GACGGGGTGTCGTGGCGGCCCCACCGCCACGACACCCCGTCCGCATCCCACCCCGCCCCTCCCGGCACCCACGACCCAGCGACTGCTCAGGCCACCGCGCACCCAACCCGGAGCAGTCGCTGGCCCGCGCCAGCACCCACCAGCGACCCAGCGGTTGCTCAGGCCAACGCGCACCGAGCCCGGAACAGTCGCTGGCTCGCGCCAGCACCAACCAGCGACCCAGCGCTCACTCAGGCCAACGCGCGTCGAGACCGGAGCGGTCGCTGGTTCGTGACCGGGCAGTCCGGCGGAGCAGGTGGAGGTGGTGCGGTGGACGGGGTGAGGGTGGGGTGGGGTTGCACCCATCAGGGCGATTCGTCTCATGTCCCGGGCGGGACGTGCCGATGGTGCGGGCATGACGACGTTCGAGGACCTCGACATCGGCGAGGCGTTCGGTGACTTCGGCGACGCGGGCACCGAACCCCTCCGACGTTCCCGCGCGTGGGGGCTGGTGGCCTCGCTGATCGCGCTCGTGCTCGTCGCGCTGGGCCTGGTGTGGCTGAACGCCGCACGCGACGCCCCCACCGCGGCGGCCTCGCCGGAGAGCATCGTGCCCGCGCTCGGAGCCGCGCAGACGGCCGCCGACACGCTCACGGGCGCCGACCTCGACTCGCTCACCGTGCTCTCGTCGAGCACGCGCCTGCTCGGGACGTCCGAGTGGGGCAGCCACTACGCCGCGCTCAACGAGTCCGGCGCGGTCTGCCTCGTCACGGTCCTCGACGGTCAGCTCCCCGCCCAGGCCTGCGGCGGTCCGAACGCGCACCTCTCGCTGACGACGACCGACCTCGACGGTCGCGACGTCGTCCTCCTGACCGCGCAGGACGCCGCCCCGACCTCGGGGGACGGCTGGCACCGCCTGGCGGACCACCTCTGGACCCGCCCCTGACCGACCCGGTCCCCCAGCCCAGCGACCCCGCGGTTGCTCCGGCCTCCCGGTCCCGGAGCCGGAGCACTCGCTGGCTCGTCGGCGTTGCGCGTCGGCGTTGCGCGTCGGCGTTGCGCGTCGGCGTTGCTCGGCGGGGCTGCTGGGCGGGATGCTCGGCTGAGGATTACGGGGTGAGGGCGGTGACCAGGCGGGTGATCGGGGACGACAGGCCCCAGCGCTCCGCCAGCGCGACGAGCGCGTCGGGGTCCGCGGGCGTCGTCGGAAGACGGTCGTCGACCGCCGCGACGGGAGCGTCCGCCGCGACGCGCACGACCGTCGGCGCGACGTCCAGGTAGTCGGCGGCCTCGGTGAGCCGGCGCAGCTGCGTCGGCGTGAGGCCCTTGTCGCCCGCGTCGCGCGCGGCGAGCACGCCGGCCAGCGAGCCGTACCGGCGGATCAGCGAGGCGGCCGTCTTCTCGCCGATCCCCACGACGCCGGGCAGCCCGTCGCTCGGGTCGCCGCGCAGCGCCGCCATGTCCGCGTACGCGGCCCCCGACGGCACGTCGTACCGCTCCTGCAGCCGCGCGAGGTCCACGACCTCGAGGTCCTTGATGCCCTTGACGGTGTACAGGACCCGCACGCGCGCGTCGTCGTCGACGAGCTGGAACAGGTCGCGGTCGCCTGTGATCACGTCGACCGGGTCGCGCTCGTCGGCGGGCCGCGCGGCCTCGCGGGCGACGAGAGTGCCGATCACGTCGTCGGCCTCGAACCCGGGCGCCCCGAGCCGCGGGATGCCGAGGGCGGCCAGGACCTCGGCGATCACCGGGACCTGGGGTGCGAGCGTGTCCGGGACCTCCTCGACGCTCGTCGTCGTCCCGCCGGGCGCGGGGACCTCCGCCACCACCCGGTGCGCCTTGTACGACGGGATCGCCGCGACCCGGAACGCGGGCCGCCAGTCGTCGTCCCAGCACGCGACGAGCCGCGTGGGGTGCCGGTCGGTGACGAGCCGCGTGATCATGTCGAGCAGCCCGCGCACCGCGTTCACGGGCGAGCCGTCCGGTGCACGCCCCACGGACTCGGGCACCCCGAAGTACGCGCGGAAGTAGAGGGACGCCGTGTCGAGGAGCAGCAGCCTGCCGTCACCAGCCATGGTCCACACCGTAGGGCCGCGGCCGACGAGACGCCCCCGCCGACGCCGCCCCGGATCGACTCGCGTCCCGCCGGTCAGCCGGTGAGCTGTCAGCCGGCGGCGGGCGGCGCGGGTGGCGGCGCGGCCGACGCGGTCGGGGTCGAGGCAGGGGCGGGCTGGGGCTTGGGCGGCTTCGGGGGCAGACCCAGACGCTCGCGGAACAGCTGACGCTGCACGTACCAGCCGCTGCCGGCCACAGCGAGCCACACGACGAGCATGACGGTCTGCTGCCAGCCGTCGTCGGGCTCCGCGAGGAACCCGAGCGCCGAGGGCCACAGCAGCGCGGCGCCGGACAGGATCACGCTCGCGCCACCCAGCGCCGTGAACCACAGCAGGGCCCGCCGCGCGTACTTCTCCGCGAGCAGCGCCGAGGTGTACGCGGTCGTCAGCACGAGGACGACGCCGAGCAGCGCGCTCGTGCCCGGGTCGCTGAGCGCGGACCACAGCTTCGCCCCGATCACGGCGCCCGTCGCGAGCCCGACCACGAACGTCGCGAACCGGAACACGAGCGAGACGAGCATCCAGACGAGCACGCCGGACCCGAGCCCGACCCACAGCTGCGTCCAAGAGTCCGCGCCGAAGGCCTCGGCGACCAGGAACCCGAGCGCGAACCCCGCCGCGACCAGCGCCAGGTTCACCGACCGGATCCCGTAGAAGCACAGCAGCAGACCGACGACCAGCACCACCAGTGCCGTGGTCACGGTGGCCTCCCTCCGACGAGCGCCACGCTAGCGCGCACACCGCCGCGCAGCGCGTCGACCGAGCACTGGGCCAGACAACCGAGCGGCCGGCGACAGCGCAGTGGGCCACGGCGACAGAGCAGCGCCCCGGGACGACGAAAGGCCGACCGACGCCCCTCCGCGTCGGCCGACCTCGCGTCCATGCCCGTCCCGGGGAGTGACGTCACCCGGTTCAGGCGCCCGAGCTCAGCTCGAGAGATCCAGCTGGTCCTCGACCACGGCGATGACGCTCCACGAGCCACCCGTGCTGTCGGTCAGCTCGTAGGCCGGGATGAGCGCTGCCGCGCCGTTGTCGAGGTACTGCAGCGCGACGCCGAGGCGCGCACCGGTGATGGTCACGTCCTGGACGGGCCACGCGATCGGGTCGCCCGCGTGCAGTGTGGGCGGCACGCCCGGCTCCTCGGGGGCGACCGCGGTGTCCGACGAGTCCGACTCGAGGGCGTCCACGCCCTCCAGGGCACCGCGCGCGTTCGCGGCCATCGGCCACACGCCGCTCGAGAAGCTCGAGAACCGCGGGTCGTTGAGCCGCTCGACCGCGTCGGCGGGGCTCACCACGTCGTAGTCGCCCAGCGCGACGAGCGGCGCGAGCGGGCCGTAGGCCGACTGCAGGCCGTCGGCCATGACGAGGAACGTCCACGTCACGTTCGCGGACTGGCCGTCGACGACGAGCGTCGCGGTCACGTTGGTGCTCGCCTGCGAGTCGCTGCTCGTGTCGAACGTGAACGCGTCCGTGTCGAGGCCGAGCTCGGCGAGCGCGTCCTTGGCGGTCGCGATCGCCGACGACTTCGAGGGCGGGTCGCCGGCGCAGTCCGCTGCGGGCGAGGTCTCGTCGCCGAGCACGATGTCGACACCGTCGCCAGAGGCCGACCCTGCCTCGTCGTCCTTGAGGCCGTCGTCCTTGGACTGGTTGGGCTCGTCGGGGGCCGAGAGCGTCTCGCACGACCACGGGTCACGCGTCGGGTCGTAGAACGACAGGCTCGCCTGACCGTCGGGCGACAGGCTCACGTTCGGGCCCGAGCCGTCGAGCGTGCCGATCGACAGGCCGTACTCGCGGGTCACGTCGCCGGTCACACCGAAGACGTCGGCCGCGCGCTGCAGCGTCGCCTCGGAGTAGACGCTCGCGGCGTCGAAGCCCCACGCGGCCTGCGAGCCGCCGTCGTCGGACAGGCCCTTCGCGTGGAACACCTGGCGCCCGCCGAACCCGATCATCGTCCGGGCAGCGTCGCTCGACATCATGCCGGCGCCGCCGGCGACCTCGGCCGCCGGGGCACCCGTGTCGCGGGCGCCCTCGCTGCTGCCGAGCGAGATCGGGGGTGCGACGGACGAGCCGTTGCCGTCCGCGCCGATCGCGTACCCACCCGTGCCGACGACCGCCACGGCGGCGACCGCTGCGGCGGCCTGCAGCCAGCGCGTCCGGCGTCGGCGGGACCGGGCCGCGGCGAGCTCGTCGGTCGGGAGCTGCACTCCCGTGGTCGCGGCGAGCGTCGCGTGCAGACGCTCGGTGTCGAGCACCGCGTGCGCTGCGGGGTCAGCCGCCGCGACGCGCGCCAAGGCGTCGTCGACGAGCTGGGGATCGACGTCGCGGTCGTCCGGCTTCTGGGTGTTCACCGGTCCTCCTGAGGCTTCGGGCGTACGGGGGTGTGCTGCCGAGCGCCGGGGAGCGCCCTTCCACCCCCTTCGTGTCGGGGTGGGTGCCGGTCTTGCAGGGCGTAGCCCGACGGGCTCAGTCCTACGAGCTCAGTCCGACGAGCTCAGTCCGACGAGCTCAGTCCGACGAGCTCAGTCCGACGAGCTCAGTCCGACGCACCGGCCCACGCGGTCGCGAGGCGGGCCCGGGCGCGGCTCAGCGCGGCGTCCGCTCCCCCACGGCCCACTCCGAGCACGTCCGCGAGCGCCTGTCCCGTCAGACCTTCCCAGGCGTTGAGCAGCACGATCTGCCGGTCGCGCGGGCTCAGCGCGCCCAGAGCGAGCCGGACCCGCTCGTCGTTCACGGCCCGCAGCGCAGGGTCGTCCTCGTCGACGATCTCGGGCAGGTGCTCGACCGGGATCGGCCGGCCCTTGCGGCGGTGGTTGGCGAGCACGAAGCCCGCGGTCCGGTAGAGCCACGGCAGCTCGGCGCCCTCGGGGACGTCGTCGCGGCGGCGCCACGCGATCGTCAGCACGTCGGCGGTGAGGTCCTCGGCGTCCTGGCCGGCGCGGCGCACGAGGTAGCGGTGCACGTCGCGCTCGTGCGCGCGCACGAGCGCGGTGAACCACGGCGCGTCACGCGGTCCGGTGCGCGGCACCCGGTCACCGGTGCCGTCACCCGGCAGCACGTCGTCGTCGCCCTCAGCGGTCCCGCGCTCGTCGGAGCCAGTCTCGTCGGAGTTCAGCTCGTCGGAGCCAGTCTCGTCGGAGTTCAGCTCGTCGGAGCCAGTCTCGTCGGAGTTCAGCTCGTCGGAGCCAGTCTCGTCGGCGTTCAGCTCGTCGCCGCCGGGACCCCCAGCGTCCGGCTCGTCGGACGGGTCCGCGGCGCGATCGTTCGTGCCGGGCTGGTCCGCGGCGGGCTCGTCCGACGCAGGTTCGACCCGCTCCAGCTGGTCGATCGCGTCCTCGGGCGGCTCGTTGCGCGGCACCACTGGTTCCCCGTCTCGTCGTGACCGTCGACGGGCGCGCGACAGCGCACCCTGCACCCCTCTGTGTCCCCGCACCACATGTTCTTGCACGTGACCCGGAAGCTCTCGAGAGACGTGCGCGGCCTACAGCCCGTCGGCGACGATCGCGGTCGCCCGCAGCCACGCGTCGCGCGTCGCGGGACGCAGGGACTCGTAGTCGATGGGCCCGCCCGGGACGAGCGACGGGTCGTGCGGCACCTCGACGACGGCGCGCGTGAGCGCCCCGAAGTGGCTGCGCAGACGCTTGCGCAGGTCCTTGTCGATCTTGCGGTCCGGTGCCGACAGGATCGTCACGGCGCGGCGCACGGCGTCGTCGTTCCCCGTGGCGCGCAGCGCGTCGAGCGCCCACGCCGCGGACTGCGCGGTGTCCTCGCGGATCGTCGAGACGATCACCACCTGGTCGGCGGCCGAGACCGCGGCCTGCCAGTTCGACGCGCGCATGTTGTTGCCCGTGTCGATGACGATCACGCGGTAGAAGCGCGAGAGCACCTGGTGGAGGGCACCGAAGGCCTCGGCGTCCATCGACGCGGCCGACGCGGCGTTCTCGTCGGACGCCAGGACGTCGAACTGCTCGTCGGTCTGCGTGCGCACGTAGCCGTCGAGGTCGCCCACTCGGACCGTGGCGGCGCCGCCCAGCGACGGCAGCGCCTGCAGCAGGTCGACCGCGGTGTGCTGGTGCTCGGTGTGGGCCGAGCGCCAGCCGAGCGTGCCGCGCGTCTCGTTGTTGTCCCACGCGAGGGTGTACCCGCCGCGCTGCAGCCCGAACGTCGCGGCGAGCAGCATGGTCGCGGTGGTCTTGTGCGCGCCGCCCTTCGGGTTGAGCACGACGACCGTGCGCGGCCCGTCGAACGTGCGGCGCACCGCGGCGGTCTGCACGCGGCGCTGCCGCTCGGCGCGGCCGGGGCCGGGCTTGATCGCGCCGAACGTGACCTTGCGCAGCCCGCCGCGCCAGCCGTGCTCGGCGGGTCCGGCGGAGGCCGGGTGACGCTTGGCGAGCAGGTCGTCGAGCGTCGGGAGCGTCGCTGCGGACGCGCGCTCGCCCTGGCGGGCGGCCGCGGTCGCGGCGGCGCCGAGGCGCGCGCCGGCGGGTTCGTCGGCCGCGGCGGTGCCGGCCGCACGGTCGGGTCCCGCGTCGGTCGCGGGTTCGGTCGACGTCCCGGTCGCGCTGCCCGACGCAGGGGCGGTCGACGCGGACGGGTCGAACGGCGCGGACGTGGCCGCGGGGGACGGCGTGGACGCGTCGGACGACGAGGTCGTCGACGACCCGCCGCTCGTCGTGCCGCCCGTGGCACCGCGTGCGCCGCTCGTCGTCCCCGACGCCCGCGTACCGCCGACCCCCAGGTCGGTGTCCTCGAGCCCTGCCGTGTCGACGCCCGCGAGCGTGTCCGGCACGCTCAGGCCCGGGCCGGTGAGCGCGGCGGCGCCGTCCGCCGGCGCCTCGTCGACGAGCCCGTCCGGGTGGATCAGCAGCGACCACATGCCGTCGGGGTCGCGCACCTGCACGGGCACGGGCTCGCCGACCTCACCGGCGATCGCCGCGATCCGCTCGGTGATCGCGGCGCCGGCCTCCTGGAGGTTGGCCATGCGAATCCGCTCGATCACCCCGTCGATGGAGATCTGCCCGGTCCCGTCGTCACGGACCTCGGCCGTGACCTGCGGCAGCCGTGCCGTCCGCGTGGTGCTCTCGCTGTCGCTCATCGGTGGTCCTTCCTCGTCGGCCCCCGAGTGCGAAACTACGCGAAAGGGAGCCTGCGCGCGCGGAGCGAATGAGGCGAAAAGCCGCCGCGACCTGCGTGGGATGCGTCACGACACCCCCCAGGAGTGCCTCAGGCGTCGTCGACCTCGAACCAGACCGTCGTGTGACCGCCCTCGTGGGTGGTCCCCCAGCTCGTCGCGAGCGCGTCGACGAGGGCGAGCCCGCGCCCGTGCGCGGCCGTCGGCTCGGTGCGTCGCAGCACCGGCTGGCCCCCGCCGCGGTCCTCGACCTCGACCCGCAGGACGCTGCCCGCGACCTCCACGCGGATCACCACCGGCAGCCCGGCCGGGCCGTGGACCACGGTGTTGGCCACGAGCTCGCCCGTGAGCAGCTCGGCGATCTGGTTGGCGGCGCCACCGACGCCCGCCGCCGCAGCGACCTGCATGACCCAGCGGCGCGCGGTGCGCGGTGCGAGCGGCTCCGCACGGGTGACCATCTCCTCGCGCACGCTCGCGCCACGCCTGCGCACGCTCGCTGCGCTCCGGATGCTTCTCACCTCGCCCACCGCAACAGGGTGCCCGACGATCGGCTCTCGCGCCCCGTGAACGGCACGCTGATCCCGCTCGCGCGTCGTGAGCGACGGTGGTACCGCGGCGGTCCCCGTGGCCGGGGTCGGCGTGACCGGGGGCTGCGAGGGCACGACGGCATCGTTCCACTAGCGGGTGACGCGCGTCACTGCTCGCCCCTAGGTTGGGGCACATGCCGTCCTCGACACCCGCGACCGAGATCGACGTCCGCGGCCGCGCGGTGCGCGTGAGCAACCCCGACAAGGTCTACTTCGCCGGCCGCGGGCTCACGAAGCTCGACGTGGTGCGCTACTTCGTGTCCGTGGGCGACGGCATCCTCGCGGCCCTGCTCGACCGGCCCACGACCCTCGAGCGCTGGCCCAAGGGCGTGTTCGAGGGCGCGAAGCTCGCGACGCGCGCGGACTCGTCGGGCGACGCGTTCTACCAGAAGCGCGTCCCGGCGGGCGCGCCGGACTACGTCCGGACCGCGCGGATCGGCTTCCCCTCGGGACGCACCGCCGACGAGGTCGCGCCGAGCGAGCTCGCCGTCGTCGCGTGGGCCGCCAACCTCGGGACGCTCACGTTCCACCCGTGGCCCGTCACGGCCGACGACGTGGACCGGCCCGACCAGCTGCGCATCGACCTCGACCCGCAGCCCGGCACCGACTTCTCCGACGCGGCGCGCGTCGCCCCGCACGTGCGCGAGCTGCTCGCCGAGCACGGGCTGGAGGGCTGGCCCAAGACGTCCGGCGGGCGCGGCATCCACGTGTTCGTGCCCATCGAGCCGCGCTGGACCTTCGTCGAGGCGCGGCGCGCGACCATCGCGTTCGGCCGTGAGCTCGAGCGCCGCCTGCCCGACGAGGTCACCATGAAGTGGTGGAAGGAGGAGCGCGGCGCCAAGATCTTCGTCGACTACAACCAGATGGCCCGTGACCGCACCATCGCGTCGGCGTACTCGATCCGGTCCAACCCGCGCGCGACCGTCTCCGCGCCGCTGACCTGGGACGAGGTCGCCGACGTCCACCCCGACGACTTCGACGTCACGACGATGCCCGCGCGGTTCGCGTCCGTCGGGGACCTGTTCGCGCCGCTCGCCGCGCACGCGCCGGGGCGGTTCTCGATCGCCTCGCTCCTCGAGCTCGCCGAGCGCCAGGAGCACGACGAGGGCCACGGCGACCTGCCGTACCCGCCCGAGTACCCGAAGATGCCCGGCGAGCCACCGCGCGTCCAGCCGTCCCGCGCCAAGAAGCCGGACGCGTCGTCGGGCGACTGAGCCGCCTCGTCGGGTCCCCTCGGATCTCGTCGGGCGTCAGCCCACGTACTCGTAGTGCCAGTACTCCGGGTTGCTGCCGTTGCGCAACGCCCACGACGGCTGCACCCACCCGTACGACGGGCCGTTCGCGACGAGCCACGCACGCTGCGGCGTGTCCCACCCGTACTCGCAGGGCAGCTCGGGCACGTCGAGGGCGTAGCCGGTCCCGTGCTTCGAGGTCCCCGGCACCGCGGCGATCGACCCGAGCGCCTTGCGCATCGCGGTCTGCGTGTCGAAGTCGCGGTACGTGAGGTCCAGGTCGAGGTCGTGCCCGAACGTCGCGCGGAACGCCACGTTGAGCCGCTCGAGCGCCTGCGTCGCCTCGGTACGCAGCCAGTAGCGCGTGCCCTTCGGGTCGACGCCCCAGGAGGTGGCCTGCAGCATCGACTCCGGCAGCCGACCGTTGGAGCCGTCCCCGCCGCGGGTGGGCGGTGAGGTGTAGAAAGGCGGGCCGTCGTACGTCGTCTCGCACCGGTCGCCGCCCGAGCCGCCGCCCGGCGCGCGGGGGCGCTGCGTCTCGGCCGCCTTGCGCGCCTCCTGCTCGGCGCGTGCGGCGACCCACTCGTCGTGCGCCGTCTGCACCGCCTTCTGCGCGGCGAGCACCTCGGCCGCGAGCGTCCGCAGCGCCGCTGCCGACTCGCCGTCGGCGGCCGGCTCCGACGAGGTGGTCGCCGACGCGGCGGGGGTCGACTCGAGCGCGTGCTTGGCCCGCTGCAGGACCTCGGCGAGCGTGTCGCGCACGGCTCCGTCGGCGACCTCGCCGTCGCTCGCGGCGAGCGTCTCGTTGCCCTGCTCGACGGCCGCGAGCAATGCGTCACGCGCGGCACCTCGCGCCGCCGCGCCCGCCTCGCGCCCCGCACGCGCCACGGCCGCCCCGTACGCGGCGGTGTCCTGCGCGCGGGCGCTCGCCGCGACCTCGGCCGACGCGCTCGCCTCCGCCTGCAGCCGCGCGTGGTCCTGGCTGCGCTGCAGCCCGAGGCCGACCCCGACGCCCGCGACGAGCGCGACCGCGACGACGGCCGCGGCCACCGCGGCTCGGCGGCGTGTCGCCGGTGGCGTCGGTCGGACCATCGGGCGAGTGTGACCCGTCGGACGAATCCGGCGCAACGCCACACGTCAGCGCACGGTCGGACGGGCACGACGACCGGTACGACGACGCCACGACCCGCGTGATCACCCTCCGTCCGGCTGAAACCGCGGGGCGCCGCTCAAGACCGACAGCCGTCGGACCGATCGTGGACGTATGACCAACGTCCGCGCGCCCGAGACGCCGACGGCCGGGCCTGCCGCCCCCGCGGCCGCCGGGATGCGCGAGCTCACGGAGACCGAGCACCAGCACCTCGACCGGCTCCGCGGCCACCTCGCGTCGAGCGGCGCGCCCGTCGGGACGCTCGACGGTCTCGGGCACCTGCTGCAGGCCGCGCACACCGCCTGGGTGCGCACCCCGCAGGCCGGCCGGCCCGACCCGGGGCCGATGATCTCGTCGATCGCCGTGGGCGTCGGCGACCTGGTGCTCGCGGGTGCGCCCGCGGCGCGCTGGGTGCTGCACGTCGTCGGCCAGGCCTCCCCCGCGCTGCTGTCCGCAGACGGTTCGGCCGCCGTGGTGCCGTTCGCCGACCTGCACCGGCGCTGGGCCGAGGGCGCCGACTCGTCGCACCTCGACGGCGGGGCGTCGTCCGACGACGAGTCCGACGTGGCCGTGGACGCCGCGTGGCTCACGCGCTACGTGACCGCGGCCTCCGCACACCTCGCGGCTGCGGATGCCGCTGCCGTCGTGCCGACACCTCGTCCGCCCGTGCCGGGCGAGCACGCCTGGGCCGCCGACACCGAGGCCGCGCCGGTCCCGGACGCCCCCGCGGATCCCGTCAGCGCGCCGCCTGTCCCGGAGACCGGATCGCTCTCGCGGCACGCGGCCGACGAGTACGCCGTCGCCGAGCCGGTGCCCGCCGGTGCCACCGCCACAGACTCCGGCCACACCACGGACCCGGACGACGGCACGCGGCGCCGACGCTCGCGCGCGGCCGACCGGGCCGACGAGCCCGTGATGCGCTACCGCACCCCGACCGAGCTGCCGTTCGTCCCCTCGGTCGACGTGCAGAACCTCGCGCTGCGCGCGCTCGACCGCGGCCTGACCACGGCACTGTCCGACGGCCCGACCCCGTTCGCGATGCGCGACGACGGCACCAACGTCCACGTGAAGTGGTTCCGGATGAGCCCCGACGAGGCACTCGGCCAGGCGGAGCGCTGGGTCGAGGACGGCCTCGGGGTGCGCGCGGCGATCGGCTGGATCGTGGCCCTCGACCCCGACGGCGGTGTCGCGGTCCCCGGCCTCGGGGCGCTCCCGTCCGACGAGTCCGCTGCCGCGCTGGGCGCCGACCACGCTGTCGTCGTGCTCGCGTCCGACGCCCGGCTGCCCGGCCTCGTCGTCGCACACCGGTACAGCGCGGGCCCGGACGCGGGCCCGATCGGCGAGCCGCTCATCGTCGGGCCGTGCCCGACCCTCCTGTGACGCGCGCTCAGCCCAGCCGGAACTCGACCCACAGCGGGTAGTGGTCGCTGATGCGCCACGACACCTCCGTGCGCGTCAGCCCGGGGAACACGTGCGGGAGGAAGTCGACACCCCCCGCGCGGTTCGTGTACGTCATGGCCTCGAGCATCGACGCTCCACCGGGGTCGGAGAACCACGCGACCTGGTCGTAGAAGTGCCGGTCGCGGTCGTCGTCGAAGATGGTGCGCGGCAGGTCGTTGAGCTCCGCCGGCGGCCACAGGCCGGTCGAGACGAACGCGTCGTAGAGCGGGTTGCCGAGGCGGTCGAGGTTGAAGTCGCCGAGCACCAGCAGGTTGGTGTTCCAGTCGTCGTTGCGCTCGGCCCATCGGCGCATCCACTGCGCGAACTGCTCGATCTCGACCAGCCGCGCCTGCGGGCTGCCCCACAGCACGTGCACGGTCGTCAGGACGAACGACACCGGCCCATCGGGCAGGACCCGCTCGAAGCCCACCGCGTACGGGGTGCGGGCGAACTGCGCGGCCGGGTGGTTGACCGCCGGCGGCAGGACGATCTCCCCGACGAGCCCCGACGGCTCCACGCGCGTCGAGTCGTAGAGGAACGCGAGGCGCTCACCGTTGCCCGCGTTGCCCTCGGTGACGTCGGAGGCGAGCACGCGCCAGTGCGGGCCGAGCAGCGAGCGCAGGAAGCGCAGCGCGCTCGTCGAGCGCCGGACCTCCTGCAGCGCGACGACGTCCAGGTGCTCGACGACGGCGGCGATCGCCGCGACCGCCGCCCAGTCACGCTTGGGCGACGACTTCGCCGTGGCCTTCCAGGTGGGACTCACGTCCCCGAACGCGCGCAGGTTCCATGTGCCGATCAACAGGTTGTCCGGCAGGCGGGGCGGGATGGTCGCGGAGACCGCCAGGCGCAGCGCCGCCACCTGCGCCTCGACCGTAGCGGGCGCTGCAGGGACCCCGGTGGTCGGGCTCACCCCTCCATGTCACCACTCCGCCGCCGCCCGCACCACACCCCCACCGGGCGAACTCCACCCCCCACTGCCCACTCCCCGCGGCCCTCACCGGTCCACCCTCTCCACGAGACAGCACTTGCTCCGGCCATCCCGCCCCAGAACCGGAACAACCGCAGGCTCACGGGGCGCACCCCCTGCCCAGCCAGCGCCTGCTCCGGCGACCCCGCCTCAGAACCGGAGAAACCGCAGGGTCACGGGGTGCGTACAGGGCCAGCCAGCACTTGCTCCGGCCACCCCGCGCCAGACCCGGAACAACCGCAGGGTCACGGGGTGCATAGCCTCTACAGCCCGTCGTCGGGCCCGACGACCTCGGCACGGGTCAGACTGCGCTTGCTCCGGCGACCCCGCACGAGAGCCTGAGCAAGCGCTGGGTCGCAGGGTGCATGCCGGCCCCAGCCAGCACTTGCTCCGGCCATCCCGCGCCAGAGCCGGAACCACCGCTGGGTCGCGGGGTGCATAGCGGGTCAGACTGCGCTTGG
>NZ_BJLQ01000059.1 GCF_006538725.1 Cellulomonas gelida
AGTGTCACCGTGATCTTCAAGGCGGTGGGCGAGGGCAGGCCCTACCCGGACCACGGGCTCGAGACGGCGAAGCAGTGGGCCGAGGTCCCGCCGCGCCAGGTGCGGCTCGACGACCTCGTGACCACGAAGCGCACCCTCGACCTCGACGCGCTGCTCTCCGAGGACTCGACGTTCTACGGCGACTTGTTCGCGCACGTGGTGCAGTTCAAGGGCGTCATGTACCTCGAGGACGGCCTGCACCGCGCCGTCCGCGCCGCGCTGCAGCAGCGTCCCGTGCTGCACGCCCGGGTGCTGGTGATCGAGTGAGCGACGCGGATCGCGCGCGGGCGCTGCGACGCCGGCACATGCGCGAGCGCCAGGCGGTCGTGTTCGGGGTGCTGCTCGCGGCGCTGGCCGTCGTCGGGCTGGGTGCGGCCGCGATCTACACGGGCAGCCTGACCCTGCCGTTCGTCGAGGAGGAGTTCGCCGCGAAGCCCTCCCCGACCCCCACGTTCCGCGCGTTCCCGTGCCCGCCCGAGGGTGCGCTGCCCGTCGCGTACGGCGACATCACGCTCAACGTGTACAACTCGACGTCGACCGGCGGCCTCGCCGCGACGACCATGAAGGCGTTCACGGACCGCGGCTTCAAGGCCGGCGAGACCGGGAACCAGCCGGCGTTCACCGGCACCGCGCAGATCGCGTTCGGCGTCTCGGGGGTCGCCGCCGCCTACACGGTCGCCGCGCACGTCACGGACCCCGTGCTCGTGCTCGACGGCCGCAAGGGCCCCGAGGTCGACATCACGCTCGGCTCGACCTTCACCACGCCGATCCCGGCCGACCAGGTGGTCCTCGACCCGGAGACCCCGCTCGTCGCCCCGAAAGGCTGCAAGCCGCTGCCGGCGCCCACGGCCGCGCCGACGGCCGCAGCGACCGAGGGCTGACCGCCCGCGCAGCGCACCTGCACGAACGACGCGGGCCGGCCCCCATCGGGGAGCCGGCCCGCGTGCTTCGTCGTGCGAGTTCGTCGTCGTGCGAGGTCAGCGCGCCGCCGCGTCCTCGACCACGTGCTCGTCACCACCGGGCGCGGACGCCGGCGAGGCGGGCTCGTACGACGTGCCCCGCCACCGGGCCAGCACGCGCATCAGGTGGTAGACGCCGATCGCGCTGACCGTGCCGAGCGCGATGCCCGTGAACGTCAGCTCGCCCCAGTGCCACGTGAAGTCCGCGATCCCGACGACGAGCGCGACCGCCGCGGGCGTGAGGTTCACCGGGTCGGAGAAGTCGACCTTGTTCTGGATCCAGATGCGCGCGCCGAGCAGGCCGATCATGCCGTAGAGCAGCGTGGCGGCACCGCCGATCACGCCGGGTGGGACGCTCGCGACGGCCGCGCCGAACTTGGGCGACATCGCCAGCACCAGCGCGGTCGAGCCCGCGACCCAGTACGCCGCCGTCGAGTAGACGCGCGTCGCGGCCATGACTCCGATGTTCTCGGCGTACGTCGTCGTGCCGGACCCGCCGCCGAGGCCGGCGAGCGTGGTCGCGACACCGTCCGCGAACAGCGCGCGGCCCGTCACCGGGTCGAGGTCGCGTCCCGTCATCGCGGTGACGGACTTCAGGTGGCCGATGTTCTCGGCGATCAGGACGAACACGACGGGCAGGAACAGCGCGAGCGTGCCGGCCTCGAAGCGCGGGGTGACGAACGTGGGCAGCCCGACGAGCGGCGCGTCCCCGATGACGTCGAAGTTCACCTCGCCGCGAATCACGGCGACGACGTAGCCGATCACCACGCCGACGAGGATCGAGAGGCGGCCGAGGATCCCGCGGAACAGCACGGTGCACAGGATGATCGCGCCCAGCGTGCACAGCGCCGTCACGGGCGCGGCGCGGAACCCGCTGGTCTCGTTGACGCCCCACGCCGCTGGCGCGAGGTTGAAGCCGATCAGCGCGACGATCGTGCCGGTCACCACCGGCGGCATCGTCACCTCGATCCAGCGCGTCCCGACGACGTGCACGACCAGGCCGACGAGGGCGAGGGCGACACCGGTGACGAGGATCCCCCCGACCGCGACCGACTGTCCGCCGCTGGCCGTGGCAGCACCGATCGGAGCGATGAAGGCGAAGCTCGAGCCGAGGTAGCTCGGTACCCGGTTGCGGGTGATGAGCAGGAAGCCCAGGGTGCCGATCGCCGAGAAGAACAGCGTCGTCTGGGGCGAGAAACCCGTGATGAGCGGCACCAGGAACGTCGCGCCGAACATCGCGACGACGTGCTGCATGCCGATGCCGATGGTCCGCGGCCACGACAGCCGCTCGTCGGGGGCGACGACCGTGCCCGGTGAGATCGTCTTGCCGTCGCCGTGCACCGACCACCCGAACCAGCGTCCCTGCTGGGGCTCGACCTCAACCGCCACGTCAGTCCTCCTCCTCGTCCGGCTCGTCGTCCGGCGCGCTGCGTGCACGAGCGGTCGACGACCGTCCCGTCCCCCGTGACGGAGGGTAGTGGTCCGCGCTCGACGCGCAGCGAGAACGTCCGCATGACATGGTCGTGCGGTAACGTCCGCTGCGACTCGGGAGGCCGAGATGTCCGAGAACGACCAGCCCGTCACCCCGCCCTGGCCGGACCGCGTGGTTCCCGGCGGAGCGCCGGACCCGGTGGCAGCGACCGCACCGGTCGCGCCGCCGCCGCCCGACGCGCCGGACCAGGGGGACCCGGACGCGCTGCTGCAGGAGGAGCGACCGATCGTCCTGCCGCCGGCCGGTCCGCAGACCGGCGTCGTCACCCCGCCGCTCCAGTAGTCCGCCCGACCACCGCCTCGTCCCGCACGGGGCCCGCCAGCACGGAGGCCCCGCTGCACCGCCTGCGCCGCTCGACCCTGGCCGTCTGGGTCGCGTTCCTGCTGGTCCACGCCTGGTTGCTGGTGCTGGGCGTGTTCCTGCGACCCTCGCAGACGTTCTGGGACATCGACCTGTACCGCTGGTGGATGTGGCAGGGCCTGAACGACGGCACGTGGCCCGTGCTCGACGGGCCGTGGGTCTACCCCGTCGGTGCGCTCGTCCCGATGCTGACCGCCGCGACCGGCGGAACGGACAGCACCACGGGGTACGCGCTGGCGTGGAGCCTGTGGGTCACGGCGTTCAACGCCGTGGGGCTGGTGGCGTTGCTGCACGCGCCGCGCGTGGTCGGCCACCGGCACATCGAGCGCACCACGGCGGGGGCGTGGTGGTGGGTGGGGTTCACCGCGCTGCTCGGGCCTGTCGCGATGGGGCGGCTCGACGCGGTCGTCGCGCCACTGGTGGTCGGGGCGCTCGTCGTCGCGCTACGACGCCCGCGGATGGCCGCCGCGCTCCTGACGGCCGGGGCGTGGGTCAAGGCCGCGCCCGGCGCGCTGCTGCTCGCGCTCGTCGTCGTCGTGCGCCGCCCCTGGCGCGAGGTGGTGCTGCCCGTCGCGCTCGTGTGCGCGGGCGTCGTCGCGCTCGTCGTCCTCGGCGGCGGCCGGGAGCACCTGCTGTCGTTCCTCACCGAGCAGGGTGAGCGCGGGCTGCAGGCCGAGTCCGTGGGTGCGACCCCGTGGCTGCTGGCGAGCCTCGTCGACCCCGAGGTGGGCGTCGAGCTCAATGCCGAGCTCATCACGTGGGAGGTGCACGGCCCGGGCGCGCAGGGCGCGGCGGACGCGCTCGGCGTGCTGTTCCTCGTCGGCATCGCCGCCGCGGGGGTGTTCCTGTGGTGGTGCGCCCGCCGACTGGGCCCGCGCCTGTGGTCCGACGAGACCGCGCGCGCCCAGCTGCTGGTGCGCGGCGCGCTGCTGGTCGCGACGCTGCTGATCGTCCTGAACAAGGTCGGGTCGCCGCAGTTCATCGGGTGGATCGCGCCGCCGGTGGCGGTCGCGCTCGCGCTGCGCCTGCCCGGGTGGCGGTCGACCGCGTGGTTCGTCGCCGCGATCGCGGGGGCGACGCAGCTCATCTTCCCGTGGGGATACCCGCAGATCACGACGGGCGGCGTGGGGATGACGCTCGTGCTCGCGGCGCGCAACGTCGCGCTCGTCGTGCTGGCCGCGACGGTCGTGCTCGACCTGCTGCGCGAGACGCACGCGCCCCGCTTGAGCTCGGGCGACCCGGACGACGACCCGGCCGCGGCCGCGCACGTCGCGTCCGACGAGGACGCGCTGGTGCCCGGACCGACGCCCGAGCACCAGCGCGACGTTCAGCCGAGCTGAGGCGCAACCTCGCTCGCGACGAGCTCGAGGTGGTCCAGGTCGGCCAGGTCGAGCACCTGCAGGTAGGCGCGGCTCGCGCCCTGCTCGCGCAACCAGCCGAGCCGCTCGACGACCTCGTCCGGCGTGCCGGCGAGCCCGTGGGCGCGCAGCTCGTCGGGCTCTCGGCCGATCGCCTCGGCACGCTGCCGGAACTGCGCCTCGTCCTTGCCGACGCACAGCACGAGCGCCGCGGAGAGCACCAGATCGTCGGCGGGGCGGTCGATCGCCGCGCACGCCGCGCGGGCGCGCGCGAACTTCTCCGCGACCGTGTCGAGCTCGGGGAACGAGAGGTTGAACTCGCTCGCGAACCTCGCCGCGAGCGCGGGCGTGCGCACCGGGCCGTTACCGCCGACGATCACGGGCACACCCGGGCGGCCGTGGACCTGCTGCACGGGCTTCGGCAGCGCCGGTGAGTCCTCGAGCGTGTAGTGCTCGCCCGCGAAGCCGTACTTCTCCCCGACCGGCGTGCCCCACAGCCCGGTGACGATCTCGAGCTGCTCCTCGAGCAGACCGAACCGCTTGGCGGGGAACGGGATGCCGTACGCGCGGTGCTCCGCCTCGAACCACCCCGTGCCCAGCCCGAGCTCGACGCGCCCGCCCGACATCTGGTCGACCTGCGCGACCTGGATCGCCAGGATCCCCGGGTAGCGGTAGGTGACCGACGACACGAGCGTGCCGAGCCGGATCCGGCTCGTCTCCCGCGCCAGGCCGGCGAGCGTGGTCCACGCGTCCGTCGGTCCCGGCAGGCCCTCGGTGCCCATGCCCAGGTAGTGGTCGGAGCGGAAGAAGGCGTCGAAACCCAGGTCCTCGGTCGCGCGCGCGACGCGCAGCAGGTCGTCGTAGGTGGCCCCCTGCTGAGGCTCGGTAAACACTCGCAGTTCCATGCCGACCATCATGCCTGCCCCCTACACCGGTCCCGCGCGGGGGTCCGGGGAGGGGCATGGGTCGGTCAGGGGCGCTGTTGGCAGGTGGGGCAGCGGTAGAGCTTGCGGGAGGCCATGTCCTCGACCGTGATCGGGGTGCCGCAGACGTAGCAGGGCTCGCCTGCGCGGCCGTAGACCCAGTGGCGCAGGGCCTTGTCCGTGAGGGCGGCGCGGCGCTCGTCGGGGGTCAGGTCCTCCCGGGTGATCATCACGCCGGTCGCGATGCCGTCGGGCAGCAGGCGGGCCCAGTCCTGCCAGAGCGCGAGCGCGACGGCCGGCGGGACCTGCTTGCCCGGGGTCCACGGGTCGAGCCGCGCGCGGAACAGCAGCTCGGCGCGGTAGATGTTGCCGATCCCCGCGACCACCGACTGGTCCATGAGCAGCTGCCCGACGGCGACGCCCCGCGCGCGCAGGCGGCGCACCATCTCGGCACCCGCGGCAGCCAGGTCGCTCTCCGTGGCCGGGTCCGGTCCGAGCCGTGCGACGACCGCCGCGGCCGCCTCCGGGTCGAGCACCTCGCACGCCGACGGTCCGCGCAGGTCCGCCACGGTCTCGTCGGTCGCGAGGCGCACGCGCACCTGGCCGACGGGCTCGGGCGGGAACGCGTCGCCGTGCGGCACACCCGCGACGAGGCCGCCCTCGTCGGCGGGCGACTCACGCTCGTCCTCCCCCATGCGGACCGCTCGCCGCAGCCGCGGCGCACCCAGCGACCCCCACGCGGCCTCGCCCGCCACGATCGGGGACAGCCGCCCGTAGAAGTCCCACGCGCCGTACAGGCCGAGGTGCACGCGCAGCACGTCGCCGCCTGCGAACTCGAGGAACAGGTGCTTGCCCACGGCCGACGAGCGCTCGAGCACCTGGCCGTCGAGCCGTGCGGCGCCGGCGGCGAACCGCCCTTGCGGCGAGCTCACCCGCAGGGCGCGGCCGACGAGGTCGGCGTCGAGCTGGCGGGCGATGCGGTGGACCGTATGACCTTCGGGCACACCCGCAGGCTATCGGCGGCGTGATCGGCCGACGGGTCAGGCGGCCGGGTTGCTGCCGAGGCGGCCAGCCATCGCCTTGGCCAGCACCGGGCGGGCGGTGCGGACCTCGGCCATCGACTGCGCGCGCTCGAGCACGTCGGTGATCTCCGGGCCGATCAGCTCGTGCCGGTCGAGCAGCGCGTCGCGCAGCGCCTCGACCAGGTGCCGGTTGCGGGACAGCAGACGCCGGACAGTCGACCGGGCCTCGTCGAGCACACCCTCGAGCTGCTCGCGTGACGCCGGGTCGGCGAGGACCGCGGAGACCAGGTCCCGGTCGACCGCGAGGAACGAGACGAGCGAGCCCGTCATGCCCGCGGCCCCGACCATCTGCGCGGCGGTCCGGGTCGCGGCGGCGAGGTCGCTCGCGGGACCGGTCGAGGTGTGCCCGTAGAACAGCTCCTCGGCCACCCATCCGCCCATGGCGATCTGCACGAGCGCCTGCAGGTCGTACTGCGAGTGCGTCCAGACCTCCTCGCAGTCGGTGTGCGCGAGCAGGCCGAGCGCCTCGCCGCGGCGGATGATCGTCAGCACCTCGAGCGTGCGGTTCGGCGCGACGAGCCACGCGACGGTCGCGTGCCCGGCCTCGTGCGTCGCGATCAGCTGCTGCTCGGCCTCGGTGTAGCGCACGGGCTGGCCGATCCCGACCATCTCGGTGATGCGCGCCTGCTCGACGTCGTGGAACGACATGGTGGTCGAGCCGCGGCGCAGCGCGTTGACGAGCGCCTCGTCGAGCAGGTGCTCGACCATGACCGGCGTCCACCCGTTGGTCGCCGCCGCGATGCGGTCGCGCAGCGCGGGGTCGTCGAGCGAGACCTCGTGCGAGCGTCGGGCCAGGAAGTGGTCGACGAGCGCCCGACGACCGTGCGCGTCGGGCGTGGAGAACGTCAGGTGCCGGTCGAACCGGCCCGGGCGCAGGAGCGCGGGGTCGAGCGAGTCCGCGCGGTTGGTCGCGGCGATCAGCAGGATCGGCGCGCGTCCCGGGCGGCGCTGCTTGAGCTGCTTGTGGCCCGGCAGCAACAGGTTCACGGCCGCGATCATGCGGTTGACGAGCTTGTCGGTGCCCGTCGGCTCGTCGAACGACTGCATCTGCACGAGCAGCTCGTTCACGACCCCGCCGGTGCCCTCCGAGACGACCGCGTTCGTCGTCGTCCCGCCGAGTCCCGGCAGCAGCCCGGAGGAGGCCGAGACGCACGACGACGAGGCGGACGGGATCCCGGACGGGACCGCACCGAGCATCCCGCCGCGGCGCAGTGCGATCGCGTCGATCTCCTCGATGAACCCGATCGCGCCACCCTCGCGCCGGGCGGTGTTGCGCAGCGCCCGGAAGTACGCGCGGATCTTGCGGGCCGTCGCGCCGTAGTACATCGACTGGAACGACGTGGCCGAGACGAACAAGAACGGCACGCCCGCCTCGGCGGCCATCGCCTTGGCGGTCATGGTCTTGCCGGTCCCGGGCAGGCCCTCGAACAGCAGGCCGCGGCGCGGGGTGCCGCCCATCTGGTCGGCGAACCGCCGGTGCGTCTGGAACAGGTCGATCGAGCGGCGCACGTCCTCCTTCACGGGGTCGATGCCGATCACGTCGTCGAGCCGCACGTCCACCTGCTCGGGGCGGTAGACGAGGTGCGGCGAGCGAGACGTCCCGACCGTCGTCAGCACGACGAGCAGCAGCATCGCGACGAAGAAGACGATGATCGTCACGAGGAACGGGTCCATCGTCGGCAGCTGCGGCAGGGGCGACCGGTTGAGGAACGCGGCCGCGATGACCCACGCCTCCACGAGCAGGACGAGCGCGGCGAGCCGGTAGACGCGGCGACGGCGCATCCGCTCGCGCTCGACCGCGATGTCGTGCGCACCCTGCCGGATCGGCGACCTCAGCTCCTCGGCCACGTCGGTCTCCTCGTCGTCGATCGCCGGACGCACGCACCGGCGGGCACGCGCGTACCGCGGCGCCGCGGCACCACGTCCGCCCATCGTCCGGCCGGGTGAACACCACCGCAAGATCGGACAATTCGGACCACCCGAACGGCGTAGTGCCCTCGTCCCTCCGGGTCCGCCGCCCGTCCGCCGAGGGGCGGGCCGCCCCCTGCGCCGCGGACGCAACCGGGTGCACGGACGCGTCCTGCGGCACCATGAGATCGGGACGACCCGGACGACGAGGGAGGCTGCGTGGGCGCCACCGCACGGCCCCGACGGGCACGCGCGTCAGCCGCGGCCCTGCTCGTCGCGACCCTCGTCGCGGCCCTCGCCGGGTGCGCCTCGTCCGGCACGGTCGACGCCGACCCGATCGCGCCTGCCGTCGTCGTGCACGAGGACGTCACGGTCGCGAAGGCCGCCGTCCCGTCCCCCGAGCCGCTCCCCGACCTGACGACGCTCACCGTCATCGACCCGGTGCACGTCGTGCCCGGCCTGCTCGCGCTCGACGGCCTCACCCAGCTCGAGAACGACGACGCGACGCTCGGCCGCTGGCGCACGGCATCGGTCGTGCGCGACACCGCCGCGTACGACGCGCCCCACGGCCGGCCGGTCGGCGTGCTGCCGGCACGGACGCTCGGGATCGCCACGACCGTCCCCGTGGTCGACGCGCGCGACGGCTGGCTGCGCGTCATGGTCGCCGCGCGCGGCGCGCTGCCGAGCCAGGACGCGACGCGCGTCAACGAGCGCACGGCGTGGGTCCGGGCAGCCGACACCACGCCCGGCGGCACCGACTGGCGTGTCACCGTCGACACGTCCGCGCAGACCGTGACGATCGACGACGGGCAGGACGTCACGACGCACCCCGTGCTCGCCACCGGGTCGCCGTCGCGACCCACGCCGCCGGGGCCGCAGTTCGTCGTCGGGGCGTTCTGGGACCAGCCGGGCACGACGACACCGCGCGTGATCCTGCTGTCCACGCAGAGCGAGACCATGGACGACTACGACACGCGCACCGGCACGTCCGCGACGGCCTTCCACACGACGACGCTGCGCTCGCGCGGCGAGGTGTCGAACGGCTGCATCCGCCTGTCCGACGAGGTCGCCGACCTGCTCTGGAAGCGCGTCCCGGCCGGCACGCTCGTCGTCATCACCTGAGGTCGCCTGGACCTGAGGCATCGTCAGACCGCGCGTCGGCGGGTCCGGCCGCGGGGTGGCCGGACCCGCCGTCCGGTCAGCCGATCGCGGTCTCGATCGCGGCGCGCAGCGCGCCAGGCACGGTGAAGTCGCCCTCCCAGCGCTCGCCGTCGATGAGCACGGTCGGTGTGACGGCCTTGCCCTGGGCGTTCAGCGGGATCAGCGCGGGCGTCGCGGCGGCCCACCCGGCGAACAGCCGACCCTTCGGCGTGCTGGTCGTGAACGTCGCGGTCACGTCAGCCGGCACGCCCGCGGACTCGGCGAGCGACGCGAGGGTGTCGTCGTCGAGGCCCTCCGAGCCCTCCTCCGGCTGCGTGCCTTCGGCGAACAGCGATGCCAGGAACGCCGGGAACGCCGCGGGCGCGCGGTCCGCGACCACGCCGAGCGCGTTGACCGCGCGCGTCGAGTAGACCGTCCCGCGGGAGAGCTCGTCGAGGACCGCGACCGGGTGGTAGACGACCGTGACGCCCTGCTGCGCGACGAGCTCGGCCAGGTCGTCGCCGTTGACCTGCTCGAGCACGCCGCACCACGGGCACATCGGGTCGAGGTAGACGTCGACGGTGACCCCGTCGCCGACCGACCCGACACCCGCCGCACTGACCGGGAGCCCGCCGGTCTGCGGGTCGGCCGTCGCGGGAAGGGTGACGTCCGCGAGCGCGGGCGACTGGGTCGGGTACAGGACGTCGGCGGCGACCACCCGGCCTTCCTGAGCACGCAGGACGGCGGAGACGAGCGCGGCGACGAGCCCGAGGACCGCGACGACGACGAGCGCGACGACGACGAGGCGCGTGCGACGGGCCGCGCGCTGCTGGCGCTCCCGCGCCTCGCGCGCCTGCTGGCGCGCGAGCTCGCGACGCTGGTCGCGGGTGGGGTGAGGGGACTTCTGGGACGTGGGCTGCGGGGACTGTGGTGCGGGCATGACGAGGACTCCTTGGTCGGACGTACGGGGACGGGCGGCGGCTCAGACGAACCGCGGCGGTCCCCGGTGCGACCAGGTGGAGGAGTGCCCGACGGCGGAGCGCAACGGCCACCGAGAGGCACGGGCGGGCCCCGCATGGGCGACGACGAGCGTGCCCACAGGCTGCAGCTCGAGACCCCCGACGAGCCGGCGCACGAGCGCGACGAGCGGCGCCGCGAGCCCGGCTGCGTGCAGGCTCACCAGCAGCTCGCGCAGGAGCAGCAGCGGCAGCAACGCGGCAGCAACCAGGACCGCGGACCGCGTCAGCGCGTCCGGGCCGGCCTCGCCCTGCACGCACCCGACCGCGCGCGCGACCGACGTCACGTGCAGCGTCAGGCGGTCCAGGGCGTCGGGCGGCAGGCACAGCTGGGCGAACGCGCGCAGCCGGCCCAGCGCGCCCACCCACACCAGGGTCAGGCCCGCCAGGAGGAGGAGGCGCACACCCCTGGGCATCGGCGCGAGCATAGCCCCGCCCGCTCTCGACCCGACGGGCACCGGCGCTCCGTCCGGTTCGCCCGCGTTTGCCGGATCGTCGTCCGGTGCTCCAGCGCACGACACCCGCGCGGCGGCTGCGCGCCACCCGACGTCGGTGGAGTGGTGCCACCCGCGCGCATCGGGCGGCGGGGCACCACATCGAGGAGCACCCTGATGAGGACACGCATGCTGCGCCCCGCGGCCGTCGCGACGATCGCGCTGGCGCTGACCGCCGGCGCCGCGACGGGCTGGGCGGCCACGGGCAGCCTGACCGGCAACGGCGACGCCCGCCGCATCGCCGGCGACCAGACGCACCAGCTGCGCAAGCAGCTCGTCGGCGGGCACGCCCGCAACGTCATCCTGCTGATCGGCGACGGGATGGGCGACTCGGAGATCACCGTCGCCCGCAACTACGCGCTGGGCGCGGCGGGCCGGTTCGCGGGCCTCGACGCGCTCCCCGTGACCGGTCAGTACACGACGTACGCGCTCGACAAGGCCGACGGCAAGCCGGACTACGTGACGGACTCGGCGGCGTCGGGCACGGCGTGGGCGACGGGCACCAAGTCGTACAACGGCGCGGTCTCCGTCGACGTCACCGGCAAGCCGCAGCGCACGATCCTCGAGCTCGCGCGGGCCAACGGCCTGCGCACGGGCAACGTCTCGACCGCGGAGATCCAGGACGCGACGCCCGCGGTCCTCGCCTCGCACGTGACGAGCCGGTCCTGCTACGGCCCGGTCGCGACGACGAAGACCTGCCCGACGAACGCGCTCGAGAACGGCGGTCTCGGCTCGATCTCCGAGCAGATCCTGGCGACCCGCGCGGACGTCACGCTCGGCGGCGGCGCGAAGTCGTTCGGCGAGACGGCCGTCGCCGGTCCGTGGGCGGGCAAGACGCTGCTGCAGCAGGCCACCGAGCGTGGCTACCAGGTGGTGACCGACGAGGCGGGTCTCGCCCAGGTCCGCACCGCCGATCAGAAGCGACCCGTGCTCGGGCTGTTCGGCGCGGGCAACCTGCCGGTGCGCTGGAACGGCCCGCTCGCCACGCACACCGGCGGCGGCGAGCCCGCGGTGCGCTGCACGCCGAACCCGGCGTACGGCTCCGCTCCCACGCTCGCCGAGCTCACGACCAAGGCGATCGACCTGCTCGACCAGCCCCGCGCGCGCAAGGGCTTCTTCCTGCAGGTCGAGGGCGCGAGCATCGACAAGCAGGACCACGCCGCGAACCCGTGCGGGCAGATCGGTGAGACGGTCGACCTCGACGAGGCCACGCAGGTCGCGCTCGCGTACGCCAAGAAGCACCGCGACACGCTCGTCGTCGTGACGGCGGACCACGCGCACTCGAGCCAGATCGTGGCGGCCGGTTCCACCACGCCCGGGCTGACGCGGACGCTCGTCACCGCCGACGGCAAGAACATGACCGTCGCGTACGGGACGGCCGAGGAGGGCGGCTCGCAGCAGCACACCGGCAGCCAGGTGCGGGTGGCGGCCTACGGACCGTGGGCGGCGAGCGTCGCGGGGCTGACGGACCAGACCGACCTGTTCTTCACGATGCGCGACGCCCTGCGACTCGACCCGAGGGCCCGCACCCGCTGACGTCGGGACGGGCAGCACGCGACCGCCCGCCGCTGGGAGGGGGCCCAGCGGCGGGCGG
>NZ_BJLQ01000060.1 GCF_006538725.1 Cellulomonas gelida
TGCCGGCTCGCGCACCCGCCGCTGTCCGCCATGAGCCTCGACGTGCACGCGATGGGCGTGCAGGTCGCGGACTGCGTGCTCAACGTGCTGGCCGACGGGCCGGTGCGGTCGTACACCGCCCCGCTCCCTCGCCTCGTCGCGCGCGGCAGCACCGCACCCGCGCCGCCCGACTGAGCGACCGGGTCCGCGTCGGCGCACGGCGACGTCCGGGCAGGTCATGCGGCGGGGAACCCTGCGCGCCACCCCGCGGGGTGGTTGGCTAGGCGCATGAGCGCGACCGCCCCGTCCCCCGTACCTGCCGACCCCGACACGTTGCGGGCCGTCGCCCACGGCTCCTGGTACGACCCCCACGGCGTGCTCGGCCCGCACCCCGGCGACGGCGGCGTGACGATCCGGCTGCTGCGCCCGCTGGCCGACTCGGTCGTCGTGATCACGCCCGACACCCGCGTCCCGGCGCGGCACGAGCAGGACGGCATCTGGGTCGCGGTGCTCCCCGGCGAGGACGTGCCCGACTACCGCGTCGAGGTCACGTACGGCGACACGACGACCCTCGCCGACGACCCGTACCGGTTCCTGCCGACCGTCCAGGAGCTCGACCGTCACCTCATCCGCGAGGGTCGGCACGAGGAGCTGTGGACCGTGCTCGGCGCTCGCGTGCGCACCTACCCGAGCACGCTCGGCGAGGTGCACGGCACGTCGTTCGCCGTGTGGGCGCCCAACGCGCGCGCGGTGCGCGTCGTCGGCGACTTCAACTACTGGCAGGGTGCGACCCACGCGATGCGCTCGCTCGGCGACTCGGGCATCTGGGAGCTGTTCGTCCCCGCCGTGACCGCGGGCGCTCGCTACAAGTTCGAGATCCTCACGCACGACGGCACATGGCGCCAGAAGGCCGACCCCATGGCCCGCGGCACCGAGGTCCCGCCCGCGACCGCGTCGGTCGTCGTCGAGTCCACCTACACGTGGACCGACGACGAGTGGATGGCGGCCCGCGCCGCGACCGACCCGCACAACGGCCCGCTGTCGGTCTACGAGGTGCACCTCGGCTCGTGGCGCCAGGGCCTGTCGTACCGCGACCTCGCCCACCAGCTCACCGAGTACGTCCTGGACCTGGGCTTCACGCACGTCGAGCTGCTGCCCGTCGCGGAGCACCCGTACGCGCCGTCGTGGGGCTACCAGGTGACCGGGTACTACGCCGCGACCTCACGGTTCGGCCACCCCGACGACCTGCGCTACCTGATCGACACGCTGCACCGCGCGGGCATCGGCGTGATCGTCGACTGGGTGCCGGGCCACTTCCCCAAGGACGAGTGGGCGCTCGCGCAGTTCGACGGCACCGCGCTGTACGAGCACCCGGACCCGCTGCTCGGCGAGCAGCCCGACTGGGGCACGTACGTGTTCAACTACGGCCGCAACGAGGTGCGCAACTTCCTCGTCGCCAACGCCGTCTTCTGGCTCACGGAGTTCCACGTCGACGCGCTGCGCGTGGACGCGGTCGCCTCGATGCTCTACCTCGACTACTCGCGCCAGCCCGGGCAGTGGCGCCCCAACAAGCACGGCGGGCGCGAGAACCTCGACGCGATCGCCTTCCTGCAGGAGACCAACGCGACCGCGTACCGCCGGGCGCCCGGCACGATGATGATCGCCGAGGAGTCCACCGCCTGGCCCGGCGTCACGGCGCCCACCGACCACAACGGCCTCGGCTTCGGCCTGAAGTGGAACATGGGCTGGATGAACGACACGCTCCGGTACCTCAAGGAGGAGCCGATCCACCGCCGGTACCACCACGGCGAGATCACGTTCTCGATGGTCTACGCGTTCTCCGAGCAGTACCTCCTGCCGATCTCGCACGACGAGGTCGTGCACGGCAAGGGCTCGGTGTACGCCCGGATGCCGGGCGACCACTGGCAGAAGTCCGCGGGCGTGCGCGCGCTGTACGCCTACCAGTGGACCCACCCGGGCAAGAAGCTGCTGTTCATGGGCCAGGAGTTCGCGCAGCCCGACGAGTGGAGCGAGTCCCGCTCGCTCGACTGGTGGGCCCTGGACGACCCGCTGCGCGCCGGCGTGCACCGCATGCTGCGCGACCTCAACGCGCTCTACCAGCGCACCCCGGCGCTGTGGCAGCTCGACCACACGCCCGACGGCTTCGAGTGGATCGACTCCGACGACGCGGACCACAACGTGCTCGCCTACCTGCGCAAGGGCACGGCGACGCCGCCGCTCGTGGTGCTGGTCAACTTCGCCGGCACGCCGCACGAGAGCTACCGGCTCGCGCTGCCCGCCGGCGGCCGGTGGACCGAGGTCTTCAACACCGACGCGCACGAGTACGGCGGCTCGGGCGTCGGCAACCTCGGCGTCGTCGAGGCGCAGCCGGACCCGCACCACGGCCGGCCGTACTCCGCGCTCGTGCGCGTCCCCCCGCTGGGCGCGATCTTCCTGCAGCAGGAGGTCTGACCGACGCACCACGAGGGCGGTGACCGCAGCCGTCGGTCACCGCCCTCGCGTCGTCCTGGGCTCAGCGGACGCGCAACGTGAGCGGCGCCGCCTTCCCCGCGAGCACGCTCGCGCTGCCCAGGTAGCTGACGCGGACGGTGTACGTGCCCGCGGTCCGCGGCGGCAGCTCGACGGTCGCCCGGCCCTGGTCGGCCGCACGGAGCGCCACGACGTGGCTCGTCGCACCGATCCGCACGGTCACCCGGCCGGTGGGCGCGGCCACCCCCGGCGCCGAGACCCGGACCGTGACCTTCGCCCGCTGCGACGCCGAGACCGACGCGCGCTCGAGCGTCGCCGTCACGCGCGGCACGGCCTTCGCGACGCGCAGCGTCCCGACCACCGCGGACGCCGCGGTGAGCGACGCGTCGCCCGAGTACGTGACCGTGACCGTGCGCTCCGCGCGCGACGTCATCCGCGGCAGGGTCACGGTGACCTTGCCCTTGGCCGACGAGCGCAGCGTCGCGACCTGCGAGTACCGCCCGGCCCGTACGGTGACCGTGCCGGTCGGGATCAGGCCGGTGGGAGCCGTCACGACGACGTCCACCTTGGCCCGTTCGGTCGGCGTGATCGTCGACCTCTGCAGCCGGCCGGTGACGGTCGCCACGGCCCTCGCGACCCTGACCGTCGCGCGCGCGGTCCCCGGGGCGACCTTCCAGTCGCCGCCGTACGCGACCGTGACCGCGTGCGTGCCGGGCGCCAGCACCGGGAGGGGCACGACGACGGTGCCCTCGTCGGCGTAGCGGAGCTCGGCGTCGACCGTGGTCCCGCCCACCGTCACGGCCACGTGCCCGGTGGGTCGCTCCGTCGAGCGCGCGGCGACCGTGACCGTGACCTGCGCGGCCTGCCCGTGCGCGACGCGCGGCGACGACGCGGTCACCCGCGGCGTCGCCTCGCGTGCGACGACGACGCCCGCGGTCGCCGCGAGGACGAGCGCCGTGGCCGCGTCGACCTGGTCCTGCGCCACGAGGTCGCCGCCGGCGAGCACGATCCGGCCGATCTCGACGGCACGCGCGAGCGCCGCCGACGACTGCGCGGTGAAGCGGTGCGGCGAGACCTCGTCCGCGGCCGCGATCGCCGCGGTCAGCTCGGACGTGTCGGGGGCGTCGACCGTCCTCACGAGCGAGAACGCGTCGAGCCACGCCCACGCACCCGCGGTCAGGTCGAACTGCGCGCCGACCGTGACCGTCCCCGACTCACCGACGAGGACCGGCAAGGTCGGTCGGCTCCAGAGCTTCCAGCCGTCGAGGCTGAACGGCGCCGTGCTCGTCGCACCGTCGACGGTCGCGAACAGCTCGACCGTGTCGCCCGCGGCCTCTCCGTCCCCGGCCGCGGCGGCGGACAGCGTGTACGCGCCCGGCTCCAAGCCGGTGATCGTCTGACGCACCGAGCCGCTGCGGTCCTCGGCGACGTACAGGTTCACGGCGTAGCTGCCCTCGAAGGCGTCTCCCGGCTTCCACTCCGCCGCGGTCCCGTCGAACGCCCAGGCCGGCCAGCCCCACGTCTCGAAGCCGGGCTCCTGCACGTGGTTCACGCCCGCACCGACCGCGCGGACGGTCACGACCGCGCGCGCCGCGTCGCCGTCGCTCGTCGTTCCCGAGACGGTGTACGTGCCCGGGCCGGAGATCCACTCGACCGAGTCGCTCCAGGTGACCGGGACGTCGGCCGTGGTCGCGTCGTTGTAGGTCACGCCCACTGTGGCGGGCAGGGTGATCGCCGCACCGTCGTCGACCGCGACCGTCGCGGGCGCCACCTCGTACGTGGCCCTCGGGGCGTCCGCACCGGTCACGACGGCCCCGAACACGCCGAGCGAGGCGCGGGGCTCGCCCTCGACGTCGAACAGCGCCTGGTTGTCCCACGACGAGCCGCCGTACCAGGTCGCAGCGTCGTCCTCGTACTCGCCCGCGGCGCTCGACGCCCAGCCGGAGCCGTCCCGCTCCCAGAGCGTCGCGTTGTCCTGCGTGGGCGACCCGACCGGCAGCCACGCGGGCTCCCAGTAGTAGACGCCGATGCCCGCGTCACCGACCTCGTGCACGGCCTCGACGACATCGCGGAACGCGTTCGCCTGGCCCTGCACGCTGATCGGGTAGGGCAGGTTCGCGTCGTTCTGGCCGGCGCGCACGGTGTTCGGGTGCCCGTCGCCGTCCTCGAGCGTGGCGGCCCACGACGTCTCGGCGACCATGACCTTCTTGTCGTACGTGGTCGCGACCTGGCTGAGCACGCTCGTGAGGTTGTCGAGCGAGCCGTGCCAGAACGGGTAGTACGACGAGGCGAACACGTCGTAGTCGACGTCGTGCTCGGCGAGCTCGCTCGCGATCCAGCTGTACGAGCCGCTGCTCTCGGGGTTCGTGAAGTGCAGCGCGACGAGCGCGTCGGGGAGCACGGCGCGCACCGCGGCGCTCCCGGCGGAGTAGATCTTCGCGACCTCGCCCCAGTCCCAGCCGTTGTCCGCGACCCAGACGCCCGCGACGCCGTTGTTCGTCTCGTTGCCGACCTGGACCATCGTGACGTCGACGCCCGCGTCCTCGAACTGCTGCAGGCTCGTCGTCGTGAACGCCTCGACGGCGTCGGCCGTCTGGTCCACCGTGAGGCCCGCCCACGCCTTGGGCGCCGACTGCTTGGCGGGGTCCGCCCAGAAGTCGGAGTAGTGGAAGTCGACCAGGACGCCGAGCCCGGCGGCGGTCGCCCGCCGGCCGATCTCGACCGCGCGGTCGACGTCGACCGTGCCACCGCCGTAGCCCGCGCCGTGCGCGTCGTACGGGTCGTTCCAGACGCGCACCCGCACGTCGGTCACGCCCGAGGCGGCGAGCGTCGCGAACAGGTCGGCGGGCCGCCCGGCGGCGTCGCGGAACACGACCCCGCTCTCTTCGAGCGCGACGACCGACGAGACGTCGACCCCGCGGACGAAGTCGGCGGGCAGGCCCTCGACCGGCTCGACGACGATGCCGGCGGGAGCATCAGGCGCCGGTCCGTCGGCCGCCGAGGCGGCCAGCGGCGGGGTGAGGACCAGGAGCGAACCGGCGGCGGCGGACGCGGCGAACGCGGCGAGCCGGCGGGGACGTGCGGACGACGATGACAGCACGGGACTTCCCTTCGTCGAGCGAGAGGGGTCGGACGAGCAGCGACGAGCCGTCCCGGACGACGGGTCGTCGAACCACAGCGGGCGCAGTCGAGCGGACTCAGCCCTTCACGGATCCGGCGGTCAGACCGCCGACGATGTACTTCTGCAGCACCAGGAAGAGCACGAGCACGGGCAGCGCGGCGATCACGGCGCCCGCCGCGAACAGGCCCCAGTTGGCGTTGAGCTGGTCGGAGACCCACGCGTACATGCCGACCGCGAGCGTCCAGTTGCTCTCGGACGTCAGGATCACGCGCGCGAGGATGAACTCGCCGAACGTCGCGATGAAGGACAGGAGCCCGACGACCGCGAGGATCGGGGTCACGAGGCGCAGGATGATCGTCCAGTAGATCTGCGCGTGCGAGGCCCCGTCGATCTTCGCGGCCTCGTCGAGCTCGCGCGGGACGCTGTTGAAGAACCCGTACATGAGCAACGTGTTGGACCCGAGCGCACCGCCCAGGTACACGCAGATCAGCGCGAGCTTGCTGTTCAGCCCGAGCGACGGGATCACCGCGCCGAGCGAGAGCAGCAGCAGGAAGATCGCGACGAACGCGAGCATCTGCGGGAACATCTGGATGATCAGGAGCGTCGTCAGCCCGCCGCGGCGCCCCTGGAACCGGAACCGGGAGAAGGCGTACGCCGCCGCGGCGCCCATGAGCACCGAGCCGGCCGCGGTGACCACCGCGACCTGCAGGCTGTTGCCCGCCCACTCCCAGAACCGCGTCGAGTCGAGCGCCTGGTAGTTGGCGGACGTGACCGAGCGGAACAGCTGCGTCGAGCCGGTCAGCGTGCCGCTGCTCGCGAGCGACGCCGAGAGCACGTAGACGAGCGGGAACGCGGCGTAGACGATCACGACGACCGCGAGCAGGTACTTCCAGCTCACCTCGGCGAACCAGCGCCTGCGGCGGCCGCGCGCACGCAGAGCGGCCTGGGTCGCCATCACGCCGTCCTGGACGTGGGTCGCGCTCATCAGTTGACCTCCTCGAGCTGGCGAGTACGGCGGAACATGAGCGCCGAGATCACCCCGATGATCACGAAGATGATGATCGACAGCGCGCTGGCCAGGCCGTAGTCGGCCCGACCGCCGGCGACGCCGGAGATCTGGTACACCATCGAGATCAGGATGTCGGTGTGACCGAGCGTCGCCGAGGTGTCGGTGAACCGCGGCCCGCCGCCCGTGAGCATGTAGATCAGGGTGAAGTTGTTGAAGTTGAACGCGAACGACGCGATCAGCAGCGGCGCGGTCGAGACGAGCAGCAACGGCATCGTGATCGACTGGAACGTGCGCCACCGGCCGGCGCCGTCGATCCGGGCGGCCTCCTGCACGTCCCCGGGCAGCGACTGCAGCGCACCCGTGCAGACCAGGAACCAGTACGGGTAGCTCAGCCAGAGGTTCACCAGGATCACCGAGACCTTGGCGAGCGTCGGGTCGTCTAGCCACTCGATGCGCGCACCGAAGAAGAACAGCTGGTTGACGATCCCGTAGTCGGGGTTGGCGTTGAGCATGCCGCGCCACAGGAGCGCGGACAGGAAGGCGGGGAACGCGTACGGCAGGATGAACAGCGTCCGCAGCACGCGGCGACCGCGCACCCGCGGGTCGTTGTAGACCAGCGCGAGCACGAGGCCGAAGAAGAAGCTGACGACCACGCTCGCGAAGGCGAACACGAACGTCCAGAGCGCGATCTTCAGCAGCGGGCCGGCGTAGGTGTCGTCGGTGAACGCCTTCGTGAAGTTCTCGAACCCGACGAACACGCGCCAGCCGACCGGCAGGGCCGTGCCGTCCTCGGCGACGAACTGCCCGTCGTCGGTCGCTCGGTAGACCACCCCCGTCTCGGCGTCGGTCAGCGTGTCGGCGGCCTCGTCGTACACCAGGACCGAGCGGTAGACGGACCCGATCGTGGCGTCGCCGGTGCGGATCGAGCCGTCCTCGGCGGTGTCGGAGATCGGGACGCGCAGCGCGAGCACCTCGTCCGCGAGCGCAGGGTCGCTCAGCACCTGGTTCTTCGGCACCACCTGCCACCCGGGGACCGCGGTCACGACGCCGTCGGCGACGGTCGCGTCGGGTGCCGCGGCGAGCGGCTGGTCGGCGGTGCCCACGGCGGCTGCACCGTCCTGGACGATCGCGAAGCCGAGCTCGCCGTCCTGCTCGACGATCGTGAGCGGGTAGGTCGGCGAGTCGGGGACCTTCTTCTCGTTCTGGCTCAGCAGCGCGTCGACGGCCTGCGCCTGGGTCACGTTGTGCCCCGTGCCGTAGTTGGTCAGCGCGACGTAGCCCGTGTAGCCGATCGTGAACAGCTGGAACGCGGCCAGGAACGCCAGCCCGGGGAACAGGTACTTGAGCGGGACGGGCCGCCGGCTGAAGTAGACCCAGTCCGCCACGACGAGCAGACCCACCATGACGCCGAGCAGCACCCAGGCGCCGTTGACGTAGGCCGACCAGCCGGCCGCGACGCCGAGCGCGTTCACCAGCGCCATGAGCGCGAGCTTCGCGAGGAAGCCGAAGCCGAGTCCGTCCCACGCACGCGCATGGGACTGCCTGCTGCGCCGCGTCGGCGGCGGTTCGTCGCCGACGACGGCGGCGGTGAGCGACTGCTCGGTGGTCATGTCTCCTCCGGAGGCCTGTGGTACGCGGAGCGGGAAGGGTCGGCGGCGAGGGCTACGCCAGCGGCCTCGCCGCCGACCCGGTCCGTCAGCCGATCGCGGCCTCGAGATCGGTGAGCATCTTCGTCCACGCGGCCTCGGGCGTCGCGGCACCCGAGATGATCGAGGACTCCGCGGCGTTCCAGTGCTCCCACACATCGCCCATCTCCGGGATGGACGGCATGGGCGCACCGTTCTTCGACGCGGCGAGGTAGCCCGCCACGATCGGGTCGGACGCGACCTGGTCGGCCACGACCGTCATCGCGGGCAGGCGCGGGTCGGCGTCGTACAGCGCCTTGATGACGTCGGCGGTCGCCACGTAGTTCACGAGGAAGTCGTTCGCGACGAGCTTGTTCTCGCTCTGCGCCGACAGGTAGAAGCCCTGGACGCCGACGAACGGCGCTGCCGTCTCGCCACCGGCCGACGGGATCGGGTCGACCGCGACGTCGATGCCCGCGTCCTTGAACGTCTGGATCGCCCACGGACCGGCGATCGTGTACGGCGCGTTGCCGTCGGCGAACTCCTGGTTGGCGACGTCGTAGGTCCAGTCGGTGGAGAAGTGGCCGGAGCCCTTCATGCCGTTCTCGCCGAGGAACGTCGCGAACGCCAGGCCGGCGTCGCCGCCCATCCCGATCTCGTTCGTGTACGAGCCGTCGGCGTTCTGGACGAACACCGGTGCACCGAACGACGTCTGCAGCCCGTAGTACGTGTAGGCGTCACCCGTCGTGCCGTTGGTGTTGATGACGAACGGGTACTTGGTCTTCGCCTCGGTCCCCTTGGCGATCAGCTCGTCCCAGGTGGCCGGCGTCGAGTCGGCGAGCGCGGTGTTCCGCACGATCGCGACCGTCTCGAGCGCGTACGGCAGGCCGTACATCTGCCCGTCGTACGTGAACGCCTGCGTCGCGACGGACTCGAACTCCGAGACCTTGTCGCCGAGGTCGACGGGCTCGGCCACGCCGTTGACGATGAACGAGCCGAGCCAGTCGTGCGCACCGATCGTGATGTCCGGGCCCTCGCCGGTGGGGACCTGGGCGAGGAAGTCGGCGCGGATGTCCTCGAAGTTCTTCTGCACGAGCTCGACCGTCACGCCGGGGTTCGTCTTGTTGTAGATGTCCACCGCGGCCTGGACCGCGGGCTTGCGGTTCTCGTCGACCCAGATGGTCAGCGCGCCGGTGGCGCCGCCGGCCGGCTCGGTCGTCTCGGTAGCCGCGGGGCTCGTCGTCTCCGCCGCCGGGGTCTCGTTGCCGCTGCACGCGGCGAGGAACGTCAGGGCGGCGGCGACGGCCGCCGTGCGGATCAGGGTCTTGCGCATGGGAGTCCTTCCGGTAGGTGCCGTCGCGCGCGCGCCCTGGGGCGTCGCGGCGCTGCGACGTGGTGAACCGAACTGCAACGGGCGGCGCCTCAGGCGGGCGCCCGGGGCTCTACGGTCGGCCATCACCTCCGTGGTGCCGGGCGGTGCGGAGCACCGCCACCGAACCTGCGGAGATGCTCATGGCCCCGGCCACCGGCGCGTCGCGCAGGAGCTCGTGGCCGTCGCCGAGGTCGACCTTGACGTCCTCGGCGGTGTGGTTGATCGCGACGACGAAGTCGACGTCCGCGCCGTGGCGTGTGACGACCTCCACGTCGAGCGGCAACCCGCGGGGAGTGATCCCGGCGTCGGTGTACGCCGCGGCCATCACGGGCGCGAGGCCGTCGATGTCGAGCCTCGTCGAGACGTACCAGCCGGAACCCGCGCCGTGCGTGTGGCGCGTGACCGCCGGCCTCCCGGCCGCCGGCCCGTCGACGTACGTCCCGACGACCTGCGCGTCGTGCACGACGAGGTCGTCCTGCCAGACGTCGGCCGTCAGGAGCGCCGCCGGTTCGCCGTCCGGGTGCCAGGACACCTGCGTGCTCTGGCCCGCCCGCAACGGCAGGAACTCCTCCACCGTCACGCCGAGCGCGTCGCGCAGCGGCGAGAGGAAGCCGCCGGGGTGCACCGCGTCGTGCTCGTCGACCACCGCCGAGAAGTACGAGACGACGAGCGTCCCGCCCGCCTCGACGTAGCGCGTGAGGTGCGCGGCGTCCTGCGCGCGCAGCAGGTACGAGGCGGGCGCGACGACGAGGCGGTACCGGCTCAGGTCCTGCGACGGCTGCGCGAAGTCGACCGTGAGGCCGTCGCGCCACAGGCGCTCGTAGTACGCCCGGACGCGCTCCTTGTGCTGCGCGTCGACCGAGGGGCGCCACTCGAGGTCCTGCGCCCAGAACGACTCGGCGTCCCACAGGATCGCCACGTCGGCCTCGACGCGAGATTCGCGCATCGGCGCCAACGCCGCGAGGTCCTGCCCGAGCTGCACCACCTCGCGCCAGACGCGCGACGACGTGCCCGCGTGGGGAAGCATCGCCGAGTGGAACTTCTCCGCCCCCGAGCGCGACGCGCGCCACTGGAAGAACATGATCCCGTCGGCGCCCCTCGCCACGTGCGACAGCGAGTTGCGGCCCATCTCCCCGGGGCGCTTGGCGACGTTGCGCGCCTGCCAGTTCACCGCCGACGTGGAGTGCTCGAGCAGGATCCACGGCGCACCGCCGGCGACGGATCGCGTGAGGTCCGCGGCGAGCGCGAGACCCACGTGGTTCCGCTCGTCGGCCGCGGTGAGGTAATGGTCGTTCGAGACGATGTCGACCTCGCGCGCCCAGGCGAACAGATCCGTTCCCGGGCACTCGTTGGCCATGAAGTTCGTCGTGATCGGCTGCTCGGCGTGGGCGCGGATCGCGTCGCGCTCGGCGACGAAGCACGCGCGCAGCTGGTGGTCGGTGAACCGCGCGAAGTCGAGCTTCTGCGCGGGGTTCGCGACGGTCGGCGTGGCGTGCGGCGCGCCGATGTGGTCCCACTGCGTGTACCACTGACCCCAGAACGCGGTGCCCCACGCCGCGTTGAGCGCCTCGAGCGAGCCGTGTCGCTCCTGGAGCCACACCCGGAACGCCGCGACGGCCGTCTCCGAGTAGTCCTCGCCCACCGGAGCGCCGTACTCGTTGTGCACGTGCCACATCACGACGGCCGGGTGCTGCGCGTACCGACGCGCGAGCTCGCTCGCGACGCGCACCGCCGCAGCCCGGTACTCGGGCGAGCTCGGCGAGGCCATCCCTCGCGACCCGAAGCCCAGGACCGTCCCGTCCTTGGCGACCACGCGTGCGTGCGGGTACGCCGAGAAGAACCACGCCGGCGGCGACGCAGTGGGGGTGCCGAGGTCGACCGCGATGCCGTTGTGGTGCAGCAGGTCGAGCAGGTCGTCGAGCCAGGAGAAGTCGAACACACCCTCGGCGACCTCGATCAGCGCCCACGAGAAGATCCCGACGCTGACCAGGTTGACCCCGGCCTCGCGCATGAGGACCACGTCCTCGTCCCACACCTCGCGGGGCCACTGCTCGGGGTTGTAGTCACCGCCGAAGCAGATCGCGTCGTTCGTGGGCCAGCTCGGGAAGGGCATGACACTCCGTCGGGTCGTTCGCACTGCACTGTGCACGTTCACGGTCTGTGAACGTGCACACTCAACCACACCCGCGTCCTGAAGCGGAACCCGCCGACCCAGTCACGGGTCACTTCGTTACCTGACTGTGATCGTGCACAGCCGGGAGATCGAAGACGGGCCGCAGGCGGACACCCGCCGTCCGTCGGACCTGGAGCCACGAGCCCTCCGGACACGCCCGAGTCGGCAGTCCCGCGCGGCATCAGCGCTCCGGATGCGCGAGCGCGCGGCGAAGCGCCTCAGACCCGCTCGACGCCCTCCCCGCAGCCGGCCGCGGCAGGTCGCCCATGCTCGACGGCGCACCGCTCTCGAGCAAGCCGGCCCGACGGTGGGTGAGCCGGCGTGGTGACCGGACCTGGC
>NZ_BJLQ01000061.1 GCF_006538725.1 Cellulomonas gelida
GAGCCGCACGTCGCGCTCGGTCACGCCGCCGGCGTCATGGCTCGTGAGCCGCACGTCGACGTGCGGGTACCGCAGGTCGACGTCCGGGTGGTGCCCCTGCTCCTCGGCCGCGGCACCGATCCGGTTGACGAGCGCGAGCCCGGCGGCGAAGCTCCCGGTCGCGATACGGGTGTGGAGCCCGCCGGGCAGGTGCACCCAGCCCGTCAGACCTGCGTCGGCGATCTGCTGTCCCGTCAGAGTTCCCATCGCCCCATGCTGACGCGGGGGTCCGACACGCGCAGGACGAGCGGACGGGTCCACGCTCGAGCGCCGGGCGCGACGGCCCGTCCCGTGCACCGCGCCCCGCCGTCCTCGCCAGGATCGACGCGGCGAAGGGCGCGTGCCGCGCGGGGGCTGAGGTCCGTGCGGGGCTCAGGTGCGCGCGCGGGCGCGGTACGCGCGGGCCTTCATCACGTCGCCGCACTCCCCCATCGAGCACCAGCGGCCGGACCGGTTGCGGGACGCGTCGTAGTAGACCCACTGGCAGTCGGGGTTGGCGCACGCCTTGAGGCGCTGCAGCCGCCCCTCGCGGTGCTCGTCCAGCACGACGACGAGCAGGCGGGCCAGGTCGTCGTCCTCGTCGGCGGGCGTCAGCCGGGGGCCGTCGGGGCCGACCCGGAGCACGAGCCGCCGTCGCGAGGCCTCGTCGTCGAGCGCCGCCGGGTCGCCGTCGACCACGAACGCACGCAGGGCGTCGCGCAGCGCGCGCAGCGGAGCGGGGGCCTCGGCGAGCGTGTCGACCCCGTGGAAGCGGTTGTCGGTGTTGAGCAACGCCCGCAGTCGCTCGAGCGCGTCGGGTGCGACGCCCGGTTCAGCACCCTGGGTGATCCAGGGGTCGAGGGCGTTGACGGCGGGCACGAGACCCACCATAGTCGTCACCACCGTTATTCGTTCACTAGTGACGTAAGGACCGCGATGACGACGACCACCACACCGACGAGGTCGCGCGCCGACCAGCCCGGCTGCGACACCTCCGACATGCTCACGATCCACGCGCTGTTCCGCCGCGCGTTCACGGACCTGCCCGACCTGGTGCGCGGCGTCGCCGACGGCGACCTGCGGCGCACCGCTGTCGTCGCCGCCCACGCACGTGAGGTCGCGGGCGCACTCCACCACCACCACACGGGCGAGGACCACCTCCTGTGGGACGAGCTCGAGAAGCGCGCCCCCGCGTGCGCGCTGCACGTCGGCCGCATGCGCGCTCAGCACGCCGTCACGGCCGAGGAGCTGCGCGAGCTGCACGAGGCGCTGCCCACGTGGGAGCGGACCGCGTCCGTGCCCGAGCGCGAGCACGTCGCCGACGTCCTCGACACCATCCGCAACACGCTGCTGACGCACCTCGGCGACGAGGAGTCCGCGATCCTGCCGACCGCGTCCACGGTCATGACGCAGCGCGAGTGGTCGGCGCTGCACGAGCACGGGATGAAGTCCGTCCCGCGCGACCGCCTCCTGCTGCAGCTCGGCTGGATCCTCGAGGTCGTCCCCGCCGACGAGCGAGCCGGCTGGCTCAAGGCCAACCTCCCGGCCCCCGCCCGGCTGCTGTGGCACCTCGTCGGCCGACGCCGGTTCGCGGCCCACCGAGCCCGCATCTACGCGAGCTGACCTCTCGCCGAGGCGCCCGGCACGTGCAGCATCACGCCCGTCGACGCCAGCCCGCCACCCGCCGGACGTCAGCCCGGGCGTGCTCAGCAGGGGGCGGGGGTGCCGCCGTCGCCCGCCACGCAGAGGTCCTTGCCCGGGCCGCCGTCCATGGTGTCCGCTCCCGGGCCGCCGACCAGCAGGTCCTTGCCCGCTCCGCCCTCGAGCACGTCGTCCCCGGGGCCTGCGAGAAGCAGGTCCGCGCCGTCGCCGCCGATCAGGCGGTCCTCGCCCTTGCCGCCGATGAGGATGTCGGCGCCGCCCAGACCGCACAGCACGTCGTCGCCGTGCCCGCCGATCAGCAGGTCGCTCCACGGGGTCCCCGTCCGGGTGCAGACCACCTCGGCGGCGGGCTCCTCGATCTCGACCGCACCCGCCTCGCAGTCGATGCCGGTCGGCCGGGTCACGCCGCGCTGGTCGACCGCGAAGACCGTGCACGCGGCGGCGGGGACGGCGCCGGCGACGGGGCTCGTGCCGAGCGGCAGCCGGGTCTGGGTCGGTCCGCCGTTGTCGGCCAGCGTCCCGAGCTGCACGTCTCCGACGTTCGACTGGTCGCCGGGACCTCCGACGAACGCGCACGACGCGTCGCCGCCGACGTTGTACCCCGCCGAGGTCGTCGCGCCGGCGATCGCACAGTCGGCGCCGCCTCCCGCGGCCGCCCCGACGACCGAGCCGAAGCTCGCGAGGCCCACCGCCGTGCCGATGTTCGCCCCGGTCGGCGCGCTGTTGCCGACCACCGTTGCGTGCCGCAGGACCGCGTCGCCCGTGCTCGTGTAGACAGCGCCGCCGGTCACCTCCGCGGAGTTGCCCGAGAACGTGGAGTCGTCGACGTGGACCTCGCCGGTCACCGCGTAGATGCCACCACCACGGCCGTCCGCGCCGGTCGCCGAGTTCCCGCTGAACGTCGACCGGACGACGACGACCTGCGCCTGCGGCGCGTCGTCGGTCAGCTCGACGATCGACACGACCAGCCCGCCGCCCGGGCCGACGCGCGTGTTCCCGGCGACCGTCGAGTCGGTGATCGTCGCAGTCCGCTCGTCGGTCGGCTCGTCCTGGTCGACCGCCCACACGATGCCGCCGCCGGTCGTCGAGCCGGCCGGGACGTTCCCGGTGATCGTCGACTCGGTCACCACGAGGTCCCCGCACGCCGAGCAGGAGACGCCCGGCCCGCCGTTGTCGACGGCGGACGACCTGATGAACGTCAGCTCGCCCGCGCCCTGGCCCGTCGTGAAGACACCGCCCTGGCCGTTGTCGCTGATCGTCGAGTCCTCGATGCCGACCGCGCCGTCGATCGCGCCGATCGCCCGGCCGGTGTGCTGCGTGATGGTCGACCCGTGCAGCGAGATCCCCCCGAACGAGACCCGGATGCCGGTGCCGGTGTTCGGCCCGATCACCGAGTCGACGACCGCGATGCTCGACCCGTGGCCCTCCTCGCCGCTGTTCAGCACCGGACCGGTCGCCGCGTCGTTGCCGGACACGGTCACGCCCGTCAGCTCGAGGTCGCTGTCGAACCGCACCGCGGCGCCGTCGAAGGTGTCACCGCCGGTGATCGTGAGGTCGCCGAGCGCGACCTGCGTGGTGCTGTCGAGCGTGTCGAGCACCCGTTCGTCGGGACAGGTCTGCGCGATCGTCGAGCCGCCGCCGTTCACCCTCAGCGCCTGCGCGCCGGTGTAGTCGAGGTCGCCGGCCACGTTCGCGTCCTCGTCGTCGCCGCACAGCGTGAGCGAGTACGTGCCGGCCGCGGCGAGGTCGATGACCGTGGCGTCAGCGGCGGCGTTGGCCGTGTGGACGGCCTCACGCAACGAGACGAGTCCGTCGCCGCCGTCGACGACGTCGGTCGTCGTGGTCACGGTGACCGTCGCGGCTGCCGACGGGGTCGCGAGGACCACCACCGGTACTGATGCTGCGACGAGGGCGAAGGTGCTGACGACGGCTGCGCGCTTCATCACGACGAGGTCCCCCAGACCGGGCCCGGCCGACGGCGTTGTCGGGTTGGCCCGTTTTCGACACCTCAGGGTCCACCCCACGCGGCCCGTCGGCCACCCCAGAGCCTCAGGAGCGGCGGCGCCGTCACCCGGGCCGGGCTGCACGGGAGCACGCACGCACAGCTACACGTTGAAGCGGAACTCCACCGCATTCCGGCACATACCAACCTGTGGTTGCGTGTCTGGCTGGCATCGCCTCGGCCCCCACCTCGCCCCTTCCGGAGACGCAGAAGGTGGGGCAGCGGGGGCACGCGACCCGATCTCGCGTCCGCCTCTGTCGGCAGCCCCTGATAGGACATAATGACAGGTGACTGCGACCCACAGGGAGGTGACTTGGTGCTGCCTGCACTTGACGAGCAGACGGGCCTGCTTCCGCTGGGCCGATTCGGCGCGTCGTTGGAAGAGATCAAATCCCACTACGTTGACGATCCCCGGTTCGCGAAGTCGGCGACCCGCGCCGAGATCTGGCAGCACTTCGAGTCCGCTACCGACGGCATCCGCTCTGTCGTCCCCGTGGTGTGCGTATGGGTGGGTGGCAGCTTCCTTACCGACAAGATCGATCCTGACGACATCGACCTCGTCTACTGGGGCGAAGACGTGCTCGTTGACCAGGTGACCGACCCCAAGGATCGGTACATCCTGCAGATGTTCGGGATGAACCAGGTCCGACCAGCGACGGGCCTGCGCGTTGATACTCGATACTGCCTATGGCACGTGTTCCCCGAGGCGGACCGCGCCCACTCAGTCGAGCACCAGTCATATGCGTTGAATCGTGGCTACTGGGATGACTTCTGGATGCGCAAGCGCAACGGCGCGAAGGAAGATCCTCCGCAACGGCCGGATGCCCTACCGCAGCGCGGCTACTTCGAAGTGACTCTGGACGGTTTCCATGGCGTTTGACTGGAAGCAGTTCAAGGCCAACGTCCAAGGCGAAGCTGAGTGGCAGGACGCAGATGATCTTGCGCGCATGAGCATCGAGACTCTGCGCGCTGAGCACGGCTTGCTGCGGCGCGACGCTTCTTCAGGGTCTCTGCGCCTGACTGGGCCAGGAATCACGATCCACTCGGGAGCGATCGACGGGATTGCTGACACGCTTCGCAATTTTCAGCGCCTGGTGCTTGCGACAGGCCTCGCGGTGAAGGGGCACAAGTCGTTGCGTGGGCAACCGCCCGCCGACGTCGTCTCGAAGACCCGACTGAACCTCAATGGTTCACCACTGCCGGGAAGCCTCATCCTGCAGATCGTGCCGACGACTTCGCCAGCGGACGAGATCTCACCCGATGGCCAAGTCGGGCTGTTCGGAGACGACAATGCAGAGCCCCAGTTGATCGACACCGCCATGAAGCGAGCACTGGGACTGCTCGAGGACGGACGTCGTCTCGGCCCAGATGCCGACACCAGTGACTTCTTGGCGCGCATCCGCGAGTACGGACCGCGCGTCGCCACGACGTTGCGCGACTTCTCGACAGGTCTGGTGAAATCAGGGTTCGAGCCTGATCTCACTTGGTCCCAGCCTCGCCAGGCGCGCCTGCGCACGCGCCTCTCCACGGCTGAACTCGCTCACATTGGAGAGCTCATCGCTTCTCGGGAACTCGAGCTCGAGCCGACCACCATCCGCGGCATCTTGCGGACTGTCAGCGAGATCAGCGCTTGGCAGCTGGAGATCGAGGACGGCGAGATCGTCAAGATCGACGCGAAGAAGATCCCTGCGGCGAACACTGCAACGCTGCGCACCGGCATGTCAGTTTCAGTCGATGTGTCAGTCACGGAAGAAACCGGCCCTGCCGGCGAAGTTAAGCCCAAGTACACGGCGACGTCGTTCACAGTGCCGAGCAACCCGTAAGGCCGAGTCGTTACACCACATCTAGTCCAACGGCTGGATCCGGAGGTTGGTCCGCGGCGGCAAATCCCAGCCGTGACGCGCATGAATTTCCCTAACCAACTCTTCCGCGTTGACCTGGAGCTTGGCAAGTGCAGCCGCGTCGTGGCCGACTGATCGCAAATGGCGCAGGTTGCTGCTCAGCGCGTGCGCCCAACTCATCAGCGGGTCGAGGTTCGCCACCCGCCGCTCAACGGTGTCGCCGGGCTTGGCGGCCTCCATCACCTGGCGGCCGATGGTCGCGCCCAGCGTGCGCTCGGCCTCCAGCCACGAGTCGATACCATCCCAGCCGTCGAGCTGGTCGACGAGCGCGATCGACGTGATGCGCAGGTTGGCGAGCCGCTCCCCCACCGGCTCGGCCGCCGGATCGAACCCGATTAGGCGCTGCACGGCTTCCTGCACCGCGAACCAGCGTGCGTCCTCGGCCGCCTTGCGCGACTCGGCGAGTGCCTCGTTCGCGCGCTTGTTCGCTTGGTAAGTGCCGACGCCGGCGATCAGCAGCGACAGGGCCGAGATCACCAGCGCGAGGACATCCATGGCTCGATCCTGCCACTACAAGAAGCAGTTTCTGAAGCACTTCCGGCTATTGCTTGCCCGAGGCGCGTCAGCCGACTAACCCGCGCTCACTACGATGCTCCGCGCGGCGACCAATCCCTACAGCGCGAATCTCCACTCCACCGATTTCCGGTACATACCACCCTCTTGAGGTGTGCAGTGAAGCGCTCGGCCCCGCGTCCGGGACCGACAGCTTGCGTTCGACGTCAACGATAGGTCTCGTGCAACGCCTCCTCGATCTGAGACGGAGTCGGTGCACCGGCGTACCCGCGCTCAGTCGCGTAGACCCGGCACGCGAGCGAGCGAACCGGTTGCGTCGGAAACAGGTCGACGCCGTCGACGAGGATCGTGGGCGAGCCTCCGAATCGGGTGTTCGCCGCTTCGGTCTCGGTGTGGATCGTTACCAGCTCGATGGGCACTTCCGCGAGCTCGGCGGCATCCAGCGCGGCGCGCGCGTTTGCTTCGGCGATGGCCGTGTTCGGGCAGTCGACGATGTGCAGCAGTTCGACCTTCATACGATCTGCTCCTTCCGGGTCCGGGCCGCGCGCAAGCCATTGAGGATCACGATGACCTCCGCGATCTCGTGCACGAGCACCACGGCAGCGAGTCCCAGGACGCCGAAGAGGGCGAGCGGGAGCAGGGCGATGATGATCAGCAGCGACAGGATGATGTTCTGGTTGATGATGTGCCGTCCGCGCCGGGCATGGTCGAACGCGCGCGGCAGCAGCCGCAGGTCGTGCCCGGTGAACGCGACATCGGCCGACTCGATCGTGGCATCCGACCCGGTCGCGCCCATCGCGATCCCGATGTCCGCGGCGGCGAGGGCGGGGGCGTCGTTGATGCCGTCGCCGATCATCGCCACCGAACCATGCTGGCCGAGCTCAGCGATCGCAGCGGCCTTGTCCTCGGGGCGCAGCTCGGCGCGCACGTCCTCGATCCCGGCCTTCGCCGCGAGAGCGCGGGCGGTGCGGGCGTTGTCGCCGGTGAGCATCGTGACCCCGATGCACTGCGCGGCGAGCGTGCGGACGACCTCCGGGACCTCCAGGCGCAGCTCGTCGCGGACGCCGATCGCAGCGACCGGCTCGCCGTCGCGGTGCACGATGACGACCGTCATGCCCTGCTCCTCCAGCCCTGCGACCCGGTCGCCGAGCGTCCCGGCGTCCAGCCAGCGGGGGCTGCCGACCGTGATCCGCGCGCCGTCGAGCTTGCCCTCGATGCCGTGCCCGGCCTGCTCGGTCACGTCCTCGGCTACTGAGGCCCCCGGCGCGGCGGCGGTGATCGCGGCCGCGAGCGGGTGGGTGCTGTGTTGCTCCAGCGCGGCCGCCCACGCCAGCGCCTGCGCCTCGGTGGTCCCGTCGGCGGTGAGAACGGCGGTGACGACGGGCTCGTTTCGGGTGAGGGTGCCGGTCTTGTCGACGGCGACGTGGCGGATCACGCCGAAGCGCTCGAACGCGGCACCGGACTTGATGATCACGCCGAACTTGCTCGCCGAGCCGATCGCGGCGACCACGGTCAGCGGCACGGAGATCGCCAGCGCGCACGGCGACGCCGCCACGAGGACGACCAGGGCGCGAGTGACCCACAGCTCGGGGTCGCCGAACAGCGAACCGATCAGCGCCACCAGGACGGCGAGGACGAGCACACCAGGGACGAGGGGTCGGGCGATGCGGTCGGCGAGGCGGGCGCGGTCTCCCTTCTCGGCCTGCGCCTGCTCAACGAGCTCCACGATCGTGGTCAGCGAGTTGTCGGTGCCCGCCGCGGTCGTCTCGACTTCCAGCGCGCCGGCGGAGTTGATTGCACCGGCCGAGACTGCATCTCCCAGCTCGACCTCGACCGGGATCGACTCTCCAGTGATCGCAGACGTATCCAAACTCGAACGACCAGTGACCACGACGCCGTCGGTCGCGATCCGTTCGCCCGGCCGCACCAGCATCAGCTGGCCCACCTGGAGGTCTTTCGCGGCGACCTCGACCGACGCACCGTCGCGGCGGATGGTCGCTGTCTCAGGGACGAGCTTGAGCAGCGCCCGGAGCCCGCCGCGGGCGCGGTCCATCGCCTTGTCCTCCAGCGCCTCAGCGATCGAGTACAGGAAAGCCAGGGCCGCGGCCTCCTCGACGTAGCCGAGGATCACCGCGCCAATGGCGCTGATCGTCATCAGCAGGCTGATGCCGAGCTTGCGCTTGAACAGTTTGCGGATCGCGCCCGGGGTGAACGTCGACGCTCCCAGCAGCAGACCGAGCCAGAACAGCACCAGCGCCAGGATCTCGAGCCCGGACCACTCCAGGACGAGACCGGTCAGGAAAGCGACGCCGGAGAGGACCGGGACCATGATCCCGCGGTCCCGCCACCAGGGTCGCTCCTGCACCTCCTCAACTGCTTCGCCGACCGTGGTCTCGGGCTCGTCGCAACCGCACGCCGCGCTCATGCGCCTGCCCCCGTCCCGCAGCAGCCCGGCACCGGGCACTGGTCATCAACGCATGGCGCGTGCTCGTCGACGGCCAGCGTCACATCCACGAGCGCCGTGAGCGCCGCAGCGAGGTGCGGGTCGGCGATCTCGTAGCGCGTCTGCCGTCCCTCGGGCTCGGCGGCCACGATGCCACAGTCGCGCAGACAGGTCAGGTGGTTCGACACGTTCGACCGGGTCAGCTCCAGCTCGCGCGACAGCACCGCCGGATAGCTCGGGCCGTCGAGCAGGGTCATCAGGATCCGGGATCGCGTCGGGTCCGCCATGGCTCGGCCGAGCCGGTGCATGACGTCGAGGCGTGAAGCAATGGTCAGCATGCACTGAACTATACAGTGACTGCTGACCTATTTTGGTCATCGCATCGGCAGGTCAGACCACTCAATCGACGCCAGAGGTTATACGGCGAAACGAAATTCCACCACGTCTCCGTCGTGCATGACGTAGTCCTTGCCCTCGATGCGGGCCTTGCCGGCGGCACGCGCGGCGGCGACCGAGCCGGTCTCGACCAGGTCGTCGAACGAGACGACCTCGGCCTTGATGAAGCCCTTCTGGAAGTCCGTGTGGATGACGCCCGCGGCCTGCGGTGCGGTCCAGCCCTGGCGGATCGTCCAGGCGCGAGCCTCCTTGGGGCCGGCGGTGAGATACGTCTGCAGGCCCAGGGTGTGGAAGCCGACGCGCGCGAGCTGGTCCAGGCCCGCCTCGTCCTGGCCGTTGGCCTCGAGCATCTCGCGGGCCTCGTCGGGCTCGAGCTCGACGAGCTCGGACTCGAACTTGGCGTCGAGGAAGATCGCGTCGGCCGGCGCGACGAGCGCGCGCAGCTCGTCCTGCATCGCGGTGTCGGCCAGGCCTGCGTCGTCGGTGTTGAAGACGTAGATGAACGGCTTGGACGTCATGAGCTGCAGCGCGCGGACGTGCTCGTCGTCACCCAGGCCGGCTGCGAACAGCGTCTTGCCGGTCTGCAGCACCTCGAGCGCGCGCTGCGCGGCGGACAGGACCTCGGCGTCGGTCTTCTTGCCCCGGACCTCCTTCTCGAGCCGCGGGATCGCGTTCTCGAGCGTCTGCAGGTCCGCGAGGATCAGCTCGGTCGAGATGATCTCGATGTCGTCCTTCGGGTTCACCTGGCCGGACACGTGGACCACGTCGGGGTCGGCGAACGCGCGCGTGACCTGGCAGATCGCGTCGGCCTCGCGGATGTTGGCGAGGAACTTGTTGCCCAGGCCCTCACCCTCGGACGCACCCTTGACGATGCCCGCGATGTCCACGAACGAGACCACCGCGGGGACGGTGCGCTCCGAGCCGAACACCTCGGCGAGCTTGTCCAGGCGCGGGTCGGGCAGCGGCACGACGCCGACATTGGGCTCGATCGTCGCGAACGGGTAGTTCGCGGCGAGCACCTGCGCGCGGGTCAGTGCGTTGAAGAGGGTGGACTTGCCGACGTTGGGCAGGCCGACGATGCCGATGGTGAGTGCCACGGGCGTTGAGTCTACGGGGGCGGCCGGGCGGCCCCGACCCGGCCGCTACTCGAAGGCGATGACGCGCTGCAGGAGCACGGGCGCCCGACGCTCGAGCAGGCGACCGCCCACCCGGATCCCGACGACGAGCCACACGGCACCGAGCACGAGCCCGACGACCAGCGCGACCCAGCCGAGCGTCGCCGAGGGCCGTGCGACCGCGATCCACGCGAGCACCGAGGACGGCAGCGCGGCGACGAGCACAGCCAGCCAGCCGACCATCTGCGAGAGCACGGTCGCGAGCGACGCGCCCTGCCGGGTCTGGAACGGGTTCTCCCCCGGCTGTTGCACGGGCTGCACGAACAGCGCGGACACGATGCTCGCGCCGCCGTACGTCGTGAGCATGATGCCGACGGCCGCCCCGAGCAGGGCGGGCAGCGCGTCCGTCCGGTCCGCGATCACCGCCGTCACCACCGTGATCGCCACGACGAGCGGTGCCGAGATGACGGCCGACGCGAGCACGCGGCCCAGCCGGTCGACCCAGCCGCGCACGCCCGCGCTCACGTGCATCCAGAAGGCCGAGCCGTCGTACGAGACGTCAGCGCTCAGGCCCCAGCCGGAGACGAACGCCGCCAGGGCACCGGCCGCGAGCATGAGCCCGCCACCCCGCCCGACGACCCACAGGAGCACGGGGATGAACGGGACCATCGCGAACGCGACCGCGTAGCGCGGGTCACGGAACCAGTAGACGAGGCACCGACCGGCGACCGCGCCGAGCGGCGTCGCGGGGATGCGGCCGAACACGCCGAGACCGGTCGATCGCCCGCCGCTCGCGGCCCGGGCCGGCTCGACGAGCGTGCGCGCGAGCGCCACCGACCAGAGCCAGAACGCGAGCAGGAGCGTGGCGACGGCGATCGCGAGCCGGACCAGGACGAGCCCCCACTCCCCCGCCGCGGCATCGGCGGG
>NZ_BJLQ01000062.1 GCF_006538725.1 Cellulomonas gelida
TGCCGTGGGGGGAGAGCCGATCGACCCCGAGAGGCTGCGCGCGCGACCGACCGCGACCACGTGCGTCGAGCACGCGGTCCCGTGAGCGGGAACGCCGCTCAGCGCGCGGTCCGGTCGAGCACGCCGCGCAGGTAGGCCGCCTGGCCCGCGTGCTCGAACGCGTCGCCGAGGACGCTCACGAGACGGACGCCGAGCGTCACGGGCGGGTTCCAGCTCTCGTCGACCACGACGTCCAGGTCGTCGTCGGCGAGGCGCTCGACGTACGCGAGCGACGCCGCCGTGGCGTCCGCCAGGTAGCCGAGCAGGAGCTCCGCGGGCGCGACCACCTGCGCCACCTCGTCGGACGTGTGCCCGTACCCGATCGCCGAGTCGTCGAACGGGAGCGCGAACCGCGTGGACCACTCGCGCGACGTCCACACCTGCTCCGTGCCGGCCAGTGGCGCGATCTGCCCGTCCTGCTCGCGCGCGATGTGCCACGCGAGCCACGCGAGCGTGTTCGCGTCCGGGTCGAGCCGCCGGGTCAGGGCCGTGTCGTCGGCGCCCTCGACCGCACGTCGCACCAGTCCCTCGATCCGCCCGAACCCGTCCGCCAGGACGTCCTTCGCCTGCATGGCACCTCCCCTGTCGTGGGTCGCACCCACGCTAGGCCGCCAGCGCCGCGCCTGCCGGACGGACCGTCGGCAGGGCCGAGGAGAAGTACTTCTACTTTTCTAGCAGTACTTCTATCTTTCTGGAAGTACTGCTCGTAGCCTGGAAGCATGGACTTCGGAGATCCCCTCGCGGTGGTCGTGCCGGGCGTGCACGGCAAGGTACTCGCCGTCCTCGCCCGCTCCGGGTTGCCGCTGACCGGGAAGCGCGCCGCCGAGCTGGCGGATGTGTCGATCGAGCGGACCCGCCAAGTGCTCCACCGGCTGGTCGACTCGGGTCTCATCGAGTCGCAGCGCGCCGGACAGGCAGTCCTGTTCGAGATCAACCGCGCGCACCTCCTGTGGCCGGCCGTCCAAGCGCTCGTCACAGCCGCCGATCAGGTCGTCTGGGCCGTGAAGCGGCGCATCAGCGCGACGATCGACGAGATCCTCGACTCGCAGGACTCTCCACGGGTCACGGCCGCCTTGTTCGGGTCGATTGCCCGGGGTGACTCGCAACCGGACAGCGACATCGACGTGCTCCTCATCACGCCCGATGAGTTCAGCGACGAGCAGATCGAGGTCCTGGTCGCCGAGGTCATCCGTGACGTCGAGGCCGCTACCGGCAATGACTGCAACACCTTCCAGATCAGCCGGACGAGGTTCGACGAGCTCGTCCGCCAACCGGACCCGATGGTCGCGTCTCTGACAAAGGACGCCGCTGTCTTCCGCGGTCCAGACTTCCGCCGACGCTTGAGGGGGGCGCCATGGGACGAACCAGGAACACCACCGCTCGGGACAACCGCGAGCGAGCCGCGACGGCACGAGAGCACTACCAGGTAGCGCAGGAGCGGCTCGAGATGGCGCCCGACGGTGCGTCGTCCGCGGCTCAGGTCGCCGCTTCGAGCGCCGTGCTCGCCGCGATCGCAGCGTCTGACGCGACCTGTGGTCATGCGCTCGGGCAGCACTCGACCGAGCAGGACCATCGTGCTGCGGGGAGGCTGCTCGAAGAGACCGGTCCCGGAGGACAAGCCCTCGCGCGCAAGTCACGCGCCTCGCATCCGACAAGACGAACCTGACCTACGGCGGCTGGTGTACGAAGGCCGAGGCGGCTCGTGCCGTGAAGGACGCCGGCGCGTTCATCGACGAACTCGACAGGCTCTCGCTCTCGATGTCGGATCCAGCCCGGACCAGGAACGGCCCCGCGCCGCGTTCACGCAGCTGACCATCGGCACCACCAAGGACTACGAACCCCGAACACGCAAACAGGCCGGACCCTGAGGGTCCGGCCTGGTGCCGATGTCCTGAGACATCACAACGGCGGAGGATGGGGGATTCGAACCCCCGAGGGCTTGCACCCAACACGCTTTCCAAGCGTGCGCCATAGGCCACTAGGCGAATCCTCCAGTGCTGCCGTCCGGGCGACCCGACCGACTGCGGGTAGGAGTCTAGCCGAGGAACAGGGGTGTCCTGGCCGCGTCCCGAGGCGCCGGCCTAGGGACGCCGTCCGCGTCCCGACCGGCGGACCGGCTGGGCTATTCTTGGCGCAGACCCCTCGTGCGGCGTCATCTCGCTGAACTCCCCCAGGGCCGGAAGGCAGCAAGGGCAGGTGAGCTCTGGCGGGTGCACGGGGGGTCCTTGCGTGCCCGAGGTGCCGGGACGTCACAGCTAGACGCGCAGCACGGGCGGCTTGAGGGCGGCGACGATCGCGTCCCACTCGGGCCCTGAGGGCGCCGCGCCCTCGGTAGCCGTGAAGTAGTGCTCGAGGAACGCGCGCAGCGGCGCGGTCGGCACGAGCCAGGTCCCGTCGACCTCGACGCCCGCGAGCCGGTCGCCTGAGGCGCACAGCGCGAGCAGGAGCAGGTCGGGCACACGGCGTCCGCCGGGGTGCATCGCGGGCTGGGCGTAGGGGACGGGGATCACGCGCGCGCCGTGCCGCTGGTAGAACCGCAGCCGCGCGGCCGGGTCGCCGTGGGCGTCGGAACCCGTGTGGGCGGCGGGGTCCTCGACCTCGGCGACGACGAGCCACGGGTCGAGCTCGGTGCGCCAGGTGTCGATCGCGTGGTCGAGCAGCAGGCTGCCGACGCCGCCGCCGCGCCGCCCCGGGGCGATGGCCAGGTAGGCGAGCAGCAGGATCCCGGTCTCGGGAGACCACTCGGCGATCGCGGTGCCGCGCACGCCCTCGTCGTCCCGTGCGACGACGACGTGCAGCGTCCCGCTCTCGAGCATGGCCTCGAGCCGGGGCAGGTCGACGAGCTCGTCGTCGGGGAAGGAGGGGCGCAGCACCTGCTCGTGGACCTCGGCGAGGTCCTGCGGGCTCGTCGTCGGCTTGATGTGCACGTCAGGCTCCGCGCAGCGCGAGGCGGGTGAAGGTCTGGGCGGCGCCGGCCTCGCGCTTGAGCCGCCGCACGAGGGAGTCGAGCGACGCGGGGTCGCTGACGAACGCGTGCAGGAGATAGTCGTAGGAACCGGTCACGTGCACGGCGTCACGCACCTGCGGGAAGCTCGCCGCGAGCGCCGCGGTGAACGCCTCGTTCGTCGTCCGTTCCGCCAGACGCACCTCGATGAACACCTCGAGCCCCGCCGACGAGGGTGCCGCGGTCTGCCCGCGCACGACCGTGAAGCCCGCGATCACCCCGTCCGCCAGGAGGAGCCGGACGCGCGCCGCGGCGGCGTTGGCGGAGAGCCCGACGCGGGCGCCCAGCTCGCGGTAGGGGAGCCGTCCGTCGGCCGTGAGCTCGCGGAGGATGGCCTCGTCGATGGCGTCCATGCCGACGATTGTCACAGCAGACTGCGCATCGCGCGCCGCATATCGCCCATCGCCCGCGGAAGTCGCGGCGTGACCGCGGATCTGGGTGCGAGGGCTGCGGTCGAGGCCGGGGGATCGGCGACGATGCAGCCATGCTCGCCACGTCCCCGGTCCTGTCCGCTGCCGCGCTCGGCGTCGTCGCGGGGCTGTCCGTGGCCGTGCCGGTCGGTCCGGTGGCCGTGCTGATCGTGCGCGAAGGGCTCGTGCGCGGGCGGCGTGCGGGGGTCGCCGCCGCTGCCGGGGTCGCGACCGTCGACCTCACCTACGCGATGCTCGCGGTGCTGCTCGGCGCGCAGGTCAGCCGGTTGCTCGAGGGGTGGGAGCAGTGGCTGCGCGTGGGCGGGGCGGTCGTGCTCGCGCTCGTCGGGATCGTCGGACTGCTGCGGTGGTGGCGTGCGCGGGGGACCGGCGGGCCGGACGCGCTCGCGGCGGGTCCCGACGAGCCCGCGGGGAGCTCGGTGCGCGCGGCGCGGGTGTGGGGCAGGTTCGTCGTCATCACGCTGCTCAACCCGGCCACCGCCCTGATCTTCGCGACCGTGGCCGTGGGGCTCGCGGGGCGGCTGGTCGCGGGGCCGGGGGCGCTCGTCGCGTTCGCGATCGGCGCCGGCGCGGCCTCGCTCGCGTGGCAGTGCGTGCTCGGGCTCGCGGGGGCGTGGGCCGGGGGACGGCTCGGCGCGCGGTGGCAGGAGTGGTCCGCGCCGATCGGGTCGGGGCTCGTGGTGCTGCTCGCCGCGTGGGTGGCCGTCGCCTGACCGCCGCGACCGTCGCGACCGTCGCGCGGTCCCGCCCGCGGACGTCCGGGTGTGCACGAGCGGCCACGGCTGTCAGTGAGGGCGTCTAGGGTTCGGGGGGTGACGACTGCGCTGTACCGCCGCTACCGGCCGGAGACGTTCGCCGAGGTGATCGGTCAGGACCACGTCACCGCGCCGCTTCGGCAGGCGCTGCGGACCGGCCAGGTCAACCACGCCTACCTGTTCTCGGGACCCCGCGGGTGCGGCAAGACGACGAGCGCGCGCATCCTCGCGCGCATCCTCAACTGCGCGCAGAACACCGAGGCCAGCCCCACCGACACCCCGTGCGGGACGTGCCCGTCCTGCGTGGAGCTCGCCCGGGGCGGGCCGGGGAGCCTGGACGTCGTCGAGATCGACGCGGCGAGCCACGGTGGTGTCGACGACGCGCGTGAGCTGCGCGAGCGCGCCACGTTCGCGCCGGCGCGCGACCGGTTCAAGATCTTCATCCTCGACGAGGCGCACATGGTCTCGAACCAGGGCTTCAACGCCCTGCTGAAGATCGTCGAGGAGCCGCCGCCGCACGTGAAGTTCGTGTTCGCGACGACCGAGCCGGACAAGGTCATCGGCACCATCCGCTCGCGCACGCACCACTACCCGTTCCGCCTGGTGCCGCCGGACGTGCTGCTGCCCTACCTCGAGCAGCTCTGCGAGGCCGAGCGCGTGCCGGTCGGCGGCGGCGTGCTGCCGCTCGTCGTGCGGGCCGGCGGCGGGTCGGTGCGTGACACGCTGTCGGTGCTCGACCAGCTGATCGCGGGCTCCGACGCGTCCGGGATCGAGTACGGCGGTGCGGCCGCGCTGCTCGGCTACACGCAGGCCTCGCTGCTCGACGACCTGGTCGACGCGATCGCCGCGGGCGACGGAGGTGCCGCGTTCCGCGTCGTCGAGCGTGTGATCTCGACCGGGCACGAGCCGCGCCGCTTCGTCGAGGACCTGCTCGAGCGCCTGCGCGACCTCATCGTCATCGACGCCGCGGGCGACGCGGCGGGCGCCGCCCTGCGCGGCCTGCCCGAGGACCAGCTCGCCACGATGCGCGTGCAGTCCGCACGGCTCGGATCCGCGGAGCTGTCGCGGTCCGCGGACCTGGCGAACGCCGCGCTGACCGAGATGACCGGCGCCACGTCGCCGCGCCTGCACCTCGAGCTCCTCATGGCCCGCCTCCTGCTGCCCGCCGCAGACGACGAGCGCACCGGGCTGGCCGCGCGGCTCGACCGGCTCGAGCGCGGACTGCCCGCCACCGCCCACCCCGGCCCGTCGCAGCCCGCTCCCCGTGGCGAGTCCCCGCGGCCCGCTGCTCGCGACGAGGACGACGCTCCGGCCGCTCCCGCGCCCCGGCTCGCGCCCGGCGCTCGGCCGGCTGATGCGGTGCGGGCAGCGCTCGCCGCGAGCCGATCGGGCGCGCGCCCGGACGACGTCCGTCCCACCGCACCGCCGGCCCCGGTGCCCGCGGCCGATGCTGCACCCAGTTCCGCGGCAGTGTCCGCCCCGGCAACTGCGCCCGTGGTCGCCGACGATCGCGCTGGTGCCCCTGGTGCTGGCACCGGGTCGCCCGCCCCTTCCGGCGCCGTCCCGGACGAGCCGCTCGCGGAGCCGGCGCCGTTCGAGCACCCCTCCGACGAGCGCGTGACGGACGAGCCCGAGCCCACCGACACACCGGCCGAGAGTGCGCCCGCCGCACCCGCTTCTGCTCAGCCCGCTGCCGCCGAGCGTGCGGGTGGCGAGGCTGCTGGCGACGATGAACCTGCTGACGTCGACGTCGCGGGTGCGGAGCCTGAGCCGGATGGGGCAGTGGCGTCTGGCGACGCGGATGACGAGGCCGATGCCGGGTCGGTCGCGGACGTGCCGTTCGAGCCTGTGCCGTCGGCCGTGAGCGGCGAGACCGAGGTGCTGCGTCGCCGCTGGCCCGAGGTGCTCGAGACGGTCAAGTCGCTGCGCCGCGTCACGGGCGCGCTCGTCGACCCCAACAACGCGCAGGTCGCCGAGCTCGACGCGACCACGCTCCGCCTGGCGTTCACGACGCCCGAGCTCGCGAACACGTTCCGCAACGGGCCGCACGCCGAGGTCGTGGCGCGTGCCGTGCACGAGACGCTGGGCTTCGACGTGCGCGTCGAGGCGAGCGCCGGAGACGTGCGCGCAGGGTCGGCGCCGAGCGGGCGCGGTGCTGCCTCGTCGCAGCGTCCGTCGGGGCGGCAGTCCGGCGGGTCGAGCACCGGCCGCGCTCCGCAGGCACGTCCGGGCGAAGTCGAGAGTCGAGCATCGAACGACGAGCAGGGTGCTGACGATGCGGAGCCCCACCGGGCACCGAGCACTGCGAACGACCAGACCGGACCCGGCCAGTCGTTCGACGCTGCCCCGGAGCGCCACGACGCCCAGGACGAGCACCACGGCTGGGAGCCGCCCGACGAGCCCGAGGATCCGTGGGCGACCGCCCCGCCTGACGCCGCCTCTGCGACGTCCGGTCCGTCTGCTCCCTCGTCGTCGCCGAGCCGGTCAGCCGCGGAGTCTGATCGACCGACACCGACACCGACACCGACGCCGTCGCCCGACCCCGCCCGCCGCGTGCCGGCCGGGGCGAGCTCGTCGGAGACTCCCGCTGTCGAGGAGGCGCCAGCGGTCCCGGGCGTGATCTCGGCGGCCGACGCTGCCGCGTCCTGGGACCTGCCGGCGCGTCCGGCGCCCACGCGGGGCGCCGCTCCGGTCGCCGCGCAGTCGACCCCCGACCGGGTCGCGGCGCCGAGCGCGGGGTCCACCGCGCTCGCAGCGGCGCAGGCCCGAGCGAGCCAGGCAGCGCGCACCGGAACCGGTGCAGGTGCCGAGTCCGCGGTGGCGCGCGCCCAGCGGCTCGCCGCGGCCGCTCCGCAGCGCCCGGCCCCCGGCCCCCGCGCAGCAGCCCCGCCCCCCGAGCACGACCCGTACGACGACCTGTCGCCCGACGACCCGGACGTCGCGTCCTCGGGGCTCGTCGGCGCACCGCTCGTCGCACAGATCCTCGGCGGCACGGTGATCGACGAGCAGATCGACGACGGACGATCCTGACTCTCAGCGTGTCCGGTGGCGAGGCGCGGTGGTACCCGTGGGGGGCTCCGCGCGGCACGTGGGGGTGTGGGGGTGGCAGCACGTAGGCTGGCGGGGTGTATGAAGGCGCGGTCCAGGACCTGATCGACGAGCTCGGGCGACTGCCCGGAGTCGGTCCCAAGAGCGCCCAGCGCATCGCGTTCCACCTGCTCTCGGCGGACCCGGCCGACGTGCGCCGGCTCGCGGACGCGCTGACGGAGGTCAAGCTCCGCGTCCGGTTCTGCGACACGTGCGGCAACGTGGCGCAGGAGGAGGAGTGCCGGATCTGCCGTGACCCGCGCCGGCTGCCCACCACGATCTGCGTGGTCGAGGAGGCCAAGGACGTCGTCGCGATCGAGCGCACGCGCGAGTTCCGCGGGAAGTACCACGTGCTCGGCGGCGCGATCAACCCGATCGCAGGCGTCGGACCGGACGACCTGCGCATCGCCCAGCTCATGCGTCGCCTCGCCGACGGCACGGTCACCGAGGTCATCCTCGCGACCGACCCGAACGTCGAGGGTGAGGCGACCGCGACGTACCTGGCGCGGCTCCTGCTGCCCATGGGGCTGACGGTGAGCCGCCTGGCCTCGGGCCTGCCGGTGGGCGGGGACCTGGAGTACGCCGACGAGGTCACGCTCGGTCGCGCGTTCGAGGGCCGCCGTCGGCTGTCCGCCTGATCCTGGTCTCGCCCGACCGCCCGGGCCCGCGACCTGGACAATCACGGCCCACCGGCCGGTCGCGGATGACATGAGCACCGTGGTCGCGGACGATGGGCGCATGGCACGCAACCCGGCAGCCCGCCCGCCCGACGACGACCTGCGCTCGATCGCCGACTCCATGGCGGAACAGTCGCGCGCGTACCTGACCACCGTGACGGAGGTGGCCGCGGGGGCGAACCCGGAGGCCGCGCTCCCGTTGCTGCTTCTCGCGGTCTCGGACCTGCTCGCGGAGGGCGCGCGGCTGGGCGCGACGACGGACGTCGTGCCCGCGGAGCGCTTCGAGCCGGACGTCGGCCCGGACCCGGACGTCGAGCCGCTGCGGGCGGGGCTCGCGAACGCGTTCGAGGGGATCGACGAGTACGCCGAGGTCATCGACCCGCTGCTCGGTGCGGAGGTCGGCTCGGCGACGGTGTCGGGTGACCTGGTCGCGATCGCGGGGGCGCTCGCGCAGGGGCTGCGGCACCACGAGCGCGGCGGCGTGCTCGAGGCGCTGTGGTGGTGGCAGTTCTCGTACCTGTCCGACTGGGGCGAGCGCGCGTCGAGCACGCTGCGCACGATCCAGGTGATCCTCGCGCACCTGCGCCTGGACGTCGCCGACGACGTCGCGACCGAGGCGGAGTACGACGCACTGCAGCCGTGAGACGACTGAGCCCGGCCCGCACGGACGCGGGCCGGGCTCAGCGCACGAGGTCAGGCGACGCGCGTGCCCCGCGGCAGCGTGCGCTGCGGGACCGACAGCCGCCGGACCGCGACGACGTACCCCGCGGCGCCGAGCAGGACGTTGAGCCCCAGCCCCCACGGCCACACCGGGTCGTCGCTGCGTGCCGCCTCGAACTCGTCGTCGTCGGCCCAGCACTCGTCGACCTGGCCGTTCGCGCCCGCGCGCACCTGACGCACGACGTCCCGGAGCCCGCCCAGCGCGTCGCTGCTCGAGGAGTCGACGTCGCCCGTGCCCGCGCCGTCGGCCACGATGACGAACGGGTTGACCGCGAGCAGCCCCCACGTGAGCTCGGTGTGGGCGATCGGGCGCTCCTCCTCGGTCCAGACGCACTGGACGGCGGTGTCCCCGTTCCAGGACGACGGCATCCCGTAGACGCGCACGGTCTCGTGGGACGACACCGCCGAGTACGTGAGGCCGAACATCAGCGGCGCGATGAACGTGACGGCCGCGACGACGATGAACGTGAGCACGGTCGAGCCGGCGGTCCGGGACACGAGCGCCGACATCCCCAGCCCGATCGCGCACACCGCGACCAGCAGCACCGCGATGAGCAGCACGACCCGAAGGAGCGACCACCACGGAGTCGGGCCTGCGGCCGTCGCCATCGCCAGGAACGGCACGCTCAGCACCAGGAACGCGCACGAGGCGGCCCAGGCGGCGAGCAGCTTGCCGAGCGCGATCTCGGCCGGTGACAGGAGCGTGACCTGCAACGTCGCGAGCGTGCCGGCGTTGCGGTCACCGTTGACGGACGTCGAGCTGAGCGTCGGCGTGACGAGCAGGCCGAGCCCGAGCACCAGGAACGTCACGGCGGCGAACAGCAACGGTCCGCGGCCCGAGTTGTCGGACTCGACGTCGTCGATGCCGCCGAACAGGGCGTCGAGCGCGCCGAACATCAGCAAGGTGATCGCACCGACCACCACGGTCCAGACGACGAGCGCGACGATCCAGCGCGTCGAGCGCACGCGCTGCCGCAGCTCGAGCGCCGCGACCGTGCGCACGCCGTGCCAGCTCAGGGCCCACCGGCCCCGGACCTTCGGCGCTGGGGTCGTGCTCGCGCCCTCGGGGGCGGGGACCTCGATCGTCTGCGTCATCGCCGCTCCTCCTCGAGTGCCAGGTAGGCGCGCTCCAGCGCACCCGATGCGGGTGCGAGCGAGACCAGCGGGACGCCCGCGGCCACCGCCTCGCGCACGAGGCGCGCGGCGCCCTCGTCGCCGTCGATCGTCAGCAGCACGCCGCCCGGCTGCTCGCGGGGCGGGGCGTGCAGGTCCTGCTCGTCGTCGGCCTGCCAGGTCGCACCCACGGACGTGAGCCAGGACGTGAGCGCCGCGTACGACATCGCCCGCACGTGCCAGGTCGAGCGGTCGGTCGCCGCGAGCGCCGCGCCGCCGATCTCGCTCGTCCCGGCCGTGCGCCCGCGCGAGACGAACACGACGTCGTCGGCCATCTCCTCGAGCTCGGACAGGATGTGGCTCGAGACGAGCACCGTGCGGCCCTCGTCGGCGAGGCGCCGCAGCAGGATCCGCAGGTCCACGCGGGAGCGCGGGTCCAGCCCCGACGCGGGCTCGTCGAGGAGCAGCACCTGCGGGTCGTGGACCAGAGCGCGGGCCAGGCCCAGGCGCTGCTTCTGCCCGCGCGAGAGCACGGAGGCCGGGCGGTCGGCGTACTCGGTCAGGTGCACGGTCGCGAGGAGCTCGGTCACCCGGCTGCGCGCCCGGGCCGCGTCGATCCGGTACGCGGCGGCGAACGTCTGGAGCACCTCGCGGGCGGTCAGTGAGTCCCACGTGCCGAACGCGTCGGGCATCCAGCCGGTGCGGGCGCGCGCGGACGGCCCCTGCGTCACGGGATCGAACCCGCCGACGCGGACCTCGCCGGAGTCGGGGACCAGCAGACCGGCGAGCACCAGCAGGAGCGTGGTCTTGCCGGAGCCGTTGGGTCCGACGAGCGCGGTGACGGCACCCGCGCGGGCGGACAGGGTCGCGCCGTCGAGCGCCTGCACCGACCCGAACGAGCGCCGAAGGTCCCGCACGACGATCCCCGGCGGTGGCGGCGGTGAGGAGGCGGGCGGCGGTGCCGGCGCCGGTGTGGTCTCGGTCATGGCGACGACGCTAGAGGTGCGCGCCGCCTGCGGCGTCGGTCCGCGGGTGGACATCCGGGCGAGTGCCTGCCACCCGAGGAGGACCCACACCCGCACGACGACCCGCCGACCCAGCGTCTGCTCCGGCTGTGCTCCCGACTACCCGGAGCAGCCGCTGCCT
>NZ_BJLQ01000063.1 GCF_006538725.1 Cellulomonas gelida
GGGACCGAGGGAACCGTAACCCGGTGGGTCCGGCGCGCGTCGGCCGCCGACGGTGACCTGTGGACGACGAGGGGTCACCGACGGCGCCGCGGCTGGCGCGACCGGGCAGGCGACCGGCCGGCGGCCGGGCAGACGGTCGTGCCGTCGACGGCGCAGGCTGCCGTGCGGGCGGCCGGACCGGGCCCGGACCGCGCGTCCCGCTGGCTATGCTGACCGGCGACCTGCCGCCGACCACCGCGGCCGACGACCACCTGAGGACGCCGATGACCGATCCGAGCACACCGACGGCCCCCGTCGGCACCTTGCTGCGGATCTCGGTGACGGCGGGCGACCGGCGCATCGACCTCGGCGCACCCGGCAACGTCGCGGTGGTCGAGATCGTGCCGGGCCTGGCGCGCGCGCTGGGGATGCTGGACGCCGCGTCGGTGTACGGCGGCTACCGGCTCGTCACGGCCGAGGGCAGCACGCTCGACCCGGCGCGCAGCCTCATCGCGTCCGGCGTCGAGGACGGTGCGATCCTGACCCTGGAGTCCGGCGCCGAGCAGCCCGAGCCGCGCGTGTACGACGACGTCGTCGAGGCCGTCGCCGACGCGGTCGAGAGCCGGTTCCGGGCCTGGACGCCGCACGACTCGGCGCTCGGCGCGGCGTGGGGCGCGGCCGCGATCGTCGCGGCCACCGCGCTGCTGCTGCTCGGCGCCGATCGCACGTCCCCGCTGCCGCCCGTCGTCGCGGCCCTCGGCGCGCTCCTGGCGGTCGTCGCCGGCGCGGTGGTCGCGCGCACGGGCCGGGACTCCGCGGCCGGGCGGGTGCTGGTGCTCGCCGCCGGGCTGCCCGCAGGCGTCGCCGGCCTGGCCGCCGGCACGGGCGCGCCCTCGTGGGGCTGGCCCGCCGCCGCCGCGGGCGCGGGCCTCGTCGCCGCGGGCGTGCTCGCGCTCGCCGCGCTGCCGGACGGCCGCGAGACCGCGATCGCGCCGGTGGGCCTGGGGCTGGCCCTGGCCGTCGTCGGCGCGACGGTCGAGCTCGCCGAGGCCCAGCCTGCGCACGTGCTCGCGGTCGTGGTCGCGGTCGTGCTGACCGCGAGCATCGGGGTGCCGTGGCTCGCGCTGGCCAGCACGCCGCTGCGGGTGGTCTCGCCCCGCTCGGACGCGGAGATCCTGCTCGACCCGGTCCCGGTCGATCCCGACCGCGTGCGTCACCAGCTCGACTCCGGCTACCGGATCCAGCTCGCGCTGCGCGTGGCCGTCGGTCTGCTCGCGCTCCTGGCCACGCCGACCCTCGTCGGCGCGGGCGCGCTGGGCACCGCGCTGCTCGTCGTCGGCTGGGTCGGTCTGCTGCTCTCGACCCGGCAGTCGTACGCGCGCGCGGACGTGCTCGTCGTCGTGTGCCTCGGGATCACGGGCCTCGCGCTGACGCTCGTCGTGGCGGCCCTCGCGCACCCCTCGTGGCGCACCGTGCTCGTGTGCTCGGCCGGGGCCGCGGCCGCCGCGCTGGTCGCACTCGGGCTCGTCGCGCCGCGTCGGCGGGTCGCGCTCGCGCGCGCCGGGGACACGATCGAGATGACCTGCCTGGCCGTCCTGCTGCCCCTCGGCGTCGCCGCCGCGGGCCTGGTCTGACCGCGGACGGGACATGGCCGCCAAGCGTGACCTCGTCGAGGCGCAGTCGTTCAGCCGCCGTCGTCTGCTGACGGCGTTCGTCAGCGGCGCCCCGGGCGGGCAGGAGCTCGAGCCCACGAAGCCGATGCGGGGCGTCGTGGCCGGGGTCATGCTCAGCGTGCTCGTCGTGATCGGCTCGCTCGCGTGGGGAGCGCTGCGCAGCGACCCCGCCGACTGGAGCTCGAACCGGCTCGTCGTCGTCAAGGGCGAGGGCACGCGCTACGTCGCGCTCAACGACGCGCTGTACCCGGTGGTGAACACGACGAGCGCGCGGCTCGCGATCGAGGCGGGACAGTTCGCCGTGGTCGAGCTGGCGCCTCGCGTCATCGCGGGCACCGAACGCCGCGAGACGATCGGCATCGTGGGCGCCCCTGACGCCCCGCCCCGCCCGGAGGCGCTCGTCGCGACCGGGTGGACCGCGTGCGTGGCGCCCGACGAGGGCACGCCAGCGGTGTCCACCTCGGTCGGCGCCGAGGTGGACACGGAGGCGGGCGGTGCGGTGGTCGCGGAGTCCGGTGGTGAGACCTTCGTCGTGACCGGCGGCCTGCGACACCGCGTGTCGGAGGCGGACCTGTCGAGCGTGCTGCGTGCGGTCGGGCTCGAGACCGCGCCGCGCGTCGAGGTCCCCGGCGCGTGGCTGAACCTGTTCCCCGAGGGCACGGACCTCGCACCGTTGACCATCGACGGTGCGGGCCGGCCCGCACCGTCGCGCGCGGGCCTCGGCGACCTGGACGTGGGCACGGTCGTGCGCGTCGCGGGTGCCGGCAGCGCGGACCGCTGGTACGTCGTGGACCGGCGCGGCGACCTCGCGGTGCTCAGCGAGTTCGCGACCGAGCTGTACCAGCTCGGTCAGCCCGACGCGCAGGAGGTCACCCGGACGCCCGCCCAGGTCAAGGACGCGGGTACCGCGACGACGTCGGTGGCCCCCGCGGACTGGCCGAGCGAGCCGGTCGCTGCGGTGGCCGGCGAGCGCGTCCCGTGCGCCGTCCTGACGACCGGCCCGGAGGCCGGGGTCGAGCTCGTCTCGACCGACGAGCCGCCCGCGCCCGGCGTGCACGTCGTCCCGGGTGGCGGTGCGCTCGTGCTGGCCCGCGCGCAGGAGGGCGGGGCAGGCGTGCACGCGCTGATCGACGAGATGGGGCGCCGGTTCGGGCTGCCGACCGTCGACGCGGGCGAGGACGACGTGCTCGCCCGGCTCGGCTACACCCCCGAGCAGGTGACGGTGGTCCCGCCGGCCTGGGCGGAGCTCTTCGAGACGGGCCCGGACCTGACGGTCGAGGCGGCGCTCACGCCGGTCGCGCCGTGACGTCCGGGGCCCGCCCGCGGCCCGGGTCGTCCGCGTCCCGCGCCGGGCTCGCGCTGCGCGCCGTGCTCGCGTGCGCCGTGCTGGGGGGGACGTCGCTCGCCTGGGTGGCGGACGCACCGGCTGCGACCGCGGCCGTGGAGCAGGGCTGCGGCGACGAGGCCCCGCGGTACCTCGACCAGGAGCCGCCCGCGCTCGCGCAGCTCGGGGCGCAGGAGGCCTGGCGGTTCGCGACCGGTGACGGCGTGGTGGTCGCGGTCGTCGACTCGGGCGTGGACGACCGCAACCCGCACCTGGAGGGCGCGGTCGCCGACGGCCGGGACGTCGTGACGGGTGACGGCACGGGTCGGACGGACACGTGGGGGCACGGCACCGCGGTGGCGGGCATCATCGCCGCGCGCCGGGTCGCGGACTCGGGCGTCGTGGGGCTCGCGCCGGGGGCCCGGGTCCTGCCCGTGCGGGTCTACCACGCCGAGGGCGACGACGCGGTGGAGCAGGGAGTCCAGCCGACACCCGGCCGGATCGCCGCGGGGATCACGTGGGCGGCAGCTCAGGGTGCGACGATCATCAACGTGTCCATGTCGACCGATGCGGACGACCCCGCACTGCGCGCCGCGGTGCGGGACGCGACCGCGCGCGGCTCGCTCGTCGTCGCGAGCGCCGGCAACCGGAACACGGCCGACGACAAGGCCGACGACGCGCGCTACCCCGCGGCCTACCCCGAGGTGCTCTCGGTCGCGGCGGTCGACGCCGAGCTGCGGCCCACGGACGCGTCGATCCACGGCGAGCACGTGGACGTCGCCGCGCCGGGCGCCCAGGTCCTGACGGTCTACCCGGGCGCCGGCGACTGCTGGTACGCGACCACGGAGCCCGCGCCGAGCTGGTCCACGGCCTACGCCTCGGCGGCCGCGGCGCTCGTCGCGGAGCGCTTCCCCGACGAGACGCCGGCGCAGTGGGCGTACCGGTTGGAGGTCACGGCCGCACGGGCGACGCCCGACGCGCGCACGGACACGACGGGCTGGGGCGTGATCCGGCCTGACGTCGCGCTGCAGTTCGTCGACGACGGCACCGCCGCTGGCCCGCCGAGCCCGGTCCGCGCGCCGACGTCGACCTCGACGGTGACGGCGTCGCCGATCGTGGTCGAGGACACGGTGGACCCGATGGCGCAGGCCCGCGAGGGCGCGGTCTGGTGGGTGCTGGGCGGCACCGCGGCCGTCGCGCTCGTCGCGCTCGCGTGGCGGCTCGTCTCGCCTCGGAGGGCGCGATGACCCGGCCGCTGATCGAGCTGCGCTGGGGGAGCGCGACGTCGGCGGGTGGGCGGTCGACCAACGAGGACTCGCTGCTCGCGCAGGACGACGTGTTCGTCGTGGCGGACGGCATGGGTGGGCACGACGCGGGTGAGGTGGCGAGCGCGACCGCGGTCGAGGTGCTGCGCTCGCTCGTCGGACGCCGGCCGGGTGCCGACGAGGTGCGGGACGCACTCGTCGAGGCCAACGCCCGCATCCGCGCGCTGCCCGCGGGTCCCGGACGACGACCGGGGACGACCGTCACCGGCGTGGTGCTGAGCAGCCACGAGTCGACGCCGTGCTGGATCGTCTTGAACGTCGGGGACTCGCGCACCTACCGCATGGTGGGTGCCGTGCTCGAGCAGGTCACGCGCGACCACTCGGAGGTCGCCGAGCTCGTCGCCGACGGGCTCGTGCGGCCCGACGACGCGCCCTACCACCCGTGGCGGCACGTCGTGACGCGCGCCCTGGGCGGCGGGTCGGCGGACGTCGAGCCCGACGTGGACATCATCGCGGTGAGCCCGGGCGACCGGATGGTGGTGTGCTCCGACGGGCTGACGGACATCGTGCCGGACGCGCGCATCGAGGCGGACCTCAAGGCGGAGCCGGACCCGCAGGCCGCCGCGGACCGCCTCGTCGCGACCGCGCTGGCGGCGGGCGCGACGGACAACGTCACGGTCCTGGTGGTCGACGCGCCGGCTGTCCTTCCTGCGTCGTGACGGCGTGCGTCGTGGCGGTGCGGCGCGCGAGTGTCGCCGCGCGTGAGGTGCGTGCCGCGTCGACGCCGAGGACGACGAGCGCGAGCCAGACGAGGGCGAACCCCCACCACCGGGCCGGCGGCATGTGCTCGTGCAGGACGACGACGCCGATGACGAAGTGCAGCAGCGGCGTGAGGTACTGCAGCAGCCCGACGACGGACAGCGGCAGTCGCGCCGCGGCCGTGTTGAACAGCAGCAGCGGGACGGTGGTGACCACGCCCGTGAGGGCGAGCAGGACCGCGTGCCCCGTGCCGTGCCCGACGAACGTGCCCCCGCCGCGGGCGGTGAGCCACAGCACGTACGCGAGCGCGAGGGGCGCCAGGACGAGCGTCTCGGCCGCGAACCCCGGGACCGCGCCGAGGTGCCGCCCGACGCGGCTCTTGATGAGCCCGTAGAGCCCGAACGACACCGCGAGCGTGAGCGCGACCCACGGCATGCGCCCGTACGCGAGCGCCAGGACGGCGACGGCAGCGGCCCCGCACCCGAGCGCCGCCCACTGCACGACGCGCAGGCGCTCGCGCAGCACCGCGACGGCCAGCGCGACGGTGACGAGCGGGTTGACGAAGTAGCCGAGCGACGCGTCCACCACGTGCCCGCTCTCGACCGCGAGCACGAAGACGAGCCAGTTGGTCGCGAGCAGCACCGCCGCCAGGGACAGCAGGCCGAGCGTGCGCCGGTCGCGCAGCGCACCGACGAACGCGCGTCCGCTGCGCGTCACGCGCAGCAGCGCGAGGCACAGCAGCAGCGACCACAGCGCGCGGTGGGCGACGACTTCGTCGGCGCCCGCGGGGGCCAGCGCCGTGAAGTACAGCGGCAGCAACCCCCACAGCGCGTAGGCGCCGAGGCCGCTCGCGAGACCGCGGCGGTCGAGGGCCTCGTCCGGGGCCCGCTCGGGGGCGGGGGCGTCGCGCATGCGGTGACCCTAGACGCCACTCGCGAGACGGCCCGGATCGCCCGCGCGGACCGGGCGGGTATGCCCGGATCCGCCCGATGCGCTCCCGGGCGCCCCGCGTCCCCTACGCTCTGCGCGTGGACGCGATCGACGAGCGCATCATGGAGCTCCTGCGGGCGGACGGACGGGCGGCGTACGGGCGTCTGGGGGAGCAGGTGGGGCTCTCGGCGTCGGCCGTGAACAGGCGCGTCGACCGGCTCGTCGCCGACGGCACGATCCAGGGCTTCTCGATCCGGTCGGGTCGCCCGCCCGGCGCCACGCAGATCCAGGCGTACGTGGAGATCTTCTGCTCGGGGAGCTGTTCGACGACGACGTTGCGGGAGACCCTCGAGGCGATCCCCGAGATCCGCCGGGCGGGCACGGTCTCGGGCGACGCGGACGCGATCGCGCTCGTCGTGGCGCCGACGATCGCGCAGCTCGAGTCCGCGATCGAGCGCATCCGCGAGGCCCCGGACGTCGACCGGACTGTGAGCTCGATCGTCCTCACGGACCTGTTCGACCGCTGACCGCGCGCGCCGTTCGCCGCCGCGCGGCCGGCGTCGCCCGTTCGTCGGGCGTGTCCGCATGCTGACGCGCGGGAAGGATCCGGACATGAGGTGGTCCTAAGATGACCGCCAGCACGCCCTGCCCGCCGCGAACCGTCGCAGTGAGGCGCCCTGTCGAGAGCGCGGCACGGGACGGCAGGGCCACGTCCCCGAATCGGAAGGTCCGCCCGTGAGCACCCCGACCCTGCGCGTCGCCGTCGTCGGAGCCGGTCCCGCCGGCATCTACGCCTCGGACATCCTGTCCAAGACCGACCTCGACGTGAGCATCGACCTCTTCGAGCGGCTGCCCGCACCGTTCGGCCTCGTGCGCTACGGCGTCGCGCCGGACCACCCGCGGATCAAGCAGATCATCGTCGCGCTGCACAAGGTGCTCGAGCGCGGCGACATCCGGCTGCTGGCCAACGTCGACTACGGCACCGATCTCAAGCTCGACGACCTGCGCCAGTTCTACGACGCGGTGATCTTCTCGACGGGCTCGATCCGTGACGCGGCGCTCCCGATCCCGGGCATCGACCTGGAGCACTCGTACGGCGCCGCGGACTTCGTGTCCTGGTACGACGGCCACCCGGACGTCCCGCGCACGTGGCCGCTCGAGCACCGGACCGTGGCCGTGATCGGCGCGGGCAACGTGGCGCTCGACGTCGCGCGCATCCTGTCGAAGCACGCCGAGGACCTGCTGCCGACCGACGTCCCGGCGAACGTCTACGAGATCCTGCAGGCGAACCCGATCACCGACGTGCACGTGTTCGCCCGTCGCGGTCCGGCGCAGGTGAAGTTCTCGCCGCTCGAGCTGCGCGAGCTGGGCCACGTGCCGGACGTCGACGTCGTCGTCTACCCCGAGGACTTCGAGTTCGACGACGGCTCGATGGCCGCGATCCACTCGTCGAACCAGACCAAGCAGGTCGTCAAGACCCTCACGGACTGGACCCTCAAGGAGCCCGAGGAGCTGACCGCCTCGCGCCGGATCCACCTGCACTTCCTGCACAAGCCCGCCGAGGTCCTCGGCGAGGACGGCAAGGTCGTCGCGCTGCGCACCGAGCGGACGGCGCTCAACGGCGACGGCAACGCGACCGGCACGGGCCAGTTCCACGACTGGCCGGTCGAGGCCGTCTACCGCGCGGTCGGGTACTTCGGCTCGCCGCTCGTCGACATCCCGTTCGACGACGTCGCGGGCGTCATCCCGAACCGGGAGGGTCGCGTCGTCGACGTCGACGGCGAGCCCCTGCCGGGCGTGTACGCGACCGGGTGGATCAAGCGGGGCCCGGTGGGTCTGATCGGTCACACGAAGTCCGACGCGTCCGAGACCATCCGCAACCTCACCGAGGACGCCACGACGGCCGGCGAGGCCTTCTACACGGCGACCGAGCGCGACCCGTCGGCGGTGACCGAGTTCCTCGCGTCACGCGGCGTCCCGGTGGTCGAGTGGTCCGCCTGGGAGGTGCTCGACGCGTACGAGCGCTCGCTCGGCGAGCCGCACGGGCGTGAGCGCATCAAGGTCGTGCCCCGCGAGGAGATGGTCGACATCGCCCTCGGCCGCATCGCCCAGGTCTGAGAGCCGCAGCCGGCACGACGAGAGAGCCGCACCCCCGGCCGGGTGCGGCTCTCTCGTCGTGCCGGGACGCGGCGCACGCCCGTCGTGGGCTCGCGGTCCCGCGCCTGGGCTCGGGGAACGTGGTGTGATCGTGGCGCGTTCTTCGTCGTGACAGGCACCACCAGCGGAGGGACACCATGAGCTCGCGGCACCACTTCAACGGCGTCAAGACAGCGGCGCTGTTCGGCGCGATGTGGGGCGTGCTGCTGCTGATCGGGTGGGTCCTGGGTGGTGGCACACCGAAGTTCCTGTGGCTGTTCACGGTGCTGGGCGTCGTCGGCACGGCCGTGAGCTACTGGAACTCCGACAAGATCGCGATCCGCACCATGCAGGCGGTCCCGGTCACCGAGGTCGAGCAGCCCGCGATGTACCGGATCGTGCGCGAGCTCTCCACGCGCGCCGGCCAGCCCATGCCGCGCCTGTACGTGTCGCCGACGATGGCGCCCAACGCGTTCGCGACCGGGCGCAACCCGCGCAACGCCGCCGTGTGCTGCACCGCGGGGATCCTGCAGATCCTCGACGAGCGCGAGCTGCGCGGCGTGCTCGGCCACGAGCTGCAGCACGTCTACAACCGCGACATCCTCACGTCGTCGGTCGCGGCGGCCGTCGCGGGCGTCATCACGTCGCTCGCGTCGATGGCGCTGTGGTTCGGCGGGGGTGACCGCCGCGAGGGCGGCAACCCGCTCGCGGGTCTCCTGCTGCTGATCCTCGCGCCCCTGGCGGCCTCGATGATCCAGCTCGCCATCAGCCGCACGCGCGAGTTCGACGCCGACGAGGACGGTGCGACCCTGACCGGCGACCCGCTCGCCCTCGCCTCCGCGCTGCGCAAGCTCGAGCTCGGCACCGCGGCCCGCCCGCTGCCGCAGGACCAGCGCCTGGAGAACGTCTCGCACCTGATGATCGCCAACCCGTTCAAGGGCGGCGCGGGGTTCGCCCGGCTGTTCGCGACGCACCCGCCCATGTCGGACCGCATCGCGCGGCTCGAGGCCCAGGCGGGCACCCAGGGCGGCATCACCCGCTACTGACGCCTGCGCGCCCGATCTCCGCGGGGTCGCCGGACGCACGCGAGCGCGGGTGACGCTGCGCGAGCGGGCTCGTGGGCCGGTGCTCGCGGCAGGTCACCCGCGCTCGCGGGGTGGGTCAGCGGTAGTTCGTGAACTGCAGTGCGGCGTCGACGTCGGCGCCCTTGAGCAGCGCGATCACGGCCTGCAGGTCGTCGCGGCTCTTGGCCGAGACGCGCAGCTCGTCGCCCTGGATCTGGGTCTTGACGGACTTCGGGCCCTCGTCGCGCACGATCTTCGCGAGCTTCTTGGCGACCTCCGACGACAGCCCTTCCTTGATCGCCGCGGACAGCCGGTACTCCTTGCCCGACGGCTTCGGCTCGCCGTCGCCGAGGTCGAGCGACTTCAGCGAGATCCCGCGCTTGATGAGCTTGGTCTGGAGCACGTCCAGGACCGCGAGCACGCGCTCCGAGGAGTTCGCGACCATGAGGATCGACTCGCCGGACCACGAGACGGAGGCGCCGACGCCCTTGAAGTCGTACCGCTGGGCGATCTCCTTCGCGGCCTGGTTCAGGGCGTTGTCGACCTCCTGACGGTCGACCTTGCTGACGACGTCGAACGACGACTCGCTCGCCATGGGCTGTCCTCCTCGTGCTCCTGGTGCGGTCCCGTGCCTGGTGCGGTGTCGGGCCTTCGGTGCCCGTACGACGACCGGGCGCGGCGTGGTGCCGGTCCGTCCGGGCCGCCGTTTTCTCGACGGGGCCCGGGTGTTGCTATCCTTCCACGGCACGCCGCGCGAGCGACGACCAGGCCCACGGGTTCTCGGTCGGTGATCGTCGGCACGCACCCCGGCGGGTTACCCGAGTGGCCAAAGGGGGCTGACTGTAAATCAGCTGGCAACGCCTACGGGGGTTCGAATCCCTCACCCGCCACGTTGCCGAAGGGGCGTCCCGAACGGGGCGCCCCTTCGTCGTCCCTGCGCCTGCTCCGCTCCTGCCCGGCGTCGGCGCCCCGCAGGGCTCGTCGACCGCGCCCCCGCGGAGCGCGCCAGTCGTGGCGCCGGGGAGGCCGCCGGCGTCGGGCTCGTGCCCAGAACCGGTCCGTGGGAAGGTGGTGCGGACGCGATTTCGCGGCGGGGCCGTTGGGTGTGTAACCTGTTCCGCGCTGCCCCGATAGCTCAGTCGGCAGAGCGTCTCCATGGTAAGGAGAAGGTCAAGGGTTCGATTCCCTTTCGGGGCTCTGTGGTGTGTCTCGGGGTGCGGCTGCGGTCGCACCCCGGGATCACCCGAGGCGGGGTAGCTCAGTTGGTGAGAGCGCACGACTCATAATCGTGAGGTCGCGGGTTCGAACCCCGCTCCCGCTACTTCCAGAACGTCTACGGCGAGAGGCCGGACCCTCAGGGTCCGGCCTC
>NZ_BJLQ01000064.1 GCF_006538725.1 Cellulomonas gelida
CAGCCGCGCGACCGTGTCGTTCGCCTGCGACGCCACGCCGGTCGCGGTGTGTGCCACGCGGGCCGCCTCGCTCGCGTTCTGCGCGATCTCCCGGATGGACGCGCCCATCTGCTCGCTGCCCGCGGCGACGGCCTGGATGTTGCGTGAGACCTGCTCGGCCGCGGCGGCGACCACACCGGCCTGCGCCGTGGTCTCGTCCTGCGACGACGCGAACTGACGCGCGGCGGCGGCCAGCTCCTCGGACGCGGCGGCGACGGTCGTCGACGACTCGCCCATGCTCGCGAGCGCCTCGCGCAGGCTGGTCCGTGCGCGGTCCAGCGCGCCGGCCATCTCGCCGAGCTCGTCGTTGGCCTTGACGTGCGTCTCGACCGTCAGGTCGCCCGCGGCCAGCGCGTCGAGGCCGGACTGGACCGCCCTGACGTCGCGCACGATCTTCTTGGCCACGCGCATGCCCTGGCCGACCGCGACGAGCACGCCCACCGCCATGACGACGAGCAGGATGTTGCGCGTCTGGGTGCTCGCGGCGCGGGCCTCGGCGGCGGTCTCGCTCGCCTCGTCGGCCTGCCCGTCCGCGATCCCCTCGAGCTCGTCGAGGATGCCCGTGCTGAGCGGCACGAGCTCGGCGGCGCGCTTGCGGTCGAAGGTCTCCATGTCGCCCGCGGCGGCGAGCGCGACGAGCTCGTCGGAGAGCTGGTGGTAGCTCTCGATGTCGGTGAGCACCGTGTCCACCGCGACGTCCAGCTCGCCCTCGAGGTCCAGCGCGTCGAGCTCGGCACCGGTCGCGGTGAGCGCGTCCTTCGTCGTCGTGCGCTCGCTCTCGTAGCTCGCCTTGGCCTCCGCGGTCGTCGCGGTCGTCGCGCTGAGCGAGGCGAGGCGGTACGCGGCGAAGTCGTAGCGGACCTGCTGCGTGAGGCGGACACCCAGGGTGTCGTGCTCGTACAGCTCGGTCGTGCGCGCGGCGGCCGAGCCGAGCGCGGTCAGCCCGACGACGCCGATGATCAGGGCCGCGATCGCGCCGATCCCGACGGCGGTGAGGATCTTGGCGAGCACGCTGGAGCGTGCGCCCCGCAGGGCGGAACGGCGGGTGGACGGCTGGGAGCTCATCGGCATGTACCTCGTGGGAGTGTCACCCGAACGGCTGCCCGGGCGATGTCCCCATCGGTTCCTGGGCGAGATGTGTGAGTCGTCGGGATGAGTCGCCCACGTCACTCTCAGCGCGCCGACGAGCGGTTCCGGGGCACAGCGGCGCGCGCGAGCGCCGGGTGGCGCGCAGGGTCGTCAGGCGGTGAGCGCGCCGCGCACGATCGAGTCGCCCGAGTGGGCGGGGTTGCCGTCGAACGGCTCCTGCGACACGTCGACCACGGAGAACTCGTCGAGGTCGAGACCCGCGGGCAGGTCGAACCGGCCCGACGAGCCCGCGAGCGTCCCGACGCTGACCAGGCCGCTCACGTCCGGGGTCAGCAGCCACACCTCGCGGAATCCGTCGGGCGCGGTGTCCTCGGCCACGTCGACGACGAGCGTGCGGGTCCCGTCGCGCGCGACCTGGACGGTCGCCGAACCCTCGGCGGACCAGCCGGGCAGCGGCTCGAGGGTCGCGGTGGCGACCACGGTCTGCGCGCGGTCGTCGCGCGACTGGACCCAGCCCACGCCGACGCCACCGATGACCACGCCCGCGGCGGCCGCCCCGGCGATCCATCCCCACGCGACGCGCCGCCGACGGGTCAGCGGCACGACGACCGCGTCCGGCTCCCCGACGACGGCCTCGGAGGTCCCGGGTCCCGCCTCGGACTCCCCGACGACAGGCCCGGGCTCCCCGACGACAGGCCCGGGCTCCCCGACGACCGGACCCGGACCCGGCCCCGCGAGAGGCGCGGCGTGCGCGCCGGTCGCCGGTGCGGCAGGGGTCAGCTCGAGCTCGGCGGCGATCCGCTCCCACACCTGCGGCCCGGGCGCGACCATCTCGGTGTCCGCGGCGCGCGCCAGGCCGACGACCTCGCTCAGCGCGGCCACCTCGCCCGCGCACCGCTCGCACAGCGCGAGGTGGGCGCGCTCGTCGGGCGTGCCCGCGTCCTCGCCGAGAGCCAGGAGGGCCAGCACGTCGTCGTCCACGTGGGTCTCATCCAACGGCACCGTCCACCTCCCATCGGTTGCGCAGCCGGGCGAGACTACGCCGCACGTGGCTCTTCACGGTGCCGAGCGGCAGGTCCAACCGGGTCGCGATCTGGTCGTGCGTGAGGTCCTCGTAGAAGGCGAGCCGCAGGATCGTGCGCTGCGGGTCGCCGAGGCGTTCGAGCTCGTCGGCCACCACGACGCTGTCGACGACGCGGTCGTCGGGGGCGCCCACGTGCTCGGCGCGCGGCTGCGCGCCCTCGACGCCCGCGACCAGCCGGCGGTCGCGCGACCGCCGCTCGTGCGCGTCGGCGACTGCGTGCCGCGTGATGCCGATCAGCCAGGCGGGCAGGCGCGCGCGGGTGGGGTCGAACCGGTGCCGGCCCCGCCACGCGTCGACGAACACCTGCTGCGTGACCTCCTCCGCGTCGGCGACCGTCCCGAGCGAGCGCAGGGCGATCGTGTGGACGAGGGTCGACCAGCGGCGGTAGGCCTCACGGACCGCGTCCTCGTCGCCGGCCGCGAACGCCGCGCCGAGCGCCTCGACGTCTTCGCCGTCGGTGTCCGGGCGGCGGCGGGGCTCGTCGGGCGCGAGCGGGACCGAGCGCAGCGGAGCGTCGGACCGCTCCGCGCCGCTACCGGTCACCCAGCTCTCCATGTCCCTCGTCGTGGTGCTCGACCGCGCACGCTGCGCCTGGATCACGGCCACCGCCGACATCGTCAGTCACCCGTCGGCTCGGCGGTGACGACGACGTTGTCGGCGTAGTGCCCGATGTCAGCCTGCCACGCCCCGCCGCAGGTGACGAGCACCAGACGTGGCGGGCCGCTGCGGGCGAACCACACGTCGAGGGGTGCCTGGTCCTTGGCGATCTTCTCGACGGTCGTCACGCGATACGCGTGCCGGGTGCCGTCGGACGACGTGACGACGACCGACGCGCCAGGCTCGACGCCGCGCAGTGCCGCGAACGGCCCGATCCCGCTGCGCCGCGAGTCGACGTGAGCGGCCAGGAGCGCGTTTCCGCTCTCGCCGCCCGGCACGGGCCCGAACCGGTACCAGCCGGCCTCGTCCGCGTCCGGGGGGAGCTCCATGCTGCCGTCGTCCTCGACCCCCACGGGGATCACCGCCATGTCGATGTCCTCGCTGGGGACCGCGATCCGCACCGGCGCCGGAAGGGGGGTCGGCGCCGGTGCGGTCGCGTCCCGGACCGGGACGGCGGGCAGGGCCGGGGTGGGCCCCGCCGTGGCCGTGGGTCCGGGTGGCGTCGACGTCACGGCAGGTGCCGGCTGCGGCGTGCGCTGACTGCTCGAGGAGCAGCCCGCGAGCAGCGCGGCGACCAGCCCGCTGACCAGGGCGAGGGTGAGGGCCCTGGTCAGCGGGAGGCGGCGTCGTGCCATGGTCGGGTCGGCCTCTGCGGGTCAGCGGCCGGCGCGTGCGGGCCGACGGTTGGCGACGACGAAGGACGTCGCGCCGAGCACCACGAGGGCGCCGAGCGCGAACGGCCACAGCTGCGTCGAGCCCGAGTCCGCGACGAGTCCCAGCTCACCGGCCTGGACCGCGGTCGGGTCGCTGTGCAGGCCGTCGATCGTCTGCGTGGCCAGGGCCAGCGTCGACGGGTCGGCGGTCGCGTTGCCCCAGGCGTACAGGATCGTGTTGGTCCCCTCGGTGACGTTCACGTCCGCCGGGCCCAGCAGGGCGGGCTCGGTGGTCCCGGTGGCGACGACGCTGGCCGGGACAGTGCCCGCGGGCAGGTTCAGCACCTTCTCGTCGGGGTTCTCCAGGTTGGTGATCACCGCGTCCGTGCCTGCCAGCACGTCGACGCCGGGTGCCGCCGCGACGTGGCGGACGGTGATCCGACCCTCGCCGGGCTTCGTCGTGGACGTGTCGTTGGTGAACAGCGTGGCGGTCGGCTCACCCGAGGCGTCCAGGTGCGCGACGGCCGTGTAGTTCGTCGACGCGGCGAGCTTCAGGTCCACGGGACCGATGGCCGGCGCGCTGTCGTCCGCGGCGTCGGCCGCCGTGATCGCGACCGTGTACGTGCCGGCGGGCAGGGCCAGCGGCCCGGCGAGCTTGCCGGGCTCGAAGTCGTCGAGCGTGAGCTCACCGTTGACGTAGACGTCGACGGTCAGGCCCGGCACGCCGTGCAGCACAGAGAGCTGGGCCTCGTCGGCGGCGGAGGCCGGCCCGGCGGCGAGGGCGACGGTGGCCAGACCGAGGGCGCCGGCTGCGGCGCCGGCGAGAAGTCGAGTGCGCATGGTGCGTCCTTCCGGAGAGCAGCGCCGGGATGGCGCCTGACGAACCCTCTTCCGGCCGAGCGCGCCGCACGGATGCACCTCCGCCCCACTTTCTTCCGCCGATGCCGTCCCGTCGCGTGTCGGCGAGCGCCCATCGGGGCCGCACCCCTATGAGCTCGACGCCCACGCCAGGGCCGATGAGGATGGCGTCGTGGACGTATCCGAGCGTGAGCGGTCGGCACGCGTCGTGCTCGTGTGCGGACCCGCGGGGTCCGGCAAGTCGACGCATGCGCTGCGGCTCGAGCGTGAGGGGTTCGCGCGGCTCTCGTTCGACGAGGAGGCGTGGCGGCTCGGCCACCGCACCCACCCCGTGCCAGGACCGGTCGCGGAGGTCGTTCACGCGCGGCTCCGCGAGCAGCTCGTCGCCCTCGTCGGACAGGGCCGTGACGTCGTCGTGGACACGTCCTTCTGGTCCCGAGCGGCCCGCGACTCCTACCGCGCCCTCGTCGCGCCCTTCGGCCTCGTACCGGTCGTCCACCACCTGGCCACGCCGCGCGACGAGGTCCTGCGTCGCCTGGCCCGACGAGCCGGCACCGGTCCGCACGACGTGGTCGTGCCGCCCGACCTCGCGCGCGACTACCTCGAGGGTTTCGAGCCGCCGGACCCGGACGAGGGCCCGGTCGTCGTCGTGCGCTGACGTCGGCGGCCTCCGCGCATGGGCGAGCGGCCTCTGCGCAGGCGCGGGCGGCCCGGACGCAGCATCATGGCCACGGGTCATCAGCGAGTGAGAGGTGAGCATCCGTGGAGCACTGGACGATCGCGACCGTGGCGCAGCAGAGCCCGGACTTCCGGCGCGTGCTGTGGACCGGCAAGCACAGCCAGCTCGTCATCATGACGATCCCCGTGGGCGGCGAGATCGGCGAGGAGGTCCACGAGGACGTCGACCAGATCCTCACGTTCGTCTCCGGGACCGGCAAGGCGGTCGTCTCCGGCGAGGAGCGCAACGTCGCGCAGGGTGACCTCGTCGTCGTCCCGGCGGGCCGGACTCACAACTTCCTCAACACGGGCGAGAACCCGCTGATCCTCTACACGGTCTACGGGCCGCCGGACCACGCCGACGGGGCCGTGCACCACACCAAGGAAGAGGCCGACGCCGCGGAGGAGTCCGGCAAGGACGAGCCCCCGACCGAGTGACCGACGGGCGACGCGCGGGGCTCCGCGCGTCGCCCGCCGTCAGGGGAGCGCCGCGACGACCGTCTCCGCCACCGGCCACGCGCCGTCCGAGGTGTTCGCGACGACCGTCCACGTGGTGCCCGTCGACGGCGAGTGACCGCTGCGGAACGACACGCCCGCGTCGGCGCCGACGAGCTGCAGCCCGTCGCCGGCCGGGTCGAGCCAGAAGCCGAGCCCGTAGCGCAGCCCCTCCTCGGGCACGTCGCTGACCGGTGTCGTCATCGTCGCGACGGTCTCGTGGGACACGATCCGACCCTCGTCGAGCGCGGTCCAGAACCGGTGCAGGTCCCCGACCGTCGCGTATGCGCCGCCGTCGCCCGTCGCCAGGACCGGCAGGTGCAGCGCGTTGGTCCGCACCTCGCCGTCGACGACGACGTAGCCCACCGCGACGTCGCCCGGGAGGTCGTCGGTCCGCAGGAAGTCCGTCGCCGTCATGCCCGCGGGCGCGAGCACGCGCTGCCGCACCAGGTCGTGGTAGCTCACGCCGCTCGCGCGTTCCGCGAGCAGGGCCAGCACGACGAACGCGCCGTTGCAGTAGGAGAACCGCTCGCCCGGGGCGGAGACCTGCTCGTGCCCGTCGAGCACCGCGAGGAACTGCTCGGTCGTCGCGAGCCGGTGCACCGGGACGGTCATGAGGTACTCGCCCGAGTCCGCGTCGTCGTCCAGGTAGTCGCCGATCCCCGAGCGGTGGGCGAGCAGGTGCTCGATCGTCACGGCGTCGTCGACGAGCGGCAGGTCTGCGCCGAGCAGCGAGCGCGCGGTCGTCGTCAGGCTGAGCGTGCCCTGCTCGACGAGCGACATCACGACGAGCGCGGTGAGGGCTTTCGACCCGCTCGCGATGCCGAGCCGCGTCTCGGGCGTCATCGCGATGCCGTACGCCCGGTTCGCGAGGCCGAACGCGCGCACCAGCGGCGGCTCGCCCGCGCGGTCGACGCGCACCACCCCCGAGAAGTCGTGCTCCTGGGCGGCGGTCGTGAGCTCGTCGTCGAGGCTGGACATGGGCTCGACTGTAAGTCGCGGTGGCGACGACCGACGAGCTCTTTGCCTACCCGCGGACGTGCCCCGGGTCAGTGGTCGTGGCGGTGGTGCGCGTCCGGGTAGTGCTCGTGGGTGTGGGTGACCGCGAGGTGCGTGTGCACGTGACGGTGCCGCACCCCGGCCGCGACGGGTGCGTCGTGCTCGTGCTCGTGGTGGCCGTCGTCGTGCGTGTGCCAGTGCTCGTGCGTGACGGCGGCGTGCGTGTGCTCGTGCGCGTGCTCCTCGCTCAGGTGCAGCCACGTCCCGACGCCCATGAGCACGCCGGCGAGCAGCAGCTGCCACGTCACCGGGTCGCCGAGCGCGACCGCGAGGACGGCACCGAAGAACGGCGCGACCGAGAAGTACGCCCCGGCGCGAGCGGTCCCGACGTGCCGCAGCCCGACGATGAAGAGCACCAGGCTGAGCCCGTACGCCACGAAGCCGAGAGCGAGCGCGGACGCGGTCACCGCGACCGTCGGCAGCCGCGCGCCCAGCAGGAGCGCGACGGCGAGGTTCGTCGGCCCGGCGACCGAGCCCTTCACCGCGGCGAGCCAGGTCGCGTCCGTGAGCGAGACCCTGCGGGTCAGGTTGTTGTCCAGCGCCCAGCACGCGCACGCCCCGACGATCGCCAGCGCGGGCCCCATGCTCGTGACCTGGGCCTGCCCGCCCGGCACGGCGATCACGACCGCACCCGCGACGATCGCGAGCATCCCGAGCACGACGCGACGGCCGGCCGGCTCGCGGAACACCACCCACGCGATGACCGCGGTCAGCACGCCCTCGGCGTTGAGCAGAAGCGACGCCCCCGAGGCGGGCATCGAGGACAGCCCGACCATCAGCAGCACCGGACCGGCGACGCCACCGGCCACCACCGCGCCGACGAGCCACGGCACGTCGTGCCGAGGGAGCCGGACCCGCGGCGAGCGGCGCACCAGCCGCCAGACGCCCATCCCCAGCCCGGCGCCGACGTACAGCAGTCCGGCGAGCAGCCATGGGCTGACCTCGCCGAGCAGGAGCTTGGCCAGCGGGGCGCTCGCGCCGAACAGCACGGCCGCGAGCAGTGCCGCCTGCACGCCGCCGTTCCGCAGCCCGCCGTGCCGCACCCTGCTGGAGCGCCCACCCGCCGAGTCCCTCACCCCGCCATGCTCCCTCACGGACGTGCGCCCGACGCAGGACCGCACGGGGCGGAGCAGGTCACCACTGGGAGCGGGCGTAGTCCTTGAGGAAGCAGCCGTACAGGTCCTCGCCGGCCTCGCCGCGCACGATCGGGTCGTAGACCCGCGCCGCGCCGTCGACCAGGTCGAGGGGGGCGTGGAAGCCCTCCTCGGCGAGCCGCACCTTGGTGGGGTGGGGGCGCTCGTCGGTGATCCAGCCGGTGTCGACCGCGGTCATGAGGATGCCGTCGGCCAGCATCTCGGCGGCGCTCGTACGCGTGAGCATGTTGAGCGCGGCCTTGCTCATGTTCGTGTGCGGGTGGCCGGGGCCCTTGTAGCCGCGGGAGAACACGCCCTCCATCGCGGACACGTTGACGATGTACGTGCGGCGCGCGGGCGAGGCCGCGAGGGCCGGGCGCAGGCGGCTGACCAGGATGAACGGCGCCGTCTGGTTGCACAGCTGGACCTCGAGCAGCTCCATCGGGTCGACCTGCTCGACGGTCGCGACCCAGCTGTTGGTCTCCGCCGCGTCGGGGATCAGCCCGCCCGCGTCGATCGACGTGCCCGCGACGAGCCGTTCGAGGCTCGCGGCCTGGGCGGTCAGGGACTGCGCCGTGAGCTCGTCGGCGGCCGCGCGGGCCGCGCGCTCGATCGCCAGCGCGGGGCTGGACAGCTCGCTCACGGACCCGGCGAGCGCGCGCGGGTGGGCGTCGCTGGTGTGCCCGAACGTCGTGATCATGCGCGCGCCCTCGTCGGGCAGCGGCGCGAGCTCGGCCTCGGCGATGCGCGAGTAGGCGCCGGGCGAGCGCCGCACGGTCTGCGCGGCGTTGTTGATGAGGATGTCCAGCGGCCCCTGCGCAGCGACGTGGTCCGCGAGCGAGACCACCTGCGCGGGGTCGCGCAGGTCGATGCCGACGACGTGCAGGCGGTGCAGCCAGTCGGCGGAGTCCTCCATCGCGCTGAACCGGCGCACGGCGTCGCGCGGGAAGCGCGTCGTGATCGTCAGGTCCGCGCCGTCGCGCAGCAGGCGCAGCGCGATGTACATGCCGATCTTGGCGCGCCCGCCCGTGAGCAGCGCACGCCGGCCGGTCAGGTCCGTGCGGGCGTCGCGCTTGGCGTGGTGCAGCGCGGCGCAGTCCGGGCAGAGCTGGTGGTAGAACGCGTCGACGACCGTGTACGACTCCTTGCAGACGTAGCACGGGCGCGCCCGCAGCAGGGTCCCGGCGGTCGCGTTCGTCGCCGACGAGGTCAGCGGCAGGCCGTTGGTCTCGTCGTCGATCCGCCCGGGGCTGCCGGTCGCGGTCGCCGCGACCACGGCGGCGTCGGCCGCGGCGATCATCTGGCGCTTCTCGGTGCGGCGCTGCTTCTTGGCGGCCTTGAACAGCGCCGACGACGCGCGACGTGCGGCAGCGTGCTGCGCGTGCGTCTGCGGCAGGACGGCGACCTGGTCCATGACCCGCAGGAACGTCGCGAAGTCGGTGGGGTCGACGCCGGGCTGCTGGGGCGTCAGGTCGGCCGCGGGGTCCGCGGGCGTGGTCGTCTGCGCGCTCATGCGCCGTCCGTCCTGCAAGTGGGGGAGTGGCCGTCGCGGTGTCGCGGGCCCGAAAGATGGTACGCGGCGCCGTCTCGCCGCGGGGGTGCGCTCCACCACACCTGCACACACCCCGCTCGCCCTCGTTCCCGCGGGACGCGGGCGACGAGCGACCGGTCAGGCGCGCGAGCGGAACGGCGCGAGCGTGGCACGCACGTGGTCGGCGGCGCCCCAGTCGTCGTCGAACTGCGCGAGGACGGCCAGGTGCTGGCGCAGCTGCAGGATCGGCATGCGCTCGCGCCAGCCCGCGTCCAGCCCGGTGAGCTCGGCGTACAGGTCGAAGAACGCGCGAGCCTCGGGCGGCGGGACCGTGGTCCACACGTGCGCCAGGTCGACCTCGGCCCACGTGTAGGACACGGCGGGGTCGATCAGCGCGGGCCGACCGTCAGAGGTGGCCAGCACGTTCTGCGCCCACAGGTCGCCGTGCGTCAGGCACGCAGGGCGCTCGGGCAGGAGCTCGGGCAGCCGTGCGCAGAGCCGTTCGAGCGCGGTGCGGTCCGCGTGGTCGAGCGCCGCGACGACCCGCGGCTCGTCGAGCCAGCGCAGCAGCCGGTTCCGGGCGAAGAACTCGAACCCGTCGTCGTGCCACGTGTTGACTTGCCGACGGCGCCCGAGCCAGTTGTCGCGGTGCCACCCGAACGCCGGATGGGTCGTGGTGTGCAGGCGTGCGAGCGTGTGCGCGAACCGCGCCCAGAACGCCTCGTCGGCCGGGCGGGTGTGCAGCGCCTCGAGGACCAGGACGTCGGGCGTCACGACGAGCACGTCGGGCGTCGCGGCGCCCCCGAGCATCCGGAGCGCGGCCAGCCCCTCGGCCTCGGTGGCGAACGCGTCGGGCGACGGCGCGACGTCGAAGGCCTTGACGAACACCGACGAGCCGTCGGCGCGGCGGGCCAGCCCCG
>NZ_BJLQ01000065.1 GCF_006538725.1 Cellulomonas gelida
ATGTTCACCCCGGCGCAGCGGCGGGCCGTCGTGGCGCGCGACCGGGTCTGCGCCTGGAACGGCTGCGGCGTCCCACCGGGCTACTGCCAGGTGCACCACGTGACGTGGTGGCACCGGGACGGCGGTCGATCCGATCTGCGCAACGCCGTGCTCCTGTGCGACTTCCACCATCACGAGGCGCACCGCCTCGACCTGGACGTCACGCGCGTGACCACCGGGGTCGGGGCCGTCGCCGGAGGCGGGGCCAGTGGCGAGGCTGGTGGTCGGGCCGGGCGTGCGCGCTACGAGTTCCGCGACCGGCGCGGACGCACGCACAACGCTCCCGCACGGTCAGGTCCGCTTGGCCTCGAGGCTCCCGCGCAGGGGGCGAGCGTGGGGGTCGAGAGCGTGGGGGTCGAGAGCGTGGGGGTCGAGAGCGTGGGGGTCGAGAGCGTGGGGGTCGAGGGTGGGGGTCGAGAGGGTGAGGTGGGGTGGTGGCTAAAGGGTGGCGATGAAGGACTGGACGGCGTCGTGGTGCGGGAGCAGGTCGGAGTCGAGCGCAGCGGCGAGCGAGGGGGCGTCACGGTCCTTGTCCGACAGGAGCAGGGACAGCGGTGAGCCGTCGCGTCCCACCGTGGGCCAGGCGATGGCGAGGGTGGGGTCGAGCGGGTCGATGCCGTGCTCGCCCGCGGGCGCGTAGGGCGCCGAGCAGAGGTAGGTCACGACGGAACCGTCCTGCAGGGAGAGGAACGCATGGCCCAGGCCCTCGGAGATGAACACGGCCTCGCGGGACTCGTCGTCGAGCAGAACCGAGTCCCAGGCGCCGAAGGTCGGAGAGCCGACGCGCAGGTCGACGACCACGTCGAGCACCGCGCCGCTCACGCAGGTCACGTACTTGGCCTGGCCCGGAGGGATGTCGGCGAAGTGGACGCCCCGCAGCACGCCCGCCGCGGAGACCGACAGGTTCGCCTGGCGCAGGTCGAGCGCGCGGCCGGTGGCCGCCTCGAGGTCGGCGGCACGGAACCACTCGAGGAAGGACCCGCGCGAGTCCCCGAAGACCCGTTGGGTCACGCGGTACGCGCCCTCGATCGCCAGCGGCTCCCAGCTCATACGCGCTCCTCGCTCTCGGCGAGCACGGCCGCGGCCGCGGCCGCCCAGCGCTCGTCCCAGCTCCCGATCGGCGCGACGCCGACCTCGACCAGTCTGCGGTGCCCGAGCACGGAGTACGCCGGCCGCGGCGCGGGACGCACGAAGGCCTCGGACGTGGTGGGCGCGACGATCGCGGGATCGAGGCCTGCCGACTCGACGACCCGCTGGGCGAACCCGTGCCACGTCGTGGCACCCGACGAGGTCGCGTGGTACGTCCCGGCGGGCGCGCCCGTGGCGACGAGGCGCACGAGGACGTCCGCGACATCGACCGTCCACGTCGGCTGGCCGTGCTGGTCGTCGACCACGTCGAGCGCGCCGCGCGCGTGGGCCGCACGGGCGATCGTCTTCGGGAAGCACGCGCCGTGCGCGCCGTAGAGCCACGCGGTGCGCACCACGAGGTGGTCGCCGCCCGACTCCGCGACGGCACGCTCCCCCGCGGCCTTCGTGCGGCCGTAGGCGCTGCGCGGAGCGGTGGGGGCGTCCTCGTCGTACGGAGCGGTCGCGGTCCCGTCGAACACGTAGTCCGTGGAGAGGTGTACCAGGCGCGCGCCCGCGGCCGTCGCGGCGCGCGCGAGGTTCCCGGCACCGACCGCGTTGACCGCGTAGGCCTCGTCCTCGTGCGTCTCGGCGTCGTCGACCGCGGTGTAGGCGGCGCAGTTGACGACCACGTCGGCGCCCGCGAGCGCGGCCGCGCACGAGTCCGGCGACGACAGGTCCACGTCCTGGCGGCCCAGCGCGAGGACGTCCTCGTCGAGCCGTTCCAGCCGCGCGACGACGTCCGTGCCGAGCATCCCTCGCGCCCCGACGACCACCCAGCGCATCACGCCTCGTTTCTCCCGTTTCGCCCGGTGACCCGGGTCGGGAGCACTCTAGGGCTCGCTACGCTCGACGGATGCGGCTTCTCGTCACCGGTGGCGCCGGTTTCATCGGATCGAACTTCGTCCTGCAGACCGTGCGCGAGCGACCCGACGTGCAGGTCACGGTGCTCGACAAGCTCACGTACGCGGGTGACGTGCGGTCTCTGGCGCCGGTCGCCGACGCGATCGAGGTCGTGCAGGGGGACGTCGCGGACGCCGCGCTCGTCGACCGGCTCGTGGGTGGGAGCGACGCGGTCGTGCACTTCGCGGCCGAGTCGCACAACGACAACTCCCTGGCCGACCCGTGGCCGTTCGTCCAGACGAACCTCGTGGGCACGTACACGCTGCTCGAGGCCGTGCGGCGGCACGGCGTGCGCTACCACCACGTCTCGACCGACGAGGTCTACGGGGACCTCGAGCTCGACGACCCGGAGCGGTTCACCGAGCAGACGCCGTACAACCCGTCGTCGCCGTACTCCTCCACCAAGGCCGGCTCCGACCTGCTGGTGCGCGCGTGGGTCCGGTCGTTCGGCGTGCAGGCGACGATCTCGAACTGCTCCAACAACTACGGGCCGTACCAGCACGTCGAGAAGTTCATCCCGCGCCAGGTCACCAACCTCATCGACGGCGTGCGGCCCAAGCTCTACGGCGCGGGCGCCAACGTCCGGGACTGGATCCACGTCGAGGACCACAACACCGCGGTGTGGCGGATCCTCGAGGCGGGCCGGGTCGGGCAGACGTACCTCATCGGCGCGGACGGCGAGCGCAGCAACCTCGAGGTCGTGCGCACGCTGCTGGAGCTGTTCGACCGGGCGCCCGACGACTTCGACCACGTCACCGACCGCGCCGGCCACGACCTGCGCTACGCGATCGACTCCACGCTGCTGCGCGCCGAGCTCGGCTGGGCGCCGCGGTTCACCGACTTCCGCTCCGGGCTCGAGGCGACCGTCGACTGGTACCGCGGCAACGAGGACTGGTGGCGGCCCGCCAAGGCGCGCGTCGAGGCGGCGTACGCCGCTGTCGGCCAGGCCTGACCGCACGCACGGGCGGACCAGAGGCGGTCGGGGCCCGGCACCGCCGAGCCGCGGCCGGACCAGGGCCGGCGTGGGGCGGGCCTGGTCCGGCGAGCAGCGCGGTCGAACGGGTCGGTGGTCGACGGGCCGGCGTCAGACGACCAGCAGGGAGAACGAGCCCTTGCCGTAGCCAGCGACGTCCATCGTCAGGTCGGTGCGTCGCACGTAGGAGAGCACCCACGGGGCGATGTCGTTGGGCAGGGGCTCGCCCGGCTGGTAGACGCGGTCGAGTCGTGCGTGCGGCGCGTTCTCGTCGTTCAGCAGCGCCGCCGTGACGTTGAGGATCTCGCCGGCGTTCTCGGCGAGCGTGGTCGACAGCGCGCCGAGCTCGGCGGCCTCGTCGGACAGCCGCGAGGGCACGAGGCCGAGCGCGGCGCCGAGGCGCGCGGCGAGCGGGACGTCGAGCAGGGTGAGCGCGACGAGCTGGAACAGCCGGTCCACGTACACCCCGACGAGCGCGCCCGCCGCGGGGTCGACCATCGCGCCGCCGGTCAGGACCGTGATGTCCCGCCCGATCAGTCCCTCGTAGAGCTCACGGACCTGCTTGGCGTTCGGCAGGGGCGTCTGCGCGCTCATGCGAGCACCGGGTCGATGACCTCCCGGAAGGACTCCGGGGTGAAGGGCTTGGCGATCAGGAACAGCGCACCGGCGGCCTCGGCGGTCGCGCGCATCTCGGGCGAGCCCTCGGACGTCACGAAGCCGAACGGCGTCTGGAACCCGGCCCGGCGCAGCTCGCGCAGCAGCTCGATGCCGGTCATGTTCGGCATGTTCCAGTCGGACAGGACCACGTCGGGCTCCTCGGCCCGGACCGCGGCGAGCGCCTCGGCACCGTCGGACGCCTCGCGGACGTCCCAGTCGTAGCCGGCCTGGCGCAGGGTGCGGATGACGATCTGCCGCATGACGCGGGAGTCGTCAGCGACCAGGACGCTGATGCTCATCGGTTTCCTCCAGGGGTGGTGAGGGTTCCAGGGGCGGCGAACCACACGTCGACGACGAGCAGCCGGCCCCGCCAGGACAGCGGCAGGTGCTGGACACGGACCGCCCCGGCCAGCGGCGGGACGGCCGACCCGACCTGCGGCAGACCGAGGGTGCCGTGGTTCGGCAGCAGTGACTTCAGGTTGCCACCGACGACGTTGGCGATCTCGCCGAAGGCGTCCTCGAGGTCCTCGCGGGAGACCTCGTCGTCGTCGGCGAGGCCGAGCAGGGCACGCGCGAGGTCCTCGGCGGTGCCGTGCCCGGTCACCAGGACGGCACGGCCGGACCACTCGCCGAGCAGGTCGACCCAGGCGACGACCGCGTCGCTGAGCTCGGGCAGCTCGCCGTCCCACGGCAGGAGCAGGCCGAGGTCGCCGTCGACCATCGCGGCGAACACCTCCTGCGCGATGGCGTGGACCTGGTCGTGGTCGACGGTCGTGGCGGTCATGCGGGCTCCTCGAGTGCGACGAGGCCGAGCAGGTCGAGCTTGTCGCGGATCGCGTCGGGGGTGAAGGGCTTGATGAGGTACTCGTGCGCGCCCGCCGCGAGCGCGCGCACGATCTGGCCGTGCTCGCTCTCGGTGGTGACCATCATCAGCGTGATGGCGCGCCAGGCGGGGTTCGCGCGGACCTCCGTGACGAAGGTCAGGCCGTCCATGACCGGCATGTTCCAGTCGATGCACGCGAGGTCGACCTGCTCACCGGCCTCGAGGTGGTCGAGCGCGGCCCGCCCGTGCTCGGCGTGGATCGTCTCGAAGCCGAGGTTCTCCAGCGCGCCCGAGACGATCCGGCGCATCGTGCGCGAGTCGTCGATCACGAGAGCTCTCATCGGACGGGACCTCCGGGGGCGGTGGGGCGGGTCGTGGCGGCGAGCGATGTCACCGAGCGGTGGGTGTGCCCGATCGGGCTCGGGGCACCGTCGGTCCCCGTGGGGGCGAGCGGTGCGCGATGCGGCGTGGGGACGGAGCTCAGGTTCGGCGCGCCGAGCGGGCGGTAGACCGACGTGCGGTCGATCGTCACGCGCTCCCATCCGTCGTGGACGCCGAGCGTCGTCTCGGCGGCTCCGAGCACGAGGACGCCGTCGGGTCGCAGCACGCGCAGGACCCGGTCGAGGATGCCGCGCTTGGTGGCCGCGTCGAAGTAGATGAGCACGTTGCGCAGGAACACGACGTCGAACGGCCCCGCGGGGGGCACGTCGAGCAGGTTGTGCGCGCGGAAGGTGATCATGCGGCGCAGCGCGTCGGCGACCTCCCACTCGGTGCCGACGCGGCGCAGGTGCTGCACGAGCATCTGCGCGGGCATGCCGCGGTTGACCTCGAGCTGGGAGTAGCGGCCCGTGCGGGCGCGGGCGAGCACCTGCTCGGACAGGTCGGTCGCGACGATCTCGGCGGTCATGGCCGCGGGCAGCTCGTCGCTCAGGCACATCGCGAGCGAGTACGGCTCCTGGCCGGTCGAGCACGCGGCGGACCACACGCGCAGCCGGCCGACCCCGCCGCGCGCAGCCACCAGACGCGGCAGCTCGGCACGTCGCAGCGCCTGGTAGGGCGCTCCGTCGCGGAACCAGGACGTCTCGTTCGTCGTCATGGCCTCGACGACGGCCGTGGTGAGCGGGGACGTGGGCTGCGCGCGCAGCCCGGCGATGAACGTGTTGACGTCCGTGCCGGCGTCGCGCGCGAGCGGCAGGAGCCGCGACTCGACGAGGTACTCCTTGCCGGGCGCGAGCTGGATGGCGCTGCGCCGCGCGACGAGGTCGGCGACGAACGCGAAGGACTCGGGGGTCAGGCTCATGCGACGAGACCCCCCGGCTGCAGGACCCGCTCCACGGCGGGCGCGACCTCGGCGATGGGCAGCACCTGGTGCGCGAGGCCGGCCTGCGCGACGGCGCCGGGCATCCCCCACACGACGCTCGTGGGCTCGTCCTGGACGATCACGGTGCCTCCGGCCTCGACGACATCGGTGCAGCCCGCGCGCCCGTCCGAGCCCATGCCGGTGAGCACGACCGCGACCAGGTCGCCGCCGACGGCGCGCACCGCGGCGCGGAAGAGCACGTCCACGGAGGGTCGGCAGTAGTTCACGGGGGGCGCGTCCGTGAGCACGGTCTCGAGGCGCGGGCCGGCGCGGCGCACCTCGAGGTGCCGGTCGCCCGGGGCGATGTAGACGTGCCCGGGCTGCAGCAGCTCGCCGCCGGCCGCCTCGACGACGGTGGCGGGTCCGAGCCGGTCGAGCCGTGCCGCGAGCTGACGGGTGAACACGGGCGGCATGTGCTGCACGACGAGCACGGGGGCCGACGGCGGGGCGACGAGCGAGGACAGGACGCGCGACAGCGCCTCGGGCCCGCCGGTGGACGAGCCGAGGACGACGAGCCGGCTCAGGTGCGGAGCCGGCGCGGGCCGCAGGGTCGCGACGCGACGCGGCGCCGCGGGAGCGGCAGGTGCACCGGGCCGCGCCGGCGTGCCGCGCGTGGCCGGGGCTCCCCCGGCCAGGCCGGGGACCGGCACGAGCGAGCGCAGCCGCGGGACGAGCTCGTCGCTGACGCGCGCGATCGACTCCTGCACGCTGCCGACGTTCGACGGCTTCGCGACGTAGTCGGTGGCGCCCGCGGCGAGCGCGTCGAGGGTGGCCGCCGCGCCGCGCTCGGTGAGCGTCGAGAACATGATGATGGGCATCCGGTGCCCGGCGGCGCGCAGCGCACGCACGGCCTCGATGCCGTTCATCTCCGGCATCTCGATGTCCATCGTGACCGCGTCGGGCTTGAGCTGCGCCACCTTCGCCAGCGCGAGCCTGCCGTTCGCGGCCACGCCCACGACCTCGACGCCCGGCGCCTGCGAGAGCGCGTCGGACACGAGCCGCCGCACGACGACCGAGTCGTCGACGACGAGCACCCGGATGGTCCCCATCAGAACGTGAACCCCGAGACGCGGTCCCGCAGCACGCCGGACGCCGCGGCGAGCTCGTCGACCTGTGCGCTGACCCCGTTCAGGACGTGCGACTGGCGGTCCGCCGAGGTCGCGACGCCGACGATGTTCGCGGCGATCTCGCCCGAGCCGGTCGCGGCCTCGGCCACGCCGCGGGAGATCTCGTTGGTCGTGGCCGTCTGCTCCTCCACGGCCGAGGCGATGGTCATCTGGTAGTCGTTGATGTTCGCGATGATCGTGCCGATCTCGCCGATCGCCGCGACCGCACCGGTGGTGTCCTGCTGGATCGCCTCGACCCGACGCGCGATGTCCTCGGTGGCCTTGGCCGTCTCGTTCGCGAGCTCCTTGACCTCACCGGCCACGACCGCGAAGCCCTTGCCGGCCTCACCGGCACGTGCGGCCTCGATGGTCGCGTTGAGCGCGAGCAGGTTGGTCTGCTGCGCGATCGTCGTGATGAGCTTGACGACGTTGCCGATCTCGGCCGACGAGCTGCCGAGGCGGGACACCGTGTCGTTGGCGTGCGCCGCCATGCTCGTCGCGGCCGTCGCGACCTTGGCGGCCTCGGTGGCGTTCTGTGCGATCTCCCGGATCGAGGCACCCATCTGCTCGGCACCCGCCGCGACCGCCTGCACGTTGCGCGACACCTGTTCGGCTGCCGCGGCCACGACCCCCGCCTGCGCGGACGTCTCCCCCGCGGCCCCGGAGACCTCGGTGTTCGAGCCGGCGAGCCGCTGCGAGGAGTCGGCGACCTCCGCGGCGGTGCGGGCGACCTCGTGCAGCGTCGAGCGCAGCGAGGACTGCGCGCTCGTGAGGGACGACGCCATGCGTCCGACCTCGTCGCGCTCCGCGACCGCGACCTCGTGCGTGAGGTCTCCCTCGGCCATCGCGTCGAGCGTCGTCGCGACGTCGCGCACGGAACGTGAGATGCGTCGGATCGTCGCGGCGGCGAGCGTCACCGCGGCGGCCGTCGCGAGCACGAAGCCGGAGACGAGGAACACGATCGTCTGCCGGATCTCGGCCTGCGCGGTCTCCTGGATCGCGACGACGTCCGCGTCGGTCTGCGCGGACGCGAGCGCGAGCGCCCGTCCCGCCCAGTCGGGGTCGCCGGCCACGTCGGACGCCACCGCGGCACGGAAGCCCACCGTGTCGCCCGCCTCGATGAGCGGCTCGAGCGTCCCGGAGCGCAGCGTGAGCCATGCGTCCCAGCGCGCGAGGAACGCCTCCCACTGCGGTCCGGACGCCTGCGGGAACTGGGTGATCACCGCGAGCTGGGCCTGGACGTCGGAGTCGACCCACGCCGCGGACGTCAGGAGCTGGCGTCGGGTGTCGACGTCGGCCTCCGCCGCCCGGCGGACCAGGAGGTGGCTGCGCTGCTGGTCGACCTGGAGCTGGGTGAACGCCCGCTGCAGGCCTGTGTTGAGGGTGGCCATCTCGTCGAGCTGCTGCGAGCTGCGCAGCAGCGCGAACGCGCCCCCGCCGCCCACGAGGGCGAACGTGCCGCCCATGACGAGCAGCACCACGGTGAACTTCGCCGCGATCGACCGGTCCCAGAACCAGGCCGCACGCCGGCGCACGGTCTTCTCGCTCATCAGCCGATCTCCTCTGCGGTGTAGTAGCCGCTGTCGACGAGGACGGCGCGGTAGTTGTCCTTGGTGACGAGCTGCGGCGAGAGCAGGAACGTCGGCACCACGCCGGCACCGTTGTCGTACGACGAGGTGTCGTTGACCTCCGGCTCGGCGCCGGTGAGCAGGGACCGGACCATCTGCACGGTGACCTCCGCGAGCTGGCGGGTGTCCTTGTAGACGGTCGAGTGCTGCTCGCCGCGGGCGACCGACTGCACGGCGGGGATCTCCGCGTCCTGCCCGGTGACCACGGGCAGGTACCCGAGGTCGGCGGTGGCGGGCAGCACGGCCTGGGCGATCCCGTCGTTCGGCGAGAGCACACCGGCCAGCCGTGTGCCGGCCCGGTACGGGCCGAGGAGGGTGGCCATGCGCGCGGCAGCGGTCTCCGGGCTCCACCCGGGCGTCGCGACCTTCTCGAACGTCGTCTGGCCGGACGGCACGACGAGCACGCCCGACTCGAGGTAGGGGGCCAGGACGGCCATCGCGCCCTCGAAGAAGACGTGCGCGTTGTTGTCGTCGGGCGAACCGGCGAACAGCTCGATCGCGAACGGACCCTTCGCGCCCGTCGGCTCGCCGGTGGCGTCGAGCACGCCCACCCCCTCGAGCAACGAGTTCGCCTGCATCGTGCCGACGCGGCGGTTGTCGAACGACGCGTAGTAGTCGACGTCGGCCCCGCCGACGATGAGCCGGTCGTACGACACGACCGACACGCCGGCCTCGCGTGCGGAGGAGAGCACGGCGGTCAGGGCGCTCGCGTCGACGGCGCCGATGACGAGGGCGTCGACGCCCTGGTCCACCATCTCCTCGATCTGCTGGACCTGGGCGTCGGCGTCGTCGTCGGCGTACTGCATCGACACGTCGAAGCCGAGCGAGCCGAACTGCTCGGAGAGGTTGTCGCCGTCGGCGACCCACCGCAGCTGCTTCGTGGTCGGCATCGCGATGCCGACCGACGGCTTCTCGTCGAGCGCTGGGCCGCCTGCGCACCCCGCCGTCAGCGTGAGGACGCCGACGACGAGGAGCGCCGCGGTGCGGGTGGTACGTGGGGACATGCTGGTGGATCCTCGTTCCGCGCCGGTGACCGGCTCCGTCGGTGGCCGGCCCCGGAGGGGGCCGGCGCGGTGGTGCGTGCGGGTGGGGTGCTGCGTGCTCGTGGCGTGGGCGTGCTCAGTACGTGAACGCGGCGACGCGTGCGCGCAGGTCGGCCGACAGCCGGGCGAGCTCCGAGACCGACGCGCTCATCTGCCCGATGACGTCCGTGTTCGACGACGTCGCGGTCGCGACCCCGGTGATGTTCGTGGCGATCTCGCCGGACCCGGTCGCGGCCTCGGCC
>NZ_BJLQ01000066.1 GCF_006538725.1 Cellulomonas gelida
CCGTCGCGGCGTCCGCCCCTCACGTGAGGCGGACGCCGCGACGGTCCTCGACTACCTGCCGCCTACAGTGAGGCAGTGAGGTCCCTCGTCGTCGACACGACGCCCCTGCGGATCAGTCCCGCGTTCCGCAGGCTGTGGTGGGGGCTGTCGGTCTCCAACCTCGGCACGCAGCTGACGGTCGTCGCCGTGGGGCTGCAGGTCTACGACATCACCGGCTCGACCCTGTCCGTCGGGGTGCTGGGGATGTTCGCGTTCGTCCCGCTCGTGATCTTCGGGCTGTACGGCGGGGCGATCGTCGACCACTACGACCGCCGTCAGGTCGCGCTCGTCGCGAGCCTCGTGTCCTGGGCCGCGATCATGGTGCTCGCCGTGCAGGGCTGGTTCGGGAACGAGCACGTCGGGCTGCTGTACGGGCTGACCGCCGTGCAGTCCGCAGCCAACGCGGTGAACTCCCCGGCGCGGTCCGCGATCATCCCGCGCCTGCTCGAGCCGCGGCTCATGCCCGCCGCCAACGCGCTGCAGGCCATCGGCTTCCAGACCGCGCTGACGGTCGGCCCGCTCGCCGGCGCAGCGCTCGCGTCCATCGACTTCGGCCTCGCCTACACCGTCGACGCGGTGCTGTTCACCGCCGCGCTCGTCGCGGTGTTCCGGCTCCCGCCCGTCCCGCCCGAGCCCTCCGACACCCGCCGCGCGCGCGTCGGCCTCGGCTCGGTCGTCGACGGCCTGCGCTACCTCGGCACCCAGCCGAACGTGCGCATGACGTTCCTCGTGGACCTGTGCGCGATGGTCCTGGCCATGCCGCGCGTCGTGTTCCCCGCCGTCGGCATCTGGTACCTCGGCGGCGGCGCGACCACCACCGGCATCCTCACCGCCGCGCTCGCGGTCGGCGCCGTGACGTCCGGCCTGCTGTCCGGCGGGCTCGCGCGCGTGCGGTGGCAGGGGCGCGTCATCACGTGGGCCATCACGGGGTGGGCCGCGTCGGTGGCGGCGTTCGGGCTGGTGCTCGTGGTCGTCGGGCGGGATCGTCCGGAGAACGTGCTGTGGGGGGCGCTCGCGATCGCGTGCCTCACCCTGATCGCCGCGGGCGCGTCCGACGAGGTCAGCGCCATCTTCCGGCAGACGATCCTGCAGACCGCGACGCCCGACGACATGCGCGGGCGGCTGCAGGGCGTGTTCATCGTCGTCGTCGCGGGCGGGCCGCGGCTCGGCGACATGTTCATCGGGTCCGTGTCCACGGTCGTCGGTGAGGGCTGGGCCGTGGTCATCGGCGGCGTCCTGTGCGCGAGCGTCCTGTGGCTGCTGGTCCGCACCCAACGCACGTTCTGGCGCTACGACGCCCGCGCCACCCTGACCACGCTCACGTAGGTCGCCCCGGGAGCTCGGTCCACGGCGGTCCGTGCGCTCGTGCCGTGACACCGAGGCACGGGTGTCAGGTCAGGCGCTCCGTGAGGTGGACCGTGACGTCGTCGCCCACGGCCTTGCCGAGCTTCTTGCGGAGCTTCGCGCTGATCGAGAGCATGTGCCCGCCCGAGCCGGTCGGCATCAGCCCGGCCGTCACGGGCTCGCCGTCGACCGTCGCGACGACCTTGACCGCCTTGCCGGTCCCGAACAGCTCGACCGAGCCGGGGACCTCGACGCACGACCACACGTCGTCCTTTACCGTGACGCCGATCGGCGCGGAGAACGTCAGGTCGACAGGACCGGGGCTCGTGCTCATGGTGTCTCCTCCATCTGGCCGGGCTGGCTCGCCCTCGACCCTATGGGGGCGTGTCGGCGGCGCAGGCCGGCCGTGAGCCGGCGTGCGCCGTCGTCGGTCCGTCTGGGCCGGGTTCGGAGTGTGAGCCCGCCGACGACCGTGCGGGCCAGGGTGCCCGCCTCTCCGTCCGACGTAGGGGTGGTGCTCTCCGTCTGCGAGCCTCCGGGCTCCGTAAGGTCAATCAGCTGCTCGTCGTCGCCCTCCGGGATGTCGTCGGGCAAGGGCTCCGCCTCCGGGTCATCCGGAGGCTCCACGACCTGGGCGGACACCACCTCTGCGTCCTGCAGCTCCGGCACACCCAGACCCGCCACCACCGCGGCCAGGTTCTCTGTCCGCGCCTCCAGCGAGTCGACCACCTCGTCGTCCGCACCCGCCAGTGCCGGGTCCAACAAGAGCGCGAACGTCACGGCAGCCGCCACGGTGCGCGAGGGTGTACCAATGCGGGTGATCGTCGAGCCTGGTGGCGAGGGCATCATCACCGGATTCCCGCTGCCATGACGGGAGAAGCGATGGACCCGAGCGTTGTGATCGGCGAGTTGAGACGGGCGCTTGAAGGTGCAGGCGGTCTGCCTGCGAGCGATGTTGACTCGATTGCGGTCTTGATCAATGCTGGCGAGTGGCGGCTTGCGCTCGAGACGCTCTGCACCCAAACGTATGAGTACGACGTTGAGGTGAGTGAGGAGCAGCGAGCGCTCCTGGGCCGTCTCGGGCGGGTACTCGACGTGCCGACGGGTTACCTGCTCGGGGACCCGTGGGCGCCCGCACCGGGTGAGCCGTGACGACGCTGAACATCGACGCGACCGTCGCGGCCGAGGCGGCCGTTGAGCCAGGGACTGCCTGCGGCCGGAGGGGCACGAGGTCCGCGTCCCGCGCCCCCCAAGCCAGATGGTCGGGCTGGGTCCCTTCGCTGATGGCCGCACTCCTGGCCATCGTGTCCGTCATCTTCGGTTCGGCACCCGCGTCGGCCGCTCCGGCTCCCTGCAGCTACGACACCGTCGCCTACACCTACGACGCGACGGCACGTTTGTCGGCTCCGTACGCGCTGGTCGAGGCGGGGACGGGCTGCCCTGCGGGGTCGGGCGCCGCGTCCTGGGTGAGCCCTGTCTCGTCCGGGCGGTTCGGTGTTGCCGCAAACACCGCGGCTGACGTGGCGCGTCCCCTGTCGCAGGTCGAAGCGAGGACACTGACTGATGCTCTGCGTCCGGACAAGCTGTCTCACGTGTTCGACCCGAAGCACAACTTCGGACCTCTCGTCGAGACCTATGGGAGCGAGGCCGGGGCCATGGAACAGATAGTTCGACGCCTGGATGGAGCCGGCCTGCTGAGTTCAGGAGTCTTCGAGGTGACGACGCAGGTCGGCGGCCAAAGCGTGGTCGTCCGCGGTGCGGTGGTCAATGGAGTGGCCCGGATCGGGACGGCGTTCACGCCATGAGCGATCAGCGCTTCATCGACGTGGCCCCGGCGGCGTACGCCGCGCTCGGCCCGGTGCTCGCTTCGCTCGGCGGGGAGACGGCCAGGGTCCTGGATGCCCAGGCCCGCCGGGCCCTCGTGATCCGCGACGTGCCGGGTCGGATGATTGATCTTGAGGTCCCCGTGGGTAGTCAGCCATGTGATTGCAGCGATGGCCCCCTTCCCGTTCGTGCTGCGGTCGTCCGACAGGGTGGCCAGCTCGTCGGTGAGTTGCTCGTGTGGGTGAGGGACGGCTGGCTGGTCGGTCTCGAGCAGGCCTGGTTCACCGACGAGCCCCCTGAGCGCTGGCCATTGGGTGAGGAGTTGGTCTTCCAGTGACAGGCCGCGCCGTGCGGAGAATCTGGGTCGGCGCGCCCGCATTGCTCACCACTCTGCTGGTCGCGACTGTCGGCGTCCTCGCACTAGTCGTCGGCTTGGTGGGCGCCCAACCGGCTTCGGCCGCGACTGCGACCTACCCCTACGACATCACCGCCTACGCCTACGACGCGCCCGCGCGTTTGTCGCCGCCGCACTCAGTGGCGGCGGGCGCGCGGGGTTCGCCTGAGCGGCCAGGAGTCACCTCGTGGGTGAGCTCTGCGCTGTCCGGCGGCCGCGGTGTTGCCGCAAACACCGCAGGCGATGTCCCAAACAGCGGTGTTCAGCAGAAGCCGGGCGCCGGGCATCGAGCAGAACTTCGACGATGCCGTTTCCAACGGCGCGCCTACCGTTCTCGGGACATCAGCATCGCGACGGTGCCGTGCCAGACCTGGATCCCGCGGCCGAGCGTCGGGGCTGCTGCACGAGTAGGTGACAGTCGGTCTCAGGCGGCGAGTGCGACCTGAGTGGTCATGATGGTCTCAAACTCGATCGGTGTCAGCCGGCCGAGTCGGGCTTGGCGTCGGCGGCGGTGGTAGGTCCTTTCGATCCAGGTAACGATGGCGATCCGTAGGTCCTCGCGAGTGGTCCAGCGGCGCCGGTTCAGCACGTTGTTCTGCAGCAACGAGAAGAAGGACTCCATGGCGGCGTTGTCGCCCGCGGAGGCGACCTGGCCCATGGACCCGAGCAGGTCATGACGGGCCAGGACGCGGGCCACCTTCCGGCTTCGAAACTGGCTGCCCCTGTCCGAATGCACCACGCACCCGGCGACGTCCTGGCGCCGCTGAACGGCGCTGACCAGCGCGTTCACCGCGATCTGAGACGTCATCCGGTCGCTGATCGAGTAGCCGACGATCCGGTTGGAGAACACGTCCTTGATCGCGCAGAGGTAGACCTTGCCCTCGGACGTGGGGTGCTCGGTGATGTCCCAGAGCCACAACCGGTTCGGCGCGTCGGCCCGGAACCGGCGCAGCACGAGGTCGTCATGGGCCGGCGGCCCGGCCTTCTTGCCGCCCCTGGCCGGCTTCTTGCCGAACGCCGACCACCAGCCGTTGCCCGAGCAGATCCGCCACACCCGCCGGTCACACGCCAAGTGCCCGGCTCGGGCGGCCTCGTCGGCCAGCAGCCGGTAGCCGAACTCCGGGTCGTCGCGGTGGGCGTCGAACAACGCGTTGGACAGGTGCGCCTCGTCGAGTTCACGGGCACCGACCGGCGCGGCGAGCCATCGGTAGTAGGGCTGTCTGGCGAGCTTGAGGACCCGGCACGTCACCGCGACGGGCACCCCGTCGCCGGCGAGTTCACTCACGAGCGGGTAGAGCCTTTTCCCGGCAGGTGCGCCTGAGACAAGTACGCCGCGGCGCGGCGCAGCACCTCATTCTCCTGCTCCAGCAGCCGGATCCGCCGGTGCGCCTCGCGCAGTTCAGCGGACTCGGTCCGGGTCACGCCGGGACGGTTGCCGTCGGCGACATCGGCGTCACGCAGCCAGTTGCGCAGGCACGACTCGGCGATCCCGAAGTCGGCTGCGACCTGCTTGATCGGAGCATCCCCGCGGCGAGCCACGGCCACGACGTCGTCGCGGAACTCCTGGGGATAGGGCCTGGGCACGGTGCACATCCTTCCAGCGGCGCCTCCGGCGCCACAGGCGGGTGACCTGCCCCACGGTTCGGTTACCAGTTCGGGTCTGGTGGTTCGGGCTTCTCACGAGAGAAGGTCTGAACCATGCCGAAGCCGTATCCGGCCGAGTTCCGCACCCGAGCGATCGCGCTCGTGCGGGCCGGCAAGCCCGCGACCGCCGTTGCTGGTGATCTCGGGATCAGCGGCAGCTGTCTGCAGAACTGGCTGCGTCAGGATCGCATCGACCGCGGCGAGATCGAGGGCGTCCCGCGCACGGAGAGCGCCGAGTTGCGACGGGCGCGGGCCCGGGTCCGCGAGCTCGAGCGTGAGGTGGAGATCTTGCGGGTCGCCTCCAAGCTGCTCGGACAGGAGGCCCCACACCCAAAAGAGTCCACCCGGTGATCGACACCCTCGTCGCCGCCGGGCATCCCGTCCTGACCTGCTGCCGCATCCTGGGCGTCAGCAAGCCGGGCTATTACCGATACCGCAACCGACCGACTTCACAGACCCAGCTGCGCCGTCAGTGGCTGACCGGCCTGATCCGTGAGGTTCATGTCGCCTCCCGAGGCACCTACGGTTACCGACGGGTGCATGCCGAGCTGACCATGGCGATGGACGTGACCGTCAGCTCACGGCTGGTGTTCATGCTCATGCACGACGCCGGGGTCTACGGGTTGCCCGGACCCGCCCGCGTCAAACGCCTGCGGGGTGTCGTGACCGCCGGTGACCTGGTGAACCGCAAGTTCCACCGGGTGCGACCCAACGAGCTGTGGGTCACCGACATCACCGAGCACCCCACCCGTGAAGGCAAGCTCTACTGCTGCTGCGTGCTGGACGCCTACAGCCGCAGGATCATCGGCTGGTCGATCGACTCCACCCAGGACACCCGACTGGTGATCAACGCGCTCGACATGGCGATCAGCAACCGCGACCCAGCGCCCGGCGGGATCGTGCACGCCGATCACGGCGCCCAGTTCACCTCCTGGGCGTTCGGCGACAGGATCCGCCGGGCCGGGCTCATGCCCTCGTTTGGATCCGTCGGCGACGGCCTGGACAACGCGATGATGGAGTCCTTCTGGTCCTCCATGCAGATCGAGCTGCTCGACCGACAACGCTGGAACTCCCGGGTCGAGCTCGCGAACGCGATCTTCGAGTACATCGAGATCTTCCATAACCGCCGCCGACGCCACTCCAGCCTGGGCTACCTCAGCCCGATCGAGTTCGAACTACGCTCCAAATCGCCAGCCATCCCCGCCTGACCACCACACCGATAGTGGTAACCAGGCCGTGGGGCAGGTCACGGTGTCAACCGACCCTGCAGCAGTCCCCAGTACTCCGGTACGGATCTCGACATCACGTACTCCTACGACGACGCGGGAACCTGATCTCCGCGTTCGACGTGCCGTCGAACAAGGCTGCGACCCTTGCTCCGGACAGGCAGTGCTTCCGGTACGACGGGCTGCGGCGCCTGACCGAGGCGTTCACGGTCAAGGACTCGAGCTGCCCTCGCGATAGCTGCCGGGGCCACGGCGGCAGTCTCCTTCGGCAACAACTGGGCGATCCAGGAGCAGCCTGCCGGGCAGGCAGCACTTGGTGCCGCGGTCGACGGCGCCCTCATGTTCGCTGGCGGAACCCTCGGCCTCAAGGCCGCTGAGAGCTTCGCCGCAGCCAGAAGCCTGGCATCATCCGGAGTTGGCTCAGGTGCAACTGCCGGCACCCTGGCGGGAACGGGTCGGAGCGCAGCTGAGGCGGCGCTCGGCGCGAGGGCGAATGCACTTCATAGCGCTCTCGATCCGATTGCGCAGAACTCCCGGACGACAGCTGCGCTGAGCACTCGCCAAGGGACCACGGTCTTGGCGGGAGGTGGCCGTGACCTGAGCCCGGCTCAGCGTGCGCTGGCGAGGGCTGGTGAGATAGTTGTCCGGAATCCTGGTGCTCACGCCGAAGTCACCGCGGTACGTGGAGCGCAGGGTGCTGGCCTTGCTCCCCAAGGGATCGGTGTGTCCCGGCCAATCTGCCAGGCATGCCAGGCTTTCCTCGAAGAGTCAGGAGCGACCCTTACCAGTCCGACTACGGCATGGTGGTTTGGAGGATGAGCGTGCTGGAGTACGACGAGCAGGCGATCCTTCGGCGCCTGGCTGTTCTGGACCGGAGTTCGAAAACGGTGTTCGCGGCGTCGTGCGCAGAGCGGCTGTCTGGCCTTTTCGATCGGTACGCGAGGGTGGCCGGAGCGCCAGAGCTCGCTCTCAGGTTGAGGGCAGTGATCGATGCGGCATGGGGTGCCGCATCGGGGGCCTTCGTCGACGCTGGCAGTCTTCAGGCGGAGGCGGAGGGTATGGTCCCCCAGGACGCTGACGACTGGGTTCTGGAAGCTGGATACGGCCAGAACGCCGCTGCCGCCGCCGCGTACGCGATGCGCACTTGGATGACGGACGCGCCACAGGAGGCTGCCTGGGCGGCACGCCAGGTATATGAGCTTGCCGACTACGCCGCTCTCAATGGCGATCCTGGACTGGATCCAGGCGGCCTGGTCCCCGAGAGGCAAGTCCTGGAGTCGGAAGCGGTTCAGCGGGCTCTTTGGGCAATCGCCCATTCTCTCGACCTTGTCGAGGCAGGACGGCCAAGCTGGGGGCAGCTCCGACTCGAGGCGGAGACGGACTGCGCGCAGTGGGCGGCTGAGTTTCCGTAAGTGGCTCTGAACCGCCCCGGCTTTAGTGGAGGCTCGGTTCTCTGGTTTCCAGCGTCGTCGACGTCGGGTTCTGACGGTAGTAGTTGGCCTCCTGCTCGGCCGGTGGAATGTCGCCGAGCTCGGTGTGCAGACGTCGGTTGTTGAACCAGTCGACGTACTCGAGCGTGGCGATCTCGACGTCGTCCAGGGTCCGCCACGGGCCCCTGCGGCGGACCAGCTCGTTCTTGAACAGCCCGATCGTGGACTCGGCCATCGCGTTGTCATACGCATCGGCGACAGTCCCGATCGAGGCTCGCATGCCCATGGCGGCGAGCCGTTCGGTCAGTGCCAGGGAGACGTATTGGGCTCCCGCGTCGCTGTGATGGATCAGACCGGACAGGTCGCTGACCCCGGCGCGGCCGCGCGCCCAGACAGCCATCTCGAGGGTGTCGGTGACCAGGTCGGCGCGCATGCGGGTGTCGGCCTTCCAGCCCACGATCATGCGCGAGAACACGTCGATGACGAACGCGACGTAGCTGAAGCCGGCCCACGTGCGCACGTAGGTGAAGTCAGCGACCCACAGCTGGTTCGGCGCCGTCGCGGTGAAGGCGCGGTTGACCAGATCGCCCGCGCGGGTCCCGTCCTTTCCCGGGATCGTGGTGCGCTTGGCCCGCCCGCGGACAACTCCGTGCAGGTCAGCGGCGCGCATGAGTCTCTCGACGGTGCACCGCCCGACCGGATGACCGAGCCGGTGCAGGTGCTTCCACATCTTCCGAGCCCCGTAGACGCCGTAGTTCGCGGCGTGCTCGACGGCGATGACCTCGGTCAGCTCCGCGTCAGCGACCGACCGCGCCGAGGGCGGACGAACCTTGGCGGCGTAGTAGGTGCTGGGGGCGACCTGCAGTTCCCTGCAGATCGGCTCGACCCCGAACTCGGTGCGGTGGTCGTCGATGAACGCCACTACCTGGTCGACGGGCGGTCGAGCTCCGCCGCGAAGAAAGCCGACGCACTGCGCAAGATCGCATTCGAGCGCCGCAGCTCACGGACCTCGCGCTCAAGCTCGGCAAGACGCTGGGCGTCCGACGTCGTCGTGCCCGGCCGCTCACCGGCGTCGACCTCAGCCTGGGTCACCCAGTTCCGCAGCGTCTCCGCGTTGATGCCCAACTGCTGGCCGACCCGGGCCAGCGCGCCCTTGCGCGTGGCCGGGTCACGCCGCAGATCGACCGCCATGCGGATCGCCCGCTCCCGAAGCTCGTCCGGGTACTTCGTCGGTGCTGCCATGACTCTCATCCTCCGTGGATTGAGAGCCTCCATGGAAGCCGGGGCGGTTCAGTACGGCAGCGGAGTCGCAAGTTGCGGGCCGGGCGTGGGTCGGCGAAGGTGCGCGCATGGCGAGCGACGGGAAGACACTGCTGAGTAGAGATGGTCTGCGGCAATGGAGGCCGCCGAGCTTCAAGCCCGGGTGGCAAGGAGGGACTTGGCAGTCGAACTTTGAGTCGCGGTGGGTTCCCAGCGGGCGGTGGAAGACGAACGGCCACCTTGACATTACGGACCTGCCATGAGAGCCGCGCTCCGGTCCGTCTCCTCGAGCGATGTGGACGATCTGGCCGGCTGGCGGCCAGCAACTGGCGTGTTCGCGATCCCTATCCGCCTCATGATCGGGCCCGCCGATGCCCCCGGTGAGGAGTCGTTCGACCTCACCGTGTGCTCGGCACTCTGGCTCGGCCAGCAAGTCGAGGACACCCCGGTGTTCGACCCGCGTCATTATCTCGTCGTGGGTGAGTTTCACTGGCCGACCGTGCGCCGCTACCTGGAATGGCGGGTTGAGCGATGCGTTGGCGCGACCTGGGAAGCTGTCGCCCGGCAGCTGAGCCGCTTCGCGTTCTGGGAGTTTGAGGACTACTCGTAGGCGCTTCCTGCTCGAGCTCTTGGCAAGAGTCAGATCGTGCTCGCCCGTATGGCGCGTTCAGTGGCCGACGGTGATGAGGCCTGATTCGTAGGCGGCC
>NZ_BJLQ01000067.1 GCF_006538725.1 Cellulomonas gelida
TCGCCCGCCTCGTCGGCGGTGCGCACCGCGTCGACGAGCTCGGCCTCGGTCGTCGTCTCGACGTAGCGGCCGACAGGTCCGCCGACGCCGAGCGTCGTGAGGTCAGCGAGGCGGGGTGTGGTGCCGACGGTCATGCGTCCAGGCTACGGGCGGTCGACGGGCGCAGGCGCCTCGTCGGCCACGTGCGGCTCGTGCCGACGCAGCGGCGCTGCCGCACCCGCGACGAAGATGCCCAGCGCGACGGGCACGAGGATCACCAGCAGCGCGTGCCGGTAGCCGACGTGCTGCGCGAGCAGGCCGAGCAGCGGCGGACCCGCGAGGAACGCCGAGTAGCCGATGGTCGACACGACGCTCACGCGTGCGGCGGCGCGCAGCGGGTCGTCGGCCGCGGCGCTCATCCCGACGGGGAACCCGAGCGCGGCGCCCGCGCCCCAGGCGACGATGCCGGCCAGCGCGAGCCACATCGTCGGCGCCAGGCCGAACAGCGCGAGCCCGACGAGCGAGAGCACCGCGCACAGGCGCAGGACGAACACGCGCCCGTAGCGGTCGAGCAGCGCGGTGCCGAACCAGCGCATCGTCGTCATCGCCGCGAGGAAGACGCCCAGCGCCACGGCACCCACGGCGTGCGGAGTCTCGAAGCCGTCGACGACCGCGAGGCTCACCCAGTCGTTCGCCGAACCCTCGGTCAGCGCGGCGGCCAGCACCACGAGGCCGATCAGGAGCGTGCGCGGCTCGAACCAGGCCGCGAGCGCGCGGCGGGCCCGGCCCGCCCCGGACGGCGCCTCGAGCGCGTCGGCGACCTCGCTCGTCGCGACGACGGGCTCGGCGAGGAACAGGCGCACCGACAGCACCACCGCGACGCTCGACAGCACGAGGACCACAGGCAGGTGCACGACCACCGGCACGTGCAGCCACGCCGCCACCGCAGCGACACCGGCGGCCGCAACCGTGCCCAGCGAGAAGCCGGCGTGGTACCGCGGCATCACGGTCTTGCCGAGCCGCTGCTCGACGACCGCGCCCTCGACGTTCATGGCGGCGTCCCACACACCCGTGCCGACGCCGTACACCACGAGACCGAGGGCGGTGAGCGCGATCGACCCTGCCGCGACGCCGACCGCCGCGAGCGTCAGGCCGCCCGCGTTGAGGAACGCGGAGTACAGCACGGTCCGACGCGCGCCGAGGTGCTCGATGATCGTCCCCGACAGCGGCAGCGCGACGAGCGAACCGACGGACCCGACGAGCAGCAGCAGGCCCATGCGGCCCGCCGAGAGCTCGAGCCCGTCGCGGACGGCGGGCAGACGCGACGCCCAGCTCGCGAAGTTGAAGCCGCTGAGGAAGAAGACCGCGAAGACCGCGAACGACGCGGCACGCACCGGGTCGTGAAGGGTCCGCAGGCGCACGCCGCCCTCCCTGACGTCATCGGCCGAAGTGCTGCTCACGGTACGCGAACCCTCTCGTCGTCGGTGCTGAGGTCGACCGCGGCCACGGGCGCGGCGGTCGCGAGGATCAGGTGCTCGTCGGGCGACGGCCCCGTGACCGGTGTCGTGCCGGCGGGGACCTCACGCTCGGTGCGGTGCGCGAAGCACACGCTCGCGACCATGGTCACCGCGATCAGCATGAGCGCGTGCCGCGCCCCCATCGACTGCGCGGCCAGGCCGAGCAGCGGCGGGGCGGCGATCGAGGCCACGGACGAGAACGACGAGATGACCGCGACGCGCCCGGCGGCGCGCACGGGGTCGTCGGAGGCCGCGGCGATGCCGATCGGCACCGCGAGCGCGGCACCGAAGCCCCATGCGACGACGCCCAGCGACGCGAGCTCGAACGACGGCGCGAGGCCGAAGAGCAGCAGGCCCAGGATCGAGACGACGCCCGAGACGCGCAGCACGAGCACGCGCCCGTACCGGTCGATCAGCCTGGTGCCGACCAGGCGCACCACGGTCATCGCCGCGACGTACAGCGCGAGCACCACGCCGCCGACGGCCTCGGTCCGCCCGAAGCCGTCGACCACGGCGATCGAGAGCCAGTCGTTGGCCGAGCCCTCGGAGAACGCGGCGGCCATGACGACGACGCCGATGAGCAGCGTCCGGGGCTCGCGCCAGGCGTCGAGTGCGCTGCCGACGCGGCGTCGTCCCGCGGCCCCACGCGTGCGGCGATCAGTGCGCGCGTCGGCGGCCGTGACCTCGACCGTCAGCACGCGAGCGTCGGACGGTCCGGGCGGCAGCACGACGCCGCGCAGCGACGCGAGCCGCCACACGACGGCCACCACGGCGACGGCGCCGAAGTGCACGGCCGGCGAGACGCCCGAGCGGGACGCGAGCGCGCCGAGGCCCGAGCCCACGACGGCGCCGATCGAGTACGCGGCGTGGAACTGCGGGATCACCGTGCGGGACATCGCGCGTTCGATGCGCGCGGACTCGACGTTGAGCGGGACGTTGCCGAGCGCGATCGAGACGCCGTTGAGGAACACTCCGACGCACAGCAGCCACACCGACCCGAGCGCAGGGCCGACACCCATGAGCACGTACGCGAGCGCGAGCGCGGCGGTCGAGGCCACCACTGCGGCGCGGCTCCCCCATCGCTGCACGACGATCCCCGCGACGGTGACCGTCAGGAGCGCGCCCACCGAACCGACCAGCAGCACGCCCCCGAGTGCCGAGGGGGTCAGGTCGAGCGCGTCGCGGACGGCGGGCAGCCGGGCCAGCCAGCTCGAGAAGACGATGCCCTGCAGGCCGAACAGGCCGAGCAGCAGCAGGCGTGCGCGCGCGACGACCACACCGGACCGGGGGTCGTCGGCAAGGGTGCGGGCGACGAGGGCGTGGTCGTCGCGGGCGCGCTGGGTCACGGTGCTGCTCCGGGCCGGGTCTCGGGTGCGTGTGGGTCAGGGTGCGGATCCGGCCGCGTCGGTGCTTCGTCGGACCGAGCCCGGGGCTCTGTCGGATCGAGTCCGAACGGTGTCGAATCGATTCGAGGCCAGCGCTGGAGACGTGGTCGAATCGATTTGAGGATCGCCGACCATTCTGCGGGTACGCTGACCGCTGCGTCAACCGACGCGGTCCGGCACCCGCCGAGGCCTCGTCGGAACCGCTCCCGACGATCGTCCGCGGCCGTCGGCACGTGCCCGAGTCGCCAGCCCGGAGGTGCCCGCTGTCGTCCCAGCGCCCGACCCTCGCCAACGTCGCCGCCGCGGCCGGAGTCTCGGTCTCGACGGCCTCGCTCGCGTTCTCCGGCGCGGGCCCGATCGCCTCGGCGACCCGCGAGCGCGTGCTCTCGGCGGCCGCTGACCTCGGCTACCTCGGCCCCAACCCGCTCGGCCGCCAGCTCCGCAGCGGCCGCTCGGGCATCGTCGGCGTCGTCGTCGGCGACGCGCTGCGCCGCTCGTTCCGTGACCCGGTCGCGATCCAGGTCCTCGACGGCCTCGTCGGCACGCTCGGCGAGATGGGCCTCGGCGTCCTGCTCATCCCCGGCCCCAGCGACCCCGCCGAGCCGCCCGTCGACCCGCTCGTGCTCTCCGCGGGCATGGACGTGGCCGTGCTCCTGTGGGGTTCGGGCGCGCACGACCCCGTGCTGGACGCACTGCGGCGCCGGGGCGTCCCGACCGTCGTCGTCGAGGGCGTCCCCGAGGCCGACGTCGCGACCGTCGGCCTCGACGACCGCCGCGGCATGACCGAGCTCGTGCGCCACCTGCAGTCACTCGGCCACGAGTCGTTCGGGTGCGTCACGCTCGCGTTCGACCGGCACCGGGGCGACGGCTTCGTCGCGCCCGAGCGCTGGCACGAGGTCGTCTGGCAGGTCACGCGTCGGCGGCTCGACGGCGTGCTCGACGCGGGCATCACGCCGGTCGCCGTCTACGAGACGCCGGCCTCGCTCGTCGAGCACGGCAAGACCGCCGGCTTCGCGATCCTGTCCCGGCCCGACCGCCCGACGGCGGTCGTGTGCCAGTCCGACCTGCTGGCCTCCGGCGTGGTCCTGGCCGCGCGCGAGCTCGGGCTGCGCGTGCCCGAGGACGTGTCCGTCGCCGGGTTCGACGGGCTCGACCTGCCGTGGCTCGCACCCGACGTCCTCACGTCCGTCGCGCAGCCGCTCGCCGAGAAGGGCGCGACGGTCGGGCGCGCGGTCGCGAGCCTGCTCGCGGGCGACATGCCCGAGCCGGTCGTGCTCCCGGTCGCCCTGCAGCAGGGCACGACGACGGGCCCCGCACCGCGCTGAACGGGCCTGTCGCCCCGCTCGTCACCGGCGCCGGACGGCCAGGGGCCGGTGCAGACGTCTGGTGTCAGCCGAGGCGGACGACGGCCTGGGCCTTGCCCAGGACACGCTGCCCGTCGAGCGTCACCGCGAGGTCGATGCGCGCGGTGCCCGCGGCCTCGTCCAGCGCGCCGACGGTCGCGACCACATCGATGGTCGCGTCACCCGGGTCCGGCACGGGGATCGGACGCGTGAAGCGCACCTGGTAGTCGACGACGCGCCCGGGGTCACCCGCCCACTCCGCGACCGGCCCGACGGCGGCGCCCATCGTCCACATGCCGTGCGCGATGACGTCGGGCAGCCCGACCGAGCGCGCGACGCGCTCGTTCCAGTGGATCGGGTTGAAGTCGCCCGAGGCGGCGGCGTACCGGACGAGCCGGGCACGGTCGACGACGACCTGCGCCCGCGCGACCTCCTGGCCGACCTCGAGCTCGGCGAGCTGCGGCGCCATCATGACTCCTCCGGACGGACCGCCAGCGTCGAGACGACGGTCGCGACAGCCTCGCCGTCCTCCGCCGAGATCTCGGCGCGCGTCGTGATCATCGCCAGCCCCGCGCGCTCGACGATCGAGTCGACGTGCAGCACCGTGACGAGGCGGTCACCCGCGTGGATCGGGCGGTGGTGCGTGAAGCGCTCGTCGGCGTGCACGACGCGCGAGAAGTCGATCCCGGCGGCGGGGTCCTCGAACAGCTGCGCCTCGGCGCGCTGCGCGACGACGACCGCGAAGGTCGGCGGCGCGATCACGTCGGGGTACCCCAAAGCGAGCGCCGCCTCCGTGTCGGTGTGAGCGGGGTGCTGTGCCCCTACCGCGGCCGCGAAGGACCGCAGGTGCTCACGACCGACCTCGAAGACGGCGTTCGGTGCGTACTCGCGCCCGGCGTACCCGGTGTCGACCGGCATCGCCAGGGTCAGCGGGTCTCGCGGTGCAGCGTGTGGCGGTTCTCACGCGGGCAGAACTTCTTCATCTCGAGACGGTCGGGGTCGTTCCGACGGTTCTTCTTCGTGATGTAGTTGCGCTCCTTGCACTCGGTGCAAGCGAGCGTGATCTTCGGACGGACGTCCGAGCTCTTGCTGGCCATGGTCTTGCCACCTCTCGCGCCGTGCGGCGCATGCGATCTATTCGGTCACCTCGCGGTGCCCGGTGGGTCATGGGCGGTCTGACGTGCGCCCTGCTGCTGCACGTGCGCTGCGGGGTCGCGGCGTCGAGCCGGAGCCGCAGCACGGTGAGCACGCACACCGTGACCGTCGGCCACGCCGTCGACGCGCTCCGCGCACAGACCGTCGACAAGGATAGCGCAACGAGCCGACCCTCCCACACTCACGCCTCGTCGGGAGAGCCCCGCCCGATGGCAGCCGCCCCGCGCCGCGGCGTGGGCACCCGGCCCGCAAGCGCTGCCACCGCCGTGGTCGCCGCGACGACGACGACAAGCCCCGCAGCGGTCGCGCCGTCGACCACGTAGAGGCTGCCCAGCGCGAGGTACGCCTGCTCGACGAGCAGTGCCACCACGCTCCCGGCTACCCCCGCGACGAGCATCGTGAGCGCCGCGCGGCTGCCCGCCAGACGGCGCAAGGTCGTCGGACCTGCGCCCAGGCGCCGCAATCGCCGCTCGCTGGCCGCCGCGGCAGGCGACAGCGTGACTGCGAGCAGGACGGCGACCAGGCTCAGGATCCCGCCCGCGAGCGCTGCGCGTGACGTCAGCCGCTCGGTCGCCGGGACGACGACCAGCACCGAGCTGTCCGCCGAGAGCAGTGTCAGCGTCGCGGTCGGCGCCGCGCGCAGGATCGCCGAGTGCGTGCCGCTCGGGTCGTCCATCGGGGCGGCGACGTAGATGTCCGAGCCGGCGGGCGTGCTCAGCGCCTGCGTGTGGGGGTCCACCGTGCGCACCTGCACGTGGCCGCCCATGAACGAGGGTGGCTCCTCGAACGGCGCCGTCACGAGCTCACCCGGGGCGTAGGTCCGGCCGTCGACGCAGGCGCCGTCGGCTGCCTGCACGTCCCCGAACACGACCCCCAGGGCCGTGCACGTCCCCCAGACGACAACCTCGTCGTCCCCCACCGCCTCGAGCACCGCCCCGGCGCCCACGGCATCCACGAGAGCTCGCGCGTCGGGCGTCGCCGACCCCGCGACCGACGCCGACCACACGGCACCGGCCGCGCCCGGCGTGGTTCCAGCGAGGACCTGCAGCACCGCGAAGGTCACGGCGAGCACGGTCGCGACGGCGGTCATGGCGAACGTCGCGACGACGAGCGGCGTCGGTGCGTGGGCGAGCTGACGCCACGCCAGCAGCACGTCGAGCCGCCGCCACTGCAGACGGCCCGACCACCGACGGACGCACGACCCGACGCCGAGCGCCGTGCCGAGCACGAGCGCCGCCGAGCCCACGAGAAACGCCAGCGACGACGCTCCACCCGCCATCCGCTGGTCGGCGGTGAGCCACCGCACGGCCGTCATCCCGACGAGGAGCAGCGCGCCCGCCGCCGCCGCGGTCGGGGCCCAGCGCGCTCGTGAACCGCCGACCTCGCGCACGGTCTGGTACGCCGCGCTCCGCTCCGCCCGGGACCACAGCGCGGCCCACGCCGTGATCCCGACCACGGTGCCCCCGAACGCGACGACCGCCAGCACGACGGTCATAGGCACGCTCGTCGGGAAGAACGCGAGGCCCAGCAAGCCTGTGCGGGCCAGACCGACCACCAGCGCCGTCCCAAGGGCGGCACCGCACGCGGCAGCTGGCAGGCACGCGCGTGCGACGTACGCGCGGATGAGCTCACGGACCTGCGGCGTGGAAGCGCCGACGAGCCGGAGCCTGGCCGCGTGAGTCCGCACCTGGTCGGCGTGCGACTGCGCGCACGCGGCGAGCACCACGAGCGCCGGCAGACCCCACAGCAACGTCAGCACGAGCTGGGACTGACGCACCGGGAGGAGCCCGAGCGTGTCGACGTCCGTCGCGCCCCAGCCCACGCCTGAGTACAGGCCGCCAGGGTCCGCTACGCCGACGACCGCGCGCAGCTGGTCCGGCGACACCAGCGCATCCTGCGCCAGCACGCCGACGACCGCGCCCGGGACGCGCCCGGCGAGCCGCGGGTCCGCCTCGAGCGCGGCCGCGAGGGCGGGCGAGACGTACGCCTCGCCCGCCCTCGGGAAGTGGTCCACTCCCGGCGGCACGGGTGCCCGCTGCGGCGCGTCGGCGTGCAGCAGGAGCACGCTCAGCGCGCGTTCGTCGTCGATCGACAGGACCTGGTCCCAGACGAACAGCGGTTCGACGTCCGACGACCGTTGCGCGCTCACCGTCGACCACCGGCTCGGCATGGCACCCAGCGCGACGAGCAGGTGCGCCAGGACCACGAGCGCGAGCGCCACCGACGCGGTCCCGACCCACAGCACCCGTGCACGCCGCCCGCGACTGTCGCGAACCATCGCGACAGCGAGGTCGCGGCTCCAGGAGTCGCTCAGCACGACGCCGCGCCGAACAGCTGCTCCGCCGACGGCAGCCCACCAGTCGGCGGACCGACGCGGCCGTCGTGCACCTCGAGGACCCGGTCCGTCAGCGTCGCGAGCGAGCGGTCGTGCGTGACCATGACGAGGCTCGCCCCGACCGCGCGCGTCGCTGCGAGCAGCACCTCCAGCACCGCACGTGCGTTGACGGAGTCGAGCGCGCCTGTCGGCTCGTCCGCGAAGACCACCGCGGGCGCGTGGGCGACGGCGCGGGCGACCGCTGCCCGTTGCGCCTGGCCGCCTGAGACCTCGCCCGGGCGACGGCCGGCAGCATCGGCGACCCCGAGCTCGTCGAGCAGGCGTGACGCCCGCGCCCTCGCATCGCGCCGCGACGCGCCGGCAAGGCGCAGGGGCAGCTCGACGTTCTCCGCGAGTGTCAGCTCCGCCATCAGGTCCCCGCCCTGGAAGACGAACCCGAACTCACGCAGCCGCAGCTGCGCCAGGTCCTCGACGCGCAGGCCCGCTAAGTCGGACCCGGAGTACTGCACCGCTCCCGCACTCGGGCGCTCCAGACCCGCGAGGCAGAGCAGGAGCGTCGACTTGCCCGCGCCACTCGGCCCGACGAGCGCGACAGCCTCCCCAGACGAGACCGACATGCTCGCGCCGGACAACGCGGGCGTCGCGCCGAAGCGAACCACCACGTCGTCGGCAACCAGGAGCGCGCCCACCGTCAGCGGTACGCCTTCGCGGAGTTCGTGCAGTTGTCGGGGAGCAGCGACCCGCGGTCCCGGCACAGGTGGAGCTGACCCGACTGCGCCGGGTCGGCGCCCCCCGTGGTCTTGTAGCTCAAGTACGTCCTCGTATTGGCGCCACCCTTCCAGTAGGTGGCCGCCGACCAGCTGTAGCCGTCGACCTTCGACTGGATCTTGACGCTGTTCCCATCCTCCTTCGTGTCGCCGAGGTACCCGGCCCAGTTCCAGCCGCTCCACTTGCCGCTCTTGCAGGCCGAGGTGCACGGCCACGGGTCGAAGCTCTGCGTGATGCTGCTGAAAGAAGCTCCGGTCGTGGAGAAGGAGGGGAGCGTGCCGGCGAACGCGGTGGTGGCACCACCGAGGATCAGCGCACTCGCCAGGGTCGCGCCGGTCAGGGACTTCCTCATCGATGAGTCCATTTTGTGTCGTCGTCTGGATGTACGAGAGTTCCCGGGCGCGGGCGACGAGCATGCCCGGAGTCCGGGGGCACTCCACGCACAATGGCCACAGACAAGCCACCGTTGGCGCGGCGCCGCGGCCGCACCAAGCACTTCGCCCCCTGACTTCGGGCCCGCCACGACTCCGAGCCCTGCCGCACCATTGCGGCCATGCGGGTCGAATCCAACCAGCCCTCCGCATATCGACACAAGCACGCCACCGCGGGCAACTTGGGACGCGCGCAGTCCGGGCCTCACTCCAGGCCGGGCTTCTCGATGGGCGATGCAGCGGCGCCACGCTCGTCTACGGCGAGAGGCCGGACCCTGAGGGTCCGGCCTCTC
>NZ_BJLQ01000068.1 GCF_006538725.1 Cellulomonas gelida
CGGGACGCGACCGATCGCGGCCCGCGCCAGCCGGTCAGCGGACGACGAGCGTCGCCGTGCCGACCGAGGACGTCACGGACGAGGTGCCCGCGTAGGACGCCTTGACGGCGTAGCTGCCCGCCGCGAGCTTCGGGAGCGTCACCTTCGCCGTCCCGGAGCTCGTGAGCGAGGCCGTGCGCGTCGCCACGACCGTGCCGCCGCGCGTCACGGTGAACGTGACCGTGCCCGTGGGCCGCACGCCCGTCGCCGTGACCTTCGCGGTGAGGACCGGCGCGGTCGTCGGCTTCACCGTCGGTGCCGTCACCGTCGTCCGCGACGGCGCCTTGGTCACCACGAGCGTGACCGTCGACGTCGAGCCCGCGAACCTCGCGTCGCCGCCGTAGGACAGCGTGAGGCGGTGCGTGCCGACCTTCAGGTCGGTGCGGACCGTCACCGTGACCTTGCCTCGCACGAGCGTGCCCGTCCCGACGAGGCGCGTGCCGTCCAGCACCCGCACCGTGCCCGTGGGCGTGCCGCCCGCGCCGGCGACCACGACCGCGACCGTGCGGGTGGCGCCGTAGGCGACCGTCGACGGCGACAGCGTTCCCTTGGTCGTGGTGGGCGTGAGCGTCACACCGGCCTGCGGCACGACGACCGTGCCGGCCGCCTCGACGTTGCCGACCTTGTCGACCGCGCGGAACCACACGGTCGTGGCCGCCGAGCCCACCGTCACGGGCGTCGCGTACGTCCGCCACGTGCCGGACGACGAGGTCCGGTACTCGATGCGGGCGACGCCCGCACCGTTGTCGGCGGCGCGCAGCGTGACCGTGCGCGCCGTGCTGTCGACGACCGCGTTCGAGACCGGTGCCGTGGCGTCGATCCGGAACGTGAGGGCCTTGACCAGCGAGACGTTGCCGGTCGCGTCGAACGAACGCGCCTGCACGGTGTGCTCACCCTCGCCCGAGACCTGAACCGTCGCGGTCTCACCCGCCGTCGGCGTCCACGCGCCGCCGTCGACCGCGACCTCGACCCGGTCGACCGCGCGGTCGTCCGCGCCCGTGGCCGTGACCGTCACGGGCTGCCCGAGGTAGCCCTTGACGGGCGTGCCCGAGGCGGTCAGCGACGCGACCGTGGGGATCGTCGTGTCGGGCGTGTGCAGGCGCAGGAAGGTGATCGAGTACGCCGGGAAGTCGTACGTGAAGTCGTTCGACACCCCGGTCAGCGCGCGCTCGACCGGGATGAGCCTGGTCGGGTTCGCCTTCGTGTTCATGTCGCCCGGCTGCCCGACGATCTCGATCGCCGTGCCCTCGCCCTCGACCTCGACGTCCGAGGTCACGACGCGGGTGCGGCGCACCGAGTCGGAGGTGTTGACGACCTTCACGACGAGGTCGCCGGCCGCGACGTCGCGCGTGACGACCTGGTACACGTCCGCCGGGACGACGTCGTCGAACTCCATCTGGAGCTCGCCGTCGAGGTAGAGCTCGATGTGCCGGCCGTCGACGACGACCTTGAGGTCGTACGTCTGACCGGTCACGATCGAGTGCCCCTCGACCGCGGCGACCTCGCTGGCCGCACCGCCCGCTGCCTTCTGGAGCGCCTGGCGGGTGTTGTTCCAGCCGCCGAGGTTCCACCAGTAGAAATTGTTCGTGCCCGTGGCCGCGAACCCGACGAGGAAGCCCTCGCTGCCGGAGACCTTGGTCGCCTCGAGCTCGAGCGTGTAGTTGTCCCAGTCCTTCGCGTACGCGCCGGTGACGATCGAGCGGGCGTCGGTGACCGACGACGACGACTGGCGGTACTTGCCACCCGTGACCGCCCACGACCCGGTCTGCGGCGACCACGCGTCGGCCGTGCCGGAGAAGTCGTCGGAGAACAGCACCTCGTCGGTCTCGTCGTCGGTGACCACGACGTCGTCGTAGTCCGCGACGGTCGACCACGTGGACAGGAACACGCCGCCCGACAGGTCCGGGACCGCCTCGGTGGCCGTCTCGTACCCGCTCGGGACGACCTGGTCGCCCTTGTTGTTCCCGAACAGCTCCTGCACGTAGTAGTTGACCGAGCCCCAGGACTCGTCGTTGTCGTACCAGATCGCGTCGGGCGACCACTGCACGTAGCTCTCGTTGGCGAGCAGCGGCGCGTACGACGCGAGCTTGACGATGTCGGAGTTGCGCTCGATCGCCGTCATGTACGACGCCTCGGACAGCGCGTTCCACAGCGTGTTGCCCTTGGAGGCGTACTCGCCGAGGAACACGGCGGGACCCTCCCGGTCGTACGAGTCGTAGCGCTCGTTGTTCGTGAGGAACCAGTCCGGGTCGTTGTAGTAGTGCTCGTCGACCATCGCGACGTCCTGCGCCCGGTTGTAGGCCCACAGGGTGTCGAAGCGCGCGCCCGCGTCGTCGGGGCCCGAGTTCGAGATGATCGTGACGTCCGGGTACCGCGCGGCGATCGCGTCGCGGAACTTCGGGAAGTTCGCCTCGAACGTCGTCGTGTTCTCCTCGTTGCCGAGGCCGATGTAGCGCAGGCCGAACGGCTCCGGGTGGCCCAGCGACGCGCGCACGGCGCCCCAGGTCGTCGTCGTCGCGCCGTTGGCGAACTCGATCAGGTCGACCGTGTCCTGCACCCAGCGCGCGATCGTGGCGTCGTCCTTCATCTCCGGGATCGTGCTGCCGCAGCCGTTGGCGCCCACCGAGAGCACCGGCAGCGGGGTCGCACCCAGGTCCTCCGCGAGCTCGAAGTACTCGAGGTACCCGATGCCGTAGGACTGGTTGTAGCCCCAGAAGTTCCAGTTCGTCGCCCGCTCCTCGACGGGTCCGATGGTCTCCTTCCACTGGTACGTGCGGCGGCGGTCGACGTAGCCGGACTCCTCGTACGTCTTGAACGTGCCGACGTTGGTCACGCAGCCACCGGGAAAGCGGACGAACGAGGGGTTGAGCGCCTCGATCTTCTCCGCGAGGTCCTTGCGGAGCACCGACTTGCCGTTGACCGGCCCGACCCACGTGTCCTGCGGGAACAGCGACACCTGGTCGAGCCGCAGCGTGCCCGCGGCGCCTGCGAGCACCGCGAGGCGGCCCGCGTCGGTCGTCGCGGTCGCCGTGAGCGTCACGGCGTACTTCTTCCACGTGTCCGAGCCGTCGACGGCTACCGTGCCGGTCGCGACGACCGCGGTCCCCGCGACGTTCTCGACCTGCACCGTGAGCGTCTGGGCCGCGCTCGTCCGCGCCCACACCGAGAAGTCGTACGACGCACCGGCCTCGACCGGCACGCCCGTGTTGTAGCCGGCGTTGCGGATGCCCGCGCCGGCGCCCGTCGCTGCGAGCCTCAGGTAGTAGCGGTTGGTCGCGTTGAGCCGGTTGCCGTCCGTCAGGACCGTCGCCGTCGAGCCCGCACCCGCACCGCGCGCGAGCGTCTCCCACGCGGTCATGCCCGTGAACGACGAATGGTCGGACGTGTTGAACTCGAACGACCGGTTGCGCACCAGCTCGGCGTACAGGCCGCCGTCGGCGGCGTAGTTGATGTCCTCGTAGAAGATGCCGTACAGGTCCTCGGAGATGTCGATCGAGGTCGCGTCGCCGTCGATCTCGAGGACGCCCTCACCGCCCGCGACGTACTCGAGCGTGAGCGGCTGCGCGTCGCCGGCGGTGCCGAGCGTCAGCACGCCGTCCGCGCCGAGCCGCACCCAGCCCGAGCCGTCGGCGAGCCGCAGCGCCACCGCGCCGCCGCCCACGTCGGTCAGCCGCAGCTGCGCGGGCTCGTCCGCCGCCGCTCCCAGCGCCAGGCGGTCGTCGTCGACCACGACCGGCAGGTCGTCGCCGAGGGTGCGCAGCGTGACCGCACCGTCGTCGTCGCCGGCCGCGGGCACCAGGGCCAGCACGGTCGTCGGGCGCTCGTCACGCAGGGCGAGCGCGCCGTCGTCGGCGACGAGGTAGCGGGGGCCGTCCTGCGCGTGCAGCGTGAACGAGCCGCTCGGCACGACGTCGTCACCCTCGGCCGCCGTCAGCCCGAACGACTCGAAGGCCGCCTCGTGCGACGTGTTGTCCTGCGCCGCGAGGGCGTACAGGCCCACCGCGGTGATGTCGAACGAGATCGTCGTGCTCGACGCGACCACCCAGTCCGAGCCGGACCAGTAGCTGGTCGTGATCGTGTCTCCCGTGCGCTGCAGCCGCAGGGTCTCCCGCTCCGAGCCCGGCCGGTCCTCGAAGTCGACCGACGAGAACACGCCGCCGCTCTCGACGTCGGTCTCGATCGCCCTGCTCGACGGCGACAGCGAGCCCACGTAGTTGAGGCCCGCCCGGACGTAGTTGTCCTGGTCCGACCACGCGATGAGGCCCGCGCCCTGGTAGACCTTCGAGACGGGCGCGTGCAGGGTCGTCACTGCGGTGAAGTCGCCGTCGGGGATGTCGACCGTGAAGACGTTCTTCGCGCTGTTGGCCGTCTGGTAGGTGTCACCGGGCTGCGACGTGAGCGTCAGCGCCCCGGGGTTCGTCGACAGGGACCACGCGGAGGGCACCTCGGACGTGATCTCCCAGCGCGGGTCGAGCGTCGGAGCGTCGAACGCGTCCGTCCACTCCTGCGGGTCGGGGTCCGCCGCGGCGGCGGGGGCGGCCACCGCCGCACCGGCCGCGAGCACCGCGAACCCGGCTGCTGCGGCGACCCAGCGGGCCGCGCGGCGGGGGCGGCGTCTCTCAGGTCCTAGGACCCCAGCGGTCGCGAGAGCATGTGGAATCATCATCTGTGCTCCTACCTCTCCAGTGTGGTGAGCAGCACCCGAGGTCGCCTCGTTGCGACCCGCCGGGGAAAGCCCTCCCGTCCGCCGGGTCGCCCGGTGGCAGCCGGGTCCGGTCGGACGGGAGGGTCTCGTACCTGTTCAGTTGTGCGTGTGCGGGACCGCTATCTGCGCTTCGCGACGAGCACCCGCTGCAGCAGCACGAAGCCGAGCAGGATCGCGCCGATGAGGATGCGGTTCCACCAGATCTCGAGGCCCTCGCGGTTGCAGATCACCAGGATCAGGCCGTACACGGTCACGCCCGCGAACGTCCCCAGGACGTAGCCCACGCCGCCGGTGAGCAGCGCTCCACCGATGACGACCGACGCGATCGCGTCGAGCTCCATGCCGACGCCCGACAGGTTGTAGCCGGACTTGGTGTAGAGCGCGAACAGGATGCCGCCGATGCCGGCGCACGTGCCGGAGATGACGTAGACCCACATCTTGGTCGCGCCGGGGCGCAGACCCATGAGGCCCGCGGCCTGCCCGTTGTCACCCGCGCCGAGCCCGTACACCGTGCGGCCGAACCGCGTGTAGTGCAGCAGGTAGACCGCGGCGAGCAGCACGACGAGCGCGATGATCATCGACAGGTTGACGTACCAGATGTCCGGCTTCTCGCCGAACTTGATCTTCCACGAGGCGAGCGACGCGAAGCCCTCGTCCTTGATGCCGATGGCCGTGGTGCCGATCAGGTTCGCCAGGCCCCGCGCGAGGAACAGGCCCGCGAGCGAGGCGATGAAGGGTTGGATCTTGAAGTACTGGACCATCACCCCGATCAGCGAGCCGATCGCGGTGCCCACCAGGACGCCGACCACGAGCACGAACGGCAGGGGTGCGCCGTTCTCGAGCAGCTTCGCGACGACGAGGCCCGTCAGGGCCACCACGCCGCCGACCGACAGGTCGATGCCGCCGGAGATGATGACGAACGTCATGCCGATCGCCAGCACCAGCAGGTACGAGTTGTCGATGAACAGGTTCGAGAACAGCCGCGCGCTGATGAAGCTGCGGTCGTCGGTGCTGTACCGCAGCTGGCCGATGACGAGCAGCAGGATCAGCGTCGCGACCGTGCCGATCGTCGGCAGGTAGCGACGGTCGAGCAGGCGCCGCCACCACTGGGTCGAGTGGTCGCTGGGCGTGCGCTTGGTCGGCAGCTTCTCCGACACGGACTGCGCGGTCATGCCGACACCTCCACGGACTTGCGCGCTGCGGGCGGCTCGGGCAGGCGGGGCACGCGGCGCAGGCCGACAGACTCCCGCAGGCGCTCCGAGCCGGCGATGCAGATCGCGATGACGACGATGGCCTTGAACAGGTCCTTGGACTCCGACGGCAGGTGGAAGATGATCACCGCGCGGTCGAGGGTCGTCAGGATGAGCGCGCCGACGATCGTGCCCGCGAGGCTGAACTTGCCGCCGTCGAGCTTCGTGCCGCCGATGACGACGGCCATGATCGCGTTGAGCTCCATGAGCTGGCCGATGTTGTTGGCGTCGGCGGCCATGGTCGGCGCGCCGTAGACGAGACCCGCCAGCCCGGCCAGGAACCCGCAGATCACGTACACGAGCCACGTGATGTTGCGCGACCGGACGCCGGCCATGTGGCTCGCGACCCGGTTGATGCCGATCGACTCCACGAGCATGCCGAGCGCGGTCTTGCGGACCGCGAGCGCGACGGCCGCGAACACGACCGCGCCGATCACCACGGGCGTCGGGATGCCCAGCACGTACCCGGACCCGATCGCCTTGAACGGTGCCGAGTGGGTCGTGGTGATCTGGCCGCCCGTGAACGCGAGCGCGATGCCGCGTCCCGCGACCAGGATGATCATGGTCGCGATGAACGGTTGGATCCCCAGCCCGGAGACCAGGAACCCGTTGAACGCGCCGACGAGCGCGGCCACCGCGAGCGCGAGGGCGATCGCGATGAACGCGGTGCTCTTCTGCTCGCCGGTGCCCGAGTTGTCGATGTAGGTCAGCGCGACGGCCAGCGAGATCGCCATCACCGCTCCGACCGACAGGTCGATGCCGCCCGTGGCGATCACGAGGCACATGCCGAGCGCGAGCAGCAGGAACGTCACCGAGTTGCGGGCGACGTCGACGAGCTGGCCGAACAGGTGCCCGTCGACGACCTTGATGTCGAGGAAGCCCGGGCTCACGATCCCGCAGGCGACCCACAGCGCGAGCAGCGCCACGACGGGCCAGAACAGGTGGTGCTTGGCCACCCGGGAGACCCAGGTGGGGGTGTGCAAGGTGCCGGTCATGCTGCGTCACTCCCGCTCGCTGCGATGGTCTCGAGGACCGTGGACGACGTGACGTCGGGGCCGTTGGTCAGCTCCCCGACCTTCTCGCGGTCCCGCAGGACGACGAGGCGGTGCGACAGACGCAGCACCTCCTCGAGCTCGGAGGAGATGAACACGACGCCCATCCCCTGCGAGGCGAGCTCGACGACGAGCCGCTGGATCTCGGCCTTCGCGCCGATGTCGATGCCGCGCGTCGGCTCGTCGAGGATGATCAGCTTCGGCGACGTCGCGAGCCAGCGCGCCAGCAGGACCTTCTGCTGGTTGCCGCCCGACAGGTTCTTGATGAGCATGTTCGGGTTCGGCGGCTGGATGTTGAGCGCCTTGACGTAGCGGTCCACGACCTCGTCGAGCTCCTTGGCCGGGATCCGGCGCCAGATGCCGCGGTTCGCCTGGATCGCCAGTGCGATGTTCTCCCGGACCGTGAGGTCGGCGATGATGCCTTCCTTCTTGCGGTCCTCGGTGGAGTAGGCCACGCCGCTGCGCAGCGACGCGAGCGGCGCCGCGGACCGGACGTGCTCGCCGAACAGCGTGAGCTCGCCCCCGTCCGCGCGGTCCGCGCCGTACAGCAGGCGCGCGAGCTCCGTGCGGCCCGAGCCGAGCAGGCCCGCGAAGCCGACGATCTCGCCCTGGTAGACCTCGAGGTCGACCGGCTCGATCGAGCCCTGGCGACCGAGCTTGACCGCCTGGAGCAGCGGCTCGCCGCGTGCCTCGTCGTTCGCGACGCGCTGCGCGCCGGCCTCGATCGCGGCGAGCTCGTCGGTCGCACGGCCGAGCATCTTGGAGATCAGCTCGATGCGCGGGAGCTCCGCGGTCAGGTACTCGCCGACGAACCGCCCGTTGCGCAGGATCGTCATGCGGTCGCTGATCTCGTAGATCTGCTCGAGGAAGTGCGAGACGAACAGGATCGCGACGCCGCTGTCCCGCAGCGAGCGCACGACGGAGAAGAGCTCGGCGACCTCGGCCTTGTCGAGGCTCGAGGTGGGCTCGTCGAGGATGAGCACCTTGGCGTCGACGACCATCGCGCGTGCGATCGAGCACAGCTGCTGGACGGCGATCGAGTGCGAGCTCAGCTGCGACGTCGGGTCGATGTCCAGGTTCAGCCGGGCCAGGTACTCCTGGGCCTTGCGCCGCGTGGCGGGCCAGTTGATGAAGGGGCCGAACCGCACCTCGTGGCCGAGCATCACGTTCTCGGCGACCGAGAGGTTCGCGCAGAGGTTGACCTCCTGGTACACCGTGCTGATGCCGGCGCCCTGGGCCTGAGCGGTCGAGTGGAACTGGTGGGGCTCGTCGTCGACGCGGATCTCGCCTGCGTCGATCTGGTAGACGCCGGTGAGCGCCTTGATCATGGTCGACTTGCCGGCGCCGTTCTCGCCCATGAGCGCGTGGACCTCGCCCGGTCGGAGCGTGAGGTCGACACCGTCGAGCGCCCGGACCCCGGGGAACTCGATGGTGATCCCACGCATCTGGACGACGGGGGCGGAGTCGGACGTGAGAGACATCGTTGGTCATCCGTCCTGCTGAGAGAGCTGCTGCTGTGCGGGCAGCGGCCACGCGTGGACGCACGCCCCCGACGGGGCCGGGCGTCGCAGCGAGCAGCTGCGGGAAGAGGAACAGCCGTGCGGCGGGGCGAGCGGCCCCGCCGCACGGCTGTCATGGTGTCACTGGTACGTCACCTGCGTCAGTGCGGCCGCAGTGCGTACCGGCTTGCTCGCGTCAGTAGGCGCGTGCGTCGACGTCAGCCTGCGTGATGGTCTGGTCGAACGCCTCGTCGACGACGATGGTCTCCTTCGGGAGCTCCTCGCCGGC
>NZ_BJLQ01000069.1 GCF_006538725.1 Cellulomonas gelida
ACCGCCGAGCCGCGGCGTGGCTCGTCGGCCACGGAGAGTCCCAGCGTGCGCTCGAGCACGCGGCGGTGATCGAGGACTGGACCTTGTTCGGCGAGGTGTTCGTCGACAGCGCGGCGCCGGGCCTGGTCGCCGCCGAGCGGGAGCCTCTGCTCGAGCTCGTGGGCAGGGTGCCGTTCGCCGAGCTCGCACCGGATGCCCGTCTCGAGCTGTGCGCGGCCGCGCTGGCGGTCGTCACCGGGCGGTTCGAGGCCGCGACGGCGCACGTGGGCCGGGCGCGGGAGCTGGCCGCGGCCCACGACCCGGACCCCCAGGTGGCCGCGCTGACGGAGATCCTCGCGGCGAGCGCGGCCCGCGGGACCGGGGACGCGGTGACGACGACGAGCGCGTCGGCCGCCGCGCTCGTCGTGCTGGACGCGGCACCGCTCCCGACCGACGCGTGGCCCGCCTACCGCGCGCTCGCGGCGAACGCTCACGCGGTGGGCCTGTTCTGGAGCGGACGGCCGCTCGAGGCGCGGGAGGGGCTCGAGGCGCTCGTCCGCGCGTCGGCCGAGGCGCGTCCGCTGCTGCCGCTGCTGAACGCGCGGTCGTACCTCGCGCTCGCGGAGGCGCTGGGTGGCCAGGTCGACGTGGCCGCGCAGCGCGCGCGGCAGGTCATCTGCGACGCACGTGAGCTCGGGTGGGCGACGTACCTGCAGTGCCGGTGCGCGTACACGGCGGTGGCGTGGGCGGCGCTGCTGCGCGGTGAGGCCGACGAGGCCGACCACATGCTCGCGATCGCGCTCGCGAGCGACCTCGGGGGCAGGGAGCCGCCGACCGAGGCGACGATCCACCTCATGCAGGCGCTCGTCGCGGTGCAGCGCGGCCGGAGCCGGGCGGCCCGGACGGCGGTGCGGGCCGCCACGGAGAGCGGTGCCGGGCTCTCGCCCGTGCTCGCGGACCTCGCATGGCGGGCACAGACGGAGACCGCGCGTCTGGTCGGTGAGGCTCCCTCAGGGCCGGCGCCGGCGGGTGTCTCCTGCGCGCTCACCCTGCTCGGCGACGCCCGCGTGCAGGTCGCACGCGGGGAGGTGCGCGCCGCGGTGCGCCTCGCGAACGACGCCCGCGAGTGGGCGGGCTCTGACGGTGACGCGCTGTCCGAGACCGAGGCGTGGCTGGTCGTCGCGGCCGCGTACGAGCGCGGCGGCGACCACGTGCGATGTGACACCGCACTCGACCGGGCGATCGAGACGGCCGCGCCGGACGTGCTCGTCCGGCCCTTCCTGCTCCTGCCGACGCCCGCGCTCGCCGCTCGCGCCGCGACCCGGCTGAGCCGCCATGAAGGCGACCTCGCCGAGCGGTGGCGCACCGTCGTGCACGGCGAGGCCGCGCCGCACGAGCCGGAGCCGCTGGTCGACCCGCTGACGAGCCGTGAGCTCGCGATCCTCGGCGCGCTGCCGACCATGCAGACCAACTCCGAGATCGCGGCCGACTTCTACGTCTCGGTCAACACCGTCAAGGCGCACCTCAAGGCGCTGTTCCGCAAGCTGGGCGTGGACAGCCGCCGCGAGGCGGTGCGGCGCGCGCGGGAGCTGGGGCTGCTGCCCTGACCCGGCCTCGCGGGCGCGCGGAAGGCGGCGCGGGCCGGCGTCCGCCGGGTCAGCCGCCGAGCACGGACTCGGCCGCGTCGTTGGGCTGGGGGTCCGGCCGGCGGCGCATGCGGAGCGCGACGAGCGCACCCGCGACGCCGGAGACCAACGGCACGAGCAGCGCGACCTGCAGCGCGAGCGGACGGACCTCGGTGTTGATCCGCTGCACCTCGGCGGCCACGTCGGGCGGCTCGTCGGCGAGCAGCTCCTGGAGCTGTGCGTCGCTCATGACCTGCGCGTCGTCCTCGAGCGCACGCGCGATCTGGGCCTTGTCGTCGGGTGGGAGCACGTCGCTCGCGTCGGTGCGGGCGGTGAAGCCGACCGCGAGCGAGGCGAGCATGACCGCTCCCGTGAGCGCCAGTCCCAGGGACAGCCCGAACGAGCCGGTGGCCGAGTTGACCCCGGCGGCCTCGCTCACGCGCTCCTGGCTCACGGGGGACAGCGTGTAGTTGTTGAGCTGCGAGACGAGCAGGCCGAGCCCGCACCCGGCGACCGCGAGCGGGAGGGCGAGCCACCAGCCGGAGGTCGCGCGCGGGACCACGGGTAGGAGCGCGGCGACGCCGACCGTGAGCAGCGCGAACCCCGCGAGGATGACCACCGCGGGGCGCCGCTGGCCCGCACGCCGACCGGCGAGCAGCGCGGTGGCGAACATGCACAGCGACAGCGGCGCGATCGACAGGCCCGCGAGCATCGCGTCGTAGCCGAGCACCATCTGCAGGAAGATCGGCAGCGCGATCATGGCCCCGCCGAGGGCGATCTGCTGCAGCATCTGCCCCGTCACGCCGAGCCGGAACAGCGGCGCACGGAACAGGTCCGGGTCGATCAGGGTCGGACGGCCCCGACGGTGGCGCACGACGAGCCAGCGGGCCAGCCCGAGCAGCGCGCCGAGCCCGAGCACGATCAGCGCGGCCACCGACTCGCCGCCCTCCTGCCAGACGAGGACGCCGAGCACGATGCCGCCCATGCCGATCACGGACAGCACGGCACCGAGCGGGTCGACGGCCCGGTCGCCCAGGTAGGGCGCGTCCTGCACCAGCCCCGCACCGGACAGGACGACGAGGATGACGACGGCCTCGAGGCCGAACGCGACCCGCCACGACAGGTACGTCGTGATGAACCCGCCGAGCAGCGGTCCGACCGCCGCAGCGATCGAGGCCGCGGCACCGACGAGCGCGTACACGCGCTTGCGCGCCGCGCCCGGGAAGTTGCCGTGGATGAGGGACTGCATGGAGGGCAGCAGGAGCGCCGCGCCGAGCCCGCCGATGACCGCCCAGCACACCACGATCAGCGTCAGCCCGGTCGCGAACGTCATCGCGACCGCACCCACCAGGTAGCCGCCGAGGCCCAGCAGGTACGCGCGCTTGCGGCCGAACAGGTCGCCGATCTTGCTGCCGATGAGGATGAACGCCGCCGAGACGAGGGCCTCGAGCGCGATCGCCGTCTGCACGCCGCTGACCGTCGTGCCGATGTCGCGCACCACCGCCGAGATCGACACGTTCATGATCGACGTGTCGACGACGAGGACGAACATCGCCATCGCGAGCAGGAGCGCGAGCCGGCGCCGGGGTCCTTCGAGCCGGCCGGTGTCCTCGCTCGCGCCCGCCGGGGCGGCCGGACCGGTCACGCGAGGGCCGTCTCGCCGGACGGTGCAGCGCCGCCGCGCCGCCGCACGACGCTGCGCAGCACGAGCTTGCCGAGCTCGGCGAGCACCAGGAACGCCAGCGTCGCGAGCAGGCACGCGCGCCACTGCGGGCCGTCGAGCTCGACCGTGCCGAAGATCCGCTGCAGCCCGTCGATCGTCGTGACGAGGAACGTCAGGGCGATGACCACGAGCATGAGGACGACGAAGCGCCCGTTCGTGAGCGTGTCGTGCGAGAACACGCTGGCCAGCGGATCCCGCCACTGCATCGCGGCGACGACGTGCAGGAGCGACATCGTCGTCAGGCCCATCGTCGTGGCGATCGTCAGCCCGTACCGGTCCTCGCCGTACGCGACGACGACAAGCGTCCCGATCGCGATGAGCAGCCCACCGGTCGCGAGGCGCGCACCGAGGGCACGCCCGATCACCGGCGTCTCGGGCGAGCGTGGCCTGCGGCGCATGAGCCCCTCGGTGGGTGCGTCGAACCCGAGCCCGATGGCCAGGACGACGTCGATCGCGAAGTTGATCCACAGGATCTGCAGCGGCGTGAGCGGCGTGCCGTCGGCGATCGTGAAGATCCCCGCACCCACGAACGTGAGGATGAAGCCGGTCAGGACGACCATCTGGAACCGGATGTACTTCATGAGGTTGTCGTAGAGCCCGCGACCGCCCTCGACGGCCGCGACGATCGTCGCGAAGTTGTCGTCGGTGAGGATCATCTCGGCCGCGTCCTTGGTGACCTCCGTGCCGGTGATCCCCATGGCGACGCCGATGTCCGCGCGGGTCAGCGCCGGGGCGTCGTTGACTCCGTCGCCGGTCATCGCCACGATCTCGCCGCGGCGCTTGAGGACGTCGACCAGGCGCACCTTGTCCTCGGGGGCGACGCGCGCGACGACCCCGATCTCGTCGACCTGCGCGTCGAGCTCGGCGTCGGACATCGCCGCGAACTGCGCGCCCGTGAGGGCGCGCCCCTCGATCCCGAGCTGGTGCGCGATGGCCGCTGCGGTCGTCGCGTGGTCGCCGGTGATCATGCGCACGCGGATGCCCGCGTCGTGGCACTCGGCGATCGCGTCGCGCGCCTCCTTGCGCGGCGGGTCGACGATCCCGACGAGCGCCAGGAGCTCGAGCCCGTCGACGAGCGCGAGCAGCTCGTCAGGACTCGCGGCGGTCACCGACCCCGCGGGCAGGTCGCGCTGCGCGACGGCGAGCACGCGCATGCCCTCGGCGGCGATCGCGTCGTTCTCCGCGAGCACCGCTGCGCGGACCTCGTCCCACGTCCGCGCCGCCCCCTGCGCGCCACGGACACTGGTCGAACGGGCGAGCAGGACGTCCGGCGCGCCCTTGACGTAGCAGCGCACCACGTCACCGATCTCGTGGAACGTCGCCATGAGCTTGTACTCCGCGTCGAACGGCACCTCCGCGACGCGCGCGTAGGTGCGGCGCGTCCCCTCGACGTCCAGCCCGGCCTTGGCGGCCAGGACGACGAGCGCGCCCTCGGTCGGGTCGCCCACGCACGCGCCGTCGCGGATCACCGCGTCGGACGCGAGCGCCATCGGCAGCGCGAACGGCTCGAGCGGGAGGTCGCCCGTCCCGGCGACCGTGAGGATCCGGCCCGTCGTCGAGTACCCCTCGCCCTCGACGGACAGCCGGTGGCCGGCGGCGACGAGCGTGCGCGCGGTCATCTGGTTGAGCGTGAGCGTCCCGGTCTTGTCCGAGCAGATCGCCGACGTCGAGCCGAGCGTCTCGACCGACTTCAGGCGCTTGACGATCGCCCCCTTCTCGGCGAGCTGCCGCGTGCCCAGCGAGAGCAGCATCGTCACGACCGCCGGCAGCCCGGTGGGGATCGCCGCGATCGCGAGGCTGATGCCGACGACGAAGAGGCTGTCGAAGTCCTGCCCGCGCGCAAGCCCGAGCAGCACGATCGCCACCAGCGCGATCGCCGCCATGACGGTGATGATCACCGTGATGCGGTCGAGCTGCTTGGTCAGCGGCGTCTTGTCCTGCTCGACCCCGCTGAGCATCCCCGAGATCCGCCCGACCTCGGTGGTCATCCCGGTCGCCGTCACGACCATCTCGCCGCGACCGCGCGTGACCTGCGAGTTCATGTAGGCCATGTCGAGACGGTCGCCGAGCGGCACGTCGTCGCCCGGCACTGCGGCGGTGCCCTTCGCCACGGGCGCGCTCTCGCCGGTCAGCCCCGACTCCTCGATCTCGAGCGCCGCGGTGACGAGCAGGCGCCCGTCGGCGGGCACCTTGTCGCCCGCTTCGAAGCCGACCACGTCGCCCGGCACGAGCTCCTCGGCGGGCACGATCTGCTGCTGTCCGTCGCGGCGCACCTTGGCGTTCATGATGAGCATCTGACGCAGCGCGGCGACGCTCTGCGCCGCCTTGCCCTCCTGGTGCAGGCCCATGAGCGCGTTGAAGACGGTGAGCGCGAGCACGACGACGCCGGTCGTGATGTCGCCGAGCGCGATGATGCTGACCACGGCCGCGCCCACGAGGACCAGCTGCATGAGGTCCTTGTACTGCCGCAGGAACGCCTGCCAGGCGGGTTCCTTGCGCTCCTCGGCGAGCGCGTTGCGGCCGTACCGCTCGCGTCGCTCGAGCACCTGGGCGGAGGTCAGGCCGACGGCCGGGTCGACGTCGAACGCCGCGCACACCTGCGCCGGGTCGGCCGCGTACGCCTGGAGGGTCGTGCGGGTCTCGGGTGCCACGGTCATGGTTCCTCCCGGTACGTCCGGGTCCCACGCTCACAGCACGCCCCTGCGGGGTCCTCACCCGCGACGGGTGAGCGAGCCGGTGCGTGCGCAGGTCGGTGCGCCGGTCGGTGCGCGCCGCGGTGGCTGCGTCAGTGCAGGCCGTGCTTGAGCGCGATCATCACGGCCCCGAGCATCCCGGTCACGACCGCCGACATCAGGAGCCGCACGCCGCGCAGGCCGCCCGCCAGACCCATCCGCCAGCCCACGCCCACGAGGAGCACGACGTTGACGGCCAACGCGATGTCGACGCCGGTCGCGGTCTGCATGCCGAGCAACGCCTCGACGACCAGCACACCCACGGGAACGAGGCAGGACGCGACGAGCGGGAGCCCGTCGGCGAGCACCGTGCGCCGCTCGTCGCGCGTGAGGTCACGCCCGTGCACCGTGCGCGCCGCGATCCAGTGCGCGTACGACTCCGCGACCCAGTAGACGGTGAGCGTGAGCACGACGGCAGCCGCGACGCGTCCCAGCCCGAACTCCACGGGTGCGGCGGCCAGCACGGACCCGCTGATGATGAGGCCGTAGAGGTGCGACGCACGGCGGCGGTGCAGCCGTGCGGGTTCGACCGTGCTGGTCGAGGCGCTCATCCGTGCATCGTGACACCACACCGCTGCGGCGACTACTCGCGGCGACTACCCGCGGCGGGTGATGGACGCGCGGTGCGGCATCCCGACAGTGGGGACGTCAACGCGTGTGCACCGGATGAGGAGACGACCATGGACTTCTGGGACTGGTTCTGGCTGATGGTGTGGTGGTTCTGCTTCTTCGCGTACCTCATCCTGCTGTTCCAGATCGTCGCGGACCTCTTCCGTGACCCGGAGCTCGGCGGCTGGGCGAAGGCGCTGTGGGTGATCGGCCTGATCTTCCTGCCGTTCCTGGTGGCGTTCATCTACATCGTCGCGCGCGGCCGCGGCATGGCTCAGCGGCAGATGAAGGACGCCGTCGAGACGAAGCAGGCCACGGACGAGTACATCCGCGCGACGGCCGGCACGGGCAGGTCGCCGGCCGCCGAGATCGCCGACGCCAAGGCACTGCTGGACGCCGGGGCGATCTCGCCCGACGAGTTCGCGACGCTCAAGGCGCGGGCGCTCGCCTGAGCCGTCCGGGACCTGCGCGTGCCGCTCGGCGCCCGGCGAGGGCGTCGGCGGTAGCGTCCTCGGGTGCACGAGGACGCGACGGACACGCAGGTCCCGGACGAGCCCGTCGTCGCGCTCACGTTCGACGACGGGCCGGGGCCGCACACGCGGCGCCTGCTCGACGAGCTGGCCGCGCGGTCGGTCCGCGCGACGTTCTTCCTGTGGGGCGAGCACGTGGCCGCGGACCCCGCGACGGTGCGTGCGACGCACGAGGCGGGGCACGCGCTCGGCAACCACTCGTGGACCCACCCGGACCTCACGACGCTGTCGGCCGACGAGGTCGGCGAGCAGCTCGACCGCACCGCTGCGGCGATCCACGCGGCGACGGGCGTCACGACGCACCTGTTCCGCCCGCCGTTCGGCGCGATCGACGACCAGCTGCTGCGGCTCG
>NZ_BJLQ01000070.1 GCF_006538725.1 Cellulomonas gelida
GGGAGTGGGTGACTGGAATGGGATCGTCGCCCTACCCGGCGGGGTTGCCCAACTGGACGGGGTCGATGTGCGGTACGCCGCCACTGCTCTCTCGGTCACGGGCGCCGAGGCAGCGATCCATGGCAGGCTGACCGACTCGGGGGTCGGCGTTTCGTCGGATGGTAGCTATGTTGATGCCAGGGACGTGGACTGGGGCACGCCGGACGGCCCGGCGCCGGGCGATGTCATTGGTGCAGGCGCACAAATCGCCCCATGGGTCGGATACACAGCTCCGCCGCGACCAGCTCCGGCCGCACCACAGCCTGTCTCAACGTCCAACCCAGGCGAGTGCAAGGCCGTTGCAGCCTTTGGCCTGAGGGGTTCTGGCGAGGCGCCCCAAGGCACGAGGGTAAGCATGTTCTTCCCCTGGACAATGCCGGAGTTCACGGGCGCTGCCGACGGATTCGGGTCTTACAATACGTCGATTGTCGACTCTTTCGAAGAGATCGAGGGTGTTGCCGTCAAGCGAATCGCGATTCAGTACCAGGCACTTGCTGTGCCGGTTGTTAATCCCGCAGTGCTGCCCGGCGAGTACAACGGCTCGATCTATGACGGCGTGGACAAGCTCATTGCTCGAATGGAGCGCGAGTCGATCGATTGCCCCACGGAGAAGTTCGTCGTAGTGGGCTACTCACAAGGAGCACTCGCGGCGCATCTCGCGCTCCGGATCCTCGCACGTACCGACCCGCAACTGCTGGAGCGAGTCGAGGGCGTGGCTTTTGTTGCCGATCCCGGTCGGCAGTTCAATCCGGCCGAGGATTGGTGGAGAAGCGCGTCCTACGAATCTCCACGCACGATCCATCTGTACGCACCGGGCGTTGTCGAGTCCTTGAGTGCGGGCGTCTGGTCCGCCGCGAACCTCTTCAATGGCGACGTGGCAGGCCCACTACCGGACGCGGTCGCAACGTCGACCGTGTCGCTCTGCCACAATCGCGATCTTGTCTGTTCAGCATTCGTGGGTGCCTCAGTCGGCCAGCACACCAACTACACCGAGTCCGAACTCCAAGGCCTGGCTGCGCTTCTCGCACGGACCGTCCCGGGCGGGAGCGGATCGATTTCGTGGACCCTCAGCATCCATCCGTAGCGAACTCCGAACGGCGCGATCACTGGCATCACGGTCTCGGGCACGGCCCACTGCAGATCGAATGCATGTTCTACAGACGAGGCGGGTCCACCCGAGCGTGTCCGGGCGCTCGAGTCAGCCTGCGGCCCCGATCTGCATCCGGAGGATCGCCGAGGAGTCCTAGGGCACGGGTGCCGGGGCGGGCAGGTCCGGGACGTCGATCGCGGCCAGGTCGGCCAGCGCCGCGGCGTACGCCGCCGTGTCCCCGGCGCGCGCGGCCTCCCGCGCGCGGACCGTGGGGCCGTGCAGCGCGGAGCGGGCACGGCGACGCGCCTGCCGCGCCGCACGCTCGTCGCGCGCGTCGTCGCCGAGGGCCGACAGCGCCGACTCGAGCCCACCCAGCACGCGGGACCGCTCGGCGAGCACCGCGGGGTTCCACTCGCGCACCCGTCGGTCGGCCTCGTACTCGTCGGCGGCCCGGCGGACGAGGTCCCGCGCGGTCAGGACCGCGCCGTGCTCGGCGGGCGCGTGCTCGGCCACGGTCGTGAGCGAGACGAGCCGCACCCCGGGCAGCGCGCGCACGCCCGGGTCGACGTCGTGCCGCAGCGCGAGGTCGACGACCGTCAGCGGGTGCGCGCTGCCGGACCTGGCCTGCGCCAGAGCGTCGACCGTGAGCACCGCCCCCGCCGCGCCGGAGCACGCGACGACGAGGTCGACGCACGTGAGCTCGTCGGCGAGGTCGGCCCCCGCGGGCACCGACGTCACGCCGCGCGCGGCGGCGAACGGCGCGGCACGTCCGCTCGGTGAGTAGACGCGCACGTCGCGGCAGCCGCGCGCCTTGAGCGCCGCGAGCGAGGCGCCGGCGTACGAGCCGGTGCCGATGAGCACGCACCGCACCTGGTCCCACGCGACGAGGTCGCGCTCGGCGATGTCGAGCGCGACCCCCACCACGGACCGGCCGGTCGAGCCGAGGCCGGTGTGCTTCTCGACCGTGCGGGAGACGCGCGAGGCCGCCTGGAACAGGCCCTCCAGCGCGCTCGTCGTGGTGCCGTCCTTGCGTGCGGTCGTCAGCGCGCGCCGAACCTGCCCGGCGATCTCCCGCTCGCCGACGACCATCGACTCGAGCCCGCTCGCGACCGCGAACAGGTGCGCGGCCGAGTCCGTGCCGACCTCGACGGCGAGGTGCGCGGCGACGCTCGTCGGGTCGTAGCCGGACCGGGCGGCGACGGTGGCGGCCACGGCCTCGCGCGCCTCGGGTGCGTGGGCGGCGTCGTCGACGTCGAGGTACAGCTCGAAGCGGTTGCACGTCGCGAGCACGACGGCACCGCAGATCGAGGGGGACGCACCGACGAGCTCACGGCCCACGGCGTGCACGTCCGACGAGAGACGCTCGAGCACTCCGAGGTCGAGATCACGGTGCGATGCGACGAGGGACAGCAGCACCACGTGCTCGATTCAACCATCCGGGCAACCCGGACAAGAAATGTCAGGCACAATCAACGGATGCTTTCCGCTGGTCATCCGCTCGTCGACGGGCGCACGTCACATTCTCCGCTGGTGCTGGCTTATTCCGGTGAGCGCCCGCAACGCCTCCCGGTGTGGTTCATGCGACAGGCCGGGCGCTCCCTACCGGAGTACCGCGAGCTGCGCGTGGGCACCGCGATGCTCGAGGCGTGCCTCGACCCGGCGCTCGCCTCCGAGATCACGCTGCAGCCCGTGCGCCGGCACGGGGTGGACGCGGCGATCTTCTTCTCGGACATCGTCGTGCCGCTGCGGCTCGCAGGGGTCGACGTCGAGATCAAGCCCGGCGTCGGGCCCGTCATGGGCGCGGCCGTCCGGACGGCCGACGACGTCGCGCGCCTGACCGAGCTGACGCTGACCGACGAGGCGCTCGCGCCCGTCGCCGAGGGCGTCGCCCGCACGGTCGCGCAGCTGGGCAGCACGCCGCTGATCGGCTTCGCCGGTGCGCCGTTCACGCTCGCGGCGTACCTCGTCGAGGGCGGCCCGTCGCGCGACCACCTGGCCGCCCGCACGCTCATGCACGCCGACCCGCAGACGTGGCAGGCGCTCACGCGCTGGACCGCGGAGGTCACCGGGGCGTTCCTGCGGGCGCAGGTGCTCGCGGGCGCGTCGGCCGCGCAGCTCTTCGACTCGTGGGCCGGCGCGCTGTCCCTCGCCGACTACACCGCGCACGTCGCCCCCGCGTCCGCCCGAGCGCTCGCGTCCGTGGCGGACCTCGACGTGCGGACCGTGCACTTCGGCACCGGCACGGGTGAGCTGCTCGCGGCGATGCGGGACGTGGGCGCCGATGTCGTCGGCGTCGACTACCGCATCCCGCTCGACGATGCTGCGCGGCGTGTCGGGGGCGGCACGCCGCTGCAGGGCAACATCGACCCCGCACTCCTTGCGGCGCCGTGGCCCGTGCTCGAGGCCCACGTCCGCGACGTCGTCGCGCGCGGGAAGGCCGCCCCGGCGCACGTGGTCAACCTGGGCCACGGCGTGCCGCCGAGCACGGACCCGGCGGTGCTGACGCGCGTCGTCGAGCTCGTCCACTCGCTGTGAGCCGGCGATGAGCGAGCGTGCGGCGGACGAGGAGTGGGGCGCGGTCGTCGTCGGCGGAGGGCTGGCCGGGCTGGTGGCGGCGCGCGAGCTGCTGCGGGCCGGGGTGCGCACGCTCGTCGTCGAGGGGCGTGACGCGGTCGGCGGCGCGGTGCGCGGGCACGTCGTCGGCGGGCTGACGCTCGACGCGGGCGCGGAGTCGTTCGCGACGCGCGGCGGGACCGTCGCCGCGTACGTCGACGAGCTGGGGATCGGCGACCGCGTCGTCGCGCCCAGCGCCCGGGGCTCGTGGGTGCACCTGGCCTCGGGCGACGGCCCGCTGCCGCGCACCGGGCTGCTCGGCATCCCCTCGCGGCCGTGGGCGGCCGACGTGCGGCGCACGCTCGGCATCCTCGGTGCGGCGCGCGCGAGCCTCGACCTGGTGCTGCCGTCGCGGGTCGGCGCTGGCACGACGACGCTCGGCGGCCTGGTCCGCGCACGCATGGGGGCGCGGGTCGTCGACCGGCTCGTGCGGCCCGTCGTCGGTGGCGTGCACGCCGCAGATCCCGACGAGCTCGCGGTCGACGCCGTCTCGCCGGGCCTGCCCGCCGCGCTGCGCTCGTCGCGCTCGCTCGCCCGGGCGGTGCGCTCGCTGCGGGCCGCGGCGCCCGCCGGCTCGGCCGTGCAGGGCCTCGAGGGGGGCCTGCACGTGCTCGTCGAGACCCTCGCGGCGCAGGTCAGCGACCTCGGGGGCAGCATCCGCACGCGCACCCGCGCGACCGGCGCAGAGCCGCAGCCGAGCGGGACCGTGCTGGTCGAGCTGTCCGACGGGACCAACGTGCGCGCGCAGCGCCTGGTGGTCGCGACCCCGCAGGGCCTGCCGCTGCTCGCGTCCCTGCTGCCCGGGCTCGACGGCGTCGCGCTCGACGACGGCGCCGACGTCCGGCTCGTGACCCTGGTGCTCGACGCGCCCGAGCTCGACGCCGCACCGCGCGGCACGGGCGTGCTCGTCGGGCGGGACGCGAGCGACGTGCGGGCCAAGGCCCTGACGCACGCGACCGCGAAGTGGCCGTGGCTCGCGGCGCAGGCGGGGCCGGGCAGACACGTCGTGCGGCTGTCGTACGGCCGCGGCGACGAGCCCGGCACGCCGGACGTCCCGCAGGGCGCGGGTGGCGGGCCCGAGCTCGTGGCGCAGGCGCTCGCCGACGCGTCGGTGCTGCTCGGCGTCCCGCTGACGGACCGGCAGGTCACGGCGACCGCGGTGGTGCGCTGGACCCAGGCGCTGCCGCGCCCGAGCGCCCGGCACCGCGACGCGGTCGCGTCCGTCCGCGCGGCTCTCGCGGCACCGGCGGACGGCACGACGGTGCCCGTGGCGGCGTGCGGTGCGTGGCTCGCCGGGAACGGGATCGCGTCGGTGATTCCCGACGCCGTCGCGGCCGCGCGCTGCGTCGTCGGACCGACGGCCGAGAATTCTTTCTGACAATCCGTCCCGAAGGCATCACGTTCCCGTGACAGGATAAGGATATCCTTACCTTGCATTCCTGGGACGAGCGTCAAGAATGGCCGACGACGGCATTCTGACAACGCGTCACGACGACGTCACCGCGCCCCATTGTTTCGACACATCGCCGGACGAAGGACCACACTGAGGCTCATGCCTGTGGTCCGGATCGGTACGCGCGCCTCCACGCTGGCGCTCACGCAGACGGGACACGTGGCCGACGACCTGGCCCGGCTCGGCGGGTTCGACGTCGAGATCGTGCACGTGCGCACCGAGGGGGACCGCCTCAAGGGGAGCCTGGCCACCATCGGCGGCACGGGCGTGTTCGTCACCGCGCTGCGCGACGCGCTGCTCGACGGCCGCTGCGACGTCGCGGTCCACTCGCTCAAGGACCTGCCCACCGCGCCGGCGCCCGGGCTGACCGTCGCCGCGATCCCGCTGCGTGAGGACCCGCGCGACGCGCTGTGCGCGCGCGACGGCCTGACCCTGCGCGAGCTGCCCGCCGGCGCGCGCGTCGGCACCGGCTCGCCGCGCCGCATGGCCCAGCTGCTCGCCGCTCGACCCGACCTGGAGGTCGTCGACATCCGCGGCAACGTCGACACGCGCCTGGGCCGCGTCGCGGGCTCGAGCCACGGCCCGGGGGACCTCGACGCGGTGGTCCTGGCCCGCGCCGGGCTCGCACGGCTCGGTCGGCTCGACGCCGTGACGGAGGCCCTGGACCCCGAGGTCATGCTCCCCGCGCCCGGACAGGGTGCGTTGGCAGTCGAGGTGCGCACCGCCGACCTCGCCGACCCGACCGCGCCGCTCGCCGCCGCGCTCGCCGCCCTGGACCACCTGCCCACGCGGCTCGCGGTCGTCGCGGAGCGCGCGCTGCTCGCGCGCCTCGAGGCCGGCTGCGCCGCACCGGTCGGCGCGCTCGCGTCGGTCGACACGCTCGGCGCGGAGGGTGCGAGCGTCACGGTCGAGGCCGTCGTCGCGCGCACCGACGGCACTCGCGTGCTGCGGCACGGGGTCAGCGCCACGACGAACGTGGGGTGGGACGGGGAGCAGCCGCGCGTCGTGCCGCAGCCGTTCGTCGACGAGGACACCGCCCGGGACGCGGGCGAGAGCCTGGCCGACCTGCTGCTCGAGCAGGGCGCGGCCGAGCTCGCGCCGCTCGGTCCGCGCGCATGACGGCAGGCACGGCGGGACCCGACGCGGGTCCGCTCGCCGGCTGGCGCGTCCTGGTCCCACGGCCCACGGCCGGGCAGTCGGCCGCGGTCGTCGCACTGGCCGCAGCGGGTGCGAGCGCCGAGCTCGTGCCGCTCATCGCGATCGAGGCGCCGCAGGAGACGGGACCGCTCGACGACGCGCTGCTCGCGCTCGGCGCCGGCTGGTACCGGTGGCTCGTCGTGACGAGCGGTGCGGCCGTCCCCGTCCTCGCCGAGCGCGCGCGGGCGGGCGGACGCTCGATCGCGGCGCTCGTCGCCGACGGCCGGGTGCAGGTCGCGGCGGTCGGTCCGGGCACGGCCCGTGCGCTGGGCGACGCCGACCTGCGCGCGGCACTGACCCCGCGCGGCGCGTCCACAGGCGCCAACCTGGCCGCGCAGTGGCCGTCGCCCGCGAGCGCACCGGCCGACGAGCGCCCCGCGCGCGTGCTGTTCACCCGCGGCGACCTGGCCGCCTCCACGGTCGCGGACGGGTTGCGGGCGCGCGGGTGGCTGGTCGACGAGGTCGTCGCCTACCGCACCGTCACGGCGCCGCCGCCGCCCGACGACGTGCGCGACGCGTGGCGCAGCGGCGCGATCCGCGCGGCGCTGCTGACCTCGGCGAGCACGGTGCGCGCGCTCGTCGAGCACCTGGGGGCGCCGCCCGCGGGCACGTTGCTCGTCGCGATCGGCCCGACGACCGCGGACGAGGCCCGCCGGCTCGGCCTGCCGCTCG
>NZ_BJLQ01000071.1 GCF_006538725.1 Cellulomonas gelida
TCGACGCCCGCCGTGACGCATCCGCGCGTCTCGAGCTCACCACACTTCGGCAACAGCCCCTTCAGGCCCGGTCGAGTCAATGCCGCGACTGGCCCGTCGAGGCGCGCGAACTGCCGGGGAAACAGAAGAAGCCACCCCGTGTGGGGTGGCTTCTTCTGAATGGTGTCCGGCGGCGTCCTACTCTCCCACACCCTGGCGAGTGCAGTACCATCGGCGCTGAAGGGCTTAGCTTCCGGGTTCGGAATGGGACCGGGCGTTTCCCCTTCGCTATGACCGCCGTAACGCTATCGAGTTGTGAACGGGACCGGTTCGACCGAGGTCGAACGGGTGTCGTTCGTTTCTCGGGAACCGCACAGTGGACGCGTAGCAATGAATAGAGGTGGTGAAGTTGTCGGCTGATTAGTACCGGTCAGCTGCGGCAGTCTTTCGTCCTGCCTTCCACATCCGGCCTATCTACCCAGTGGTCTAGCTGGGAGCCTCTCGCCCCGGAGGGCGTGGAAACCTCATCTTGAAGCAGGCTTCCCGCTTAGATGCTTTCAGCGGTTATCCCTTCCGAACGTAGCCAACCAGCCGTGCTCCTGGCGGAACAACTGGCACACCAGAGGTTCGTCCGTCCCGGTCCTCTCGTACTAGGGACAGCCCTTCTCAAGTTTCCTGCGCGCGCAGCGGATAGGGACCGAACTGTCTCACGACGTTCTAAACCCAGCTCGCGTACCGCTTTAATGGGCGAACAGCCCAACCCTTGGGACCTACTCCAGCCCCAGGATGCGACGAGCCGACATCGAGGTGCCAAACCATGCCGTCGATATGGACTCTTGGGCAAGATCAGCCTGTTATCCCCGGGGTACCTTTTATCCGTTGAGCGACGGCGCTTCCACAAGCCACCGCCGGATCACTAGTTCCGACTTTCGTCCCTGCTCGACATGTCTGTCTCACAGTCAAGCTCCCTTGTGCACTTGCACTCGCCACCTGATTGCCAACCAGGCTGAGGGAACCTTTGAGCGCCTCCGTTACATTTTAGGAGGCAACCGCCCCAGTTAAACTACCCACCAGGCACTGTCCCTGGTCCGGATCACGGACCGAGGTTAGATATCCAGAGCGACCAGAGTGGTATTTCAACGTTGACTCCACCGACACTGGCGTGCCGGCTTCACAGTCTCCCACCTATCCTACACAAGCCGCACCGAACACCAATACCAAGCTATAGTAAAGGTCCCGGGGTCTTTCCGTCCTGCTGCGCGTAACGAGCATCTTTACTCGTAGTGCAATTTCGCCGAGTTCGCGGTTGAGACAGCGGAGAAGTCGTTACGCCATTCGTGCAGGTCGGAACTTACCCGACAAGGAATTTCGCTACCTTAGGATGGTTATAGTTACCACCGCCGTTTACTGGGGCTTAAATTCTGAGCTTCGCCTTGCGGCTGACCCGTCCTCTTAACCTTCCAGCACCGGGCAGGCGTCAGTCCGTATACATCGTCTTGCGACTTCGCACGGACCTGTGTTTTTAGTAAACAGTCGCTTCTCCCTGGTCTCTGCGGCCCTCCACGCTCCCCCGGCTAGCGGGTTCACGCTTCAGGCCCCCCTTCTCCCGAAGTTACGGGGGCATTTTGCCGAGTTCCTTAACCACGATTTGCTCGATCGCCTTGGTATTCTCTACCTGACCACCTGAGTCGGTTTGGGGTACGGGCGGCTAGGACCTCGCGTCGAGGCTTTTCTAGGCAGCATAGGATCACCAGATTCCCGCTATCGCGGTCACCGTCAGCTCTCAGGCTTCATGAGGTGCGGATTTGCCTACACCTCGCCCTACGACCTTGGACGTGGACTACCATCGCCACGCTTGGCTACCTTCCTGCGTCACCCCTGTTAATACGCTTACCTACTACCGGTTCGGGTCCCGTGCTCCCCGGTGCGGTGCGGCCCGAAGGCCACGGTGCATCGGTTCGGACGGTTAGCATCACCGGGCTCGGTATGGGCGGTCCTTCGCCGGTACGGGAATATCAACCCGTTGTCCATCGACTACGCCTGTCGGCCTCGCCTTAGGTCCCGACTTACCCAGGGCGGATTAGCCTGGCCCTGGAACCCTTGGTCATTCGGCGGACGGGTTTCTCACCCGTCATTCGCTACTCATGCCTGCATTCTCACTCGTGTGGCGTCCACAACTGGGTTACCCCGCTGCTTCACCCGCCACACGACGCTCCCCTACCCATCCACACGACTGAACCACGAAGGCTTGTCTGTAAGTGTGAATGCCACAGCTTCGGCGGTGTGCTTGAGCCCCGCTACATTGTCGGCGCGGAATCACTTGACCAGTGAGCTATTACGCACTCTTTCAAGGGTGGCTGCTTCTAAGCCAACCTCCTGGTTGTCTGTGCAACTCCACATCCTTTCCCACTTAGCACACGCTTGGGGGCCTTAGCTGGTGGTCTGGGCTGTTTCCCTCTCGACTACGGAGCTTATCCCCCGCAGTCTCACTGCCACGCTCTGGCTTACCGGCATTCGGAGTTTGGCTAACGTCAGTAACCTGGTGGGGCCCATCGGCTATCCAGTAGCTCTACCTCCGGCAAGAAACGCGTGACGCTGCACCTAAATGCATTTCGGGGAGAACCAGCTATCACGAAGTTTGATTGGCCTTTCACCCCTAACCACAGGTCATCCCCCCGGTTTTCAACCCAGGTGGGTTCGGTCCTCCACGCGGTCTTACCCGCGCTTCAACCTGCCCATGGCTAGATCACTTCGCTTCGGGTCTAGAGCACGCGACTGTATCGCCCTATTCGGACTCGCTTTCGCTACGGCTTCCCCACACGGGTTAACCTCGCCACGTACCACTAACTCGCAGGCTCATTCTTCAAAAGGCACGCCGTCACCCCTGCTAGGGAGGCTCCGACGGATTGTAGGCACACGGTTTCAGGTACTATTTCACTCCCCTCCCGGGGTACTTTTCACCTTTCCCTCACGGTACTTGTCCGCTATCGGTCACTAGGTAGTATTTAGGCTTACACAGTGGTCTGTGCAGATTCACTCCAGGTTTCTCGGGCCCGGAGCTACTTGGGATCCCTCACGGGAGGCCACGCCATTTCGTCTACGGGGGTACCACCCTCTGTGCCGGGCCTTTCAATGCCCTTCGACTATGACGCGACTTTCTGACTCCCTGCAGGGGCGGCAGCCCCAGCTGTAAGGTCCCACAACCCCGTATGCGCAACGCCTGCCGGCTTGAACACGCACACGGTTTGGCCTGATCCGCTTTCGCTCGCCACTACTCACGGAATATCTCTTCCTGCCGGTACTGAGATGTTTCACTTCCCGGCGTTCCCTCCACGCACCCTATATATTCAGATGCGGGTCACCGCACATGACTGCGGCGGGGTTTCCCCATTCGGAGATCCTCGGATCACGGTTCGTTTGCCAACTCCCCGAGGCTTATCGCAGGCTACAACGTCCTTCATCGGCTCCTAGTGCCAAGGCATCCACCCTGTGCCCTTATAAACTTGACCACAAAGACTATTCAAAGATGCTCGCGTCCACTGTGCAGTTCTCAAGCAACGACCGACCCGCCACACCCAGCCGCGCCAACACCAACCACCCCTGCGAACAGGAGCACCAGCGCGGTACGCGAACCAGTGACGACCCGAAGGCCACCCCCGCGACCAGCCACCCACACAAGGCGACCCGACCGCAGGCATGCCCCGAGACAACAACCAACCGGCTGTTCCCTCAGGACCCAACAGCGTGCCAGGCCCACCGCCGCCGGCCAGCAGCATCCGTTCCCACCCCACAGACCAGCTGCAGGCGTACTAGGAGCCACTCACCACAACGATGAGCCGTAGTCGATGTTCCACCCGTGAGCACCACCCCCGACACGCTCGGCCGAGGCATGGGCCTGGACGCACCAGCCACCCCATGACAGGACGACCCATACGCCAGATGCTCCTTAGAAAGGAGGTGATCCAGCCGCACCTTCCGGTACGGCTACCTTGTTACGACTTAGTCCCAATCGCCAGTCCCACCTTCGACGGCTCCCCCCCAAGGGTTGGGCCACCGGCTTCGGGTGTTACCGACTTTCGTGACTTGACGGGCGGTGTGTACAAGGCCCGGGAACGTATTCACCGCAGCGTTGCTGATCTGCGATTACTAGCGACTCCGACTTCATGGGGTCGAGTTGCAGACCCCAATCCGAACTGAGACCGGCTTTTTGGGATTCGCTCCACCTCGCGGTATCGCAGCCCTTTGTACCGGCCATTGTAGCATGCGTGAAGCCCAAGACATAAGGGGCATGATGATTTGACGTCATCCCCACCTTCCTCCGAGTTGACCCCGGCAGTCTCCCATGAGTCCCCGGCATAACCCGCTGGCAACATGGGACGAGGGTTGCGCTCGTTGCGGGACTTAACCCAACATCTCACGACACGAGCTGACGACAACCATGCACCACCTGTACACCGACCTTGCGGGGAGCACATCTCTGCACTTTTCCGGTGTATGTCAAGCCTTGGTAAGGTTCTTCGCGTTGCATCGAATTAATCCGCATGCTCCGCCGCTTGTGCGGGCCCCCGTCAATTTCTTTGAGTTTTAGCCTTGCGGCCGTACTCCCCAGGCGGGGCACTTAATGCGTTAGCTGCGGCACGGAATCCGTGGAATGGACCCCACACCTAGTGCCCAACGTTTACGGCATGGACTACCAGGGTATCTAATCCTGTTCGCTCCCCATGCTTTCGCTCCTCAGCGTCAGTTGCGGCCCAGTGACCTGCCTTCGCCATCGGTGTTCCTCCTGATATCTGCGCATTCCACCGCTACACCAGGAATTCCAGTCACCCCTACCGCACTCTAGTCAGCCCGTACCCACTGCAAGCCCGAGGTTGAGCCTCGAGTTTTCACAGCAGACGCGACTGACCGCCTACGAGCTCTTTACGCCCAATAATTCCGGACAACGCTTGCGCCCTACGTATCACCGCGGCTGCTGGCACGTAGTTAGCCGGCGCTTCTTCTGCAGGTACCGTCACTTTCGCTTCTTCCCTGCTGAAAGAGGTTTACAACCCGAAGGCCGTCATCCCTCACGCGGCGTCGCTGCATCAGGCTTGCGCCCATTGTGCAATATTCCCCACTGCTGCCTCCCGTAGGAGTCTGGGCCGTGTCTCAGTCCCAGTGTGGCCGGTCGCCCTCTCAGGCCGGCTACCCGTCGTCGCCTTGGTAGGCCATTACCCCACCAACAAGCTGATAGGCCGCGAGCCCATCCCCCACCGATAAATCTTTCCACACCCCCACATGCATGAGGATGTCATATCCGGTATTAGACCCCGTTTCCAAGGCTTATCCCAGAGTGAAGGGCAGGTTGCTCACGTGTTACTCACCCGTTCGCCACTGATCCAACCAGCAAGCTGGTCTTCACCGTTCGACTTGCATGTGTTAAGCACGCCGCCAGCGTTCGTCCTGAGCCAGAATCAAACTCTCCGTCAATGTCCAACGCCACCAACCACCCCAAGGCGGCCAGCAACAAACATTACGAACGACCCGAAGGTCACGTAGATCCGGCTTCAACAAGGACCCCACCACCCACGGGGTGGACAGCAGGATCCCAATCTCAACCATTGCGCCCACCCCGACACATCGGAGCGAGCCATATGGCATCGACTACTTGGCACACTGTTGAGTTCTCAAGGAACAGACGC
>NZ_BJLQ01000072.1 GCF_006538725.1 Cellulomonas gelida
CGGCTCGAGCTGGCGGTCTCGTGAGCGAGACGCCACCCGCCGGTCGACCCCCCGTCCTGATCGGCTGCTCGCACGGGACGGACGACCACGACGGGCGCGCGGCGGTGCGCTCGATCCTGGCCGACGTGGTCACGCTGCGCCCTGACCTCGACGTGCGCGAGGCCTTCGTCGACGTGCAGACGCCCGCGGTAGGCGACGTCGTCACCGAGGTCGTCGCCGCCGGGGGAGAGGCGGTCGTCGTGCCGCTGCTCCTGTCGGTGGGCTTCCACGTGAGCGTCGACGTGAGCAAGGCGGTCGACCTCCCCGGTGCCCGTGCGGCGGCCCCGCTCGGGCCCGACGCCTCGCTCGTCGAGATCCTGGCCGACCGGCTCGACGAGGTGGGCCTGACGGCCGACGACGCCGTCGTGCTCGCCGCCGCGGGCTCGCGCGACCCGTCCGCGGCCGTGGCCGTGCAGGAGGTCGCCGCCGCGCTGGCCGCGCTGCTCGACCGTCACGTCGGGCCGCCCGACGAGCGCGGACCGGGGCTCGTGGTCGGCTACGGCGCGGGTGCGCAGCCGCGCGTGCCGGACGCGGTGCGCCTGGCGCGCGGCGACGACGACCGGCGCGTGGTCGTCGCGTCCTACCTGCTCGCGCCCGGGTACTTCCTCGACCGCGTGCTCGAGGCGGGCGCCGACGTCGTCTCCGCGCCGCTCGCCCCCGACCGCCGCCTCGCGCACCTGGCCCTGCGCCGGTTCGCCGCCGCGCTCGACTGACGACGCAGGGGCGACCGGGAGGACGAGCTCCCGGGCGCCCCTGCGTGTCGGTCAGGCCGAGCGGCGCCGCAGCACCGTGCCGGCCACGGCAGCCGCTGCGAACAGGGCGAGCGCTGCGACGCCCTTGCCCGCGTTCGTCGCCCCGCTCCCGTCGGCCCCGGCGATCTCGATCGAGTACGCCGTGGCCCCGGTCGCCCCCTCGGGGGCGCCGTACGCCATGCCCTCCTCGGCCGTGCGGGCGGCGCCCGCGGCGAGAACGGCGTAGCCCGTCCCGAACTTCGCCGCGGTCGTCGCACCGGACTCGACGAGCTTCGAGGTGCCCTCGTCCGACAGCTGCTGCGCACCGTCGACCAGCTGAGGTGCAGCGCCGGCCGCCGTGCCGAGGCCGTCGGCGAGCTGCTCGGAGCCGTCGGCCGCGCGCTGGATGCCCGCCGCCAGGGTGCTCGAGCCCGAGGCCGCTGTGCCGATGCCCGAGGACAGCGTGCGCGAACCGGTCGCGGCCGACTGCAGCCCGGCGAGCAGGCGCTGCGACCCGGAGGCCGCCGAGCCGAGCCCGTCCGAGACCTTGGTCGAGCCCGCCGCCGCGGTGCCGAGCCCGTCGGAGATCGCGGCGGCGCCCGTCGCGGCTCCGGCCAGACCGTCGGCGAGGTCCTGCGACCCGCTCGCGGCGTCGGCCAGACCGGTCGAGAGCCGGCCCGCGCCCGTGCTGAGCTTCGATGCGCCGTCACCGAGCCTGCCGAGCCCGGCGACGAGCTCGCCGCCGCCGCCCTGGATCTGGCCGACGCCCGCACGGACGCTGTTCACGCCGCCGCGCAGGGTGCCGTCCTCGGCCGTGTCGCTCGACGTGCCGACGCCGCCCTGGACGGAGTCCACCACCGTCGTCGCGAGCTGGCCGATGCCGGCGTCGAGGCCGCCGAGGCCCTCGAGCAGGCCCGGCTTGGCGGGGTCGCACGCGGGGAGCGAGGCAGACGACAGGCCGCACTGGACGAGCGCGAGGGTCGCCGCCGCGGTGCCGAGCTGCGTGGCCGACGTGGTCATGCCGTCGCTGAGCTGGTCGAGCCCACCGGCGACCCGGCCGAGCCCCGCCGTGTACGAGGCCTGCGCGCCGGCGGGCAGCATCGCCGTGAAGGCGGCGAGCCCCGCGGTCGGGTCGGTGACGCCGAGCTTGAGCTCACCGATCGAGGTCACCGTGCTCGTCGCCGTGGAGGACGCGGTCCCGAGCTGCGTGCGCATCGCGTTGACCGCGTACAGGAGCGTCGGCTGCTGTCCCGGGGCGGGAGCCGCGGTCGAGCCGATGCCGGCGCGCATCCGGGCGATCCCGTCGCGCAGGGGCTGTGCCTTGGTCGGCAGTCCGCCGATCTGCGTCGAGAGGTCGGCGAGGCCCTTGTCGATCTTCGCGAGCCCCTCGTCGACCTGGGTCAGGCCTGCGATGAGGGCGGGAGCCTTCAGCCGAGCGCTGGCCAGGCCCGTGTCGAGAGCCGCGGCGCCCGCGGCGAGCTCGACCGCACCCGGTGCGGCGCTGTCGTTGAGCCCCTTCGCGAGCGCGGCGGCACCCGGTGCCGCGACGTCCGTCAGGCCCTCGGCGAGGGACGCCGCGCCCGGTGCGAGCTTGTCGTTGAGCCCCTCGGCGAGGCTCTTGGCCCCGGGAGCGAGCTGGCCGACGAGCCCGGCGCTGAGGTCTCGCGCGCCGGGGACGATCTGGCCGTTGAGGCCGTCGGCGAGCGTCCGGGAGCCGGGCAGGAGCTTGTCGTTGAGCCCCGCGGCGAGGTCGCCCGCACCCGGCGCGGCCTCGAGCGCGAGACCGTCGCGGAGCGTGCCCGCACCGTCGTTGAGCTGCTCGATGCCCGCGAGCAGCTCGGCCGCGCCGTCGTGCAGCCGCAGCAGGTTGTCGTTGATCGTGATGGCACCGGTCGTCAGGTCGACGCCCGACTCGGCGCCCGACGCGTAGCTCGCGGAGCCGCCCTTGAACGACGGGTACTCGAGCGGCGACACCGGCATCGACGTGAGCGAGGCGGCCGGGACGACGCCCTTCGTGATCTGCGCCGTGTAGCCGAACTCCGCGGTCGGCGCGCCGATCGGGGGGAAGAGCGTCATCTGGAAGGTCAGGCGCGTGCCGCCGCGCCCGTCGCCGGCGATCCCTGCCTCGCCCGACTGCACGTCGGTGAAGGTCGACGGGAGCGTCGTGACGAGCTGGCCGATCATCGGGACGACCGTCGTGGCGGTGGCCGTTCCCGTGCCGCCGCGGCCGTCGTCGAACGTGACCTCGTCCTCGCGGCTCGTCAGGTTCGTGATGGTGTAGTGCACCTCGAGCAGGCCGGACCGGCCGACGACGTCGCCGGGCGCCACGGTCTTGCCGTCGAGCGAGTAGCGGATGTCGACGCCGAGCGGCAGGTCGCCGTCGAAGTCGCTCACGGTGCGCAGACGCTTCTCGCCGTCCACGTCGACCTGGGTCACGAGGCGACCGTCTTCGACCCGGAACGAGCCGAAGCCGTCGAGGTTGCGCAGGCCGCTCGTCGAGACCGGGTTGGAGATCGTCGTGGTGCCGTGCCCCGTCAGGGCGAGCTGCTCGTAGACGCGCGCCTCCTTGACGGCGCCCGTGGCGTCGAGCTTCGCCTGCACGGTCTCGGTGTTGACGACGCTGACGTCGCCCGAGTCGTCGGCGGCGACGGCGGCGGTGCCGAGCACCAGGGGGAGCGTCGCGGTGACAGCGACGACGGGAAGGATGCGACGCACGTCAGGCCTCCGGGCGGGGGTCGAGGGCGAGCGAGGGACGGTGAGCCGCGGACTCGGGGGAGAACGTCCGCGGCTCCTGGAGCACGGGCTGCGCCGCGGGGCGTCGGGGCTCGGTGTGGACGGCCGCCGCGAGCGGAAGACCGTGGGCGGGCGTGGTCGCGTCCTCGGACGCCTCGGCGACCGGCGCCGCCGCCTCGGCCGGGCCGAGGAAGACCGTGGCCAGCAGGCCGACGGCCGCGGCGAGGAGCACGCCGCTGATGGTGGCGATCGAGGTCGAGACCACCGAGGTCGGGTCCTGGGCGTACACCCGCTCGTACGCGCCGGCGACCGCCGCGACCCCGAGCAGCAGCGTCCACAGCGGGACCCTGCCACGCGCGACGGCGACCACGCCGACGGTCAGGGCGAGCACGATCAGCACCGCGACCGCGCGACCGGCGGTCGAGTCGGGCAGCGCCGCGGCGCGCAGCAGGTAACCGACCCACGCGAGCGCCGCACCGGCGAGGAAGCCCGCGACGCGCGCGGCCACCGAGCCGCCCGGCACGAGGCCCAGGACGCCGCCGAGGGCCGCGCCGAGCAGGACCACCGGTGCCACGTCGGCACCCAGGAGGGACAGTCCCACCACCACCGTCGTGAGGACGGCGAGGACGAGCCCCGCCAACACGTTGCGCTTCATTGACCACCTCGTCGTGGACTCGGCCGGGGACTCCGGGGCCGGTCGTCCTCGTCGACGTCCGGCCGCGCGACTGTCTACCAGCGGCCCGATTACCGTGACCATGGGGTACTAGGTAAAGGACGAGCGGTACTAGGTAACTTCGGCGGAGTATCAGGTAACCGTTACGGTCCCGTGACCTGCTCTGGGACCTCCGGCCCTCGCCCGGCGCGGTCCGGTCAGAGGTAGCGCGTCGGGTCGAACTGCTCGAGCGGGATGATCCGTACGCGCGGCAGCGACACGTTGAAGGCCTGCACGTCGTGCTCCAGGTCGAACGCGTGCAGCCCCTGCGCGGTCAGGCCCGACAGCGCGGTCGACGTGAACTCGCGGAAGGCGATGAGCCCGGTGCGCCGCGAGTCGTCGTCGACGAGCGTCGCGAGCTCAGCCGCGAAGTCGCCGTCGTGGCTGACGAGCATGACGTCGCCCGACCGCTGCGCGATCGCCTCGAGCGTGCGCTTGATGCCGATGTCGACGACCTTCTCGTGCGCCTCGCCCGACAGCGGGATCGGCTGGAAGCCGATCGCGAGGAGCGCCTGCACGAAGCTCATCGGCAGCGAGCCGTTGGAGGCGTTCAGGAAGAAGAGCCCCTTCACGTCCTGGCCCCACTGCTGCTGCGCGAACGCCAGCACGCGCTCCCAGCGCGGACGCTGGTCGGGGGCGGGCCGTGCGCCCAGGATCGCGGTGCCCAGCGTCGCGTCGATGTTCTCGCCGTCGACGACGACGTACGTCGTGCCGGATCCGGTCGTGGTGCCCGCCTCGGTGCTCATCGCCCCAGGCTAGACGCCCGCGCGACGCGCGGGCGCGCCGCGGGGGCACCGACCGGGATCAGCGCGCCCGTCACGCTCGTGCCGTCGACGCGCGCGGTGCCCTGACGTGCGCGCAGGAGCGTGCGACAGTGTGCGCGGACGTGGGTGTCCGACGAGGTCAGCGCCGCCCGAGGTCGCGGCGCACGCCTCAACAGTCGCGAGAGGGGATCGGTGTGGGGGGATCGGCGGGAGGACCGACGGCCCGCGAGGCGGCCGAGGCCTGGGAGTCGCTGTTCCGCGCGCAGGTCGCGCTCATGCGGCGGTTCTCGGCGGAGGACGTGTGGGGCGACATGTCGGTGCGGGAGTACGACGTGCTGTTCACGCTCTCGCGCTGCGAGGGTCGCGCGGCGCGCCTGCGCGACCTCGGGGCGCAGAGCCTGCTGACGCAGCCGAGCCTGTCGCGCCTCGTCGAGCGGCTCGAGCTG
>NZ_BJLQ01000073.1 GCF_006538725.1 Cellulomonas gelida
GAGCCTGTCGCGCCTCGTCGAGCGGCTCGAGCTGCGCGGACTCGTCCGTCGGTCGCCGGCCACCGACGACGGGCGCGGCGTGGTCGTGACCCTCACCGACGAGGGCGCGCGCGAGCAGCGCGCGATCGGCCGTCGCCACGTCGAGCAGATCCACCGGCTCGTCGGCGGCGCGCTCGACGCGGACGAGCTGGCCACTCTGCGCCGACTGACCGACACGCTGCGCGCGCGCCAGTCGACCATCCCCTGAGCCAGCTGCCACTTGAGCCGGACTCCTCGCTCGCGTGTCACATGGTGGGACTGCCCGGATCGGCCAGTGAGATGACGTCAAGTCAGGACCGAGGACCCACGCGTACCTGGGCGCCGCGCCGCACCATGGAGGACGGACTACGGGGAGGTCGGCAATGAAGGTGCTCGTCGCGGTGGCGTCGCGTCATGGCGGGACGTGGGGTATCGGCGAACGCGTGGCCGAGGTGCTGCGTGCGCGTGGTCATGACGTCGAGCTGCGCGAACCCGAGGACCTCGTCGACGCGCAGGGCTTCGACGCCCTCGTCCTCGGATCCGCCGTCTACACCGGCCATTGGCTCCCGTCGGCGCGTGCGCTCGCGGAGCGCGTCGAGCAGGGTGGCCCGCCGCGGTTCGTGTGGCTGTTCTCGTCGGGCCTGGCGACCCAGCCCGCGGCGGCCGCGAACTCGCCCCACGAGCTCGCCGGCGTCGGCGCGGCCCTGCGTGCCCGCGGCCACCGCAGCTTCCGCGGGCGCCTGGACATGGCGGCGCTGTCCTTCGCGGAGCGCGCGATCATCGCGGGTGCGCGGGCCAAGGCGGGCGACCACCGCAACTTCGAGATCGTCGAGCAGTGGGCGCAGGGCATCGCCGACGCGCTGGTGCTGCAGCCCGCGCGCTGACCCGACGAGGTCGCGCGCCGGTCGCCTCGGCGGTGCGGGCGCCCGCACGAGGCGGTGCGCAAGCCGCTTGCGTCGATCCGCAAGCGGCTTGCGCCGGCTTGCCCTACGATGCGAGGCATGTCACGGCGACTCGCAGAGGTGGCACGCAAGGTCGGCGTCTCTGAGGCGACCGTCAGCCGCGTGCTCAACGGCAAGCCAGGAGTCTCGGAGCAGACGCGCGAGGCGGTGCTCACCGCGCTCGACGTGCTCGGGTACGAGCGCCCGACGAAGCTGCGCGGTGAGCGCGCACGCCTCGTGGGACTCGTCCTCCCGGAGCTGCAGAACCCCATCTTCCCGGCGTTCGCCGAGGTGGTGGGCGGTGCACTGGCCCAGCAGGGTTTCACCCCCGTGCTGTGCACGCAGACCGCCGGGGGTGTGTCCGAGGCGGACTACGTCGAGCTCCTGCTCGGCCAGCAGGTCTCGGGCATCGTGTTCGCGGGCGGCAACTACGCGCAGCGGGACGCGGCGCACGGGCACTACGAGCGGCTCTCGGACCGCCACCTGCCGGTGGTCCTGATCAACGCCTCGATCGAGGAGCTCGCCTTCCCGCGGGTGTCCTGCGACGACGAGGTGGCGATCGAGCAGGCGCTCGGGCACCTCGTGGCGCTCGGGCACACGCGTGTCGGCCTCGTGCTCGGCCCCGCCGACCACGTGCCCTCCGAGCGCAAGCTGCACGCGGCGCGCGCGGTCGCGGCGAGGCTCGGGGTCGAGCTCGGCGCCGGTGACGTCGTGCGATCCGCGTACTCGCTCGAGAGCGGGCAGGCCGCCGCGACGCGGTTGCTGCGCGAGGGCGTCACGGGGATCGTGTGCGCCTCGGACCCGATCGCCCTGGGCGTGATCCGGGCTGCGCGGCGCGCCGGCCTGCGCGTGCCCGACGACGTCTCGGTGGTCGGCTACGACGACTCGGCGTTCATGAACTGCACGGAGCCGCCGCTGACCACCGTGCGCCAGCCGATCGAGCCGATGGGGCGTGCGGCGATCGACCTGCTCGTGAGCCAGATCAACGGGGCCGCGGTGCCGCAGGACGAGCTCCTCTTCGAGCCCGAGCTCGTCGTGCGCGGCTCGACGGCCCCTGCGCCGGCCGCCACGCGCTGACCGGCGACTCCTGGCTCCCCACCCGCCGTCCTTCACCGAACGCCGCCGCTCCGGCGCGGCGTCCGGTGCGCGAGCGCCCCTGAGGGAGCTCTGTCACGCTTCGGTAACGCTCTTGTCAGATTCTTGCGCGCATTCTGTTCAGAGATTTAGTGTCTGCGCTGTGACGACGACGTCCTCCGCTCTGCAGCCGATCACGGCGCACACCACGGCGACCACCGCCGAGTCCGCCTGGTGGCGGCACGCGGTGATCTACCAGGTCTACCCGCGCAGCTTCGCCGACGGGAACGGCGACGGGACGGGCGACCTCGCGGGCCTGCGGTCGCGCCTGCCCTACCTGCGAGACCTGGGCGTCGACGCCATCTGGGTCACCCCCTGGTACGTCTCGCCGCTGGCCGACGGCGGGTACGACGTGGCCGACTACCGCGCGATCGACCCCGCGTTCGGGACGCTCGAGGAGGCCGAGCGGCTCGTCGCCGACGCGCTCGCGCACGGCATCCGCACGATCATCGACATCGTCCCCAACCACGTCTCCGACCAGCACGCGTGGTTCCGCGCGGCCCTCGCGTCGCCACCCGGCTCGGCTGAGCGGGCGCGCTTCTGGTTCCACCGCGGCAAGGGCCCCGACGGTGCGCAGATGCCGACGCGCTGGGTCTCGGACTTCCAGGGCAGCACCTGGACCCGCACGACCAACCCTGACGGCACGCCAGGGGAGTGGTACCTGCACCTGTTCGCCCCGCAGCAGCCGGACCTCAACTGGTCGCACCCCGACGTGCGCCGCGAGTTCGAGGACGTCCTGCGGTTCTGGTTCGACCGCGGCGTGGCCGGCATCCGGATCGACTCGGCAGCGCTGCTCGTGAAGGACCCGGCGCTGCCGGAGTACCCCGAGCACCCGGGCCCGGGCGAGCACCCGCACGTCGACCGGGACGAGATCCACGACGTCTACCGGTCGTGGCGCGCGATCGCGGACTCGTACTCGCCCGCGCGGGTCCTGGTCGGCGAGGTCTGGCTCGCCGACCGCGCGCGCTTCGCGCGGTACCTGCGTCCCGACGAGATGCACACGGCGTTCAACTTCGACTTCATGGCCCGGCCGTGGGACGCCGCGCAGCTGCGGGAGTCGATCGACACGACGCTCGCCGCGCACGGTCCGATCGGTGCCCCGGCGACCTGGGTGCTGTCGAACCACGACGTCACCCGACCCGTGACGCGGTACGGGCGGGCGGACTCGTCGTTCGCCTTCGCCGCCAAGCGCTTCGGCACGCCGACGGACGTGGCGCTCGGCCGCCGCCGTGCGCGAGCCGCCGCCCTGCTGACGGCGGCGCTGCCCGGTGCGCTGTACGTCTACCAGGGCGACGAGCTCGGGCTGCCGGAGGTCGAGGACCTGCCGCTCGAGGTGCTCCAGGACCCGATGCACTTCCGTTCGCAGGGCGTCGACCCGGGGCGCGACGGGTGCCGCGTGCCGCTGCCGTGGTCGGGGTCCGGGTCGCCGTACGGCTTCGGCCCGAGCGGGTCGTCGACGTGGCTCCCGCAGCCGCCCGACTGGGCCGAGCTCACCGTCGAGCACCAGGCGAGCGACCCGAGCTCGATGCTCCACCTCTACCGCGACCTCCTGTCCCGCCGCCGCGTCGAGCCGGCGCTGCGCGACGAGCCGCTGACCTGGCTCGACGTGCCCGGCGAGACGCTGGCGTTCTCGCGCGGGGACGTCGTCTGCGTCGTCAACCTCGGCGCGGAACCCGTCGAGCTGCCACCCCACGCCGACGTCCTGCTCACGAGCGACCGGCTCGTCACGGGACTCCTGCCGCGCGACACCGCCGCGTGGCTCCGCGCCCTGCCGGACGCTCCCTGACCGCATCGACGACAGCACCGCCCAGCAGAACCCCCGCAGCGACCGGCCCGCGCCGGGCGCCCTCACGAAGGAGTGACGATGAGGTTCAACCGCACCACTGCGCTCGCCGCAGCCGGCGTGCTCTCGCTCGGCCTGCTGGCCGCGTGCGACAGCGGCGGCGACGAGCCGGACACCGGCTCGACCAGCGCCGGCTCGCCGACAGGCACCCAGGTCACGATCCGCGTCGCGGGTCTGCTGCCGACGGCCGACGACGCCGCCAAGCAGCAGCTCGCCGACCGCGTCGCGGCGTTCGAGGAGAAGTACCCCGGGATCACGGTGGAGACCGAGGACTACGAGTGGCTGAACTCCACCTTCACCACGCAGCTCGCAGGTGGCACGCTGCCGAACGTGTTCGAGATCCCGCTCACCGACGGCAAGACGCTCATCGAGAACGGTCAGCTCGCGGACATCGACGCCCAGGTCCGCGCGCTGCCCTACGGCGAGGACTTCAACGAGTCCCTGCTCGCGAACGGGCAGGACGCCGACGGCACGATCTTCGCGGTCCCGGCGAAGTCGATCTACGCGGTCGCGCTGCACTACAACCGGAACCTCTTCGAGCAGGCCGGGCTCGACCCGGACGACCCGCCGACGACGTGGGACGAGGTCCGCACGGCGGCCAAGACGATCCACGACAAGACGGGCGTGGCGGGCTACGCGACGATGGCGCTCGACGCCTCGGGCGGCTGGCAGCTCGCCGCCGGCGCCAACGCGCGCGGTGGCGTCATCGAGACCGCGAACGGCGACGGGACCTACACCGCGTCGCTCGACGACCCGGCGGTCAAGGAGCACCTCGAGTGGCTCAGGGCGCTGCGCTGGGAGGACGACTCCCTGCTCGCGCGGGCCGATCTCGGCTGGGGCGAGATCAACGCGGCCTTCGGCGGTGGCGAGCTCGCGATGTACACGTCGGGCTCGGACGTCTACAACGCTCTCGTCGAGGGCAACGGCGTGACCGCCGACTGGGGCTACGGCCTCACGGCGATCCCGACGTCGGGCGACGGCGGTGCCCTCACGGGCGGCACGCTCGCCGCGGTCCGCAAGGACTCGACGGACGCCGAGAAGGACGCCGCGGTCAAGTGGATCGACTGGTGGTACCTGTCGAAGCTGCAGGACAAGGACCAGGCCGTCGCCGACGCGCAGACCCGCGCCGAGGCCGACCCGGCGCAGGCCGTCGGCACCCCGGTGCTGCCGATCTTCTCCGAGGCGCTGTACGAGGAGAACCTCGGCTGGATCAAGGACTACGTGAACGTCCCGCTCGAGGACATGCAGGGCTACACCGACGTCATGTTCACCCAGACGCTCGTGCCGGAGGCCTCGGTCGCCACCCAGGACCTCTACAACCAGCTGTTCCCGGTCGTACAGGCGGTGATCACGGACCAGGGCGCCGACATCGACGGCCTGCTCGCGACCGCCACCACGGCGGCGCAGGCGGCGATCGACGCCGCGAGCTGAGGACGCGACCGGCCGGGGACCCCGCAGCCCCGG
>NZ_BJLQ01000074.1 GCF_006538725.1 Cellulomonas gelida
CCCCCGCCGCGCCGCGGCAGGCGTCGCGTCGGCTGGGGCGAGCGGCTGGAGATCGCGATCCTGGCGGGACCGGCGCTCCTGGTCTTCCTGTCCTTCGTGATCTTCCCCGTGCTGATGGCCGCCTACTACGGCTTCTTCAGCTGGGAGGGCTACGGGCCGCCGACCGACTTCGTCGGCCTGAAGAACTACGAGACGATCCTGCAGGACCCGCTGTTCCACGACGCGGTGCGCCACAACGCGTTCATCGTCGTGTTCTCGCTGATCCTGCAGGGACCCGCGGCGGTCCTCATCGCGCTCCTGCTCAACCGCCGGATGCGCGGGCAGTCGGTGATCCGGGTCCTGATCTTCGTGCCGTACGTGATCTCCGAGGTCGTCGTCGGCACGGGGTGGAGCCTGATCCTGCAGAGCACCGGCGCGCTCAACGACCTGCTGGAGCGCATCGGCCTCGGGGGGCTCGCGAACGACTGGATCTCCGACCCGGACATCGCGATCTGGACCCTGATGGGGATCATCACCTGGAAGTACATCGGGTTCGCGGTGATCCTCTTCCTCGCGGGTCTGCAAGGGATCCCCCAGGAGCTCAACGAGGCGGCCGCGATCGACGGCGCGTCGTACTGGCAGGTGCAGCGCAGCATCACGCTGCCGCTGCTCGCCCCGACGCTGCGGATCTGGGCCTTCCTGTCGATCATCGGCGCGCTGCAGCTGTTCGACCTCGTCTACATCATCTGGGGGCAGTACGTCGCCTCCACCGCGGGCACGTCGACGATGGCGACGTACATGGTGTCCTTCGGCCGCAACGCCGGCAGCTACGGCTACGGCAACGCGGTCGCCGTGGTGCTGTTCCTGATCTCGCTCGTCGTCGCCCTCGTCTACCAGCGGTTCGTCCTGCGCCGGGACACCGAGGGTGCGATCACAGGAGGTGCGCGCTGATGGCCGTCCCGACCGTCGCAGTGCCGCCGGTGGTCCCCGACGAGGCGCCGCAGACCACTCGCAACCAGCGGGACCTGCGCTGGGGGAGCCCCGGCGTCTACGTGGTCGCGGTGCTCCTCATCCTCGTCATGCTCGCGCCCGTCGCGTACGTCGTCATCGGCGGCTTCCGGACGAACTCGCAGATCACGACGAACCCGTCCGGCTGGCCGGACCCGTGGCAGGCGGGCAACTACGTCGACGTCCTGACGGGCAGCGTGTTCTGGCGTCAGGTGCTCAACTCGGCCATCGCGGCGGGGGCGACCACGATCGGCGTCGTCGTGCTGGGGCTCATGGCGAGCTTCGCGATCGCGCGGTACCGGTTCGTCGGGCGGGGTGCGCTCTACGCGCTGTTCGCGGCCGGGCTGATGTTCCCCATGACGGTGGCCATCACGCCGCTGTACATCCTGGTCCGCACGCTCGGGCTCATGAACGACCTGTCGGGCGTGATCCTGCCGCAGATCGGGTTCGCGCTCCCGACGACCATCATCATCCTGGTCCCGTTCCTGCGGGCGATCCCCGCCGAGCTGCAGGAGGCGGCGGCGATCGACGGGTGCAGCCGGCTCGGCTTCTTCTGGCGCATGGTGCTGCCGCTCTCGCTGCCCGGCGTGATCACGGTGGGCATCCTGGCGTTCATCGGCAGCTGGAACAGCTACCTGCTGCCGCTGTTCATCCTCAACGACTCCGACTCGTTCACCCTGCCGCTGGGGGTGCAGGCGTTCGCGTCGGAGTACTCGGTCGACACCGCTAAGGTGCTCGCGTTCACCTCGCTCGCGATGCTGCCCGCGCTCGTCTTCTTCAGCCTGTTCGAGCGCCGCATCGTCGGCGGCCTGACGGGCGCGGTGAAGGGGTGAGTGGGCTGGTCGGACGCGGTGACGGGAGGCCGGGGAAGTCGTGACGGACGTGCTCGACGACGCGCGCGCATTCCGGGTGGAGGCGGCGCGGCACGCCCTGACGGTGCCGCGCGCCCTCCCGGATCTGCCCAGGGAGACGTTCCAGGTCATCGACGCGGGGGGGCAGGCGCCCGTGCGCGACCTCATGGTCTACCGGCCGCAGGACGGCCCCGAGGTCCCCGCCGTGTTCGTGAACCTGCACGGCGGCGGGTTCGTCCTGGGTGACTGGCGCGACGACGACCCGTACTGCCGGCTGCTCGCGGACGTCTCCGGCTGCGCGGTGATCAACGTCGACTACGTCCTGGCGCCCGAGCACCCGTACCCCGCGGCGGTGCACCAGGTGTACGACCTGCTCGTCTGGCTCGAGGCGTTCGGCGCCGAGCACGGGCTGGACGGCTCGCGCCTCGCGGTCGGCGGGCACAGCGCGGGCGGGAACCTCGCCGCGGCGTGCGCGCTCCTGGCCCGCCGGTCGGGCCGGCCCGCGCTGCGCGGGCTCGTCGTCGACTACGCGCCCCTCGACCTGGCCTCGCCGCCGGGCACCAAGCTCACGGACGCGATGCGCGCGGACCCCGGCACGACGGAGTTCGCCGAGATCGGTGCGCGCTTCAACGCGTGGTACCTGCCGGACCCCGCGCAGGGCACGGACGAGCTCGCCTCGCCCGTGCTCGCGGCCGACCTGAGCGGCCTGCCGCCGACGCTCGTGCTCACGGCCGAGCTGGACTTCCTGCGGGACGACGGCGACCTCTTCGCGGCGCGGCTGCGGGCCGCGGGCGTCGCGACCGAGCACACCGCGTTCCCGGGCTGCGGCCACGCGTTCACCCACCAGGGGCCGCAGGAGCACGCGCTCGCGGCGTGGCAGCAGATGGCGCGGTTCGTGCGGCGCGTGCTGGTCGACGAGGGAGCACCGTGAGGCTGACGGGCACGCACGTGCTCACCATCGAGGCGCTCCTGGGCGAGGTCCGCGACGTGGGCCTGACGCCGACCGGACGACGCCGCGTGATCCCATTGGTCGGCGGCACCGTGCGCGACGGCCTCGACGGCGAGGTGCTGCCCGGCGGCGCGGACTGGAACCTCGAGCACGCCGACGGCTCGGTCGAGCTGTGGGCGCGGTACGAGCTCCGGCTGGCGGACGGCTCGGTGGTCGTCGTGACCAACACCGCGACGCACGAGCCGGACGCGCAGCTGCCGATCCTCACCTCTCCCCGGTTCGACGTGGGCGACGGCGGGCCGGTGTGGCTGCGCACGGGGGTGTTCGTGGGTGCGCTCGTCCCGGTGCTCGAGGAGCACCGCGTCGTGCTCGAGGTGCACCGGGTCGACGTCCAGGCCTGAGCGCGCTGCGCCGCGAGCCGCCGGGAGCGGTTCCGAATCACTGCGCCGCCTGCCCGATAGTTGCGGAACCGGAAGAATCCGGACAGTGCGCAGACAGGGCTCAAGTCGGGAGCATCCTACCTTCGAGTGACGTTCTACACCGATGAATGTCACTCTAAAGTGTGACAAAACGCTTCGGAACCGGGTCCGAAACTATCAGCCCTCGCCCGGGTCTTGACGGGTCTCCCGGACCGGGCGAAAGGTGACGTGCCGGGCAATGCTGACCGGCGTACACCCACGATCAAGGAGGGATCGATGACGACCCCACGTCACCGCCACCGTCGTACGGACAGCCGCCGCATGGTGGCAGTCGTCGGCGGATTCGCCGCGGCCGCGATCGCTGTCACGCTTGCCATCCCGGCGCAGGCCGCCGGCAGCACGCTGCAGGCCGCCGCGAAGGAGACCGGCCGCTACTTCGGCACGGCGATCGCCGCGAGCCGGCTCAACGACGGCACCTACTCGGGTATCGCGAACCGTGAGTTCAACATGATCACGGCCGAGAACGAGATGAAGATGGACGCCACGGAGCCGAACCAGAACCAGTTCAACTACTCCAGCGGCGACCAGATCGTCAACTGGGCGCGCAACAACGGCAAGCAGGTCCGCGGCCACGCGCTCGCCTGGCACTCGCAGCAGCCGGGCTGGATGCAGAACATGTCCGGCACGTCGCTGCGCAACGCGATGCTCAACCACGTCACGCAGGTCGCGACCCACTACAAGGGCAAGATCTACGCGTGGGACGTCGTGAACGAGGCGTTCGCCGACGGCTCGTCCGGCGCGCGCCGCGACTCCAACCTGCAGCGCACCGGCAACGACTGGATCGAGGCCGCGTTCCGCGCCGCGCGCGCCGCCGACCCGGGCGCCAAGCTCTGCTACAACGACTACAACACCGAC
>NZ_BJLQ01000075.1 GCF_006538725.1 Cellulomonas gelida
GGGGACCCCGCAGCCCCGGCCGGTCGCCGCGCCCGCCCGACCCGCCGCCGTCCGAACCCGCAGCCGTCCGAACCTGCAGCCGTTCGAACCTGCAGCCGTTCGACCCTGCAGCCGTTCGACCCCCGCCGTTTCCCCCGCACCGCGGGACGACCCCGAGAGGCCACGATGACCACGTCCGACGTCGTCAGCCCCCCGCCGCGGGCGGAGGCCACGCGGCGCGCACCCCGGCGCCGCACGCCCGTGACGTGGGCGCGCCGCGGCGGACTGAGCGCGGTGCTCTTCGCGGTGCCCCTGCTCGTCGTGTTCGGCCTGTTCTCCTGGTGGCCGATCGTGTCCGCGGTGGAGATGAGCCTGCAGAAGACGAATCTCGTCGACGCGCCCACGTGGGTGGGCCTCGACAACTTCCGCGCGGTGCTCTCAGACCCGCTGCTGCCGACCGTGATCCGGAACACGGGGTGGTTCGCCCTGCTCGCGCTCGTGTTCGGGTACCCGATCCCGCTCGTCGGCGCCGTGCTCATGAGCGAGGTGCGCCGGCGCAAGGGGCTGTACTCGGTGCTCGCGTACCTGCCCGTCGTCGTGCCACCCGTGGTGGCCGTGCTGCTCTGGAAGTTCTTCTACGACCCGCGACCGCAGGGGGTCTTCAACACCGTGCTCGGCTGGGTCGGCCTGGGCCCGTACCCCTGGCTCGCGGACGCGACATGGGCGATGCCCTCGCTCGTCCTGGAGGCGACGTGGGCCGCCGCGGGCGGCACGGTGATCATCTACCTGGCCGCGCTGATCAGCGTGCCCGCCGAGCTGTACGACGCGGCCGAGGTCGACGGCGCGTCGGTGCTGCGCAAGGTCTGGCACGTGACCCTTCCGCAGCTGCGCGGGGTCCTGTTCATCACCCTGATCCTGCAGGTCATCGGCACCGCCCAGGTGTTCCTCGAGCCGTTCCTGTTCACCAACGGCGGTCCGAACCACGCGACCGAGACGATCATGCTGCGCGTCTACAACCTCGCGTTCGCCAACCTGGGCAACAACTTCGGCGAGGCGACCGCGCTCAGTCTGCTGCTCGCTGCGGTCCTCGCCGTCCTGTCCTTGCTGTACTTCCGTGTGACGCGATCCTGGAGCACGTCGTGACCGCCACCTCGCCCCTCGCCGCGACCACCGCCGACCCGCGTCCGGACGCGCGCACCGCCTCGGGACCGGGCGACGCACCGGGGACCGGAGCGCGGCAGGCTCGGCCCTCGCGGCGCCGTCGGCAGGCCCGCGCCGACGAGCGCGAGCGTGGCGCGCTGTCGAGCGCCGACTGGCGACGTCCGCGCGTCGCGTGGACGTGGCGCGGCATGCACCTCGCGCTGCTGCTGCTGCTCGTCGTCTGGTGCCTGGGGCCGCTGCTGCTGCTCGCCAAGTTCGCCTTCACCCCGACGCAGGACATCCTCACGCAGCCGCTGGCGCTGTTCCCGAACGGCTTCACGACGAAGAACGTCGACCAGGCGTTCACGAGGTACCACATCGGGCAGTACTTCCTGAACACCGTGTGGGTCGCGCTCGGGTCGTGGTTCGTCCAGGTCGTCGTCGCGACGACCGGCGGCTACGTGCTCTCGGTGCTGCGGCCGCGGTGGGCCAAGGCACTCAGCTGGGCGGTGCTGACGACGCTGTTCGTCCCCGCCGTGGTGCTGCTGATCCCGCTCTACCAGATCATCGTCGACCCTCCGGTCGGCGAGACGCTCATCAACAGCTACCTCGCGGTGTGGCTGCCCGCGGGGGCCAGCGCGTTCAACGTCGTGCTCGTCTCGCGGTTCTTCGACTCGCTGCCCCGGGAGATCTTCGAGGCCGCGCGCGTCGACGGCGCGGGGCCGGTGCGCGTGTTCTGGTCGATCGTGCTGCCGATGAGCAGGCCGATCCTCGGCGTGGTGTCCGTGTTCGCCGTCATCGCGTCCTGGAAGGACTTCCTGTGGCCGTTCCTGGTGCTGAAGTCCGCGTCGGTCAAGCCGCTGTCCGTCTACCTGCAGTCGATGGCGAACGTCGACAAGGGCACCCTGATGGCGGCGCTCGCGATCTCCACACTCATCCCGGTGGTGATGTTCCTGGTGTTCCAGCGCATGTTCCTGCGGGGTGCCGGGCTCGGCGGCGCGGTGAAGGGCTGAGGCGGATCCTGACGTTCTGTCCGTTCGATGTCACGCCGCCTCGGCGCCCGGCGGACGGTGGCGCCGACGCCGCGGTGCGATGATCGACCTGTGCCTGACGAGTCCTCCGTGAACCCGGTCGCGCCCTACGACGCCCTCCTGCTCGCCTCGTTCGGCGGTCCGGACGGTCCCGACGACGTGCTCCCGTTCCTGCGGAACGTCACCGCGGGCAAGGGCATCCCGGACGAGCGTCTCGCCGAGGTCGCCGAGCACTACCACCACTTCGGCGGGGCGAGCCCGATCAACCGCCAGAACCTGGCCCTGCAGCGCGCGCTGACGGCCGAGCTCGAGCGCCGCGGCATCGACCTGCCCGTCGTGTGGGGCAACCGCAACTGGAGCCCTTACACCAAGGACGCCCTTGCGGCGGCGTACGCGGACGGTCACCGCCGGGTCCTCGCGCTCGTGACCAGCGCGTACGCGTCGTACTCGGGGTGCCGGCAGTACCGCGAGGACTTCTGGTCGACGCTCGAGGAGCTGGGCTCGGACCTCGGCCTGCCCGACGGTGAGCACCCCCTGTCGCTCGACAAGCTGCGCGCCTACTTCAACCACCCGGGCTTCGTCGAGGCGAACGTCGACGCCGTGACCGAGGCCTTCGGCAAGGTCCCCGCAGGCGCGAGGCTCGTGTTCGTCACGCACTCCATCCCGCACACGATGGAGGAGGCGTCCGGTCTCGGCGGACCGTCGTACGCCGCGCAGCACCTCGACGTCGCCGCGACGGTGGCGGCCGCGGTCGGGGAGCGGCTGGGCCGTGCGGTCGAGTGGGACCTCGCGTACTGCTCGCGTTCCGGACCGCCGAGCCAGCCGTGGCTCGAGCCCGACGTCAACGACCTGCTGACGGACCTCGCGGGCCGCGGCGTCGACGCGGTCGTGCTCTCGCCGATCGGTTTCGTCTCCGACCACATGGAGGTCGTCTACGACCTCGACACCGAGGCGCTCGAGACCGCCGAGGCGCTGTCGATGACCGCGGTGCGCGCGGACACCGTCGGCACGCGCGAGCCGTTCGTCCGCGGTCTCGTCGACCTGATCCTCGAGCGTGCCGCCACCGAGCGTGCGGTCGCGGCCGGGCTGCCGACCGTCGAGCCCGCGACGGTCGGCGCGCTGCCGGCCCGCAACGACGTGTGCGTGCCCGACTGCTGCCGGCGCCAGGCCGGCGTCGACTCGGGTCGCCCCGCCGCGTGCTCGCTCGACCCCCTGCGCTGAGCTCGTCGCCCCCGCCCCCTTGACGGAAGGATCGTCCGTGACCGAGGTCGACCACGAGACCCTCAACTCCACCATCCGCTACACGATGTGGTCGGTGTTCGCGCTCGAGGAGGTGCTCCCGGCCGACGACGCCGAGCGTGCCGAGCTCGTCGCGGAGGCGCAGGCCGCCGTCGGTGAGGACGCCGATCTCGTCGTGCGCGGCTGGTACGACGTCGCGGGGCTCCGCGCGGACGCGGACCTCATGGTCTGGTGGCACGCCGAGACCGTCGAGCAGGTGCAGGGCGCCTACCAGCGGCTGCGCCGCAGCGACCTCGGGCGTCACCTGCTGCCGGTGTGGTCCGTGGTCGGGCTGCACCGCGCCGCGGAGTTCAACCGGCGCCACGTGCCCGCGTTCCTCGCCGGCGAGGAGCCGGGCGACTACCTGTGCGTGTACCCGTTCGTGCGCTCGTACGACTGGTACGTCCTGCCGGAGGAGGACCGGCGCCGCATGCTCGTGGAGCACGGGCACGCGGCGCGCGACTACCCCGACGTACGCGCCAACACGGTCTCGGCGTTCGCGCTCGGGGACTACGAGTGGCTGCTCGCGTTCGAGGCGTCCGAGCTGCACCGGATCGTCGACCTCATGCGCGAGCTGCGCGCCGTCGAGGCGCGTCGCCACGTGCGCGAGGAGATCCCGTTCTACACGGGCCCGCGCACGACGCTCGAGGCGTGGGCGGACCGCCAGCCGATCGGCTGACCGGCTC
>NZ_BJLQ01000076.1 GCF_006538725.1 Cellulomonas gelida
CCCCCGCCGGCGGGCGCCCGGTTCGGCCCGCTCACGCGACGGGCCGCGCCCGGCCGGTGGGTTCCACCTGACCGGGCGCGGCCCGTGCGCGACGACAGCCGGCTGACGGCTGCGGACCGGGTCCTAGACCCAGGCCGCCGACCTCGCCGTCGCGGCCTTCACGACGAGCCGGGTCGCCCCGGTCGACGGCAGGACCGTGCTCGAGCCCGCGTAGCGGGCCTTGACCGAGTACGTGCCCTTGGCCAGCTTCGGCAGCGTCACGACGACCGCGCCGTTGCGCAGCGTGCCCGTGCGGGTCGCCACCGGCTTGCCGCCGGAGGTCACGGTGACCGTGACCTTGCCGGTGGCCTTCACCGCCGAGGTCACCTTGACCGTCACCTTCGCGGCGGTCTTCGAGGTGACCGACGTGACCGTCGCCTTCGTCGTCGACGACGCCCGCGTGACCTTCACGGTGAGCGTGGTCTGGGACGCCGCGTACGCGCTCGTCCCGTCGTACACCACGGTGAGCCGGTGCGTGCCGACGCCGAGGTTCTGCACGGCGACCGTCGCCTTGCCTCGCGACAGGGTCCCCGAGCCGACCTTGGCGCCGCCCTTGAGGATGCGCACGGTGCCGGTCGGCGTCGCCGCCGTGGCCGTCACCTCGACGTTGACCCGCATCGTGGTGCCGAGCTTGGCCGAGGCCGCGTCGGCGTACGTGCGCGTCGCTGCCGCGACCTTGCCGGGCGCGGGCACCGCGAGGGAGTTCACGACCTCGGTGTTGCCCGCGACGTCGACCGAGCGGTACTGCACGGTCGTCGCGTACGCGCCGATCGCGAGGGAGCCCGTCCACTCCTTCCACGACCCCGAGCCCACGCGGTACTCGGTGCGCGCGACACCCGAGGTGTCGTCCGCCGTGCTCATGGCGACCGTGCGGGTCGCGGCGGTGAACGTCGCGCGCGAGACCGGGGCGACGGTGTCGATGCCGACCTCGAGCGACGCGGGAACCGCCGACGTGCGGCCCGAGCCGTCCGTCGCGCGGGCCTGCACCACGTGCCGGCCCTCACCCGTGACCGTCGTCGTGATCGAGCTGCTCGCCGAGCTGACCCAGGGGTCGTCGTCGACCTTCACCTCGACCGACCGGATCCCGGCCACGTCCGTCGCCGAGGCGGTCACCGGGACCGACGGCGAACGCCACCAGCCGGCCGAGCCGTCCGCGGCGAGGCCGGGCGTGAGCGTCACGACCGGGTCGCCCTCGTCGGTGACCCGGACCGTGAGCGAGGCGCGCACCGCCACGCCGCCCGCGAGCCGGCCCGCGACCGTGAACTCGCCGGGCACCGCGTACGACGCCGGGTCGATCGCGTCCCACGTGACCGCGACCTGACGCGACGAGCCGTCGGCGTAGTGGGCCGTGGCCTTCGCCGGGAGCACCGGGGCGACGCCCGGGTCCGTCGTCACGACCTGCTCGTCGACCGACTCGACCAGGAGGTCGGGCTGGTACGCCGCGCGGACCGTGTCGAGCTCGGCCTGCGTGATCGGCAGGACCGTGCCGTGCCGCGGGCTCGAGGGCAGCTGCGCGGTGGGCAGCGCGGTCCACGTGCCCGCGGCGATGTCGGTCGTCGTGAACGCCATGTAGCCGCGGCCGCCGTGGTAGCTCGGCTGGTCGATGAACAGGTACCAGGAGTCGTTGTCGCCGTTGGCCTTGAACGCCGTCGGGCCCTCACCACTCGTGAACGTGCCACCCCACGGGTTGGGCTGGCCGACGCCGATGCGCTCCTTGACGAGCTGCCAGCCGGGCGACGAGGTCGTCGTCGGCAGGGCGCCCGTGACCGTCGCGAGCAGGTCGGTCGACTTCTCCTGGCGGACCGTCATGGAGGCCTCGTCCTTGACGAACCGGTAGTACGTCGAGCCGTCCTTGACGATCGTCGCGTCGATCATGCCGAGGCCCGTGCCGCGCTTGACGTCCATCCACGGCTGCGCCTCGCTGAACGTCACGAAGTCGCGCGTGGTCGCGTACATCATGCGGTTGTACGTCGAGGTGTAGCTGCGGCCCGCGACCGTGGTCGTCGGGTAGAGGTTGGACGCCCAGTACACGACGTACGCGCCGAGGTCCTCGTCGTAGTACGCCTCGGGCGCCCAGGTGTTGCCCGCGAAGTCGGTCGAGACCTTCACGTGGCGCTGGTCGGACCAGGTCACCAGGTCGGTCGACTCCCACACCTCGATGTACGTCGAGCCCGACTGCTGCGCGCGGCTGAAGCTGCCGCCCGGGTAGATCTTGAGGTCGGTGGCGATCATGTAGAACTTGTCGCCCTCGGGCGAGCGGATGATGAACGGGTCACGCAGGCCGCGCTCGCCGTACTCCGAGGTCAGGACCGGCTCAGCGTCGTTGAGGTCGTCCCACTTGGTCGGGTCGTCGCCCTGGCTCGCGCCGAGGTAGATCGACTCGCCGTCGTCCGTGCTCTCGCCCTCGAAGTAGGCGAACAGGTACGCGTCGGTCGCGACGGCCTGCGGCAGGGCCGGGACGGTCGCCGTGATCGTCCGCGTCGCGGTGGAGCCGTCGAGCGCGCCCGTCGCGGTGAGCGTCACCGTGGCGGTCGGCTGGCCGTGCGCGGGTCGGTGCACGCGACCGGTCCCGTCGACGACGGTCGGGTCGGACGACGCCCACGTGAACGTCGTGCCGTTCGCGCCCGCCGTCGGCAGGGTCAGGTTGCCGCGCACGTCGTCGACGTTCACGACCTCGATCGCCGCAAGGTCCTCGGCGATCAGGCCGGGTGCCGTGGGCCGCTCGAGGACGGTCACGGTGAACTGCTTGGTCTCCTGCCCGCTGCCCCGCGTCAGGGTCGCGGTGAGCGTGACGGTCGCGTCGCCCGCACCGGCCGCGGGACGCGTGACCACGCCCGTCGTCGAGACGACCGCCGGGTTCGACGACGCCCACGTGATCGCGGAGCCGGCGCTGCCGAGCGTCGGCAGCGTGAGGGAGGAACGCACCGCCGAGGTGTCGCCGAGCGTCAGCGCCGCGGCGTCCGCCGCGAGCGCGGGTCCGGTCACGTCGGACGCGAGCTCGGTGAGCTCGGTCGACGTCAGCGCACGGTCGTACACGCGGAAGTCGCGGACCTTGCCCTGGAACGACTTGTCGCCCGCCCACGCGGACCGCCCGATGAAGTTCGCGGAGCCGCCGTTCGCGACCTGGCTGGGCTTGACGGTGATCGCGCTGTTGCGCGCGACCTCGACGCCGTCCTCGTAGAGGACCGCGTAGCCGGGCGCCGCGGGCGTGCCGCCGACGATCGTGTAGGTCAGGTGCCGCCACGAGCCGGTGGCCAGCGCGGCCGACCGGGTGGTGCTCTGCTCGGTGGTGTACGTGGCGGTGGTGATGGCCCCGCGCAGGCGCGCGTCTCCGTCGCTGCCGGTCACGAAGACGTACCCGGTCCCCGACGAGAGCGAGGCGGGGTTGCCCAGGGTGAACAGGAAGTAGTTCGCGGTCATGCCGGGCGTGATGTGCACGTCGAAGTCGACGGTCACCGAGTCGAGGCCGCTGAGCAGGCCGTCCGGCAGCGCGATCGCGTTGCCGGAGCTGCTGGCGCCGCCGCTGAACGTGAAGCCGTCACCCGCGTTCCAGGACGCCGCGCCGGTCACCGCCGCGTGGCGGCCGTGGCCCGAGGAGTCCGCGGCCACGGTGCCGCTCGTCTCGTCGAGCTTCCAGCGGCCGACCAGGCCGTCGTCGGTCGCGGCGCCGGCCGGTGTCGCCACCAGCGCCGTGGTGAGGGCGACGGAGGCCGCGGCCACCGCTCCCCATAGTCGTCGTGCTCGCATTGCGCACTCCTTGTGCTCGGGGGACTGCTTCGGAGAAGAGGGAGAGGCGGCGCGGGCCGCGACCGATCGCGGCCC
>NZ_BJLQ01000077.1 GCF_006538725.1 Cellulomonas gelida
GCTCGCGCTCGCGTGCGCGAGCCACAACGCCGAGGCTCGGCACGTCGAGGGCGTGCGCGCGCTCCTGGCCGCGCACGGCCTGACCGAGCAGGACCTCGACAACACCCCGGACTGGCCGCTCGACCCCGAGGCCGCGTGGGCGTGGCGCGAGCAGGGCAACGGGCGTGAGCCGATCACGCAGAACTGCTCCGGCAAGCACGCGGCGATGCTGGCGACGTGCGTCGCGGCGGGGTGGCCCGTTGCGGGGTACCGGCTGCCGACGCACCCGCTGCAGCGCGCGCTGCACGCCGCGGTCGCCGAGCTCACGGGTGTACCGGTCGAGCACACCACCGTCGACGGCTGCGGCGCCGCCCTGTTCTCGACGACGCTCGTCGGCCTCGCGCGCTCGTTCGGCCTCCTCGGCCGGGCACCGCACGACTCCGGGCACGCGGGCACCCCCGAGGGACGCGTGGCGCGGGCCATGAGCACGCACCCGTGGCTCGTCGCCGGGACCGGGCGCGACGCGACGCGGTTCATGCAGGCCGTGCCGGGGCTCGTCGCGAAGGACGGCGCCGACGGCGTGTACGCCGCGGGGCTGCCCGACGGCGGGGCGGTCGCGATCAAGATCGCCGACGGCTCCGCGCGGCCCCGCGCCGCGGTGCTCGCCGCCGCGCTTGCGGTGGCGGGGGTGGACCCCGCGCTCGTCGCGCCGATCGGGGCGACCGCCGTGCTCGGCCACGGCGAGGCCGTCGGCTCCGTGGAGCCCTGCCTGTGAGGGCTGTCGTGCAGCGGGTGACGCGCGCGTCGGTCACCGTCGACGGCGCCGTCGTCGGGGCGATCGACCGGCCGGGGCTCGTGGTGCTCGTCGGGGTGACGCCCGGTGACGGTGCCGCGCAGGTCGAGCTGATCGCGCGGAAGGTCGCCGAGCTGCGGATCCTGCGCGACGAGCAGTCGGCCGCCGACGTCGGCGCGCCCGTGCTCGTCGTCAGCCAGTTCACGCTGTACGCCGACACCCGCAAGGGCCGTCGGCCGACCTGGAACTCGGCCGCGCCCGGACCGGTCGCCGAGCCGCTCGTCGACGCGGTCGTCGCTGCCCTGCGCGCCCGCGGGCTCGAGGTGGCCACCGGGGTGTTCGGCGCCGACATGGCGGTCGAGCTCGTCAACGACGGCCCGGTGACGATCCTGCTCGAGTCGGTTCCGGAGCCGGCCCCGTAGCGTCCGCGGCAGCACGGCCGCGTCGTTCCCACGGCAGCACGGAGAAGGCCCCTCGGAGTAAGCGTCCGAGGGGCCTTCTCGTGCGATCCCAGGCCGTCGGCCTTCCGGGCGGACCCGGTCGACCGTGTCGACACCCGCGAACCATGCGGTGCACCGACCTTGCGGTCCGTGCCTCGTGCGGTCCGTGTGCCATCAGCCTCGCGAGCTGCTCCGTCCACGCGCCTTGCGGTGCGTGATCCGTGCGGTCCACGCGCCTTGCGGTGCGTCGACCTCGCTGCTCTCGAGCCTGCCGGCTCCGAGCCCGGGGGCCCGGTGGTGCGACGGCGCCGCTCTGACGGTGCGGCTCCTACCCGACACCCGACGTTCCGGCGAACCGGGCCGCCGCGGGCGGGGGACTGCGATCAGCCTTCCGGTCCGGAGCAACCCTCGCGGCGTCATCCGCGAGCCTTCGGGTCTCCCCGTCGGTGTGGTCGCCCGTTCTCCGGTCGGCCCGACCTCGTCGTCCCGAGCCCGTCAGGTCCGTCCCCCGAGGGGGCCTTCTCCTGTCGGTTCCCGATCCGTCGAGGCCGATGTGAGATGTCTAGTCCTGCCGCAACGGGCCCGCAAGAGGCTCTGGGAGATTTCTTTATCCACACTTTGCTCCACACCGATATGCACAGGCCGACCTGCATGAACACGGGCTGAACACAGGCCTGTGGATCAAAGTTGTGGACAGTTCGCGTGTCGTTCACCCGGACGGGCGCCGCAGCGACTTAGCCTGGACACCGGCGAAGGCCCCTCGGAAGTAAGCGTCCGAGGGGCCTTGTCGCGTCTGCGGCCCCGCGACCGGCATCACAGCCTCGGTGGGACCGTTGACCGGTGCACATCGGGCCGATTCGGTGACGATGGGGACATGCGGATCGAGACGGTGCTGGGCGACATCACGAAGCAGGACGTCGACGTCGTGGTCAACGCGGCGAACTCCTCGCTCCTCGGTGGCGGGGGCGTCGACGGGGCGATCCACGCCGCGGCCGGCCCGCGGCTGCTGGACGCCTGCCGCGAGCTGCGCGCCGACCGGTTGCCCGACGGGCTCCCGGTGGGGCACGCCGTGGCCACCGACGGCTTCGACCTTCCCGCGCGGTGGGTGGTGCACACGGTCGGACCCAACTGGCACGCCGGCGAGCGCGACACCCCCGCCCTCGCGGCCTGTTTCCTGGCCTCGCTCGAGGTCGCCGTGGACCTCGGCGCGCACAGCATCGCGTTCCCCGCGATCAGCGCGGGTGCGTACGGGTGGGACGTCGAGGAGGTCGCGGACGTGGCGGTGCACTCAGTGCGGGCGTGGCAGGCGGGCACCGACCAGGACCGGGGCCCCGACGGTCGGCCCCACGGCATCGCCCTGGTGCACTTCGTTCTGTTCTCCCCCCAGGCGCTCGCCGCCTTCGACCGCGCCCTGGCAGCCTGACCCACCCGTTCACCGGCCTCGCCTCGCCCGGCACCAGGTGCCCGGCACTAGGTGCCCGACTCCTCGCCTTCAGCGGTCGAGCTCGGCAGTCGGGCGCGAGCTCGGCAGTCCAGACGCACGAGCTCGCCCCTCAGGGCCGAGCTCGTCGACGCGCTCGTCGGACGCGCTCGTCGGACTCGCTCGTCGGACGCTCTCGGCGGTCGAGCCGGCTGCGGGTCAGGCGGGCGAGCGGCCGAACCAGTCCAGGACGGCGGCGACCACGGGTGGGTCCGCGGGGCTGTGGTCGCCGGGGACCGTGACGAGGCGCAGGGGTCCGGGGATCGCGGCGAGGTGGTGCGCGAGCTCGTCGGGCGTGCCGAACGGGTCGCGCTGACCGCTCACGGCGAGAGTGGGGACGTCCACGTCCGGGAGGTGCTCGATGCGCAGGGTGTCCGGCTTGCCGGGCGGGTGCAGGGGGTAGGAGAGCAGCAGCAACCCGGCGGCGGGCTGTCCCTGCGCGACGGCCATCGAGGCCATCCGCCCGCCGAACGACCGCCCGCCGAGCACGAGCCGTCCCGGCTCGACGCCGAGCTCGGCCGCCCACGCGTCCGCGCGCTCGCGCAGGTAGGGGATCGCCGCCTCGGCGCGCTCCGGCCCGGGGTTGCCGCGCTCGCGGTTGGCGAAGTGCATCCGGAGCACGGGCAGCGGCGCGAGTGCCGCCTCGAGCGCGACGAGCGTGTGGTGGTCCCGGTCCGCGCTCGCGCCGGGAGTGAGCAGCACCCCGGCGACGTCCTGCGGATCGACGAGCCGCCCGCCCCGGCCCGCCGGAGCCACATCACCACCGCCAGCCACCCCGCGACCCCCAGCCATCCCGCGACCCCCCATCACCCGCGACCCCAATCACCCCGCGACCCACACAGTGACCCCGCTACCCCGGTCACATCGCCACCCTAGGGGCCGCCCCACCCTGCGACCCAGCGCTTGCTCCGGCTCAACCCCTCCGGAGCCGGAGCGTTCGCTGCCTCGTCACGCGACCCAGTGTCTGCTCCGGCTCAACCGCTCCGGGGCCAGAGTGTCCGCTGGTTGGCGTGACCCAGTGT
>NZ_BJLQ01000078.1 GCF_006538725.1 Cellulomonas gelida
GGACGCCTCTACGAGGTTGGACTTCGCGGCGCCGAGCCCGACCGCGCGGTCGAGCGCCTCCGCGCGCATCGCGAGCAGCCGCTCACGCACCTCGTCGGCGCCCGCCCCCCGTGCCCCGCTCCACACGCGCCACCCTCGCACCCCCCGCTGACCCCCGCAGCCCGCTGTCGCCCCACTCTCGCCCCCAGCGGAGCGGAGGCGTGACCGGCCGGCTCGCCAGGTCGTCAGGTGCAGGTGTGGTCGTCCGGTGAAGCAGACGACTTCGCGGACTGCTGACGACCTCACGCGGGAGGAGCTCACGGTGGAACCACACGAACCGGTGCGGCCGGTACGGGCGTCGTCCCGCACGAGGTGGCCGTCGTCGCCGACGAACCGACCGTCTCCGAGCATCACCGCGACGTCGACGTGCTCAGGGAATCGCTCGCGCAGCCAGGTGCCCATGGTCGGCCCCGGTGCCGGGCGGGCGGGGTCGCGGTCGGGCGTGCGCACCCACCCGGCGGCCAGGACGAGCGCCACGACGCTGCCCGCGTGGGCGTTCGTGATCACAGCCCCGCCGTAGGAGTGCGCGACCAGGACGACGGGCCGTCGGTCGAGCCGACGAGGTCCTGGATGTCAGCCGCGTCGGAGACGTGGGGTCGTCAGGTTGTGGTGGCGACCCACATCTCTCTGACGACCTCACGCGGTAGGCGACTCGGCCGAGGGCCCGGCGGACTGGACGTGGCCTGTGGGGTGAGGGTGCACACGTGCCGTCGATCCAGTTCGGTAGGCGAACTCGCCTGCGCGGGGCTCGAGGGGAGGAGTGCAGTCGTACCGAGGGCACACACGAGGCGTCTCCCCCAAGCCCCCAAGCCCGCAGAGAACTCCATCGCAAAACCAGCAACGAAGGTCCGGGCGATCCGGTAGTTTGCACCACATAGACCGCGTAGCAATGCGCACGGCCAGGGGGAAATGATGCAACGCGTGCGAGTACTGCCAGCAGTCGCCGCCATCATGACGATGTCTGTAGCGTGCGCCGGGCTGGGCGCAGCTGCGGCACCGTCGCCGGTGGACGCCGTCATCGCGACCGGATTTGTGCGCGGCGCAGACGGCGAGGCTCTCGCTGGCTATCCGATTCAAGCGCTACTCGACCCCACCGCCGAGGAGTTTGAAGCACCACCTGGCGTAGCCATTCCCTACACGCCGCTCGCGTCCACCGTTACTGACGCCGCGGGACGCTATCGCCTTTCCATCGCCCCGGAGGACGTCCCACCGCGTGCCGCCGGGACTACCTTGCCGATCGCGGTAACAATCCTTGGCATAGACGAACGGGGCCTGGTTAGCCAGACCGTCAGCATGACGGTCAAGAGCTCGGCGTGGTCTGTGTCCGATGCCGACATCGACATTACGAACGACGTACCGTCGGTGGAGAACGACGGCGCTGTGACACGCTCCGGCGCCGACCGCATTAGCCCGCCCGTGACACGCCTGAACGCGAGCGAGGGAAACAACCCGCAACTCGGGGGCTCGACAGAGGCAAGGATAGGGGCAGCGCCGGTACCCCTGCGGATGGCTCATGTCGAGCGCGCAGCGAGCGGCGCTGCGAGCGTTGACTTCACGGTGCGGGTTCCCGCGACGGATGGGGAGAACGTTGAGCTCCTTGCCGACGGCGAGGCTAGCCGAGACTCCAGCGGGGCAACCTCAGACACACTCGCCGCCAGTATTCCGAAGGAGATCAGTAAGAAGTGCGTGAACGCGCGGGTGATCATGGGCTCTACGGGAAGAAAGAAGTCTGTCTACGTCGACACCGCTAAGGTCAGATCCATGGGCGGCACGACCAGCACTTGGCAGTACGAGAGCACCAAGACTACACAGATGGAACTTTCCATCATGTATGGCACGTCCACTTTCGTTGGCGGCGGCGGCCTGGCAAACTCCACCACAAATAGCGCTGGCAGCAGTTTCGACGGCCCTAAGAACAAGGGCATAGTGCATAGTCTGCAATGGGAGTTCGATGAATTGAAGTACCTCTGCAACAACAGCAGCGGCAACTACGACTCCGGATATCGTCAGTGGCGCCCCCGGAAATGGACCATGGGCGCAACTTCCAGGACGTGGACGCCGTTTGTGTGCTCGCCTCAGAATCACATCACTACCACCGCCAAGTCTTTCTGGCGGTCCAATAACAAGGCGGTAACATCGTCGGGGGCGTTCAAGATCGGGGGGTGGCTAAGCGCCTCCCAGAAGTTCACGACTGGCACCTCCGGCCGAATCACCTACACGAAGGTTTCATCGAGCGCCACGGCGAAGGTCAGCTACTGCGGCAACAATGGCGGCCCGTCGGTTGCGGACATCACCATCGAAGGCAAGCCGCCGTCGAGCGGAGACCCGGTATGACCGCCGCACCAGGCGAGTCCTACACCGACGCCGCGCCTGACGTGCCTCTGGTACAGCCCAGGCGCGCGGCGCGGCGAGTCGGCGCTTGGGCGGCCACGACCGTCGCTGTCGTCGCTGTGGCACTCACGGCCTGGCTTATCCTGCGGACGGTCCCCGACGGCCCACTGGAGGGCAGCGACGACGCTGGTGTGGTCGTAGACGCGTTCCCTGCCGGTTCGTGGGTGACCTTCGGCCTGCAGGACCTGACGAACCCTGGCGATGAGGACATCATCATCGAGCACGTCGAGGTCCTGTTCGGGGACGTGCCGGTAGAGGTCGCCGAACAGATCGACGCGATTGGGGCGGAGCGGGTTGACCAACGCGGCTACAACCTGTTCGACGTCGCAGATGGCTGGCCCCGGCCTGCAGGCAAGCCTGTCGAGGGCATGACGATCGACGCGGGCGACAGCATCGGCCTTGAGCTCTACATCGGCGTCAAGGTCCCTGATGCGCGGGTTGGTATAGGGACTCTCGCAGGCGTTCGGGTGAAGTACCGTGCTGCCGGAGTTCGATACGGGAAGACGTTCCGTACCGAGCTCACGATCTGTCCGCTCGGCAGCGCGGCAAAGTGCGACGCCTACGAGCCGCCGAGAACCGAGTAGCCGTCCGTGGCAGTCCGTCGTGGGTGCGACCCACGACGGCGGAGGGAGGCGTGCGCGACGCACGTGGTCGCGGTCGGTCGTGCGCGCAGCCGCTCCGGGTCGATCGGCTCTCCCCCGACGACG
>NZ_BJLQ01000079.1 GCF_006538725.1 Cellulomonas gelida
CCTCGCCGCGCGTCCCCCCCGCGCGCCCACGCCTCGCCGCGCGCCCACCCCGCGCGCCCACGCCTCGCCGCGCGCCCACCCCGCGCGCCCACGCCTCGCCGCGCGTTCAACCCGCGTGCCCACGCCCCAGAGCTTGCACTCAGCCTTAGCCGCACGCCGACGCGTCGCGAGCAGGGTTCGCCGCCACGCTCCCCCGTCCCCGGCGCTGCTGGGCGAGCGTGGCGGCGGAACGCCTGCCGTCAGCCGCTGCTCAGCGCAGCCCGCCCCAGCGCATCGGGTTCGTGCCGGTGGAGGCGAAGACGAACCACGACGTCGCGCCCACGTGCTGCACCTGGAAGTAGCCGAAGCCGAACCCGGTGTCGAGCAGGGACGACGCCGCGACCACACCACCCGACACCTCGACGCCGCCGAGGTGCTGGCCGACGCCGAGCACGTCCTGCGCGTGGCGGATCTGACCGAGCAGCGCACGCACCGAGCGCTCGTCGCCGCGGCCGCACCGGTCGGCGAGCGACGTCGCGAGCTGCCCGGTGCCCTCGAGCCACACCCCCTGCGGGTGGACGGTGATGCCGTTGTACTGCGCGGTCGAGGTCAGGCTCGCCGTGGAGAACGTGACACCCGAGATCCGCTCACCGTCGGGGAGCTGCGACGTGGCCGCAGCGGCATCGTCGGTCGTGGCGAGCGCGCGACCGGCCCAGTCGAGAGCGCCCGCGTACTTGCGCTCGCGCAGCGCGAGCCAGCTCCACGTCGCGGGGTCGAGCGGGACGGGCGAGCGGTTGATCTCGATGCCGTCGTTGGTCCCTGTCCAGAACCACCCGTCGGCGCGGGACCACATCCGGTCGACGAACGCGCGGGCGTGCGCGGCGGCCTTGGTCCACTTCTTGTCCCGGGTGATCGTGCGCAGGATCGCGAAGAACGCGATGCAGTCGATGTTGTGCTCGGTCGACCCGTTGGGCACAGGGTTGTCGGCCCCGTCGACGCCGAACGAGAAACCACCGAGGGGCTTTGTCGACCACGTGTTCGTCGTGATCCACTCGCCGATCCGCACAGCCGCGTCGCGGTAGCGGCGCTCACGCGTGGCGCCGTAGAGCTGCGCGAGGGCCAGACCGGGCCACGCCATGTCGCCGACGGCCGTCCCCAGGAACCCGAACTGCCAGCCGATGTTGGCGTTGCCGTCCGGCAGGACGAAGCCGTACGGCTGGGGGTTGCCGTCGTAGAAGGTGTACGGCCCGACGTTGTAGCCCTGGCGCAGCCGGCCGTCGTCGAAGGCGGGGTCGTGCTCCTGCGCGTAGACCAGGCCGTCGCCCAACGCCTTGGCGGTGGCGAGCGACGCGCGACGACCGTCGGCGAGCAGCGCGAGGATGGCGAGCGCGTTGTCGTAGACGAACGCAGTGCTGAACAGCCCGAGCTCGTCCGCATAGGACTGGGCGAGGCGCGGGCCGGTGTTGAGCGTCGGGTAGGCGTCGGCCGCGGCCTGGAGGAACGCGACCGCCGACGCACCGTGGCCCGGTCCGCCGTGCCCGCCGGGCTTGGGGTGGGAGCTCAGCGAGCCCGCGAGCGCACCCGCGCGGCGGCCGGTCCCGTTCGCGACGACGGGCGTTCCGCCACCGGCGATCGCCCCGCTCGCACCGACGGCGACGGCGACCGCCGCACCGGAGAGCGCCAGGAAGGAACGGCGGCCCAGCACAGCGGCCGAGCTCAGCGACCCGGGCCCGGCGGTGCCGCCTGAGGGCCTGTGCGGATGGCCCGCGGGGCGGGCGGTCGGGGGCGCGCCGGCCGAGGGGGTCCCGGTCGTCGTCCAGCGCTCGTCCGTGCCAGCGTGCGGGTCGTTCGTCATCGCGGGTCCCTCCGACGGCGGTGCGGCTGCGACTCTGCAACCCGCGCTCAGGGTAGTGACACGTGTCATCGAAAGGGAAGATCACGACAAAGGGAACGCCGCACACGGCTGGCCCGGGTCAGGCCGAGGGCAGCACCGTGCGGTAGTGCTCGACCGTGGGGAACGGGTCGTAGAACTCGTGCAGCAGGTCACGCCAGCGCCCGTACTGCGGCGAACCGCGGAAGCCGACGGTGTGCGCCTCGACCGAGTCCCACTCGACGAGGAGCAGGTAGCGGGTCGGCACCTCGAGGCAGCGCTCGAGCCGCAGCGACCGGAACCCCGGCATGCCGGCGATGAGGTGCCGAGCCTCGTCGAACGCCGCCTCGTACTCGTCCTGCCTACCGGCGACGACGTCCAGTACCGCGTGCTCCAGGATCACGTGGACTTCCTAGCACGTCGTCCGGCGTCGGCGCGGACGGCGTCAGGACACCTGTGCGCGCAGGGCGGGGAGCACCTGGTGCTCGAGCAGGGGTGCGAGGTCGGCGGGGAGCGGGTCGGCCGTCGGGTCGAGCCACCGCAGCTCGGCGATCTCGCCCGAGGGCGACGGGGCGACGACCGCGGGGTGGACGAAGACCGTCCCGCGGACGCTCCACCCGGCCTCGTTGGCGGCCGCGGCGGTGAAGGTGCCGAGCTCCCGCAGCTCGTCGGGCTCGAGCTCGACGCCGACCTCCTCGGCGCACTCGCGCAACGCGGTCTGCGCGCGCGTCTCTCCGGGCTCGGGCTTGCCGCCGGGGAGCATGAACCTCGCCGTCCCGCGCTTGCGCACGGTCAGCACCTCGCCCGCGGGCGAGCGCAGCACCACCGCGCTCACCTCGATCACGTCGTCCGTCACGGTCAGCCATCGTAGGTTCCGGTCGAATCGGGTCGCGGAGGAGGGTCGCTGACGTCGGTCGCCGGGCCGGTCGCAGAGGTCGGTCGCAGAGATCGGTCGCAGGAGTCGGTCACCGCGGCCCGTCGACGCCGGGCCGGTCGCAGAGGTCGGTCGCAGAGATCGGTCGCAGGA
>NZ_BJLQ01000080.1 GCF_006538725.1 Cellulomonas gelida
CACCGCCTACGAATCAGGCCTCATCACCGTCGGCCACTAGGCGCTAGGTAGATGGTGCGGCTTGGTCAGTCGCTGGGGAGCTCACCGACGAGCCGGAGGTCTCGAACCACATCCTCAAGCTCCGGCGTACCCAGGTTGCGAAAGGCACCACGTCGGAGGCGGATCCGCAGCTCTTCGCCATCGGCGAAGACACAGACAACACCGTCCCCGAACTGCTCATTGAACCTTCTCACGGGTCCCACAGACACATCAATCAGGGTGTCGGTCTCATACTCGGCCAGAAGGCGAAAGCCGTCGACTTGCCAAACCTCGATCGCGCCAGGTCGGTAGGAGAATACTGCAGGATAGTCCCCAGAGTAGCGGGCGTGCAGCGAGATATAGGGCGCAAAGTCGACACCTAGGGCCGCGGCGAATATGGCCGCGGACGGCCGCTCCTTACGCACACGATCTATGGCAGACGCAAGATTTCGACGGTGCACGAATATGTAGAGCGCCGCGACAACCGCCGTGAATACGGCCGATATCGCAGCCATATGCAGGCCATACTGGCTCATTTGGCGAAACGACCAATCATTGCGTCCAACTACTTCCCCTCCACATACATGTCGATCGCGGTGCGCGATGTCCTGCCTACCACCCACGTCGTGGCCCACCCTACGACGGCACCTACTCCAGCACCGACCGCCGTCCCGATAACGGGCTCTTCACGGGGACGAGGCCGTCTGGATCTAGATCAGGGTCGCCATTGAGGACGGCGTAGTCGGCAAGCTCATATCCATGGCGGGCCGCCCAGGCAGCCTCCTGTGGCGAGTTCGTCATCCAGGTGCGCATCGCGTACGCGGCGGCGGCAGCGGCGTTCTGGCCGTATCCAGCTCGGCTACACAACCCGCACCCAACTCGTCGTCACCGCCTACGAGTCAGGCCTCGTCGCCGTCGGCCACCAGTCGAGGGGTCGTCCGCGCGAGCGAGACTGGCATTGCCGCCTCGGAGACGACTACGCACGCCATACTGGCGCCCCAGTTCCACCTGCAGATCGCCGCCGAAACTGAATGCCCTGACACTCACGCCCTCGAACAGGATCGTTATCCCTGAGAACTCACCGACTTCGTTGAACATCGGCTCGGCCGCAGTCACCGTGCGGCCGACGATGGATGCAGGGCCAACGGGCGCGTCGTCCACTTCCCAGATACCGAGATCAGGGAATAGTTCACGCTCGGCAGCGGTCGCCCCGGGAAATGGTTCCACCCAACGAGTGCGAGAGAGACACAAAGTCCAGTCTGCGTTCACGTCGATGGTGAGGACGGTGGAGTCGTCCCAAGCAAACTCAAGCGCCACAACGTCCCGAACGTTCTCACCTGGCATCCGATGACTCACGATGCGAACCATCTCGCACCGATGACCCGGCAGCTCGTCGATCACTAGCCGATCACCTCCGCGTGCTTAAACCAGGCGTTTCCTTCGTTCGGGAACATGGTAACAAACTCGCCCCCTTCGCGGATGATGAGGAGATCGCGACCTTGGCGGAAGAAGAAGTAGTCATCACCGCCATTCCCTCGAGGATTCCACGGTCCACGGCGCACCTCGTCAGGATTGCGATGCACGTCCTGTACGCGACTCGCGAACCAGGCGCGGGCCGAGTCGCTGTTGGGGTCAAGCCCGTAGTCCGAGGCATGCCTGCCCCACTTCGTACCAAACTGCTTCGAACTAATCGAGAGCGGCGGACGAATGTCAGTTGGTACCTTCGCGGCCGCCTCCGCAGCGTCGGCTGCCTTCTTGCCGTTCCTCCACCACTTGAAGCCGTCGAGAGCCACCCGCCAACGGGGATCAGCGAGAGCCCGGAGAGACCGGCGCTTGCCCAGTCGCCCTCGGCCGCGTACCAGATTGCGTTTGCGCCATCTGCGGGTTCGGAAACCAGCCCAACGACATCGACCGCCACGTGGCCCTGCTCTGCGGCGGTCGGCGCGGAACTAGAACCGCTGCATGGGCAGGGGTGCGGAGGGGGTCCGGGGCTCGGGCTCGGCTCAGGGTATGAACGACGCTGAGCTGCTGGCGCAGGCGAGGAGGTGGCGGGTGGGCGCTTGGCCAGGGGGCCGCGGCCGCCGTCGTAGTCGTCGTCGATGCGGGGTGTCAGGCCGCTCGGGTCGGACAACGTCGTGGGGTTGTTGTTGGCGTAGGCGTAGGCGTTCCACTGTTGGGGGTCGGCCAGGTCCAGGACCGGGTCGACGGAGATGAACCGTCCGTTGGCCTCGTCGTAGTACCGGGCGCCGACCATCGTCAGGCCGGTGGCGGTGTCGCGGGTCTTGTCGAGGAACTGACGGTCGCCCGGGATGCTCGCGGCCGTGCCGCGCGCCGCACCGAACGGGTCGGTGTACTGCTTGACGACGTCGTTCGCCGCCCACTTGGTGTTCGGGATCGCGGCAAGGCCGTGCCGTGGGGGTCGGACACCAGCGAGGTGACCCCGCCCAGACCGTTCTTGTCGCGCACAGCGACGGTCTGGCCGTCAAAGCGGCTCACCGGACACCGAGCCCGCGACGCTCGTCGCGACCGTGCACCGCGTGCGCGCT
>NZ_BJLQ01000081.1 GCF_006538725.1 Cellulomonas gelida
TACGGGCCTGGGCGAGCCCGGCTTAAGGTGACCACCGGCAACGCCGATTATGGCCGCATGGAACATTGTGGTCGAAAGCGCACCACCATCCTCGGACGCATGCTCATGGCCGTGGCCGTCGCCTTCGCCAGCCTAGGGGCCACCGCGACGCCCAGCGCCGCTGGGCCGTGGCTCGGCTCGATCGCGTCCTTCACCGCAACTCCGCCCACGGTGAGTTCCTCCGACCCCTTCACGACGTTTCGCGTCGAGCTCACCGAGGACATGGCGGGCACTCCCTACGAGATGTATTTGTACAAGGACGGGGCGTTCCTGCGTCGCTGCGACTACCAGTTCTCCACGTGCACAACGCGCGTTCAGGTGCCGTTCCGTTCGCAGACCACGCTCACTGTCTACGTTGCAGAGTCCATCGACCCCGTCTCAGACGCCCCCGTAGGAGCGGTCGCTTCCGCGTCCGCGTCAGCCACGAACAGCGGTTGGCTCGGGACGCTAGGAATCACTGCCTCTTACACCAACGTGGCGACCGCGCCGACGCCGTACTCCTTGATCATCGCTAGTCCCAGCGTGCCGCTGAACAACACCCCTTACTGGACCTCGATCTATGCGGGGACGAACCAGCTCTGTTCGAGATACCAAGCCGGCTGCAGCAAGAACCTGTTGGTTCAACCCGGCCAAGTCCGCTCTCTCACAGCTGTCGTCTCAAGCTCCAAGCCCGTGTCGGGCGCCTTGCCGACTGAGATCGTCACCTCCTCGGGCATCGTCGTCGCCAACCTCTCAGCCTCGGACCTGGAAGCGTCGGAGTTCGTCACGCTGCTCGCCGCTCAGCTCGCCGCGAAGTACGGCGAGGAGGCCTGCCTCGTCCTGGGCGAGAAAGTCCGCACGCACGCCGCCCGGTCTTCCGTCCCTGACGTCACGCTAGTCTGCAACGCCCGCGGGATTGCCGCAGCCCTCCGCGTGATAGCAGGGCAGGTCGACGACGTCGCAGCGGCGTTGCAGACTCTCGTCGAGAGCGTCGAAGGCGACACCCCGGGGCACTTCGATCCGGACTGCGGCCATGTCTCAACCACGGACGGCACCTGCCTGGACGAGGGGACACCACGAGACGAGAGCGAACCTGCGCCCCAACCCGAGCCGGGCGGCGAGGGTATCGGCCTGCCGCCCAACTGCGTGAAGGACGCTGCGGCCAATGACCTCGTGCTCAACTCCCTTCGCATTCAGGTTCACCACCTAGCCACCGACAAGCACAAGACCAGGTGGACGGAGGAGTTCGAAGAAGTGATCTCGCAGTACCCGAGCCTTACCCTCAACCAGGACTGGAATCTCCTGCCGATGCCCCATCGAGGACGACACCCGAACGCCTACCACCAGTGGGTATTGGACAACGCAACGCTCGCCGCCGAGGCGGCTGGTCCCGACGCGGAGGAGTTCGTGCGCCTCTTCGAAACGTGGGTGAAGCGGCCGATCGCCACGAACCCGCTGGCAGTTAGGGGAGCGTGGTGGAGGTGCTGAACTACTTCCAGGTGATCGCAGCTCCCGTACCTACCGCCCGGCGTCTGTCCGCCGATCGGGACTTCGTGCGCAAGCTCCGCTTCACACCCGGGTGGCGCGACGACGCTCCGGCGATCGAATGGCAGCTGCAGATCGACCAGCCCACCGACTGGGTCCGGACCATCGACCAGGCCAGGGCGGTGTCTCCGGCGGTGCGTGAGGTGGTCGAGCCGCTGCTGGGACCGGACGACGAGGTCCAGTGGATCCCCGCGACCGTCCGCACCCGCGAGGGCGAGCCGCTGCCCTACTGGGTGATGCACTTCCCGCACCCCGTCGACATCTACGACGAGGACCGCACCATCCGCGGCGCCAGCCCGATCCCGATGTCCGCAGCCCTGTCCGCCGCCAAGCTTGAGGGCCACACCGTCGTCCCCGGCCCACTGACCTCCTACACGTACCTCGCCGAACCCGTCCTCAAGGCCATGCAGCAGCGCGGCCTCACCGGGTACTCCATCGAGAAGCGCCACCGTCCGCAATGACGACAAGGGACTCCGACGGGCCAGGCGCGCCCGCCTCCCCGGCGAGGTCGTCAGCGAGACGGTGAGTCGTCAGCTCCAACTGACGACTCACCGCGGAGCTGACAACTT
>NZ_BJLQ01000082.1 GCF_006538725.1 Cellulomonas gelida
GGGCGTCGCTATCGCGACGCGGCTGCCGATGTCCGCGATCCGCATCGGGCTGGGCACCGACGTGCCGGGCGACTCGGGCCGTTGGGTCGAGGCGGACCTCGAGATCGCGTCGCACGACGGCGCACCCCCGCGGACCGTCACGGTGGTCTCGACGTACGTGCACTCCGGGACGCTCGGCACGCCCTCGATGGACGAGAAGCTCGCGTTCCTCGAGGTCGTCACTGCCCGCCTGGCCGAGATATCGGCGGCGGGCGGGTACGCCGTCGTGGCGGGTGACGTGAACATCGCGCACCGCGAGCCCGACATCAAGAACTGGAAGGGCAACCTCAAGAGCGCGGGTTTCCTGCCCGTCGAGCGCGCCTACCTCGACCGCTGGCTCGACGAGCTGGGCTGGCGCGACCTGGGTCGCGAGCTCGGGGGCGAGGGCCCGGGCCCGTTCACGTGGTGGTCCTGGCGCGGGAAGGCGTTCGACAACGACGCCGGCTGGCGCATCGACTACCAGTTCGCGACCCCGGACCTCGCGGACGCGGCCGTGAGTGCGACGGTCGACCGCGCGGCGACGTACGACGCGAGGTTCTCCGACCACGCGCCGCTCGTCGTGGAGTACGACCTGTAGAGCGGCTTGACGCCCGCCGTCCGTCAATGTATCAATGTACTGACTCATTGACGGATGGCGGGAGCGTGCCGTGACGGACCTGGCCGACGAGCGCGACGGGCTCGTGGTCGAGCTCGACCTCGCGTCGTCCGTGCCCCCGTTCGAGCAGATCCGGCAGCAGGTCGCCGGCTACGTCGCCGCCGGTCGGCTGGCCACCGGCGCGCGCCTGCCGACGATCCGCGCGTTCGCGGCGGACCTCGGCATCGCCCCGGGGACGGTCGCCCGCGCCTACCGCGAGCTCGAGGCGGCGGGCGTGGTCGTCACGCGGCGTCGCACGGGCACGGTGGTCGCGGCGGACGTCGCGCCCGCCGACGATGCGCCGGGCCGTGCGGCGCGCGAGTTCGTCGCCGCGGCGCACCGCGCGGGTCTGTCCGACGAGGACGCGCTCGCGCTCGTGCGCGGCGCACTCCAGACGTCCCGGCCGCGGGCCGGGGCACGCCTGCTCGAGGGGGAGCTCCCATGATGGTCCCGATCTGGATCGTGGTCCTGCTGCTCGTCGTCCTGATGACGGTGGCGCTCATCGTCCTCATCGTCGTGATGGCCGTGCGTGTGGCGCAGGGGGCCACGCGCACGAGTCCCTACGGCGAGGGCGGTGGCCCGGGGGACGGGGCGCCGCTCGAGTCGGTGCCGACGGCGCTGGACGCCGCGCGGCGACGGGCGACGAGGATCGCCACGCTGGCCTGGGTGGCCGCCGCCGGCGGCGTCGTCCTGGCGCCGGTGCTCGCGGTGGGAGCGATGCGCGTCGACGAGGTCGCCGTGTGGGGCGCGGCGCTGCTCGTCGGGCTCGCCTTCCTCGCGGTGCACGCCGTGGGTGAGGGCACCTGGCCGCGACCGACCGGCACCGCGCGGCGAGCGCCCCTCGTCGTGCGGTCGGTCCGTCAGGTCGCGGCGTCGGGGCCCCGGCGGTTCGTCTGGGCCTGGGCGGCGGCCACCGTCGCGGTCGCCGTGGCGGGTGCGCTTCTCGCTGACGAGTCCGGCCGCGGGATCACGGCGCAGACCGACGAGGCGTGGGGCCGCGCCACGCCGTTCCCGGGCGCGCCGCACGGCATCGGCGCCGTCGTGACGGTCGTGCTCGTGCTCGTGGGCACCGAGGTCGTGCTGCGCCAGATCACGCAGCGACGCGCCGTGCCCGACGTCTCCGTCGCCGACGACCTGGCGCTGCGCCGGTTGGCGGCGCGCCGGGTGGCCGCGGGGAGCCAGGCGGTCGTCGCGGGCGTGCTCGTCGTGCTGCTCGGGGTCGCGGGGTCGGCGATGGAGAACCTCGGCGCGTCGGGGCCAGGGACGCCGCTCGGCGGCTGGGGCGTGGCCGGGAGCGTCACGACGACGGTCGCGCTCGGGGTGGCGCTGGCCGCTCTGGCAGTTGCGGCGATCGGGTCGCTGCGCCCTCAGGTGCGCACGCGCGCTGCCCAGCCTGCCCCGCCGGCGGGAGTGCCGGCGGGCTGAGTCTCAGCGGGGGG
>NZ_BJLQ01000083.1 GCF_006538725.1 Cellulomonas gelida
CGGCCTGGCCGACCGCGGCAAGACCGTCCTGGTCTCGAGCCACATCCTGGCCGAGGTCGAGCAGGTCGCCGACACGGTCTCGATCGTCGCGCGCGGTCGGCTCGTCGCGCAGGGCACGGTCGCCGAGCTCATCGGGCGGCAGGCCGGCACGACCGTGCGGGTCGGCGTCGAGGTGCCGGGCACCGCGGGCGACCTGCTCGCCGCCCAGGGCTGGGCCGTGCGCCGCGACGGGCACCACCTGCTGGTGGACGGCGCGCCGAGCGGCGCGCGCATCACGGAGGTGCTCGCGCGCGCGGGCCTGTTCGTCGACGAGCTCGTGCCCGTGCGCGTCGACCTCGAGTCGGTGTTCCTCGAGCTCACGGCCGGGCAAGGGCCAGGGACCAGAGCGCCCGATGCGCCCGACCACCAGCACGGTCGTCGTTCCGCGGGGGGTGCGGCATGACCCGCCTGCTGCTGACCGAGCTCTCCCGGTTCTTCTCCCGAGCGCTGCTGTGGGGGCTCGCGTGCGGCGCGCTCGCGCTCGCGCTGCTCGGCCCGTACTCCGCGTGGCAGGCCTCGGGCCCGCCCAGCGCGCAGGACATCGCGTTCGCGCAGGAGCAGGTCGACGCGTTCGAGCCCATGAGCCCCGAGGATCTCGAGACCTGCCTCGCGGAGGAGCAGCAGTACTTCGAGGACTTCCCCGACGAGAAGCCCGACGACTTCGTGAGCGGCTGCACCTGGGAGCCGACGCTCGCGGACTACCTGCCGTACCGCCACTACTTCGACTCCGACGCGCTCGGGGTCGTCACGGGCATCGCGCTCCCGCTCGCCCTGGTCGCACTCGTCATGGGCGCGAGCTTCGTCGCGGCGGAGTTCTCCACGGGCTCGATCGGCAACTGGCTCACGTTCGCCCCGCGGCGCGGCCAGGTGTACGCGAGCAAGCTCACCGCCGCGGCGCTGGGGACGCTGCCGACCGCGCTCGTCGCGCTCGCGGTGCTCGTCGGCGGGACGTGGGCGGCGTTCGCCGTCAACGACGCGATGCACGCTCCCGCGAGCCGCGGGGAGGGCACCAGCACCGTCGCGGACCTGCTCCAGGTCGGCGGACGCACCGCCGCCCTGGTGGTGGGGGTCGCGCTGCTCGGCGGGGCGCTCGGGTTCCTGCTCCGGCACACCGCCGCCGTGCTCGGCGCGATCGTCGGCTGGGTCGCGGTCGTCGAGGGTTACGTCGCGGCCATGGTCCCCGGTCTGCGGCCCTACCTGCTCAACCTCAACGTCGACGCGTGGGTCAACGGCGGCACGACGTACTGGGTCGAGAGGTGCGCACCGGACCCCGACCAGGGCAACGCCATGGTCTGCGACTCGGTCACGCACGTCGTGAGCCAGACCCACGGAGCGGTCGTGCTCGGCGTCGTCGGCGTGGTCGCCGTCGCCGTCGCCTGGCTCGTGTTCCGCCGCCGCGACGTGTCCTGACCTGCGCGAGCACCGTTGCGCCGTTCGGGCGAACCCTGCCCGCCCGGCTCGCGCGCGCCGGGATGCGCGCCGTTGTCACCAGGGACGACCCCGGAGGCCCCCATCAGCATGACCGAACCGGCCATCTCGACCCGTGGCCTGCGCAAGACCTACCGGAGGTTCGACCTCTCGCAGGTCGTCGCGGTCGAAGGGCTCGACCTCGACGTGCCGGCGGGCGGTGTGCACGGCTTCCTCGGGCCGAACGGCTCGGGCAAGACGACGACGATCCGGATGCTGCTGGGGCTGGCGCGTCCGGACGCGGGGCAGATCCACCTGTTCGGCCGGCCGGTGCCCGAGCGGCTGCCCGAGGTCGTCGGCCGGATCGGCGCGATCGTCGAGCAGCCGAAGTTCGTGCCGATGTTCTCCGCGCGCCGCAACCTGCGGATCCTCGCCACGGCCATCGAGGTGCCCGAGACCACGGTCGAGGACGTGCTCGAGCGGGTCGGGCTGCGCGAGCGCGCGCGCGACCCGTTCCGCCGGTTCTCCCTC
>NZ_BJLQ01000084.1 GCF_006538725.1 Cellulomonas gelida
GCCCCACGTGGGGACCCGCCGCTCGTACGCGCGTCAGAGAGGCGTGATGTTCGAGGCCTGCGGGCCCTTCTGGCCCTGCGTCACCTCGAACTCGACCTTCTGGTTCTCCTCGAGCGAGCGGAAACCGCTCGACTGGATGGCGGAGTAGTGGGCGAAGACGTCCGGTCCACCGTCGTCGGGGGCGATGAAGCCGAACCCCTTCTCGGCGTTGAACCACTTCACGGTGCCAGTTGCCATGCGGCCGTTCACTTCCTTGCAGCGGGACGACCCCGGCGGTGCCGGGACCGGTGATCACGGTCTCGTCGTCGGAGTCCGCCTGGTCGTGCAAGGAAGGCGGTGACAAGCGAGGCACTGCGACTACGTCCACCACCGTAGCGGCGCGCGAGCGGTCAAGGGGAGAGGTTTCGTCGGACTCGTTCCCTGCTCCGGGCTCGTCGGGCCCGCACCGACGCCGTGCCTGCCGCCGTACGATCGGGCGCGTGCCACCCCGATCACCGCTCCCGGCGCGGCACGGCCTCGCCGCCGCGTGGGTGCGCACACCCGACCGCGACCCCGCTCGCCCGCACCCGTGGCCGACCATGGGCGCCTGGTTGCGTCAACGGTTCCCCGAGTACGTCGACGTCGACGGGATGCTTGCGGAGCGTCGGTTCGTCGACGGCGACGGGCGCGCCGTGCGCGACGACGACCCCTACCGGCCGCACCGTTTCGTGTGGTTCCACCGCGAGCTGCGCGATGAGCCACCGGTGCCCGGCGAGCTGCGCGTCGTGCACCGTGACGAGCGGCTCGTCGTCGTCGACAAGCCGCCGTTCCTGTCCTCGATCCCGCGCGGTCGGCACGTGCGCGAGAGCGTCGTCGTGCGCCTGCGCGCCGCGCTGGACCTGCCCGAGCTGTCGCCGCTGCACCGGCTCGACCGGGTGACGTCCGGCCTGCTCATGCTCGCGACGGAACGGCGCTGGCGCGGGCCGTACCAGAGCGTGTTCGAGCGCCGTGAGGTGCACAAGACGTACCGGGCGCTCGCGCCGCTGCGCGACGACCTGGCGCTGCCCGTGGTCGTGCGCAACCACATCCGCAAGGAGCGCGGCGACTGGCAGGCGCACGTGATCGCGGACGCGCCGGTCAACGCCGAGACGCTCGTGGAGCTCGAGTCGCAGCTCGACGGGCTCGGCGTCTACCGGCTGACGCCGCGCACGGGCCGCACCCACCAGCTGCGCCTGCACCTGCTGGGCCTGGGCATCCCGATCGTCGGCGACCCGCTCTACCCGGTGGTCCGCGACGTCGCCGTCGACGACTTCGCCCACCCCCTGCAGCTCCTCGCCGGCGAGCTGGCGTTCACCGACCCGATCGACGGCACCGCGCGCACGTTCCACGCGACCCGCCGCCTCCCGCTGACCGCCGAGCCGCCCGCCGCGTGAGGTCGTCAGCGCGCCGCCTCGTCGTCAGCGGAACCTGACGGCGTCACGCCGGGCTGACGACTACGGCGGGGCGGTGATCACGAACGTCCACGCGGACAACGCCGTGGCCCTCGTCTACGTCTGCGGGTTCGCGCTCGACGAGGGAGAGGCGGTCGCCGCAGCGCTCGCGCTGACGGGGGACACCGTCGACCTCACGCCGATCGTCGACATCCGCCCGTACCCTGGCGCTGCCGGGACGCTGCGACGCGGCCATGCCCGCGGCGAGCTCGGCGGGCACGTCCTGGCAGAACACGTCGCGGAAGAACCTGCGGACCTCACCGGGCGGTGCGAGGGTGGCGCGTATGGAGCGCGGCACGGGCACGGAAGACGACGAGGTGCGTGAGCGGCTGCTCGCGATGCGCGCCGAGGCGCTCGACCGCGCGGTCGGGCTCGGCGCCGCGAAGTCCGATCTCGTCGAGGCATCG
>NZ_BJLQ01000085.1 GCF_006538725.1 Cellulomonas gelida
GACTGCACCACCCGCACCCAGCTCGTCGTCGCGGCCTACGAGTCCGGCCTGATCACCGTCGGCCACTAACCCCAAAGCCCGAGCCGTCCGAAGTGGCGCCATGCTCATGGTTCAGGTGCATCGGCTCAACGCCGCTAAATGCCGGTCGGGTAGAGCTCACTGCGTTGAGCAAACATCGCAACATGTTGGCCGACCACTCCCAACGGAGGCTCACCGACGGTCTCGATCAGGACGACCTCATCCGCAATTCGCAGGGTCAGCACCCCTTCTTGGTCAACGTCTTCGACGATTCCCTGCAGCAGCAGCTCACCGTCCGCCGGACGGACGTCTCTCGGTAGGTCCCGAGCGACCATAATCTCCGTCCACCCGATTATCCTGGGGACCTCAAGCTCGATATCCACTTCGGCCCCTGCCACGGGTGGGCTATCACCTCGCCAGAGGCCGTCACCAGACAATCCCGGAGCGGTTACAACAACATTTGGAGGATCGCCTCCAAGCACCTTCTGCAGCACGACGCGCATTACCACGCCCCCTTCGGGAACGGCACTCGGACCAGCACATTGTCCACCTGCCAGGTGTTCAAATCAGGGTAGAAGTTCCACGTCTCTTCGTGGAAGTGGAACTTTGCTGGCGAACTGCCCATCTCATGGGGACCGAATACTCCGGGCGCCATCAGCCGAGACGATTCTGTTCGGGTCAGGAAGACCGGTGCGAGGGTGGAGATTCGTGGTTGGACCGGTACCCAAGAACTCGTCCCACCTAGCCACCGCCTCACTTGGCTTCAACGCCTGGACCGCCGCTCGCTCAGTCGTCACGACAGACGAGGCGGCGTCTCCGGCTGTCTCCGCAGCTTCGAGAGCTTTCTTGCCGTTTCGGAACCACTTGAAGGTCGTCGCAGCCCACCCGGCGATCGGGATCGCCCCGGCGCCCGAGAGGCCAGAGTTCCACCAGTCCCCCTCAACCCCGTACCAGACTGCGTTGGCGAGGTCGGCGACCTCGCCGTATCCAGGGACAAACCCCAGGACGTCGACTACGACGTGACCGACCTCGCCAGCCGTCGGGCCGACGTTAGCGGGATTGGGGTTCTGGCGCGGGATCGGCACGAGGTAGCAGCCAGGGACCGGTGTCGAGCTCGCGGGTGGCCGCTTGGCCAGGGGGCCGCGGCCGCCGTCGTAGTCGTCGTCGATGCGGGGTGTCAGGCCGCTCGGGTCGGACAGCGTGGTGGGGTTGTTGTTGGCGTAGGCGTAGGCGTTCCACTGTTGCGGGTCGGCCAGGTCCAGGACCGGGTCGACGGAGATGAACCGTCCGTTGGCCTCGTCGTAGTACCGGGCCCCGACCATCGTCAGACCGGTGGCGGTGTCACGGGTCTTGTCGAGGAACTGCCGGTCGCCCGGGATGCTCGCCGTCGTGTCACGCGCCGCACCGAACGGGTCGGTGTACTGCTTGACGACGCTGTTCGCCGCCCACCTGGTGTTCGGGATCGCGGCCAGCGTCGTGCCGAGGGGGTCGCCCACCAGCGAGGTGACCCCGCCCAGACCGCTCGAGTCGCGCACCGCGACGGTCTGGCCGTCGAAGCCGTCTCACCGGACACCGAGCCCGCGACGCTCGTCGCGACCGTGCACCGCGTGCGCGCC
>NZ_BJLQ01000086.1 GCF_006538725.1 Cellulomonas gelida
GAGCCGGTCGCGGACGCTGCCGGGGCGGCGGGCGCCGTCGGCGGGGATCGCGTCGACCATGCGCGGCAGGCCGCGGGGGATCGACGCGGCCTCGGCCTGCGCGTCGTGCGCCGCGCGCACGGGCGCGACCTGCGACCACCAGCGCGGCGGTGAGACGTCCTCGGGCGTGCGGCGCGGGGTCACGGTCGTCGACGGGCCGGACAGCGCGCGCCGCACGTCGACCGGTCGGCCCCAGCCGTGCGCGAACCGCACGGACGACGAGGCCAGCGAGCCGATCGGCGACGGACGCGCCCGGCCCAGGCGCGGCCCAGGCCGGCGCATGCGCAGCGCGACGGCCCGGCCCAGGCGGGTCGGGTCGAGGCGCTGCTGCTCGGCGCTCGGCTGCGCGGACGCCGTCGCGCCGCTCATCGGCTCGTGGATGTCGGTCACGGGCGGCTCACTGCAGCGTCTTCGCGCGGAAGCCGTTGTGCGCGACCTCGAGCGTCTCGACGAGCGCCTCGCTCGCGTCGACGGACAGCCGCGGCCCGGCCCACGAGACGGCGAACACGCCCTCGAACTCCCACGAGCGCAGGCGCGCGCCCTGGTGGTCGACGACGGTCACGGCGCCCGTGGAACGGGTCAGGCTGTTCTGGTTGCCCGCGAATCCCTCGCCCGACGAGCTCGCGACCCACTGGAACAGCGCGTCGGAGTTCACCAGGCCCCGGCGGAACACCAGGTTCGGCCAGCGGATCACGCCGGGGAAGCGGTGCACGTACTGGTTCTGCCCGCCCTCGAGGTACTCCTGCGTGCTCACGGTCATCTCGAGGCCGGTGACCTCGACGAAGTACCCGATCTCGACACCGTCGACCTCGAACAGGAAGTTGGCGGAGACGGGTGCGTCTCCGCCCAGGGGTCCTTCAGGCACTGTCGCGCACCGCCTCCCACGCTCGGGCATTCATCGCTGAGACAGCCCGCACCATCCGGACGCGGTCCATGTGCTCGAGGTCGAGCAGGTCGGGCAGCGGCCAGTGCAGGTGGTACGCCAGGTAGGCGATCTCCTGCCAGAGGACGTCGACGGGGTAGCGCAGCATGGTCAGGACCTAGTGACGGGCCTCGGAGCGGATCTCCTCGATCGCCCCGCGGCCGGGCCGGGGCAGCGCGGCGGCTGCCTCGACGGAGGACGTCGGTGCGGCTTCCTGGCTCTCGGCGGCGGGCGCCGGGGCCTCGTCGGACGACGAGACCCCGGGCGCCTGACCGAGCGCGCGCTGCGCGGCGACGAACTCCTCGAACTCCTGCTGGCTCCCGAAGTTGATCACTCCGTAGAAGTCCTGCAGGTAGGCCAGGTCCGCCGCGAAGAGACCTTCGATCTCGTGCGGCGTGACCATGGGCAGCGTGCCGAGGGACTCCACGACGCGGGCCAGGACGACGATCGTCAGACGAGGGTCGTCGGGGCCCGTGACCGTGGGGTCGCGCAGCGGCTCGAGCTCGTCGCGGGCCGTGGCGAGCCGCAT
>NZ_BJLQ01000087.1 GCF_006538725.1 Cellulomonas gelida
TCCTGCTCGGTGCGGTCGCCGGACCACTGGGTGTGGAACGAACCGTCGCGGTCGGTGCGCCGGTAGGTGTGGGCGCCGAAGAAGTCGCGCTGGGCCTGGATCAGCGCGGCGGGCAGTCGCTCGGCGCGCACCCCGTCGTAGTACGCCAACGACGAGGAGAACGCCGGCGTGGGGACCCCGTGCAGCGCGGCACCGGCCACGATCCGCCGCCACGCACCGACCCCGGCACCCACTGCGGCGGTGAAGTACTCATCAGCCAGCAGCAGCGGCAGGTCCGCGTCGCGCTCGTAGGCCTCGGTGATGCGGTTGAGGAACCGGGCACGGATGATGCACCCACCACGCCAGATCCGCGCCATCGCGCCGCGGTCGATGTCCCACCCGAACTGCGCCGAGGCCGCCGCGATCTGATCGAACCCCTGCGAATAGGCCACGACCTTCGAGGCATACAACGCCAGGCGCACGTCCTCGACGAACCCCTCACGATCCTCGAGCGCCCACGGCGCGACATCGGCCACCAACGTGCCACGCGCCGCGTCGCGCTGCGCGACCCCACCCGACAACGCCCGGGCGAACGTCGCCTCGGCGATCCCCGTGATCGGCACCCCCAGATCCAGACCGTTCTGCACCGTCCACCGCCCGGTGCCCTTCTGCTCGGCCTGGTCCGCCACGATGTCCACGAACGCCGACCCCGTGGCCGCGTCCACGTGCTGCAGCACCTCAGCGGTGATCTCGATCAGGAACGACTCCAGATCCCCGGTGTTCCACCGCGCAAAGATCTGCCCGATCTCCCCGGCCGTGGCACCCAGCCCCTGCTTGAGCAGGTCGTACGCCTCAGCGATCAGCTGCATGTCGGCGTACTCGATGCCGTTGTGCACCATCTTCACGAAATGACCCGCACCATCAGGACCCACATACGTGCAGCACGCCACCCCGTCGACCTTCGCCGAGATCTTCTCCAAGATCGGCCCGAGGCTCTCATACGACTCACGCGTGCCACCCGGCATGATCGACGGGCCCAGCAACGCACCCTCCTCACCACCCGAGACACCCGACCCCACGAAATGCAGACCCCGGGCACGCAACGCGTCCTCCCGCCGGACCGTGTCCGGGAAGTGCGCGTTCCCCGCATCCACGACGATGTCACCCGGCTCCAGCAACGGCACCAGCTCGTCGATCACCGCATCCGTGGCAGCGCCGGCCTTGACCATCACCACGACCTTGCGCGGCCGCTCCAACGACGCCACGAAACCCGCGAGCGACTCCGACGCCACGAACACGCCCTCGTCACCATGCTCAGCCAGCAACGACTGCGTCCTGGCGAACGACCGGTTGTGCACCGCCACCGTGAACCCGTTCCGAGCAAAATTGCGCGCCAGGTTACGGCCCATGACCGCCAACCCCGTCACACCGATCTGCGCG
>NZ_BJLQ01000088.1 GCF_006538725.1 Cellulomonas gelida
TAGGGCGTGTCTCCCATATCTGAGGTGAGTCCTCCGGGAGGCTGTGCGGGTGACGTCGTCTTCGCGGTTTCGGGTGTTCTCGGACGAGCAGTGGGCGCGGGTCGAGCCGTTGCTGCCGTCGAACGCTGGCCGGCGGGGGCATCCGTTCGGTGACAACCGGCGGGTCGTCGAGGCGATCGCGTACCGGTACCGGACCGGGATCCCGTGGCGAGATCTGCCGCGCGAGCAGTTCGGGCCGTGGCAGACGGTCTGGAAGCGGCACCGTCGGTATGCCGCGGACGGCACCTGGGACCGGGTGCTGGCCCGGTTGCTCGCTGAGGCCGACGCGGCCGGTCAGGTCGACTGGACGGTGTCGGTGGACGCCACGATCGCTCGGGCCCACCAGCACGCGACGAACACGCCGCGCCCCGACCAGGACACAGGGGGCAGGGTCGAATCACAGGAATCTGCCGCTCGAGGAGTGTGAACCCGCAGGTCACGGCGTCGGACGATCGCGTGGCGGGCTGACCACGAAGATCCACGCGGCCGTCGACGGGCACGGTCGCCCGCTGGCCGTGGTGATCACCGGCGGGCACCGCAACGACGGCGCACTGCTCGCGGCGGTCCTGGCCGACATCCGCGTCCCACGCCTGACCGCGGGCCGACCGCGCACCCGGCCGGACGCCGTCGTCGCCGACAAGGCCTACTCAGCACGCGCCTACCGCCGCGCGCTGCACGCCCGCGGCATCAAGGCCGTGATCCCTGAGAAGTCCGACTCGATCGCCGCCCGCCGGCGACGCGGCTCCCGCGGCGGCCGGCCGCCCGGGCTCGACGTCGCCGCCTACCGCGGCCGCAACGTCGTCGAACGCCATTTCGCTCTGACCAAGCAATGGCGGGGTCTGGCTACCCGCTACGACAAGCTCGCCGTCACCTACCGCGCGGCTGTCGTCCTCGCCGCCTGCATCACCTGGTCACGGATATAGGAGACACGCCCTAG
>NZ_BJLQ01000089.1 GCF_006538725.1 Cellulomonas gelida
GAGGGCGAGCCGCCGTTCTCCCGACGTTCGCCGCCCCCTTCGGGTGACGTCGCCGTCCGTCCTGCGTGCGGCGTCACGTCGTCGGGCTGGTGTCCGTGGTGTCCGCGATCGTGTGCCGCCCGGCCGAGTCGACCGACAACGAGAGCCGGATGGCGCTCGAGGTGCCGTCCTCCCACTGCCCGGTGCCCTCGCACGTCAGGACGTGCGCGAGCTCGCCCGTCGCCGGACGCTGCACGGTGCCGCGGTCGTCGGTCACCGCGTGTGCGTCGGTGACGCTCGCGAGCGCGACGTAGCCGTCGGGCAGGTCGCGGTGCGAGAGCTCCACGGCCTCGGCGACCACCTGCTCGCACGTCGCTCCCTCCACGCTGGTGCGGAAGCCCTCGGTGTTCGCCTGGTTCAGGAACACGGGGATGGCGATCGCCGCCAGCACCCCGAGCACGACGAGCACGCCGACGACGACGGCCACGACCGTCACGACGATCTTGGTGGTCGACCACGACGAGCGCTGCACGGTGCGCGGGTCGAGAGTCGCGGCGCTCGCCACGTGCGCGGTCCACTGCGTGCCGTCGAACCAGCGCATCGTCGCGGGGTTCTGCGGGTCGGGGTACCAGCCGGGCTGGGTCGTCGTCATGGCGTCCTCATCGTCGGACGCCTCCACTGCGGCGTCTGCCGTTCTGGTCGGCACGTGCGGGCCGCAGGTTGAGCGCGGGAACGACGAACGGCGGGCCCCACGTGGGGACCCGCCGC
>NZ_BJLQ01000090.1 GCF_006538725.1 Cellulomonas gelida
GCGTTGATTCGTCGGGACCGGCGTGGCTCGTCCGGGTCGCGTCCGGCATCGGCCCGGTGGGGTCGGGCATGGGGGAGGTGTCATGGCCGCTGAGGTTTCCGCAGCAGATGGTGCGATCAAGCGCGGCGCGGACGTGGTGGCGCGCACGCGTGGCGAGCTGCAGTCCGAGCTGTCCGCGCTCGAGGGCAAGCTGGCCGGGATCGGGTCGCACTGGCAGGGCCAGGGCGCGGTCGCGTTCAACCAGCTGATGGTGCGTTGGCGTGACGACGCGTCGAAGATCGTCGCCGCGCTCAACGAGTTCGAGGCGAACCTGGTGCAGTCGCAGTCGTCCTACACCGCGTCGGACGACACGCAGTCGTCGACGTTCTCGCGCCTGTCCGGGCGTCTGGGCTGAGGAAGGGGAACGTCATGAGCGACCTGAAGGTGAACTTCGGTGGCCTGTCCACCGCTGCCGCTGACATCCAGAGCGGTGCCTCGCGCATCGAGTCCCGCCTGGGCGAGATGGACCAGTCCCTGCAGCCGCTGCGGGCCAACTGGTCCGGTGAGGCCTCCACGTCCTACGAGGCCGCCCGCGCCAAGTGGACCAGCGCACTGACCGACATGAAGGCCCTGCTGGCCGAGATCGGCCGCGCCGTGGCCACCTCGAACGACGACTACCAGGCCACCGAGCGCGCCAACGCCGCACGCTGGTGACCACCCCGGGCCGTGGCGGACCACCGCCACGGCCCGGCG
>NZ_BJLQ01000091.1 GCF_006538725.1 Cellulomonas gelida
GCAGACCGCCGGCAAGGGACTTGATGACCGCCCCCTGCTCCACCCTCAGCGTCACGCCCGAGGCAACGGTGAGGTACCTCCAGGCACTGCTGCGGCCGTTCAGTGCCAACGGCAGCCCACCGAGCGGGATCGTCGTGTCGGTGACCAGCGTGCCCGTCACGGAGATCGCGTTCACCTGGTTTCCCGAACCGGAATTGCCCCGTAACAAGGCCCCGTCGAGTTTGTCACCCCTGACGTCGACCGCGACCCCACCCGCACCAGTCACGGTGTTGTTCTGCACCACCGGCACCGGGATCTGCGTACCAGACCCGACCGGAACCCCCGTCGCAGTGACCGAGATCCCATCCCCGGACGTATCCCGCACCGTGCAGTCCTCGACTCGAACCGTTGCCGTTCCAGCATTCGAACCCGAACGATCAACGCTGATACGAATCGGCGACTGAACCATCGTCACGTGCGACAGATCAACAACATTCGCGCGCGGGCTCGAATAGCCCCGCTCGTCAACCGTGGCGATCCCGTACGACGCGTAACGGACCTCCGCGAACCGCACCGTCGCCGACCCGCCATCGAGCACGTGCACACCGCTCCAGCTCGAACCCGAAGCATCACT